>CAVPFS010000011.1:0-83413 GCA_963703825.1 uncultured Solirubrobacterales bacterium | reverse complement strand
GGGACTTCGGGGTGACGGCCGAGTTCCGCGGCCCATCCGGCCGGTGTACTTCGAGCAGGCGGGCGGGCCGGGGCGAGGCCTGCGAGCAGATCCAGCGGCACGGCCCGAACGACTTCATCGCCACAGTCGGCCTGCGGGTGGAGCCCGGCCCGCCGGGAACGGGCGTGTCGTTCACCCGCCAGGTCAAGTACGGCGCGCTGCCGCGGGCGTTCCACCGGGCCATCGAGGACACCGCGCTGGCCACGCTGGAGCAGGGCCTGTCGGGCTGGGCGGTGACCGACTGCGCGATCACGCTGATCCAGGCCGGCTACTCCAGCCCGGCCAGCGTCGCCGCCGACTTCCGCGGCCGGACGCCGATGGTGGCGATGGCAGGCTTCTGCGGGCAGCAGGCACCCGGGTGCTACGAGCCCTGCCAGCACTTCGAGGCCGAGATTCCCGGCGACGTGCTCAGTCTGGTGCTGAGCCGCCTGGCCCGGGCTCGGGGCCGACGTCGCCCAGTCGGCGGACGCCGGACCGGCGTGGCTGGTGACCGGGCAGATCCCGGCCGCCCTGGTGCCGGAGTTCACCAGGGCGCTGCCCGGGCTGACCCGCGGCGAGGGCTCCTGGTGGTCCCAGCAGGCCGGGGACCGGCCGGTCCGCGGGCCGATCCCGGTCCGGGCCCGCACCGACGGCAACCCGCTCGACCGAGAGGAGTGCCTGCGCTTCCTGGCCCAGGGCCGGGATGGCGGACTGGCCAGGTAACTGGGCCTGGGCGGGGGGCCAGGGCGCGGGATGGACGGTACAAGAACAGCGGGCTGGACTGCGACGCTGGGCCAGGGAGGCGTGTTGGCGGGAGATCTGGGCTGGGTACCGCCGGGAGTCGATCCGGCCCAGGCCAACGTGGCCAGGGTCTTCGTCGATCGGCGGCGCCCATTTCGTGACCGAGAACGGCGCCCGCGGCTCCCCTCACCGCTCGTCCCACAACCTGCCGTGAAGGAACAGCGAGCCGGGATGATCCTCGCTCGGACACGGCCACTGGATGCCCCCGAGCTCCTCGAGCCGCTCGTAGCTCATGCCGCCGTGCATCGGGCTGAGTGACCGCAACTCGTCCCACGCCTGCTCGAGCGTGGGATGGCCCCAATCGTGCCCAAGGCGGCGGGCCAGCTCGCAGATGATCCAATGATCGTCGCGCGCCAGGCCGGGCGGATCGAGCGCCTTGCGCATCCTCTGCACGCGCCGCTCACTGTTCGTGACCGTGCCGCCCTCGACCTCACACCACGAGGCAGACGCCGGGCAGGACGACATCCGCCATCTCGCACGCTGCGTGGTCATCAGGATGTCCTGAGCGACCAGGAAGTCGAGCCCTTCGAGTAGCTCGCGCCCCTTCTTTCGAGTCCGCCTCGGATTGCGCGGGGTTCTCGCCCATCACGTACAACGTCTTCAGCTCGCCTCGCTCCATCGCCTCGAACATCTGCGAGAGATGCCAACCCCTCTGTGGCGCCAGCGGCGTTCCCCACGCCGCCTCGAACCGGGCGCGCGCGTCATGGTCGTCCTGGACGTCCTGGAATCCCGGCAGCTTGTTCGGGATCGCGCCCATGTCGCCGCCGCCCTGGACGTTGTTCTGGCCACGCAACGGGTTCAGACCAGAGCCGTAGCGGCCCACATGACCCGTCAGCAGCGCCAGGTTGATCAACGACAAGACGTTGTCGACCGCCGTGACGTGCTCAGTGATCCCCAACGTCCAGCACAGAATCGCTCGATCCGCGCGCGCGTACGCGTGAGCGAGTTCGCGAATCGTCTCCGCGGGAACGCCCGTGACCCGTTCGCCCTCCTCGAGCGTCCACGGCTCGAGCGAGGCACGAAATCGTCAAACCCGGTCGTCGCGTGATCGATGAAGTTCGTGTTCGCGAGCCCGGCGTGGATGATCTCGCGGGCGACCGTGTTCGCCAGCGCAATGTCAGTGCCGACGTCCAACCCGAGCCACGTGTCGGCCCACTGCGCCGAGCCGGTGCGGCGCGGATCGACCACGTACAGCGACGCCCCGCGGTGAACCGCCTTGAGCACGTGATGGAAGAGATCGGGTGCGTCTCGCGGGCGTTCGAGCCCCACAGGATCAGCAGATCCGTTTCCTCGACCTCTCTATAGGACGACGTACCGCCGCCCGCACCGAACACCGTCGCCAGACCGACGACGCTGGGAGCGTGTCAGGTGCGGTTGCACGAGTCGATGTTGTTCGACCCCATCACAGAACGCACGAACTTCTGAGCCAGAAAGTTCGACCTCGTTCGAGGCCTTCGAGCAGCTGAACATCCCGAACGACCGCGTCGCGTCCTGTGCCCGGGCCCGAGACAGACCCGCCGCCGCGACATCGAGCGCCTCATCCCAGCTCGCCGGGCGAAGCGTCCCGTTCTCGCGGACCAACGGCTCGGTCAACCGGCCACGGTGCTTACGCAAAACCAATCACCTCCTCCCCTAGTCCAGGCCCTCGGGCGATGTATCAATAAGTCTAAGGTTAGAGAAGGCGCCCGATGCGCACAAACGCAGCCGGAAGCCGAGCAAGATCCCCAGATCCGCCGCCGCTCGGGCCGTGCGAGCCTCTCAGAACTACGCCAACGCCCAACGGGAGCGCTCCACTTGGCGGCGCTGGCTTGACCGCTGCGTTTGTCTACTTCTTTTTCGGCTTGACCGTCAGCTTCGTGTTCGCGATCGCGAGGTGCCTGCCGTTTTGCAGCAGCGTGACCTTCAGAGTCACGGGGAGCTTGCCGAATCGCGCCAGCAACTTGCGGCCGGTGGCGTTGAGCTTGACCGTGACGGTCACCTTCTTGCCGGGCTGAATCGTCACCTTCTTCGTGGCGACGCTGACCGTCCGGCGCTTGCGCCTGCTGCTCGCGCTGAGCGCGACAGGCCGGCCGCCCCGGGTCGTCTCGGTCGTCGTCAGCGTCTCGGTCGCGTGGCAAGGTCCGGGCGCCGAGCGCATGCAGATCAGCTTGTCGATGACGCGCGCGTTCTTGGAGGTCGGGCGCCCGATCAGCTTGAGCGCGCTCACCGACGCGGTCGAGCCTCCAAGGAGCAGCCCCTGTTCGTGGCCTGAGCTGTCCTCGTATTCACCGACGGCGGTGCAGTTCCCCGCCGAGACGCACGACACCGAGTCGAGAGTTGCGTCCGGGTTCGTGCCGGCGTTTGCGGGCAGCGAGGCCTCGACGCCGAGCCCCCATGTGCCCGACGTCTCGGTCAACACCAGCCCCTGTTGGTGGCCCGAGCTGTCGGTGTAGCTGCCGACGGCGGTGCAGTTCCCCGCCGAGGCGCACGTAACTGACCCGAGGTAGGCGTCCGGGTTTGTGCCGGCGTTTGCGGGCAGCGACGCCTCGACGCCGGTCGCCCACGTGCCCGACATCTCGCTCAACAGCAGCCCCTGTCCGTCGCCTGAGCTGTCCTGATAGCTGCCGACGGCGGTGCAGTTCCCGGCCGAGGCGCACGATATGTTTGCGAGTCCGGCGCCGGTGTTGTTGGCGTTTGCGGGCAGGGGCGCCTCGACGCCGGGCGCCCACGTGCCCGAGGTCTCGGTCCACAGCAGACCGTGCCGGTTGAACGAGCTGTCCTCGTATCCACCGACGGCGGTGCAGTTCCCGGCCGAGGCGCACGACACACGTTGGACGTTCACGTACAGAGCGGTGCCGGCGCCTGCGGGCAACGACGCGTCGACGCCCGTCGCCCACGTACCCGACGTCTCGGTCAACAACAGCCCCTGGTCCTGGACGGTGGAGTTGTCGTAGCTGTCGTTGTAGTTGCCGACGGCGGTGCAGTTCCCCGCCGAGGCGCACGACACCGAGTCGAGCGAGACGTCCGGGTTCGTATTGGCGTTTGCGGGCAGCGATGCCTCGACGCCGGTCGCCCACGTGCCCGACGTCTCGGTCAAAAGCAGCCCCTGAGAGTGGCCCGAGCTGTCGGTGTATCCGCCGATGGCCGTGCAGTTCCCCGCCGAGGCGCACGACACCGAGTAGACCGAGCCGGAAGGGTTCGTGCCGGCGTTTGCGGGCAGCGACGGCTCGACGCCGGTCGCCCACGTGCCCGACGTCTCGGTGAACACCACACCCTGTTCGCGGCCCGAGCTGTCGAAGTAGCTGCCGACGGCGGTGCAGTTCCCCGCCGAGGCGCACGACACCGAGCCGAGTTGGAGAAACGGGTTTGTGCGGGCGTTTGCGGGCAGCGATGCCTCGACGCCGGTCGCCCACGTGCCCGACATCTCGCTCAACAGCAGCCCCCGTTCGTTGCTCGACGTGAAGTCGTAGCCGCCGACGGCGGTGCAGTTCCCCGCCGAGGCGCACGACACCGAGTAAACGACGACGTTCGGGTTTGTGCCGGCGTCTGCGGGCAGCGGCGCCTCGACGCCGATAGCCGAGTTCGTTGATGCCAACGCCTCCGGCGGCGTCAGAGCCACCATCAACAGCACGCCACAGGCAAGCGGCGCCAAGCCGCACAGCACGCGGACGCGAGGTACACCGCGGCAAGCCCCGACCCCCTTGCCGCGAGCAGCGCGCGGCGTCAGATGTGAACGGCTCTGCTTGCCCATCAGCCCTCGCCCCTCGTCAGTCCTTCGCCGCAATCGGACGACTTCGTGGGGCAACCATACACCTCTCCCAACACCCCGTCATCGGTGAAAGCGGCCGCCCCCGAACTGGTTTTCCCAGACCACGTCGGCGACGCTTCCGTACCGTCCGATCACTAGCCGCATGGCCAATTACCGACGCTGGCGCTCTCCCGGTGCGACTCCGATGAACCGCGCCAGCCGCGCGGCGATCGCACGGCCCCGGTGAGATCGAGATCGATGCCGTCGAGCTTGTCCCGTTCGCGGCGGTCACCGCGGAGGACGTCCGACGAGCCGGCGAGTCCGACCTTGAGACGTTGCGCCAGCGTGCCGCACACGCCGGGCCGATCGACGAACACACGCTCGTCTATCGAATTGAGTTCCACGCCGTGCTCCTGGACTGAGCCTCCGGGTTTCCGCTGGATCGACCCGGCCTTACGGTGTTGGTGCCGCGCCGAGCCTGCGCTTTACTGGAGCCCGTGGCGACGAACACACGCGACATGTTGGAGGCCTCGCCGACGGGTGTTCCGCTCGGAGTGGCTGCGGTCGCGTCGGCGATCGACACTTGCTTGAACTGTGCCCAGTCGTGCACGTCGTGCGCGGACGCGGATCTCGTGGAGGACGACGTGGCGGGCATGCGCGCGTGCATCGCGCTCTGCACCGATTGCGCTGATGTGTGCGGCCTTGTGGCGAGGGTCCTCTCCCGGCCGGCCCAGTCAGACCACGTCGTCGTTCATCGTCTGTTGCAGGCCTGCGTGCGCGAGTGCACGATCTGCGCCGAGGAGTGCGCCCGGCACGCCGAGCACCACCGTCATTGCGAAATCTGCGCCAAGGCGTGTCGCGCCTGCGAAGTGGCCTGCAGGGCGCTGCTCGATGCCGAGGCGTTCGCCGAGCTCGAGAAACTAGCCGGCGGCTGACCGAGGCACCTCGGACTGCCGGCCGTTCGTGCTGTTCAGCGAGTGGAAGAGCCAAGAGGCGCTCGACGCCCACTGAGCGCGCCGGCATTTCCCCCGCAGACGCATCGGGGTGAGACACTCGCACTTCCAAGAACCCGCGGAATGGGAGGCCAACCGTGTCGATGACCAGCGAAGGCGAGACGGTCAGCTTCGCTACTGACGTCAAGCCGCTGTTCCGGGAGAAGGACCGCAACTCGATGGAGGCCCACTTCGACCTCTGGTCTCATGACGACGTGAGGGAGGCCGCCTCCCGGATCCTCGCCGAGCTCGAGGACGGCACGATGCCATGCGACGGTGCGTGGCCCCAAGACCAAGTCGACCTTTTCCGACGCTGGGTCGAGGAGGGGACGCCGGCCTAGGGCTCTCGATGAAAGTGGAGACGGCGGGAATTGAACCCGCGTCCGCAGTCGCGCAAAAGGTGGTGTCTACGAGCGTATCCGGCGCTCTGATCTCATCTCCCGCTCGCCACGCCGGCGGGGTTGCGGGAGACCAGCTCCGTTTGGTGGTCCTCGGGTTCGGCCGGAGCGGGCCTATCCGAGCAAGCCTGCTAGTTGATCCCGGCTGCTCCGCCGCAGGCGGGCAAGAGGCCAGGAGCGCTCACGGCTTAGTTACTAAGCGGCGAGCGCGAACTCGTGAGAGTCCGCACTTATTGTTTTCCCGGGTGTTTTACGAGGCCGCCCGGGACCTCGACTCGCAACCACCCCCACGAATCGACCACGTCGAAGCCTGTCGTCCCCGGGGGTTACTTATGTGATTCGAGTATAGAGCCGCGAACCTACGGCCAGCGGCCGCATAAGACTCTGATAAGTAGAGCTCGAAGCCTGCGAGAATCTGTGGCAGAGATGGATCAGCGCACCCCGATGCTCCCCGAGCCCGGGCCGTCCTACGAGCCGATCAGCTACGAGCACGAGCCCGCTGATCATCTGCGCTGGCAGCCCCCGATTCGCGAGCAGCCACGCAAGCAGGGCTTCGTCAAGCGCAAGCTGGCGCCGATCGGCGCCGCGATTCTCGCCTTCCTGGCGAAGATCAAGACGATCCTCCTGCTGGCACCGAAGTTCAAGCTGTTCGTCACGGCCGGCACGATGGCCGTCTCGGTCGCGGCCTACGCGACGATCTGGGGGTTCTCGTTCGCAGCCGGGTTCGTGATCCTGCTGCTCGTCCACGAGATGGGCCACGTGATCGCGCTGCGCCGCGAGGGCATCAAGGCCAGCGCGCCGATGTTCATCCCGTTCCTGGGCGCGGTGATCAGTGCCCGCTCGCTCGGCGACAACGCCGCCGCCGAGGCGCGCGTCGGCTTGGCGGGTCCGGTGCTGGGCACGCTGGGGTCAGCCGTCTGCCTGCTGATCTGGCACCTGACCGGCCACGACTTCTGGCAGGCGCTCGCGTTCACCGGCTTCTTCCTCAACCTCTTCAACCTGATGCCGGTGGTGCCGCTCGACGGTGGCCGCGCGATGGCCGCGATGGCGCCCTGGATGTGGGGCATCGGGTTCATCGGCATGGTGGTGCTTGCGATCGTGTTCCCGAACCCGATCATCCTGATCATCGTCGTGTTCGCCGGCTTTGAGACCTACAGGCGCTGGAAGCTGCGCCGCAGCGGCGGGCTGGAGCAGCTCGCGTACTACCGCGTCAGCCCGCGCGCACGCTGGCTGACCGCGGTGGTCTACCTGTCGCTGGTCGGACTGCTGGTGATCGGGATGGACGCGACGCACCTCACGCGCACGCTCGGCTAGCCGCCGCGCCCTCAGACGCGCCGCGCCCTCCGACACCGACTGCGAACTAGTAACGCGGGTCGTAGCGCGGGTCGCGCTCGGCCGGCACGGTCGTTGTCGTCGTACGCGCCCGTGACCAGTAGAACGTGTAGATCACGGACAGCACGAGGCCGACGATTCCGAGCACGAGCAGCACCGTTCCTGCGGTCTGCAGGTTGATTCCGTTCACTTGCGCGGTCACCGCCCATTTAAGGATGGCGCCGACAGCGATCAGAACGATGGATGTACCGATTGTCATAGGTTGGTGCTACCCGGGTTCTCGGGTTTCACGCACTGCAACCCAGCCGCGACGGGCGCGTCAGCGTCCGACCTCGCGCAGCTCGCGCTGCACGTCACGGGCCACGTCGCGCTTGCGGATCGAGTCGCGCTTGTCGTAGAGGTCCTTGCCCTTGGCGAGCGCGATCTCGACCTTGGCGCGCGACCGCGGGCCGGCGAAGTACATCCGCGTCGGCACCAGCGTCAGCCCCCGCTCCTGGGTGCGCGCGACCAGCCGCTCGATCTCTGAGCGGTGTAGCAGCAGCTTGCGCGGGCGCTCGGGGTCGTGGTTGTCGTGGGCGGCCGGTCCATAGGGCGGGATGTAGACGCCGATCAGCCAGATCTCGCCGTCGCGTACCTGGGCGTAGGAGTCCTTGAGCTGGGCCTTGCCCTCGCGCAGCGACTTGACCTCGGTGCCGGTCAGCACGATGCCGCACTCGAAGCGCTCGAGCAGGTTGTAGCGGTACGACGCCTGGCGGTTGCTCGCCACGTCGCCGGCCGCAGCTTTGCGTTTGCGTCCTTTGGCCATCAGCAGAGACTCACTCCTCGTCGCCCGCACCCGCGGGCAGCAGATCCACCCTACCCCGCGGGGCGTCGATCTGCCCGACGCGCACCGCGATCGGATCCCCGAGCCTGATCGCGCCGCCGTTGCGCGTTCCCACCAGCACCGTCGCCTGCTCGTTGAGCTCCCACCAGTCACCGCGCAGCCGGCGCACCGGCAGCATCCCCTCGTACGAGAGCCCCTCGCCGAACGCCACGAACGCGCCCGCGCCGATCAGCCCGATCACCTCGCCCTCGAACACCGCGCCGCGGGAGCCGGATTCGAACAGCTCGCGCTCGAGCAGGAAGCAGCTCGCGACGTCGTCCGCGTCGCGCTCGATCGTCATCGCCTCGCGCTCGCGCGCCGAGGTCCACGGACCGGCTGAAGCCACCCACGAGGCGTCCGGCGCGGGCTCGCCGGCGACCGCCGACAGCAGTCCCCGGTGGCAGATCAGGTCCGGGTAGCGGCGGATCGGCGACGTGAAGTGGCAGTAGCGCGGCGAAGCGAGGCCGGCGTGGCCGAGGTTGCGGTTGTCGTAGTAGGCCTGCTTGAGCGAGCGCAGCACGAGGCTGTTCAGCGCCCGGGCCCCGCGACCGGTGCGAGCGACCCAGTCGGCGACCATCGCCGATACCTCCCCCACGAGGTCGGCGGCCTGCTGGGGGGTCAGGTGGCCCTCGGGGACTGGCGGGGTCGGGACGCCGAGTGACGCCAACTGCTCGACCAGGCGGCCGACCGAGGTCGCGTCGGGCCGCTCATGGACGCGGTACAGGGTCGGGATCTGGCGCTGCTCGAGAAAGCCCGCGACCTGCTCATTGGCGGCGATCATCAGCTGCTCGATCAGGCGGTGTGACTCGGTCTGGGCGACCAGCGTCGAACCGGGACGTTCCCTGAGCGGTCGAAGCTGAACTCCGGCTCGGCCGAGTCAAGCACCACCGCCCGGTGGCGGTCATCGCGCTGGCCGAGCACCTGGGCGGCGGCCCGGGCCGCCTGTAGCGGCGCGCCCAGGGCTCGTTCGCGCGCTCGGCGCCGGCGAAGATCCGATCCACCCGCTCGTAGTCGAGCCGCTGCACGGATCGGATCACCGACCGGTACATCGAGCTCGACCGGACCCGCTGCCCCTCGGCGACCACCATCTCGACCGTCACCACCAGCCGGTCGGCGCCCTCGACCAGCGAGCAAACGTCGTTCGAGAGCCGGCCCGGCAGCATCGGCTCGACGGCACCGGGCACGTAGACGCTGGTCCCGCGGCGATAGGCCTCGCGGTCGATCGAGGAGCGCGGAGTGACGTAGGCCGCCACATCGGCGATGTGGACCCACACCCTCCAGGAGCCGTCGTCCAGCGGTTGCGCGCAGATCGCGTCGTCGAAGTCCCGCGCGCTCGCCGGGTCGATCGTGAACGTCGGCAGCTCGCGCAGGTCTCGCCGGCCACCCACCTCGAGCGGCGCCTGCGCAGCCTCACGCGCGTCGTGGTCGACCGCCGGGTCGAAACCCAGCCGCAGACCACGATGGAGCATCAGCGCGGTGATCACGTCCCGGGCCACGTCAGGCCTTCCCAGCCGGCGCGAGATCACAGCCCGGCGAGAGCCTTGCCGGTTCGAGGCTCCGGCCGCCACGAGCACCAGATCGCCGACGTCGGCCTTACGGTCGCGGCTGACGACGATCTGCGGGCCGGGCTCGAACAGCGGCTCGACGACCAGGAACTTGCCCTTGCGCCGCAGGACCCCGACCCGCGCCGACGGGCGCGAATCGCCGGCTCTACTGCTCACTGGGTCTCGGCGGCGACGGTCCGCTCGGCGGTCTGGAGCGCGGTGTCGACTTTCGAGCGCAGGCTCGTGAACGCGTAGACGTTGGGCGCGATTCCGGCGCCGCGGCGCACACCGCCGCCGCCGAGGTTGCGGCCGTTGGGCGTGAAGTACTCGCCGACTGTGAAGTCGAGTGCGCCGCCGTTGGGCAGCGGGTCGATCTCCTGAAAAACGCCCTTGCCGTAGGTGCGGGTGCCAACGACCTTGGCCCGCCCGCGGTCCTGGAGTGCGCCGGTGACGATCTCGGCCGCCGATGCCGTCCCGTGATCGACGAGCACCACGAGCGGGATCTTGGTCGAGATCGCGCCGCCGCGGGCGGTGTAGACCTGGCGCGGTTGGGCGCGGCCGGCGGTCGAGACGATCGTCCCGTCGGGGATGAAGATGCTGGCCGTGTTGACCGCCTCCTCCAGCAGGCCGCCCCCGTTCTCGCGCAGATCGAGAATCAACGCCGTGGCGCCCCGGTGCAGCACTGACTCGACCTGACTGCGGACCTGGGCGCCGGACCCGACGGTAAAGCTGGTCAGCTGCACGTAGCCGATCTTGTGGCCGTGGTAGTCGAGCATCTTGCTGCTCGCGACCGGCACCGTGATGTCCTCGCGGACGACCGTCACCACCCGGCTGTGATGGCCGGACTGTACGGTCAGCGTCACCTTCGTCCCGGCCCGCCCCTTGATCAGCGCGGCAGAGTAGCTCGCAGAGCGGTTAGCAAGTGACGTCGAACCGACTTGGGTGATCACGTCACCTGTGCTCAAGCCGACCTTGGCGGCGGGCGAGCCCTGAAACACGTCTTCGATCACGAGCCCGTGCGGCTCGGTCTGGACGTCGACCCCGATCCCCGAGAGGTGGGGGTTGGTGCTCGTGTTCTGGAAGCTCTGGTAGTCGGTCGGATTGAAGTAGTGCGAGTAGGGGTCGTTGAGGCTCGCGACCGCCGCCGCCAGGCCCTTGTTGACCAGCTGGCTGCGGTTCACCGGGCGGTAGTAGTCGCGCTGCAGCAGCCCGAGCACGTCGTCCACGACCCGGTCCTGGCTGCTTGACTGGACGAACACACTGCGAAGCGGGCTCGGCAGCCAGCTCGAATGCCCGCCGATCAGCAGCCCGATCACGAGCGCGATGAGAGCGACCCCGGCGAGAACTGCTCGCCCGGGGCCGCGAGAACGTTGCGCAAACATGCTCCGATGAGGGTAGCCGCAGTGGGCGCCATGGCCGTCGCGCCTGCGGCCGGCTCAACCGCCGCCTAACGGGACTGACGGCGAGGCTAAACGCGCAGGAAGCGCCGCAGCGAGATCCCCGAGCCGAGCGCGGAGACGAACACGCCGGCGATCAGCAGGACCGCCACCAGCACCGTGAACGAGATCGTCCTCGGCGCCGCGATCAGTGTCCAGTCGCTGGCCAGCGGATCGAGCAGCAGCACCTTCGCCAGCCCCAGCACCCCGATCGCAAGCAGCGCACCGGCGGCGCCGACCACCACCCCCTCGATCACGAACGGCCAGCGGATGAACCAGTCAGTCGCGCCGACCAGCTTCATCACCTCGACCTCGCGCCGGCGCGAGTACAGCGATAGGCGGATCGTGTTGGCGATCAGGATCACCGAAGCGATAATCAGCAGGATCGTCAGCGCCGCGGCCGTGATCGTCACCAGGTTGGTGACCTCGAGGATCTTCTTGGTGTCGCTCTGCTTGTTGGAGACGCTCGCGATCGACGCGTCGATCATCCGCGGCCCGGTCGGACCGGACGGCATCAGCGAGTTGCGCACCGCAAGCACGTTGGAAGGGTTGTCCGGGATCACGTGAAATGTGTCGGGCAACGGGTTGGTGCCGAGCAGCTGATAGGCGGCCGGGTCGAGCTTCGCCTGCTGCGCGTAGGCCTGCTACTTGGAGACGAACTGCACGCTCTTGACGTGCTGGATCGCGAGCAGCTCGCTGCGCACGCGCGCCTCTTCGGCGGCGGTGGCGGTGGTCTTCATGTAGACGTCGACGAGCACGCGGCTGCGGACGCTGTTGGCGGCGCCATTGGTCGCCTGGACGATCGGGATGAAGACGCCGAGCACGAGCATCGTCACCAGCACCGTCGCCAGCGCGGCGAAGCTCGGCGCGGCGCTGCGCCGCGTGGCGCGGATCGCCTCGCGGATGAAGAACCCGATCCGCATCTACGTCAGGCCGGGCGGTGGTGACGAAGGGGCGCGCAGCCGGTGCGCGAACTCGCGCGTGGTCTCGTCGCGCGTGTAGAGGCCGGCGGCCTCGTCGCGGACCACCCGGCCGCGCGACAGCTCCAGCACCCGCCGGCGCATCTTGTCGACCATCGCCGCGTCGTGGGTGGCGACCAGAACGGTCGTGCCGGTGCGGTTGATCCGGTAGAGCAGGCGCATGATGTCGATGCTCGTCTCGGGATCGAGGTTTCCGGTCGGCTCGTCGGCCAGCAGCAGCGGCGGATGGTTGACGAACGCGCGCGCGATCGAGACGCGCTGCTGCTCGCCGCCGGAGAGCTGGTCCGGGTAGTTGTGCAGCTTGGTCGAAAGCCCGGTCAAGCGCAGGATGTCGGGCACCTTGGCGCGGATCTCCTTGCGGCCGCCGCCGGTCACCTGCAGCGCGTAGGCGACGTTGTCGTAGACGGTCCGGTTCGGCAGCAGCTTGAAGTCCTGGAATACGACCCCTACGTTGCGTCGGTAGTACGGGATCCGCTTGCGCGTGATCTCGCTCAGGTCGTGGCCGGCGACGCGGATCGTGCCGCTGGTCGGGTCAGCTCCTTGATCAGCAGCCGCATCAGCGTCGACTTGCCCGATCCGGTAGCGCCGACGAGGAACACGAACTCCTCGCGGTCGATCGAGAACGTCGCCTGATCGAGGCCGACATCGCCTGCGTAGAGCTTTGAGACGCCGCGGAAGTCGACCACGCGCCGGCGGGCGGCGGCCTGTTCGGCGGCCGGGCGCGGGTGAGCGGCGCGGTCAGCGGCGACGCGGCGCGAGCTGCCCGGAAGGATTTTGGATGGAGTAGCCATTGGGTGCGCGCAGCGTAGCGGTCGCAATTCGGCCGTGTCCCCGAACAGGCCGCTTGCAACGTGATTTGCAGGGCTATTTGCTAAAGACCGGCTTAACGGGCCCGGGCCCGCGCCTGCTGTGACCCCCACCGGGTACCCGCTCGCTACCGTTATGCAAACCCTATGTCGTCGATCTCCGTATCCACACTCGCAAACGGCATGCGGCTGCATCGGGTCACAGTCGAGGGCACGCGGGCGCTGACGATCCTGGTCGCGTTCGATGCCGGGGCGCGGACCGAGCACGCCGACGAGAACGGGATGGCCCACTTCCTCGAACACCTCGTGTTCAAGGGCGGCGAGAAGTATCCGACCTACCGTCACGTCAACGAGGCGGCAGAGCGGATCGGCGCCGTGCTCAACGCCTACACGAGCCACGACCTGGTCGCATTCCACATCACCGCGCGCTCGCAGCGGGCGCTTGAGGCAGCCGACCTGCTGACCGATTTCGTCGGTCGGCCGCGGATCGACCAGGAGGAGATGGACCGCGAGCGCGGCGTCGTCGTGCAGGAGATCGCGCGCGCCGACGATCAGCCGTCGATGATGGCCGAGCATCTGATCGACGAGGCCGTGTTCGGCGACCACCCGCTCGGGCGCCCGGTGCTGGGTCCGACCGAGCACATCCGCGACACCTTCACCCGTGACGCGATCGTCGCCTTCCGCTCGCGCCGCTGGTCGCCGTCGACCGGCGCCGCGTTCGTGGTCGGCAACCTGGAGGGGATCGGCGACGATGGGCAGCTCGAGGAGCTGTTCGACCGCTTCCAGGAGCGCCCGGCGCCCGGCTCCTACGACCATGCCCCGGCGCTCGTGCCGCGAATCCTGGTTCGGGAGCGCGACTCCAACCAATCGCACCTGCGTCTCTCCTACCGTCCGTCCGTCGACGTCACGCAGCCGCGCGAGCGCGCCGCGCTGGCGATCTACTCGACGCTGTTGGGCGGCTCGATGGGCTCACGGCTGTTCGACGAGATCCGTGAGCAGCGAGGCCTGGCCTATTCCGTCAGCGCCTTCCCCCATGCTTATGCGGATGTCGGCGTGCTCCAATTGTCTGCCGGGCTCGAGTCGGCCAAGTGCATCGAGGCCTACCGCCGGATGAGGGACATCGTCACCGAGCTGCGCGTCGACGGCCCGACCGAGAGCGAGGTCGAGCGCGCGCGGGCGTTCGCCGCGGGGGCACGAGCGATCGCGTTTGAGAACAGCGGTGCAATTGCCCGCTACGCGGCCCAGCAGAAGATCGTGTTCGGAAGCGAGGACATTGACCCCGACACGACGATTGCGCTGCTCGACGAGGTCACGTTCGACGAAGTCCGGACGATCGCCGCCGGGATCGCCGACGAGCTCGCGATCGCGTGCGTCGGGCCGCACACAGTGGAGGAGCTGGAGAGCGCCTGAGACACTGGCTCGCCGTCAGCCTGCTCTTTGTGCTCGGCATCGCGGCGATCACGCTCGCCGGGTTCGGGACCTTCAGCCACACGAGCAGCAACGACGCCCAGGTCAACGCCGGGCCGCCGGTGCCGGCGCCAGCCCCGGGCAGCGCGACCGCCACGCACCCCAGACCCAGCGCCCCACTCGGGCCCGGGCCGCCGGCGCCACGGACGCTCGCCGCCGAGCAGCTGCAGGCGACGATGGCCAAGGCGATGCGGGCCGCCGGGCCGCAGGCCGGCGCGTTCGTCTACGACCTCGACGGGCACACGCAGCTGTTCGCGAGCCGGGCGAGCGTCGGCCGGCCGCCGGCCTCGGTGGAGAAGATCTACACGACCGTCGCCCTGATGCGGATCCTCGGTCCCCAGGCGCGCCTGCACACGGCCGTGCTCGGCGCCGGCAAGCTCGTGCGCGGCGTCTGGCACGGCAACCTGTATCTGCGCGGCGGCGGCGACCCGACGTTCGGCGACCAGAGCTTCGACCGCTTCTGGGAGCACGGCTACGGCTCGAATCCGAACCAGCTCGTCAACCAGCTCAAGGCCAAGGGGATCCGCCGTGTGACGGGCCTCGTGTACGCGGACGAATCGCTGTTTGACAGGCGCCGGGGCGGGCTGATGACCCACTACGCGCCGGACACGCCCGACTACGGCGGCCAGATGAGCGCGCTGACCTACGACCACGGCTCGGCGCTCAATCACGTCGGTCCGGCGCAGTTCGCCGTCCGGGAGTTCGCGCTGACGATGCGCGGCTCACGGATCGCCGCCAAGGCCGCCAAGCGGATTGCGAAGACGCCGCCGGAGGCACAGCTGCTCGCGATCGCTCAGCTCGCCGCCGATGTCAGTGATGACGCGGCTGATGGACGTGCCGTCGGACGACCTGTTCGCCGACCTGTTCACCAAGCAGCTCGGGGTGCTGTTCGGAAGCGGCGGCACGCTGTCGGCCGGCGCGCACGTGATCAGCTCGACGATCGCCTCCTCCTACGCCCTGCACCCGACGATCCTCGACGGCTCGGGGCTGTCGCGAGACGACCGGACGTCGCCGCTCGAGATCGTGGATCTGCTGCGCGAGGTGTGGCACACGACCGTCGGCGATGAGCTCGCCGCGTCCTTGCCGACCGTCGGCGTCAACGGGACCGTCCAGAACGTCGGACTCAAGACGGCCGCGGTTCGCCACTGCATCGCCAAGACCGGGACGCTGAACTTCGTCACCAACCTGGCCGGCTACTGCCAGAGCCGCAGCGGGCACACGCTCGCGTTCGGGATGTTCATTGACGGACCGCCCAATTGGACGGCGATCACGCTCGAGAGCCGGATGATCGGCGCGATCGCCCGTTATTGACGGCCGTCCTGTCCAGCGTCCACAATCCGGGCGTGGAGCTGAGCTCGCCGCTGAACCTGAGTGAGCTTCAGCGTTACCTCAGTCGGGTCAGCGATCGCTGGCCGATCCAGGTGGCGCTGCTCGGCGGCGCGCGCGTCGACGACGCGCGCGGGGCGCTGCCGCAGCGCGAGCGCGGCCCGGAGTACGTGCTGGTGCTGGTCTCCGAGGCGTTCAGCGGGATGCCGTGGCTGGAGCGCGTGTATCAGGCATCGGCGCTGTGGGACGCGCTGGAGATGGGCAGCGCCGCCAATATCCACTGCTACACGCCGCGCGAGTTCGAGCGCAAGCGCGAGACGATGCCTGCCGTACGCGCCGTGGTGCAGCGCGGGATGCTGCTCTACGAGGACCAGGTCCTCAGCTGATCGAGACCATCCGCTCGATCGGCACCCGCGCCCGCTCGGCGATCTGGGGCGGCACCTTGACCTCGTGCTCCCCGCGCGCGAGCGAGTTGCGCAGCTTGGGCAGCGTGATCATCTTCATGAACCGGCAGTGGGCCGCCTCGTTGGCGGCGACGAAGTCAACGCCGGGCGCGGCCTGGCGGAGGGGGTGAAGCATCCCGGTCTCGGTCGCGACGATCGCGGTCCCGGTGGCATCGCTGGAACCGAGCGCGTTGGCGTAGGCAAGCATCCCCCCGGTCGACAGCATCCGCACGCCTTCGGCGTCGATGTCGCCGGCTGCGACGTACTCCATGACGCTGGTCGAGCAGCCGCATTCAGGGTGGATCAGGAAATCCGCGTCAGGATGCTCGGCGCGCACCTTGGCGATGTCGTCAGGCTTGATGCCGGCGTGCACGTGACACTCGCCGTCCCAGACGTGCATTGGGCGCCCGAGCATCCGCTCGACGTAGGCACCGAGGAACATGTCGGGCCCGAACAGGATCTCGGTCTGATCGCCGTGCTCTCGGTAGATGTGCTCGACGACGGCGACCGCGTTGGCCGACGTGCAGCAGTAGTCAGTCTCCGCCTTGACCTCGGCGGTCGTGTTGACGTACATGACGACGATCGCGCCCGGGTAGGCCGCCTTCCAGTCGCGCAGCTGGGCGCCGGTGATCGCGTCGGCCAGCGAGCATCCGGCGTCGAGATCGGGGATCAGCACCCGCTTGTCAGGGCACAGGACCGAGGCCGTTTCGGCCATGAAGTGCACGCCGCAGAAGACGATCGTGTCGGCCGACGCGCTCGCGGCCTGCTGCGACAGGCCGAGCGAATCGCCGACGTAGTCGGCCACGTCCTGGATCTCGGGCAGCTGGTAGTTGTGAGCGAGGATCACCGCTCCACGGGCCTCTGCAAGCGCCCGTACCTCCTCCTGGAGGGCGGGGATGTTCTCGAGCAGCAGCGGCGCGTCGGTCGCGCCCAGCATCGGAAGGTTCATGTCAGCGGCGTGAGGATCAGGGACAGGTCGAGCGCTGGTGCGCTGTGCGTCAGCGCACCGACCGAGACAAAGTCTACGCCGGTCGATGCCACTGCCCTCAGCGTCTCGAGGGTCACGCCGCCGCTCGCCTCGAGCTCGGCGCGCCCGCCGACGTGCCGCACGGCGGCACGCAGCTCATCGGTCGTCATGTTGTCGAGCAGGATCCTCGGCGCCCCCGCGGCGAGCGCCTCGTCGACCTCCTCAAGGTTCCGGCACTCGACCTCGATCGCAAGCCCGGGCGCCCGCTCGTGCGCGAGCGCGACGGCTCTGCCAACGCCGCCGGCGATCGTCGCGTGGTTCTCCTTGATCAGGACGGCGTCGTATAGACCGGCGCGGTGGTTCGTGGCGCCGCCGGCAGCGACGGCGGCCTTCTCCAGCGTCCGCAGCCCGGGGGTCGTCTTGCGCGTATCGAGGATCCGGGCGCCTGTCCCGTCGATCGCCGCCACGCAGCGTGCGGCCATCGTCGCGACGCCGGACAGCCGCTGCAGGAAGTTCAGCGCCGTGCGCTCGGCGCTCAACAGCGCGCTCGCACGCCCCTCGAGCTGCAGAACGTCGCCCCGCTCGCGCCACACCCCCTCATCGACCAGGCGCACCGCCTCCACCACGGGATCGAGCGCCCGGAAGGTCCGCTCGGCCGCGCCGAGCCCGAACACGACCCCGGGCGCCTTCTGAGTGATCAGGGCGCTGGCGCGCGCGTCCTCAGGCACCGTTGCCGCGGTCGTCACGTCACCGTCGCCGAGGTCCTCGGCGAGCGCGCGGGCGACGGTCTGATCGAGCTCTCGAGTGGACATCTGCGCCGAGGATACGAAGCTATTGGTGATTTATGAGAAGTTGCACGCGGGCACCGTCCGGCGGTAGGGTGGCCGCAGGGCGCTAGCGGCCGGCTTCGTTCGCAGCCAGTCTCAGTCATTCCTAGAGGAGGTAGTTCAGTGCATCTCACGCAGAACGTCGTCGGCGCTGCACGCGCACGTCCGGCGCACGGCCTACGTCGGCGTAGCGATTGCAGCGCTCGCGGGCGCAGCGCTCGTGACCGCGGGCTCGAGCCTCGCGTCGTCGCCCCCGACCAAGGTCTGCAAGGGCTCGGTCAAGAAGCCGGGCGTGCTCTCGGGCACGGTCACTTCGAACGTGCTCGTCAAGGGCAGCGTGTGAGGTCAGCCGCGGCGCCGCCAAGGTCAACGGCAACCTGACCGTTTCGAAGGGCGGCGTTTTCGTCGCGGCCTTCGCCCACAACGTCAAGACTCACAAGGGCCACGGCAACCTGACGATCACGGGCAACTTCGTCGTCAAGAAGGGCGCAACCGCGATCCTCGGCTGCGAGGCGGCTCATTTCGCCTGCATCGACGACAACCAGATGCACCCGAAGCTCGCCAACAAGGTCTCGATCGGCGGCAACCTCGTCTCGACCGGCGCGCTTGGGACGATCGTGCATGCGACCAAGATCGGCGGCAAGGTCTCCCAGACCGGCGGCGGCGGCGGCGTCTCGTGCGCTGGCACCCCAGGCGTCTTCGGCCTGTTCAAGAGCCCGCAGTACAGCGACTACGAGGACCTTTCGATCGGCGGCACGCTGACGATTTCGAACCTCGGATCTTGCTGGCTCGGCGTGCTCCGGGTCCACGTCGGCAAGAGCTTCACGCTCGACAACAACAAGATGGCCGACCCGGATGCGATGGAGATCGGAAGCAACGTGATCAATGGCAACCTCTCCTGCAGCGGCAACACGAACGCGGTCCCTGTGTCCGCCGCCGTCTGGGACAGCCATGAGGCGAACGGGAGCAACGGGAGCTTCTTCCCGCGCATCGCGGAGCCCAACGCGGTCAAGGGCACGCGCAGCGGCCAGTGCAACGAGTCGACGCCGCTGACCATGGGCGGCCCCTGGGGAGCGCCCGGGACGTTCTGATCCAACGCGCAAGGACCGTCAGGCGCCGGGGGCGAAAGCACTCCGGCGCCTGGCGCGCTTCTGCCCGGCAGCGGCAACCACCGGCGCCTGGGGCCTGCTGCTACGAGCCGTCGGCCAGGACCCTGATCGTCTCGAACGTCGGGTCGGCGGCACCGTGCAGCCGGCCCCGACGACGGTCAGCTCGCGCAGGTAGGCGACCACCTCGACCGTCACGCGCTCGCCCGGCAGCAGCGCCGGGACCCCGGGCGGATAGCCGGCGATCGACTCGGCCGAGATCCGGCCGATCGCGTCGTCGACGGCGACCGTCTCTGCCTCGCCGAGGAACGCGTCGCGCAGCGGGACCACGGTCTGGTGGCCCAGCGCCTCCGGCAGCCGCACGATCGCAGCGCCGTCGCCGGGCCGCGAGATCCGGCGCACGGTCTCGGCGAAGTCGTGCGTGAAGCGCTCGAGCGGCTCGACCGGCTGGCTCATCCCGAGTACCAGCACGAGCGTCGCGTGCGAAGCGAGCTCCACGTGGATGTCGTAGCTGGCACGCAGCTCGGCGGCGATCTCGTAGCCGGTGCAGCCGGTGCCGCGGATGTCGATCACGATCCGCAGCGGATCCCAGCCCGCGACCCCGGGTCTGCCGACCATCTCGCCTCCCGACGACGGCGCAGCCGGGAATCTGCTCGAGCTCGAGCGCGCCTTGGTCGACGCGGCGAGCGTCCGGTCAAGCAGCGCCTCGCCGTGAACCGCGAGCTGGCGGCGCGCGCCGTCCAATGACGCCAGCAGCAGCGAGCTCGGGCTCGTCGATCGGACCAGCCTCACGCAGCGCGCGACCTCGTCGGGGTCGATCAGGCCGTCGGCGGCGACGTGGAGCATCGCCGACTGGGTCAGGCTGCCGACGATCTTGTGGGTCGAGGCCAGGACCGCGTCGGCACCGAGCGACAGCGGCGATTCGGGCAGCGCCGGGTGAAAGCCGAAGTGCGAGCCCCACGCGCAGTCGACGATCAGCGCGACCCCGGCCGCGTGCGCGACCTCGACACATGCGCCGATGTCGGCGGCCATCCCGTAGTAGGTCGGCGAGACGATGAACGCGGTGCGCACGCCGGGCGAACGCTCGATCGCCTCGGCGAGCGCCTCGGGCGTGACGCCGTGAGCCATCCCGAGCTCCACGTCGTACTCGGGCGCGACGAAGCTCGCGTTGCCGCCGCTGAGCACCAGTCCGTCGATGACGCTGGCGTGCGAGTTGCGCTGCACCACCACGCGGTTCGAGGGGCCGGGCGAGCGCCAGGCACAGAGCGTGGTTTCCCTGCGAGGCGCCGTTGGTCAGAAACCAGGTCTGGCCGGCTCCGTAGGCGGTCGCGGCGAGTTGCTCGGCGCGCTCGTACGGGGTCGGCGAGGGGCCGAGGTCGATTCCCTCGATGTCCTGGCAGATGTCGAGCGCGCGCGTGCTCGCCGATCGCCGTGCGCAGGCCGGGGTCGGCGCCCGGGCCGCCCTTGTGGCCGGGGACGTGGAAGCGGACCGAGCCGCGAAAGCCGTAGGAGACGATCGCGTCCAGGTAGGGTGCCGTCGGCAGCTCGCGGGTCGTGGGCGGCGCCTTGAGCTGCTCGTCGCGAATGCTCATTTGGCCGCCTTCAGCAGGTACGCGCGGACGAAGCCGTCCAGGTCGCCATCGAGCACTCGATTCGCGTCTCCCATCTCGTAGTCGGTCCGGTGGTCCTTGACCATCGTGTAGGGGTGCAGGACGTAGGAGCGGATCTGCGAGCCGAAGTTGACGTCCTGGGCGTCCCCCTTCTCGCGCGCGATCTCCTCGCGCCGCTTGCGCTCTTCGAGCTCCAGCAGCTTCGACCGTAGCATCGCCATCGCCTCGGCCTTGTTCGAGGACTGCGAGCGCTCGTTCTGGCACTGAACGACGATCCCGGTCGGCCGATGCGTGATCCGCACGGCCGAGTCAGTCTTGTTGACGTGCTGGCCGCCCGCGCCGCTGGCCCGGTAGGTGTCGATCTGGAGGTCGTCATCGTCGATCTGCAGGTCGCCGGCCTCCTCGACGACCGGCGAGACCTCGACGCCGGCGAAGCTCGTCTGGCGGCGGTTGGCGGAGTCAAACGGCGACAGCCGCACGAGCCGGTGAACGCCCTTCTCCAGCCGTACAGGCCGTAGGCGTTCTCGCCCTTGACGCGGAAGGTCGCTGATTTGATCCCCGCTTCCTCCCCGGGCGACACCTCGAGCAGCTCGACCTCGAAGCCACGCTTCTCGGCCCACCGCATCTCCATCCGCAGCACCATCTCGGCCCAGTCCTGCGCGTCGGTTCCGCCGGCGCCGGCGTTGACGGTCACGAGCGCGTCACCGGCGTCGTAGCGGCCCGAGAACAGGCGTTCCTCCTCGAGCGCGGCGAGGTGCTCCTTCGACCGCGCGGACCTGCTCCTCGAACTCGGCCCCGATCTCGGGGTCGTCCTCGGCGAGCTCGGCGAGCGGCTCGAGATCGTCGACGTCATGCTCGAGCTCCCGAAACGCGCGCAGCTTGCGGCTCGTGCGGGCGTGCTCGGCGCTGATCCGCGCGGCGCGCTCCTGGTCGTCCCAGAACCCCGCCTCCCCCATCTCCTGCTCGAGCGCTTCTGTGCGCTCGGCGAGCCCAGCTGGGTCAAAGATAGTCCGCAAGCAGCTTGAGCTGCTCGCGGATCGCTGCGAGGCGCTGGGGAAGCGGCTCTGTGGGGGCGGTGGCCATCTCGGCGTCTACCCTAGCAACCGTTTCCGGGTCCCTTTACTCGCCCGCGGAGGATCGTCCGCAGCCTGTCCGCCTCGCGGTCCGGAGCCCCGATCATCCGCTCCCAGGTGATGCGAACGGTCGGGGCGCCGTGGGCAAGCGCGTCGGCGTCGCGATCGCGGTCGCCCTCGAACGAGTGGCGATCGCGGTGATAGTTCCAGCCGTCGAGCTCGACGATCAGTCGCTCGGCGGCGAAGTAGGCGTCGACCTCGTGGCCGGCGAAGCGGACGTTGACCAGGGGCGTCGGGAGTCCGTAGCGCTCGCAGAAGCGCAGGAACGCGTCCTCGAACTCCGACCGGGTCGGCGCGCCGAGCCCTTCGAGCGCGTGGTGCAGCTTCCGGTTTCCGTGGTGGTGCGGGAAGCGGGTGAGCACGTCCGCGACCTGGTCGAGGTGCAGGTGGCCGGTGCGGCGCGCGTCGGCAGCGATGCGCGCCAGGCGCTTGCCAGGCAGATCGGGCGCTGAGTCGAGCATCGCTCGGGCGGGGCTGGTGACGCGGATACCGAGCTCGATGCGGATGTCGGCTTGCGCGAGGCCCTGGGCTCTGTGGGTGATGATGTTCGGTCGGCGCAGCTGCCGGGGGCTCGTCACGTGCAGCGGGAAGCTCCAGCCGCGGACGAAGCCCCACAGGCTGAGGGCTGAGGAATGGCTGAGGGCGGCATCGGGGCCACAGGCGAGCACGGCTGCGCTGGCGCGTTCGAGCGGAGTGGCTGCCCGGCGGCCGACCGAGTAGACGCCGAGGTGCTCGCGGAACAGGCGCTGGCTTTGGCACCGGTGGTAGATCGCCTTGTCGCCGAGCCCGAACTGCCGCAGCTGTTCGCGCGAGACGTTCCCCTGCTGCGTCACTGCGAGGGCGGCGATCGCCGCCTCGCGTTCGATCTGTCCCCCATATGGCATGAGATCGAACTAGGGTCGCATCGGAACGCCCCGGGCGGCCGGAAAGACGCAGATTTGTTACAGAGGCGCCGGCGCTTCGGTTACGCGCCGTGGCACTTCTTGAACTTCTTGCCCGAGCCGCACCAGCACGGGTCGTTGCGCCCGATCTGCTCGGCTCTCGTCGACCCGCCGCTGCTCGACGACCGGCGGCGGGCGCCTCCTGTGCCTCGGCGTAGCCGTCGCCGCTCGGCTGCCCGGCGCCGCGCGGCCGCCGCGCCATCGCCAGCGCGCCGGGCCGCGGCCGCGCTGCCGCCCGAGTAGCTGACCCGGCCGCCGCCGGTGGCTGAGCTGCTGGCCGGGCTCGGCGCGTCGGCGCGGCGGGCGCCCCGGCAGGCCGCCGTTGGGGTCCTGGAGCGTGACCTCGACGTGGAAGATCAGCCGCGCGAAATCGGCCCAGACGCTGTTCATCAGGTCGCGGAAGAGGTCGAAGGCCTCGTTCTTGTAGGCGACCAGCGGCTCGATCTGGGCAAACCCGCGCAGGTGGATGCCCTCGCGCAGGTAGTCCATGTCATACAGGTGCTCCTGCCAGCGCTGATCGATGATCTCCAGCAGCAGCAACCGCTCGAGCATCCGCATCAGCTCCTCGCCGAGTTCCTGCTCGCGCGGTCGTACTGCGCCAGCGCCTCCTCCTGCAGCCGCAACGTCAGGTCCTCGCGGTCGATCCGCGTGTGGTCAAGCGACTGCAGTTCGTCGCTCGGAGTGAAGATCTCCGAGACGCGGCGCATCAGCCCGTCGAAGTCCCAGTCCTCGATGAAGTCGCCGGCCGTGTACTCGTCGACCAGCCGTTCGATCACGTTGACGATCTCCTCCCGGCCCGCGTCCGACATGTCGCGACCCTCAAGCACCTCGTCGCGATAGGTGTAGATCACGTCTCGCTGCTGGTTGAGTACGTCGTCGTACTCGAGCGTGTGCTTGCGCATCAGGAAGTGCTGCTCCTCGACCTTGCTCTGCGCCTTCTCGATCTGCTTGGAGAGCATCCCGGCCTCGATCGGCTCCTCGTTGCCCTCCTCGTCGGTGGCGCCGAGCCGGTCGAGGATCTTGTAGATCCGCTCGCCGGCGAACAGGCGCACAAGGTCGTCTTGGGCGGAGAGGAAGAACCGCGACTCGCCCGGGTCGCCCTGGCGGCCCGAGCGGCCACGCAGCTGGTTGTCGATCCGCCGCGACTCGTGGCGCTCGGTGCCGAGAATGAACAGGCCACCGGCCTCGAGCACCTGCTCGCGCTGCTCCTCGACGCGCGCCTCGATCGCCGGCAGGATCTTTGCGTAGTGCTCGTCGTAGTCGGGCATGTCCGGCTGCAGGCCGAGCTTGGCGACCTCGAGCGACGCGAGGTGCTCGGCATTGCCACCGAGCTTGATATCGACGCCGCGGCCGGCCATGTTCGTCGCGATCGTGACCGCCCCCGGCGCGCCCGCCTCAGCGATCGTCTCGCCCTCGTGCTCGGCGAACTCGGGCTTGGCGTTCAGGACGCTGTGCTTGATCCCCTTCTTGGTCAGCTGCGACGACAGCAACTCGGAGACCTCGACCGAGATCGTTCCGACGAGCACCGGCTGCCCGGTTTTGTGGCGGTCCTCGATCTCGCGCGCGACCGCCGACCACTTGCCATCCTTGGTTTTGTAGACCTGGTCGTTGCGATCGTCGCGGATCATCGGCATGTTGGTCGGGATCTGGACCACCGGCAGTTCGTAGATCTTCATGAACTCGGTCGCCTCGGTCAGCGCCGTGCCGGTCATGCCGGCGAGCTTGTCGTACATGCGGAAGTAGTTCTGCAGCGTGATCGTGGCCATCGTCTGGTTCTCTTCCTGAACCCGGACGCCCTCCTTGGCCTCGACGGCCTGGTGCAGGCCCTCTGACCAGCGGCGACCCTCGAGGATCCGGCCGGTGAACTCGTCGATGATCTTGACCTCGCCGTCGATCACCGCGTAGTCCTGGTCGCGGTGATACAGCGCCTGCGCCTTGAGCGACTGCTGCAGGTGGTTGACGAGATGGCCGCTGTCGGCCCGGTAGAGGTGATCGATCCCGAGGAACCGCTCGGCCTTCGCGACGCCCTGCTCGGTGATCGAAACCGTCTTGTGCTTCTCGTCGATCTCGAAGTCGAAGTCCGCCACGAACTCGCGCTTGGAGCGGGGGTCCATCCCGAGCGGCGTCTCGCCGACCGTCATCCGCGGTGCCGAGCCGCGCGAACTGCGCGTAGAGGTCGGCGGCCTGCTCGGGCGCGCCGGAGATGATCAGCGGCGTGCGGGCCTCGTCGATCAGGATGTTGTCGACCTCATCGACGATCGCGAACGTGTGGTAGGGCGACTGCCCCTCCTCGGGCTTCGGCCGGCCGCCGTGCTGGACCTTCTCCTCCAGTGACTTGGCCATGTTGTCGCGCAGGTAGTCGAACCCGAACTCCGAGTTGGTCCCGTAGGTGACGTCGGCCGCATAGGCGTCGCGCTTCTCCTCGTAGGGCTGCATGTTCTGCAGCACGCCCACGCTCACCCCGAGCATGTCGTAGATCGGCTTCATCCAGTTCGCGTCACGGCGGGCCAGGTAGTCGTTGACGGTCACGAGGTGCACGCCCCGTCCGCCGAGCGAGTTCAGCACCACCGCCAGCGTCGCGGTCAGCGTCTTGCCCTCGCCGGTCTTCATCTCGGCGATCGCCCCGTCGTGCAGGACCATGCCGCCGATCAGCTGCACGTCGAAGTGGCGCATGCCCATCGAGCGCTTGCCGGCCTCGCGCACGAGCGCGAAGCACTCGTAGAGCAAATCGTCCAGCGATTCGCCATTGCGAGCGCGCTCGCGCAGCTCGTCGGCGGACTCCCGCAGCTCCTCGTCGGAGTAGTGCTCGAGCTCCTCCTCGTAGGCGGTGATCCGCGTGACTCGCTGCTCGTAGGACTTGAACTTCTTGGCTTCGCCCATGCGAAGCGCGCGGTCCAAAAACGACATGAGGCTAGGGTAGCGCGGGGGCTGGGACCGCTGGCCCCAATCGGCCCAGATGGTCGCGCACGCCGATCCCGTGCGCGTCGGCCCACGACATCATCGGGTCGAGCGTGCCCCCGGCGAGCACGCGGGTCAGGCGTGTCACGCGGCGGGTGACACGTCCCCCGGCAGCTCCGGCTTGGCGGCCGCGCGCGATTCGCGCCGGCGGCGCCGCTTGTCGCGGTGGCGCTTGACCTGCACCGACAGCTCGTCGCTGACCACGTTGATCGAATGGAGCATCTCGCGCGAGCTGGAGCGAGCCCGAAGGGTGACGCCCTTCAGGTGCAACGTCGCTTCGGCGACCTGGGATTCGGCGATCGCCGGATTGCGCTCCTCGAACAGCTCGATCTCGAGCTCGGCGAGTTCGGAGACCTGCTTGGAGACCTTGCGGAACCGCTTCACGACGTGCTCCCGCGTGTCGTCTGAGACGGGCAGGTTTCGGCCCTTGACCTCGATCCGCATCGACCTGACCTCCTGATGTGGAAGCGTTGATCTATGTGAACTCGAGGTTATTGATGGCACCGGACTTTGTCGAGCGCGACAATGCCCAAGTTGGCACCGTACGTTTCACCGCGGATCGCCTGGTCGCCTGAGCCGAGCGTCCTGATCGGGGTGGCGGCGCTCGCGATCATCTACCTGCTCGCCTGGCGCCGCGGCCGCGCGACCGGATCGCCGCACCGGCCCGGCTTCGGCCGCCTGGCGCTGTTCACGCTCGGGCTGCTCGTGATTCTCGCGGCGCTCGTGTCGCCGATCGACGACCTCGGCGACCAGCTGCTCGTGATGCACATGGTCCAGCACGTGCTGCTGCTCGACATCGCCCCGATCCTCTTGATCCTGGGCCTCAACAAGGTGCTGCTGCGCCCGGTCACGCGCCGTTTCACCGCGATCGAACGGCGCGCAGGCTATCTCGCGCACCCGGCGTTCGCCGCCTTCGCCTACATCGGCGTGATGTGGGCCTGGCACGTCCCGACGATGTACGACGCCGCACTGCAGCAACACCGCCGTGCACGCGTTCGAGCACATGTGCTTCTTCGGCCGCCGGCGCGCTTGTACTGGTGGCACATCCTGTCGCCGATCCGCGCCCGCATGCGGCTCGAAGGGCTCGGCCCGGTCGCCTACATGGCCTCGACCAAGCTGTTCGTCGGCCTGCTCGGGATCGCGCTGGCGTTCGCACCCGCGTCGTTCTATCCCTTCTACGAGCACCACCCCCACTACTGGGGGCTCTCGCCGAGCGAGGATCAGTCGCTGGCCGGCTTGACGATGGCGCTCGAGCAGTCGATCGTGATGGGGATCGCGCTCGTGTGGCTGTTCGTGCGGATGCTGACCGAGTCAGAACGCGAGGCACAGCGGGCCGAGCGCCTCGAAGTCGCCTGAGCCTAGTGCGGCGCGCGAGACCAGCATTGCGGCGCCGATCCCGCCGCTGAGATCCCCGAGCCCCGCCACCCGGACGGCGGGCGGGCGACCGTCGTTGAACAGGTGCGGGTGCATCGCGGTCGAGATTCGCTCGGCCATCGGCTGCCCGAAGCGGACCCCGAGGCCACCGCCGATGATCACCGCCTCGACGTCGAGCAGGTTGACGGCCGAGGCGATGCCGGCGCCGAGTGCTTCGACCGCGCGATCGATCAGTTCGGTCGGCGAACTCGTCGCCGTCCTCGAGCGCGTGTTCCCAGATCGCGCTCGTCAAGCGCGTGCGGTCGTGCTGCTTGGCCAACTTGAACAGATCGGTCTTGGTGCCCTTCTCATGCTCGCGCCGCGCGCGGGCCTCCATCGCCGCGCGCCCGGCGTAGGCCTCCATGCAGCCGCGCCGCCCGCAGGGGCACTGGGCGCCGTCGAGCTTGACGACCATGTGGCCGATCTCCCCGGCGCCGCCACGGCCGAGCCACGGCTTGCCGTCGAGGATCAGCCCGCCGCCGACGCCGGTGCCCCAGAAGACGCCGAGCACCGAGTCATACGGCTTGCCGGCGCCGAACGCGAACTCGGCCTCGGTCGCCACCTGGACGTCGTTGCCGATCAGCACCGTGGTCCCGAGCTTCGTCCGAGAGCGCCTTCGCAAGCTCGAATGACCCGTCCCAGTTGGGCAGGTTGCGCGCGTGGGCGACGACACCGCTTCGCTCGTCAACGTCACCCGGCGACCCGACGCCGACGCCCGACAAGCGCCGCGGACTCGACGCCAGCCTGCTTTGCCGCGCCCTTGAGCGCCTGCGCCATCTGCGACGCGACGTCGGATGGGCCGCCCTCGGTCGGGGTTGGCTCGCGCGACTGCCCCCGCACCTGCTGCTCGTCGTCGACGACGATCGCCTCGATCTTGGTGCCGCCGAGGTCGATCCCGCCGCGCAGCCGCGAGAGCCTCCATGCGGCCGCAGGCTATCTCAGCCCCAGGACTCCCTGTAATGCTCCTGCTCGGGGGTCGGCTCGTCGATCGCGACGCCCAGCGCCTCGAGCTTCAGCCGGCCAACCTCACGGTCGATCGCGGCGCTGACCGGGTGCACCCCGGCTTCGAGCTCGCCGTGCCGCGCGACCAGTTCCTCGACGCTCAGCGCCTGGAGCGCGAACGACACGTCCATCACCGCGGCCGGATGGCCCTCGGCGGCGGCGAGGTTGACGACCCGGCCGTGGGCGAGCAGGTTCAGCCGCCGGCCGTCGGCGAGCACGTACTCGCTGCACGAGCCGCTTGACCTCTCGGATCCCGCCGGTCGGCCAGCGCGGCGCAGCTCATCGAGGTCAAGCTCGACGTCGAAGTGACCCGCATTCGCCAGTATCGCGCCGTCCTTCATCCGCTCGAAGTGCTCGCCGCGCAGCACGCGGCGCGAGCCGGTGACGGTCACGAACACGTCCCCGCGCTCGGCCGCCTCCAGTGACGGCATCACCTCGTAGCCGGCCATCCGCGCCTCGAGCGCGCGCAGCGGGTCGACCTCGCAGACGATCACCGCCGCGCCCGCGCCGCGGGCTCGCTCGGCGACCCCCAGCCCGGCCCAGCCGTAGCCGAGCACGACCACGGTATTGCCGGCCAGCAGCACGCCCGAGGCCCGCACGATCCCGTCGAGCGCCGACTGGCCGGTCCCGTGCCGGTCGTTGAGCGCCCGCTCGGTCCGAGCTTCGTTGACCGCCAGCACCGGGCAGCGCAGCTTGCCCTCCTGCTCGAGCCGGCGCAGGCGGACGAGGCCGGTGGTCGTCTCCTCGGTGCCACCGATCAGGCCGTCGACCAGCGTCCCGCCCTGCGTGTGCGCGGTCACGAGCAGATCGGCCCCGTCGTCGATCGTCACCTGGGGCCTGCCATCGAGCAGCGCGACGACGTGCTCGACGTAGGTGTCGAGGTCCTCGCCGCGGATCGCGCGCACCTCGACGCCGTAGCCGAGCACCAATGCCGCCGCGACGTCGTCCTGGGTCGAGAGCGGGTTTGCCGAGCAGAGCGCGACCTGGGCGCCGCCGGCCTTCAACGCCCGCACGAGGCTGGCGGTCTCGGCGGTCACGTGCAGGCAGGCGGCGATCCGGATCCCGTTCAGCGGCCGCTGCTGCGCGAAGCGTTCGCCGATCCGCGCCAGCACTGGCATCTGGCCCGCCGCCCAGGCGATCCGCTGCTCGCCGTCGGCGGCTAGGGCGAGGTCGGCTACGTCATGGGGTGCAACCGACGCCCGCGCCATCTCGGCTCGCGACTAGTAGCGGTAGTGATCGGACTTGTAGGGGCCACCGACCGGGACCCCGAGGTACTCGGCCTGCGACGACGTGAGCTCGGTCAGCCGTACGCCGAGCGCGTCGAGGTGCAGCCTCGCGACCTTCTCGTCGAGGTGCTTGGCGAGCGTGTAGACGCGCTTGTCGTAGCTGTCGTTGTGCCCGAACAGCTCGATCTGAGCGATCACCTGGTTGGTGAACGAGTTGCTCATCACGAAGCTCGGATGACCGGTCGCGTTGCCGAGGTTGAGCAGCCGGCCCTCCGACAGGACGATGATCGTCCGCCCGCCGGGGAACACCCACTCGTCGACCTGCGGCTTGATGTTGATCCGCTCGATCCCGTCGATCCGCTCCAGGCCGGCCATGTCAATCTCGTTGTCGAAGTGGCCGATGTTGCCGACGATTGCCTGGTGCTTCATCTGCGCCATCTGCGCAGCCGTGATCACGTCCTTGTTGCCGGTCGCGGTGATGAAGATGTCTGCACTTCCAAGCACGTCTTCCATGCGCGCGACCTGGTAGCCGTCCATCGCCGCCTGCAGCGCGCAGATCGGATCGATCTCGGTCACGATCACGCGCGCGCCCTGGCCGCGAAGCGACTCCGCGCAGCCCTTACCCACGTCGCCGTAGCCGCATACGACCGCGACCTTGCCGCCGATCAACACGTCAGTCGCGCGGTTGATCCCGTCGATCAGCGAGTGCCGGCAGCCGTACTTGTTGTCGAACTTGGACTTCGTCACCGAATCGTTGACGTTGATCGCCGGGAACAGCAGCTTGCCCTGTTCGGCGAACTGGTAGAGCCGGTGCACACCGGTCGTCGTCTCCTCGGTCACACCCTGCACCTGGGCCGCCAGCCGCGTGAAGCGCTGGGGGTCCTCGGCCAGCGAGCGGCCGAGCAGCGCCAGCACGACTGACAGCTCGTGCGACTCGGCGCTCGACGGATCGGGGACCTCGCCGGCGGCCTCGTACTCGACGCCCTGGTGGACCAGCAGCGTCGCGTCGCCGCCGTCGTCGAGGATCATGTTCGGCCCGTCGTTGCCCGGCCAGGTCAGCGCCTGATCGGTGCACCACCAGTACTCCTCGAGCGTCTCGCCCTTCCACGCGAACACCGGCACACCCTGGGGGTCCTCAGCGGTGCCATCGGGACCGACGACGACCGCCGCGGCGGCGTGGTCCTGGGTGGAGAAGATGTTGCAGCTCGCCCACCGCACGTCGGCGCCGAGCGCGACCAGCGTCTCGATCAGGACCGCGGTCTGGATCGTCATGTGCAGCGAGCCGGTGATCCGCGCGCCCTTCAGCGGCTGGCTGTCAGCGTACTCGCGCCGGGTCGACATCAGGCCGGGCATCTCGTGCTCGGCGAGCTGGATCTCCTTGCGCCCGAAGGCTGCCAGGCTCAGGTCGGCGACTTTGAAATCGGTCTCAGGGACGGTCGTGGTCATGTTCTCTCCAGTCTGGAATTTCTCAGCGCGGCGGGGCGGCGTGCGCTCGCGATCGGATCACGCCACGGCCGCGAGCAGCTTTTCGTGCTTGTCCTGCTCGAAGCGCAGCCAGTCCTCGGCGTCGACGTCCTCGGGCCGCCTGGCCTCGGACGCCAGCCAGCGGGCGACCGCTTCGCGTAGCTCGGGATCGCTCCGGATCCGGCTGGCGAACGCGACGTCCGAAAGCCCGATCTCGAACTGCGACAGCAGCTCCTTCAGCGTCCGCAGGCGCTGCAGCTCTGCGGCTCCGTAGAGCCGGTAGCCCGACGCCGAGCGAGACGGCGCCACGAGCCCGGCCTGCTCGACGTAGCGCAGCATCCGAGGCGACCATCCGGTCGTCGTGGCAGCCTCGTTGATCGTCAGCGCCTGCACTGGCCAAACCCTACCACGATCGTGTCAAGGTTTGGGTGTCAGGTCTCGGCCAGCTCGGGGCTGCCGGCCGGCTCAGGTCTCGGCCAGCTCGGGGCTGACCTCCTGCGCGAGCGCCGCCTTGAGCTGCTGCAGCGAGTCGACCCGTCCAGGGTCCGCCCCGCGCAGGATCGCGACGTACAGGGACACGAGGTCGCCGAGCAACACCAGGGAGACAAGCCGCTCCACCCGGGTCTCCCCGATCGTCTGGACCCGCGCTGTGAAGCCGGCGTGCGCCTCGATCAGCTCCTGCGTGAGGCTGAACCGCGCGCGGACACGGGGATGCAGGTCGGAGTCGTCGAGGAGCACGGCGCTGAAGCGTCCGTCCCGGCGCCCTCGAAACCGACGATCTCGTTGTGGTCGAACTCGGGCAGCTCGGAGGCGAAGGCCGGGATCTTGGCGTTCTCGTTGAGCTGGGTCTTCCAGCGGTAGGCGATCGAGGTGGTCAGGCCGGCGCCGATGATCTGTGGGGTCGTCTCGTGCAGTCCGCGGGCGAGGCGCTTGGCGAGCGAATCATCGCCCGCGTCGGGGCCCCAGCTCTGCACCAGCTGCTCGGCGTGCGCAGCGGCGACGTCGATCTCGGTGTGCAGCGGCTCGGCCACCCCGGCGAGCGCGGCGACCTCGAGCGCAACGACGAGCGAGTAGCCAACGGAGGCGCGTGGCTGGTAACCCCCGGGAAGCGGGACCACGGGCACGCCATCGCCTCGGGCCGCTTCGGCCAGCTTGCCGCCCGTCGTGCAGACGATCCGCCGGGCCCCGACGGCGCCCGCCGCCTCGTAGCCGGCGAGCGTCTCCTCGGTGTCGCCGGAGTAGCTGCAGCACAGCACGGTCACGTCCGGGGTGGTCCATGGCGGCAGCGCGTAGTCGCGCGCCAGGGCAATCGGGCGCGAAGCGCGGTCGCCGAGCGCGGCCCGTGCCAGCGCCCCGCCGATCGCCGAGCCGCCCATGCCGGCGACGACCAGTCCTCCCGGCGAGTCCTGGGGCGCCAGGTTGGCCGACTCGACCCGCCACAGCGCATCGCGCAGGTGCTCGGGGAGATCGAGGATGTCCGCATACTGCCGGCTCGGGTCCACTCGCTCGATCGCCGCTCGGTTCAGTTCGCCTGTCGCCGTCAAAACGAGACCGCTCCCTCCGGCAGCTCCACGCCGGGGAAGATACGCATCCCGGCCGTCAGCGTGTTGCCAGGCCCGATCGTCACGCCCTCGCCCAACACCACCCCGTGGTCGATCCGGCAGCGCTCGGCGATCTTGACCCCGGGGCCGAGGATCGCTCCGCTGATCCGCGAGTCCGCGGCCGACGCTGCAGCCCTCGAGCAGCGAACGAGTTCTCGATGTGCGCCCGCTGCCGATGCTGACGCCGGCGCCGAGCACGGTGCGGCCGCCGATCGTCGCGCCGGCCGCGACGACGCATCCAGGCCCCGACCAGCGCCGGCGCGTGGACGCTGCCCGCGACCCGGGCGCGCCGTCTCGCGCAGCACGCCGCCGGCGCGCGCGATCGGCGGCCGACCTCGGTCTCGACCTCGCCTTCGAGGATGTCGTAGGTCGCCTGCAGGTAGCGCTCGGGCGTTCCGATGTCCAGCCAGTAGCCGTCGGCCTCATAGCCATACAGCCCTTTGCCGACCAGCTCCGGGAACACGTCGCGCTCGATCGAGACCTTCGTACCAGCGGGCGCCATCGAATCGAGCACCTCGCGCTCGATCACGTAAGCGCCGGCGCTGATCAGGTTGGTGTCGATCTCGTCCGAGCTCGGCTTCTCGAGGAACTCTGTCACCGAGTCGTCGGCATCACGGCACACGAGCCCGTACGCGGACGGATCCTCGACCGGCGATCAAGCCAAGCGTGACCCGCGCGCCGTCCGCTCGTGCTGGCGCAGCTGGGCGGTCAGATCGATGTCGGTGAGGATGTCGCCGTTGAGCATCAAAAACCGCTCCTCGAGCAGCTCCTCGGCGAACTTGAGCGCGCCGCCGGTGCCCAGCGGCTGGGGCTCCTCGATGTACCGGAGGCGCAATCCCGAGCGCCGAGCCGTCGCCGAGCACGCTGCGCACGCCTTCGGCCATGAAGCCGCACGAGAGGATCGCCTCCTCGACGCCGTGGCCGCGCAGCCACTCGAGCATGTAGGAGATGAACGGCCGGTCGACCAGCGGCACGACCGGCTTCGGGATCGTCGAGGTCAGCGGCCGCAGCCGGGTCCCCTCGCCGCCGGCCAGGATCAGCGCCTGCACGTCGCCGACCGCTCAGCGCCCGATCCCCTCGTATATCAGCCCGGCCGCCCCGACGGCATCGCGGTCGAGGAAGTTGCGGCCGTCGATCACCAGCGTGCCGGCCATCCGGCTCGGCGACCTCGCGCCACTCGAGCTCGGCGAACTCGGGCCACTCGGTCACCAGCACGCAGGCGTCCGCGCCCTCGAGCGCCTCGAGCGCCGAGGGCGCGAACTCGACCCCGGTCATCAGCTTGCGCGCCTCGCGCTCGGCGATCGGGTCATATGCGCGGACCTGCGCCCCGTCGGCCTGCAGCCGGGCCGCCAGCACCAGCGACGAAGCCTCGCGCATGTCGTCAGTCTCGGCCTTGAACGCCAGGCCGAGCAGCGTGATCCGCTTGCCGACCAGCGACCCGAGGTGCTTCTGCAGCTTGCCGATCACGCGGCGCTTCTGCAGCTCGTTGACCTCGATCACCGCCGTCAGCAGCTGGAAGTGGTAGCCGGAGTTGCCGGCCAGCTGCTTGAGCGCCGACACATCCTTGGGAAAACACGAGCCGCCGAATCCAATGCCCGGCCGCAGGAAGTGCTTGCCGATCCGCTGGTCGAGGCCCATCCCGCGCGCCACCTCGAGCACGTCGGCGCCGGTCTCCTCGCAGACGTTGGCGATCTCGTTGATGAACGAGATCTTGGTCGCCAGGAACGCGTTGGCCGCCAGCTTGACCATCTCGGCGCTGGCGACGTCGGTTCGCACGAGCGGCGCGTCGAGCGGCGCATAGAGATCGGCCACCGCATCGCCGGCCCAGTTGCCGTCGTCGCCGATCACGACCCGGTCGGGATGCACGGAAGTCCTCCAGCGCCGAGCCCTCCTTGAGGAACTCGGGACAGGAGACGTAGGCGAAGCCGGTCTTGCCCTGCTCGGCGAACACGCGCTTGATCGCAGCGCCGGTGCCGACCGGGACGGTCGACTTCATCACCAGCGCATGGCGGTCGGACGCCGGCATCTCGGCGACGACCGCGTTGACCGCGACAGGTCGGCGTCACCGGAGTAGGTCGGCGGGGTGCCGACCGCGACGAACAGCAGCCGCGCGTGCTCGAGCGCCGGGGCCAGCTCGGTGGAGAAGTGCAGCCGCTCGCGGTGGCGGGCGATCGACTCCTCGAGCCCGGGCTCGTAGATCGGCATCTCGCCGTGCTTGCAGGCGGGCGATCTTGTCGGCGTCGACGTCGACGCACCAGACCTCGGTGCCGAGCTCGGCGAAGCCGGCGGCGGTGACCAGGCCGACGTAGCCGGTGCCGATCACCGCGATGGGTTCGCGTTCTGATGCTCATGCGAGCGCCGGAGGGTAGCGGAGCGGCCAGCTGAGCGGCCACGCGTCAGCGCGCGCGGGTCAGCGACGCGGCGATCGCGATCATCTGCCGGTTGCCGATTCGAGTCGGTCAGCGTGTTGGAGATCCAGTAGACGCCCGCCGGCGGTGCGCCAGGCGACGAGGCTGAGCTTGCGCGCCGTTGGAGTACAGGTCCAGCGTCTTGCCGCCGACGTCGCGGTCTCGGTGGGGCTGTCGAGCATCGGCGGATTCTGCCAGGTCGTGCCCTGGACGCCGTAGTACTCGCCGAGCGGCGCGTTGATCACCAGCGTCATCCGGTAGGCGGCGTGCGGCCGCCGCTGCTGGTCGTGGAGCATGTAGCCGCGGGGGTAGGAGCCGTTGTACTCGGTGGCGATCTCGCAGCGCGTCGCAGTTGCCGGTCAGGCTCGACGCAGTACTGGGAGCCGGCCAGGATCAGCCGCGGGTAGTACACCGGCATCCCGACCGCGCCCAGCGCCGCCGCCTGCGCGCTTGCCGTCGCCGGCGTCGGCGATCAGGCCGGCGGTCGGACTTGCAGGCGCGGTGTGGCCTGCCGCGGTGCGTGCTGCTGCTGCTGGCGGCTCGGCTGGCGGCGGCCGCGGTCGTCGGGCGCATGAAGGCCGCGGAACGCCGCCTGCTCGGCCTGGGCTGGTCGGCGGTCACGTAACAGGCACGGTCGGTCGACGCACGGCATGAACGTCGGCCGGGAACGCGATCTGCTTGATCGTGTGGCCGGCCGAGTAGCGCGACCAGGTCGAACAGGTTGATCAGCCCATCGGTGGTGTGCAGGTTGTGGTCGGTCTGCGCGTGAGCGCCGAAGATCCTCAGCAGCGTGTCCTCGTTGGCCAGCAGGTTGCTGACGCTGTACTGGTCCTTGGCCCAGCGGATGAAGTCCTGCTGGCGGGCGTTGCGGACGATGTCGGAGTCGGTGTGGCGGAAGCGGACGAACTGCCAGCGCCTGGTCGCCGCACAGCTTCTGGTAGCCGGGCTGGATGTTGATGCTCGAGTAGTCGGTCAGCGCGGTGTTGTTGTAGTAGCGGTGGTCGACGTCGGTGTAGACGCAACCGATCGCGTTGACCAGGTCCTGGAAGCCGCCGAAATTGACGTCGACGATGTGGTTGACCTGCAGACCGGGGAACACCTGCTGCTTGAGCGTCTTGATCAGCAGGTTGGGCCCGCCGATCGAGTAGGCGGCGTTGAGCTTGGCCGTGCCGGCCCGGGATCTGGACCTTGAGGTCGCGCGGGACCGACAGCACGTTGATCGTCGACGACTGCGCGTTGAGCCGCACCAGCATCATCGTGTCGGTGTTGGCGTGCCGTGAACGGCTCGCCGGCGCGGTGGTCTGAGCCGATCACGAGGATCGTCTGCGGGTCGCCCGGGTGGGGAGCTTGACGCGGGCGTCCTTGAGCGCCGGGGTCAGGTTGAGAGTCGTTGGCGATCTGCTTGAACTGCAGCAGGCCCGCCACGGCGGTGGTCGCGGCGGTGACGCTGATGACCAGCACGGCGGCGAGCGTAGAAGCGCCACAGCGCACCGCCCCGGGTGCGTGGGCATCAGCCTCACGCCAGCCCCCCCTCGATCGCGGTCAGCGCCGCTGGCTGCCGCCGCGCTGCTCGAGCCAGGCCGGCAGCGCGCGGACGAAGTCGCCCAGCGCGCGCCGGTAGAGGGCCAGCGAGGACAGCGACACCCACTCGTCGGGACCGTGGTGACCGCGCGCCGGCGGGCCCGAACTCGACCGCCGGGATCCCGGCCTCGATGAACGAGGCCGCGTCGGAGGCCCCGTCACGGCCGACGCTCAGCGTCTCGCGCTCGGGCATCGAGCGGGCCACCGCGTCGCGCAGCGCGCGCACGTAGGGGTCGTGCGCGGACACCGTCACCGGCGGATGGATGAACGTGCGCTTGACGTCGATCCCGGGGATCGCTCGCACCTGGGCGAGGATCTCGCCCGGGTCCTGGCCGGGCAGGTAGCGGACGTCGACCGCCATCTCGCAGCGGTCCGGGACCTTGTTGAGCGCGTCGCCGCCCTCGATCCGCCCGAGGTTGATCGACGGCCGGTCGAACATCTCCGAGGACTCGCGGGAGAACGGCAGCGTCTCGATCGCGCGGAACACGTCGACCGCCTTGAGCACCGCGTTGTCGCCCAGCCACGGCGTCGAGCTGTGGGCGGCGCGGCCGTGGACCACGATCCGCATCACCAGCACGCCCTTGGCCTGGACGCCGATGTGCATGTTGGTCGGCTCGCCGGTGATCGCGAAGTCGCCGCCGAGCCCGCGGCTGACGACCGCGTCGGTGGAGCGCTCGTCGAGATCCTCTGACTCCTCGTCGGGCACGCAGATCAGCCGCACCCGGACCTGGTCCTGGTCGCTCGACGTCCTTGAGCGCGCACATCATCGCCGCCAGGCCGCCCTTCATGTCGTAGGCGCCGCGGCCGATCAGCCGGTCGCCCTCGACCCGCGGCTCGAACTGCTCGGGCAATCCGGGGACCACGTCGAGGTGGCCGTGCAGGACCACGCACGGCGCGTCCGCGTCGCGGGCGCCGACCTCGGCGACCAGCACCGGCCGCCCGTGGTGATCGTGATCGCGCACCTCGATGTCGCGGGATTCGAGCCAACCCTTGACGAATCCTGCGGCCGCGACGAGATCGTCGGGCTGCGAGGTGTCGTAGCGGATCAGCCGCTCGGCCAGGATGCGCTCGTCAACCATCAGCCCGGAAACGTTAGGCCCCGGAGATGACGTTTCGATAAGCCGCCCGGATCGCATTCAGCCGCCCTCTGCGATCTGCAGGAACGCCTCCCAGCGGCGCTTGTCGCGCTGCGCGACCCGCTGGCGCTCGGAGTCGTCGCCGGCCTGCTCGAGCTCGTGCTCGGCCTGCTGTATACGCTCGCGCAGCTCCCCCGCATCCAGCGAGCCGGTCTCGTGGGCCTCCTGGACGAGCAGCAGCGCGCTGCCCTCGGCGACCTGCAGGTAGCCCTCGGCCTGCGCGAACCGCACGACGTCGGACTCGGACTTGTAGAGCCGCAGCTCGGTCGGGTCGAGCATCGCCAGCACCGGCGCATGGTTGGCGAGCACGCCGATCGAGCCGACAGCGGTCTTGGTCGAGACCATCTCCACCTCGTCGTTGAACACCTCGCCCTCGGGCGTCAGGACTTCGACCGGGAACTTCGTGTGGGCCACGCGCTAGCTCCCGACTCGCGTCCGGCGTCGCCGGAGTCGCCGGAGTCGCCGGACCCGGACTCGTCCTCGTCCCCGTCGGAGGACTTGTCCTCGTCCCCGTCGGACTCGGCCTCGCCCGCGTCCTCGTCCTCGTCCTCGGCCTCGCCGCGCGCGTCGGCGACCACCTCGTCGATCGTGCCCTTCATGAAGAACGCGCGCTCGGGGAGATCGTCGTGCTTGCCCTCGAGGATCTCCTTGAAGCCGCGGATCGACTCCGCCACCGGCACGTACTTGCCGTCGATGCCGGTGAACTGGGTCGCCACGAAGAACGGCTGCGAGAGGAACCGCTCCATCTTGCGGGCCCGGTTGACTGTCACCTTGTCCTCGTCGGAGAGCTCGTCGATTCCGAGGATCGCGATGATGTCCTGGAGCTCCTTGTAGCGCTGGAGCACCTGCTTGACGTTGTTGGCAACGTCGAAGTGCTCATCGCCGAGGATCTCGGGCTTGAGGATCGTCGAGGTCGAGTCAAGCGGATCGACCGCGGGGTAGATCCCCTTCTCGGAGATCGACCGCGAGAGCGTCGTGGTCGCGTTCAGGTGCGCGAACGCCGACGCCGGCGCCGGGTCCGTGAGGTCGTCGGCAGGCACATAGATCGCCTGGATCGAGGTGACCGAGCCCTTGCGCGTCGAGGTGATCCGCTCCTGCAGCTGTCCCATCTCGGACTCGAGCGTCGGCTGGTAGCCGACCTGCGAGGGCATCCGGCCCAGCAGCGCCGAGACCTCGGAGCCGGCCTGGACGAAACGGAAGATGTTGTCAATGAACAGCAGCACGTCCTGACCCTCCTGATCGCGGAAGTACTCCGCCATCGTCAGGCCCGAGAGCGCCACCCGCATACGCGCGCCGGGGGGCTCGTTCATCTGGCCGAAGACGAGCATCGTCTTGTCCAGCACGCCCGATTCCTTCATCTCGAGCCACAGGTCGTTGCCCTCGCGGGAGCGCTCGCCAACGCCGCAGAAAGCCGACAGGCCGCCGTGTTCCTGCGCCAGGTTGTGGATCAGCTCCTGGATGATCACGGTCTTGCCGACGCCGGCGCCTCCGAACAGCCCCACCTTGCCGCCACGTGCGTATGGCGCCAGCAGGTCGATCACCTTGATCCCGGTCTCGAACAGCTCGGTCGTCGGCGTCAGCGCCTCGACCTTCGGCGCCTCGCGGTGGATCGGCCAGCGCTCGGTGTCCTCGGGGAGCGGTTCGCCGAGGTCGATCGGCTCGCCGAGCAGGTTGAAGATCCGTCCGAGCGTCGCCGGACCGACCGGGACCGTGATCGGAGCACCGGTGTCGATCACCTCGCTGCCGCGCGAGAGCCCGTCAGTCGTGTCCATCGCGACGGCCCGGACGCGGTCGTCGCCCAGGTGCTGCTGGACCTCGCAGACGAGGAACTCGTCCTTCGAGGCGGCGATGTCCTCGTCCTCCTCGGCCCGCGCCGCCTCGGGGCGCTTGACCGTGATCGCGTGGTAGATCTCGGGCAGCTTGTCCGGGAACACCGCCTCGATCACAACCCCCTGGATCTCCTCGATCGTGCCGGTGTTCTGCTTGGTCTCCGCTGGCTTGGTCTCTTCGCTTGTGGCAGACATTCGTTTCTCCTGTTCAGCGCCTAGCCGAGGCCTTCGGCGCCGGCGACGACTTCCATGATCTCCTGGGTGATCTCCGCCTGGCGGGCGCGGTTCATCTCCAGGGTGTAATCCTCGATCAGCTGCCTCGCGTTCTCGGACGCGTTGCGCATCGCGGTCATCCGGGCGCCGTGCTCGGACGCACTCGACTCTAGGAGCGCGCGGTAGATCGAGATCTCGACGTAGTCAGGAACCAGGCGCTTGAGGATCTCGTCCGGGTCGGGCTCGTACTCGACCAGCGCCCGCTGGCTGCGCTGGCGATCGTCCCGCTGGCGATCCTCGCTGGCGATCGTCCGTGCGTCATCTGCTCGGCTTCTCCTCGACTCGTCGAGCACGGTCGCCTTCTGGAGCGGCAGCAGCGTCTCGCGCCGCATGACCTGCGAGAGCGGCGAGATGTAGCCGTTGTAGAAGATCTCGACCTGGTCGACCTCGTCGTCCACATAGGCGGCAATCAGGCGTTCGGCGATCCTGCGCGCGTCGGCGTAGGACGGGCGGTCCGTGAAGCCAGTGAAGCTCTGGACGGGCTCAAAGCCCCGGAACGCCAGCGACGATGCAGGCCGCCGGCCTGACGCGAAGAATGCGGCCTTGTGACCCTCGGCGCCGTGCTCGCGGGCGGCGTCGACCCCGGCGCGGACGGCGTTTGAGTTGAACGCGCCTGCCAGCCCGCGGTCGCCTGCGACGACCAGCAGCCCGACCGTGGAGACGTTCTCGTGCTCGATCAGGATCGGCAGCCGCGGCACGTCGCCGGCGGCCTTTGCCGCCTGGCGCGTCATCCGGCGGATCGCGTCGGCGTATGGGCGCAGCGCCTCGATCCGCTGCTCGGCCCGGCGCAGTCGGGCTGCTGCGACCATCTCCATCGCACGGGTGATCTTCTGGATGTTCTTGACCGAACTGATGCGGTTGCGAACGTCTCGCTGCGAGGTGGGCATGAGACTGAGCTAGGCCGCCTGCGCCCCCCCCCCTCTACGTCTTCTCTTCCTTGCCTGCGCTCTCGTCGTCGAGCGGCATGCCCTCCTCGTCGAGGTCGTAGCCGAAATCCTCGGCGTACTGGGCGACCACGTCCTCGAGCGCGGACTGGGTCTCCTCGCTCCAGTCGCCGCCGGCGATCTTCTTCAGCAGCTCAGGCTCGTTACCGCGCACGAAGTCGGCCAGCTCGGAGAGGAACTTGGGCACCTTGTCGACCAGGATCCGGTCGACGTAGCCGTTGGTCGCGCTGAAGATCTGGACCACCTGCTCCTCGACCGGCATCGGGTGGCGCTCGGACTGGTTGAGCGTCCTCACCAGCCGCTCGCCTCGAGCCAGCGCTCGCCTGGTGTCAGCGTCCAGGTCGGAGCCGAATTGGGAGAAGGCCTCGAGATCGCGGTACTGGGAGAGCTCGAGCTTCAGCGTCCCGGCGACCTTGCGCATCGGCCCGATCTGGGCATTGCCGCCGACCCGCGAGACCGAGATGCCGACGTTGATCGCCGGCCGCACGCCCGAGTAGAACAGCTTGGGCTCGAGGAAGATCTGGCCGTCGGTGATCGAGATCACGTTGGTCGGGATGTAGGCCGAGACGTCGCCGGCCTGGGTCTCGATCACGGGCAGGGCGGTCAGCGAGCCGCCCCCGAGGTCGTCGTTGAGCTTGACCGCGCGCTCGAGCAGCCTCGAATGGAGATAGAAAACGTCTCCCGGATATGCCTCGCGGCCGGGCGGGCGCCTGAGCAGCAGTGACATCTGCCGGTAGGCGTAGGCGTGCTTGGTGAGGTCGTCGTAGACCGCGAGGGCCGCCTTGCCGTTGTAGAGGAAATGCTCGGCCATCGCGCAGCCCGCGTAGGGGGCCAGGAACTTGATCGGCGCCGACTCGTCGGCGGCGGCCATGACGATGATCGTGTTCTCGAGCGCACCGGCCTCCTCGAGGACGCTCGCGAGCTGGACGACGGTCGCCTTGCGCTGCCCGATAGCGACGTAGACGCAGATCAGGTCGCGATCCTTGTTGTTGATGATCGCGTCGATCGCGATCGACGTCTTCCCGGTCTGGCGGTCACCGATGATCAGCTCGCGCTGCCCGCGGCCGATCGGAATCATCGAATCGATCGCCTTGAGCCCGGTCAGCATCGGCTCCTTGACCGGCTGGCGCTGCACTACGCCGGGGGCCTTGTGCTCGGCCGGCCGGGTCTCGGTGGTCGAGATCTCGCCTTTGCCGTCGAGTGGATTGCCGAGCGGGTCGACGATCCTCCCCAGGAGCTGCTCACCTACGGGGATCTCGAGCAGGCGACCGGTCCGCTTGACCGTGTCGCCCTCCGAGATGTGCTCCCAGGGGCCGAACAGCACCGCCCCGACGTTGTCGGATTCGAGGTTCAGGGCCAGCCCGGTCACGCCCTGGGGCAGATCGAGCATCTCGAACGACATGCAGTTCTCGAGCCCGTGGATCCGGCAGATGCCGTCTGCGACTGACAGAACCGTCCCGACCTCGGTCAGCTCAGCATTTGAGGTGTCGAGACCCTCGATCCGACTCTTGAGGATTGCTGTGATCTCGTCCGGCTTGATTTCCATCGCTTTGGCTCCCCTTGACAGGCGCGGCTCGTTACGCCTGCGCGACTTGCTTTCGAAGTTGTTCGAGTCGGCTCTTGATCGAGGCGTCGAGAATCACGTTGCCGACGCGCAGCACGATCCCGCCGAGAATCTCGGGATCGACCTCGCTCGAGACCTGCACATCGCGGTCGATCTGCTCGCCGATCCGCTGCCCAAGGTTCTCGACGAACGACTCGTCGAGGCCGACGGCGCTCGTCACGTGCACCGGCAGCAGCCGGCGCTCCTTCTCCCAGAGGGTCTCGAACTCGGTCCGGATCCGGAAGATCGCGGGCATCCGGTGGCGCTCGATCAGCGCCTGCAGGAAGTTGTCAAATGCCGGGGTCGCGCCCAGCACAGCGCGCTCAAGCCCGTCCTTCTTCTCGTTGACCGAAAAGTAGGGCGAGAAGAAGAACATCGCCAGATCGCGGTTGGCGTCCATCGCGTCGGCGAGCGCGGCGAGCTCGTCACGAGTCTCGTCAAGCTCGTCTCGCTCCATCGCGACCTCGAACAGCGACCGCGCGTAGACCTGGGCGATCTCCTCCACTTAGTTATGTCCTTCGCTGGAGCTGAGGGCGCTGAAGTCGAGCTCGGACAGCGCGTCCTCGACGAGCCGGCGCTGGTCTTCGGCGGTCAGCGTCTTTCGCGTCACCTTCTCGGTCGCCATCACCGTCAGGTCGGCGACCTCGCGCCGGATCTCCTGGATCGCGCGCTGGGTCTCGGCCTCGATGTCGCGCCGCGTCTGCTCCATCATCCGCTCGCGCCGCTCCTTGACCTGCTCCTCTGACTCGCGCTCGTGGATCTCGGCCGTCTTGCGGGCGCGCTGGACGATCTCGTCGGCCTGAGCGCGCGCCTCCTTGAGCCGCTCGCGGTACTCGGCCAGCACCTGATCGGCCTCGGTGCGGATCCGCTCCGCCGTGTCGATCGAGTCCTCGATCGCCTTCTGGCGGCGGTCGAGCGCCTCGGAGATGCGCGGGAAGGCGAGCTTCCACAGGATGTACATCGAGATCCCGAATAGCAGCAGGGTCCAGATCATCAGCCCGACGTTTGGCGTGATCAGGAAGGAGCCGCTCGAAGCGGCGAGCGGGAGGTGAGAGACCGCGGCCATCTACTTGAGCACGTAGGACAGCAGGCCGGCTACGAGCCCGTAGAAGAAAACAGCTTCGGTGAGCGCGAATCCCAGCCATTGGATGCTGGTGATCTCGTCGCGCATCTCGGGCTGGCGGGTGACCGCTTCGATCACCTTGCCGAAGATGATGCCGATGCCGACGCCCGCGCCGACCGCGCCGAGACCACCGCCTACCGCGATCCCGAACCCCGCCGTGATCCCGGAGGCGGCAATGGGGAGATGCAAGAGAAACATCATCAGAGGGCTCCTTGTCGTGTTAGTGGTGAGTGGCTGCGCCAGCGATGTAGATCGCGGCCAGGGTCGCGAAGATGAATGCCTGCAGCGTGGCCACGAGGCCGAGCTCGAACAGGTAGATGAGGATCCCGGCCGGGAGCGCGAACCACCCAAGCGCCTGGAGCCCGAGGATCACCGCGAGCCCGCCGGCCAAGAACAGGAGAATGATGTGCCCGGCGAAGATGTTCGCCCACAGCCGGATGGTCAGCGACAGCAGCCGCATCAGGGTGGAGATCACCTCGATCGGGAAAATCAAGATCAGCATCGCCCCGTGGACGCCCGCCGGAATCAGGCTCTTCAGGTATCCGACCGGGCCTTGCTGCTTGATTCCCACCCAGATGAAGGCGATGAACACAACGAGTGCCAGCACCAGCGGCACCGAGATGTTCGCGGTCGCGGCATAGAGCGCGAACGACGGGATGTGGGCGCCGAACAAGTTGAACTTTTCCTCCGAGTTTGTCGGCAGCGGCAGGTAGCCGATCAGATTGCAGAACCAGATGAACAGGAACAGCGTGCCGATGAAGGGGAACCACTTGGCCGCCATCGAGTCGGACATGTTCCCCCGCGTCACGTTGTCCCGCATCAGCGAGAACAGCACCTCGACGGCGGTCTGGACCTTGTTCGGCCGCGTCTGCATCCGCCGGGAGATCCACACCATTGTGAAGATCGTCAGCAGGGTCGCGATGAACAGGTAGAGCACCGCACGATTGATGCTGAACACCCCTAGGCTCACCCAGTTGATGAGCTTGAACTCGTTCTGGATCTGGAACTCGTTGTTCTTGTGCTGGCTGAAGCCGAAGATTGCGACCAGCAGGAGGAAAATGCCGATGTAGGCGCCGAAGCCGATCAGCAGGGTTCTTTGGGTCTTGCTCACCGTGACCTCGGGCGGGTAAGGAACGAGAGCACCAAGTGCGCGGTGAACCCGACCACGATCACCAACAGGCACGCCAGACCCGCGTCCTGACCGTGTGATTTGCGTACCAGGATCACCGCGATCGCGAGCGCGAACAGACGCCCGAGCATGTAACCGAGCCGGATCGCGGTCGAGCTGTTGAGATCGTCGCTTGCGCTCGCGAAGCGCTCGACCGCGACCCCGAGCGCGCGCAACGCGATCCAGGCGCCGGCGCCGATCAGGTAGCCGGCGGGCGAGACGCCGATCAACAGCATGATCGGCGCCGCGACGACGATCACGACCACGTCGAGGTACAGCAGCAGCGGCGTCGTCGGCCGAGATCGGGCTGAAGCGCTCAGCGACACCTCGACCCCCAAGCTTTTGCCGGCGGACGGCTGTTCGTCAGGTTGTCGACTGAAGCTGGTCAAGAAAGCGAAACAGCACGGCTCGGTGGCCGGGCAGAGGCTATCGGCGCAGAGATGCAAACGTCGCCAGAACTCGCACCGGCAAAGTCGGTGCGCCGCCAGCGGCAACGGCTGGCGAATCCGGCTACGTTAGCCGGAGGTTAGCGCGCTCGCCCGACCGGCGTCCGAAGGCTGGCGGCGCAGACTCGGCTTGTAAAGCTGGCCCTCGGCCCACATCGCCGCGATCCCCGCGCGCGGCAGCCCGAGCGCACCCTCATAGACGAGGTAGCGCGGCTCCCAGCGGGGGAAGAATTTGGCGTTGAAGCGGTACAGGCTCTCGATCTGGAAGAACGGGTTGCCGAGCGTCACGAGCTTGCCGAGCGCCTTCTCCCACCGCTTGGACGGGCTGTGCATCCAGCGTGCGAAGGCCGCGAAGTTCAGTGACAGCTCGTCGACCCCGCGGTCGCGCAGCAGCTCGACCGCCTTGACGACCATGAACTCGGTCAGCCCGTTGGGCGTCGCCGGATCCCGGCGCATGAATGACAGTGACATCGCCGCGCGCCCGTAGCAGGGCACGAAGTGCAGTACGCCCCGGACGGCGCCCCGCTCGTCGCGGGCCAGGACGACGAGCGTCTGGTCGGCATGCGGTCCGTCGATCTTGTCCATCGTCATCGAGAAGCCGCGCTCGGGAGCGCCCTCGCGTCCGAGCTCGAGCACGTGCTCGATCTCGCGAGAGGTGGTCTGATCCAGGGACGCGAACTCGTGGAGCTCGGCCGCGAAGCCCGCCTTCGAGAGCCGGCTGACCGATTGGCGGACCTTGCGGATCGCGCGCCCCTCGAGCGAGAAGCGCTGCAGGTCGATCACCGCCTCGTCGCCGAGGTACAGCGTGCGCAGCCCGAGTTTGTCGTACAGCGGGCACATCACCTCGCTGGCGCCGACCGCGCCAAGCTTGAGCCCGCGGGCTTCCGCGAATTCGTGCACGTCGGCGAGCAGCTCGCGCAGCGCCGACGGCGGGCCGACGGGGTCGCCGGACAGCAGCAGGACGCCGTTCTCGATCCGGTAGCCGACGAACGCCTGGCGATCGGGGCTGAAGAAGTAGTGCTTGTCAGCCCGCAGCTTGAAGAACGACAGCGTGTCCGAGCCGTGGGCGCGAACGAGCTGCTCGGCACGGCGGCGCGACGCGGCCCCGGGGAGCACCGACGGCCCGGCGAGCGGCCGAAAGACCACGTATGCCATCGCCAGCAGCGTCCCGAGCTCGACGATGTGGACGCCGACCGGGACCCACATCAGGCGGTGGTGAAAGAGGGAGCCGTGGTGATGGAAGCGGATCGGGCCGCTGCGCCACAACAGCAGATCTCCGGTCTCCCGCGCAACCCTGCTCCACGACGGATGGCCCTCGGAAGCCCAGGCGGTAACGGCGCTGATCGCGAGCGCGACGGCGCCGAGCAGCGGAACGCGCCAGAACGCCGAGCGCAGGGTCAGCGGATCGTGCTCGACGCGGAACCCCGCGCCGGCCGGCAGCAGCGCCAGCGCGACGCCCCAGCTGATCGCAGCCTCCTCGAAGTCGAGGCCTTTGAGCAGGTCGAGCAGGCCGAGCAGCGCCATCAGCACGATCGCCGCCTGCCAGGCGCGGCGCCGGCGCTTGAGCAGATATGGGGCGACCAGCAGCAGCGCCAGCCCGGCCGGGAGCGCGAACGCATGCGAGAGCCGGATCGTCTCCACCGGCTCGAACTGCAGCAGCAGGTGGCCGCGCCAGCGGATGTTCGGGGTCAACGTCGAGGCGACGTTGATCAGACCCACGAGCATCGCGGCGATCGCAGCCAGCGCAGGGCCGAAGCGAGAGGTTTTCTGCTTGATCAAGGTCACGTGAAGCGCGCCGGCGGTGCTTTGCGGGCGTGGGGCCGGTATCGAACTCGTGCAGCGCCGCAGGCCGCCGTCTAATCACCAACTACCGCTGCGGCGACCGTTGGTTACGTTGCCGGCTCGCGCTTTCCTGCTTTTTGGAGCGGGCGGCCCGCGGCCGAGACTGGCGTGTCAGCGACCGGCGATCGAGCCGGCAGCCACTGCGCGAGCACCAGCGCGAGCAGCGGGAAGATCGCCATCACCTCGAACACGGAGCTCAGGCCGTGGGCATCGGCGAGCACGCCAAGCAGCGGTGCCCCGACTCCGCCGAGGCCGATCGAGAGCCCGATCGTGACCCCGGATGCGACCCCGATCCGGCCCGGCAGGTACTCCTGTCCCATCACGATCGTGACCGCGAATGTGGCGATCGTCGCCGCCCCCGCGAGCACTGCGAACACGATTGCGAGCGCCGGACCCGAGAGCAGGAAGCCGACGATCAGCGGCGGCAGCACGATCATCGAGCCGCGCAGCACCGTGCGGCGGCCGAAGCGGTCGGCCAGCGGTCCGCCGATCAGCGTCCCTACCGCCCCGCCCACGAGCATCGCGGTCAGCGCCCCGCTGGCGAGGCCGTGGCTGGTGTGCAGGACGTCCAGGAAGTACAGCGGGATGAAGGTGACAAAGCCGAAGTAGACGAACGAGCGCAGCGCGATCACGACGCCGAGCAACGCGAACGGCCCCCAGGCCGCCGGAGCGTCGGTCCGCTGTACGCGGCCGCCCTTCAGATCGGCGCGGAAGGCCCTCAGGTGCGGCAGCTCGTGGACGAGGACGGCCGCCATCAGCGACGTCGGGATGATCACGAGCAGCGTGCCCGACAGGCCGAAAAGCAGCACGAGCGGCGTCACCAGCGCCGGCCCGAGCGCGAAACCGATGTTGCCGCCGACGCTGAATAGGCTCATCCCGCTCGAGCGCCGCGACCCGGAGACGTAGTTGGCAAAGCGCGAGCCCTCAGGGTGGAAGGCCGCGACCCCGACGCCGCTCAGCAGCACTGCGGCGAATGTGAACGCATAGCTGGGCGATACGCCGACCAGCGCCACTCCGAGGCCGCCGAGCGCGGGGCCGAGCGGCATCAGCCACGACAGCGAGCGCCGATCCGACAGGTGACCGAACAGCGGTTGGATCACCGAGCTGGAGATCGTCGCCGCCAGGATCAGCGCCGACGCGCTCGCGTAGTTGAGGTGATCGCGCGTGATCAGGAACGGCAGCAGCGCCGGGATCGACCCCTGGCCGATGTCAGTGAACAGGTGGCCCGCCGACAGGACCGCCATCGCGCGGCGGTCGACGCCGGCCGACGCCGGCTGCGGTCGGCTCGGCCGGGACGGCGCTCGACGGCGTCGACACCGCGCTCATTGAGAGTTTTCGCGGATCCGCGCTTGACCAGCTTCTGCTTGTCCTCGAGCTCGGTCGGCGAGCTTTGTCGAGCTCGTCGAGCCGCCCGCGTACCAGCCCGAGCTGGGTGGCGATGTGCTTCAGCGACTGCTCGAGGATCCGCTGGCGCTCGGCCGGCGCCTCGGTCTGCTGGTACTCGCGGCGCAGGTGCGCGCGGGCGCTCTCGGCATCGAGCAGCTGCGACAGCTGCTCGAGCGAGAGCCCGAGCAGATCGCGCAGGCGGATGATCTCGCTGACCCGCTCGACGTCGGCCCGCGTGTAGCAGCGGTGCTTGCCCTGGGTGCGGTCGGTCCCGCCGCCGAGCAGCCCGATCTCCTCGTAGTAGCGGATCGTGCGCGGCGTGGTCCCGGTCAGCTCGGCGAGCTCGCCGATCCGCAGCGTGCGCTCCGCGGTCGCGCTCATGACGAGCGCTCGCTTGGGGCTCGGCCTCGGCAGCCGGCTCGCCGGGCTCGGCCTCGGCAGCGCGGCGTGCGGATCTCCTTCGGGCGCGCCGGCGGCGAGACACCGCGCCGACGATCGACACCGCCGCCAGGCACCAGAGCGCCGTGTGCATGTTGGCGATGAACGGTGACAGCTCGGCGGTCGAGATGTGGTTGGCGAGGCCCGAGAAGACGCGAACAGGACGTGCTTGGGGACCGCCGAGGTGACCACCGCGAGCACGAACGCGATCGAGATCACCGCGCCTGTGTTCTGGACCAGCACCCGCGCGCCGGCGGCGATCCCGCGCCGGTGCGGCGCGACCGCGCCCATCATCGCGGCCGTGTTCGGCGAGTTGAACATGCCCGAGCCGATCCCGACGATGAACATGAAGATGCACGGCCAGAGTAGCCCGTGTCGCGCCCCAGCGTCGTCATCAAGGCCAGGCCGAGCGCTGTGACGAGCATCCCGAGCACCGCCAGCGTGCGCGAACCTCGGCGGTCGGCCCACATCCCCGCCAGCGGTGAGGAGATCACCATCCCGACCGCCAGCGGCGCCAGCTTGACGCCGGCGAGGATCGGCGAGTCGCCCTGCACGCCCTGGAAGTAGAACACGAACACGAACATCAGCGCAAAGCGCGCGAGGCCGTTGAAGAACGCGGCACCCGAGGCCGTCGCGAACAGGCGGTTGCGGAAGATCGTCAGGTCGAGCATCGGCGACGGGTGGTGGCGCTCGATGAGCGACGAACAGCGGGGAGCAGGATCGCGGCCGCGATCAGCCCGACGATCACCAGCGGCGAACCCCAGCCCCGATCCCGCCCTTGGAGATCCCGTACACGAGCCCGGTCAGGCCGATCAGGAAGCGTGATCGTCCCGAGGCGTCAAACGAGCGGTCCTCGGAGCGGCCGGCGACCTCGCGCAGCACGAGCGCCGCCCACAGGCTGCCGGCAAGCCCGAACGGGACGTTGAACCAGAACACCCAGTGCCAGGTGATCGCGACCAGCGCGCCGCCGAGCACCGGCCCGATCACGAGCCCGACGGCCGCGACCATCGTGTTGGTGCCCATCGCCACGCCGAGTTGCTCGCGGGGAAAGCGTCAGTGACGATCGCGGCCGCGTTGGCGAACAGGAAGGCGCCGCCGACGCCCTGCAGGATCCGCCACAGGATCAGCTCGGTGCCGCTGGCGGCGAAACCGGCCCCCAGCGACGCCAGCGGCGAACACGATGAAGCCGCCGATGTAGGCGCGCTTGCGCCCGAACTGGTCAGACAGCCGGCCGGCGCTGAGCACGAGCACGGTCGAGGCGATCATGTAGACGAGGATCACCCAGACGAGCTCGAGCAGGCTGGTGTGGAGGCTGCGCTCGAGATCGGGCAGCGCGATGATCAGCGTGCCCGAGTTGATCGTCGCCAGCAGCATCCCCAGCGACGTGCAGGACAGTGCCCACCACTTGTACGAGTCGTGCTCGGCGCGACGCCGATCCGGCGGCTCCGTCTCGCGGTTCGCCGGCGGAGCTTGGACGACTGACAGCGCCACCACCTCCTTCCTTGACGAAATCTGATTCTTACGTAAACGTCAGAATAGCAACGCCTGGTCGCGTCCGCGGGGCGGACCTTCCGCACGCTCAGCCTCGAACGCCGCCACGGTGGCCAGGATCACGAACGCGGCGATCAGCGCCGCCCCCTCGAACGGCGTCGCCTCCCCGTCGCCGGTGATCTGCCAGACGATCACGGCGGTGCCGAGCAGCGCCCCGGTGTACACCGGGCGCGAACGCGAACGTCAGCGTCGTGGCCGTCAGCAGCGAGACCAGCACCAGCAGCGGCACAGGAACGCCGCCACCTGCGCGATCGAGTTCTTGACGACCGAGATCGCCAGCTCGGCTTTGCCCTTGGCCGCCAGCACGACCCCGACCGCGTGCTCGACCGCGTTGCCCGCCGTGGCGACGATCACCAGCCCGGCGAACGGCCTGCGAGATCCCGAGCGTGTGGATCGACGGCTCGAGCGCGTGGACGAACCAGTCCGAGACGAACGCCGCCGCCGAGGCCGGCGACGATCAGCAGCGTCAGGCTCGACCGCCGTCGTCAGGCGGGGCTCGCTCCTCGTCGCCCCGGCTCGGCTTGACGGACAGGTACTGGCGCACCCAGAACCCGTACACGCCCAGGATCGCTACCGCGCTGACGATCGAGATCGTCTTGATGTGGTGGCTGGCCGGGTCGTGGGCGCCAGTCGGCCAGCCCGACGAGCAGGATGATGAAGCTGGTGACCAGCAGCAGCGTCGCGGTGTCGTTGGGCAGCCGCGGGCCGAAGCGCATGATCCCGTCGGGCTCCCGCAGCGAGCCGGCGACGATCACTAGCCCGAGCACCAGCAGCGCGTTGACGAGGATCGAGCCGAGGATCGCCGTCTGCGGCGACGACCTGGTCGCCGGCGTTGAGCGCGAACATGACGACGAAGAACTCGGGCAGGTTGCCGAGCGTCGACTGCAGCAGCCCGGTCGCCGCCGGGCCCGTAGCGCAGCCCGAGCTGCTCGGTCGAGAACGACACGATCCACGCGCCGCCGGCGAGCGCGATTCCGGCGAGCACGAACGCGGCCACGTGCGAGAAGCCGCTCGCGTAGCGCGCCGACCGCCAGCACGGCGACCGTGAACAGCGCGACGACCACGACGAGCCGCCCGCGGCGTCGACACGTGTGGCCTGCCGATGCAGCTCACTTCACCCGCTCGAACTCGCCCGTCTCGATGTCGCGGCGCACGTGCTCGTCGATCTCGTGCTCGCTGGTGGCGGGGTCGGCGCGCCGCAGGTCGGTCGCGCGCAGGCCCCTGAACTTGAAGATCTCGAGCACGTAGACGAGATAGAAGCTAGCCGCGAGGCAGACCAGGGCAAGCGCGACCAAAAGCCGAGCCAGAACGCGCTGTGGCGCTCGTGGTGCGGGATCAGCCGCAGTGCGACTGCGAGCCCCGCCATCAGCGAGGTCCAGATGTACAAGTAGGCGACGGTCTTGCGCTGTGAGAAGCCGATCCGCGCCATCCGGTGGTGGAAGTGGTTGTCGTCTGCCGACCACGGCTTGCGCCTGTACTTCAGCCGCTTGGCGATCACGAAGCCGGTGTCGAGGAACGGGATCGCGAGGATCGCGAGTGGCACGACCAGGGCGACGACGGCGCCGGTCTTCAGCGAGCCGACGACGGCCGTCACCCCGAGCAGATAGCCGAGCAGGTTGGCGCCGGCGTCGCCCATGAACACCGAGGCGGGGTGGTAGTTGTGAAACAGGAAGCCGAGCGCGGCGCCGGCGGTCAACGCGGCGAGGATCGCGGCGCCATGGACGTTGAGGTCAAAGGCGATGATCGCGAACGCGATGCCGTCGATCGTGCAGACGCCGGCCGCGAGCCCGTCGACGCCGTCGGAGAAGTTGACGACGTTCATCATCCCCACCAGCCAGATGACGGTCAGCAAGCCGCCCGCGTTGGGGAACTGCAGCGAGACCCACGAATGGGATCCGAGACGTTCGTCACGACCGCCCCCGCCTCGACCGCGATCAGCGCCGCGAGGACCTGGCCCACGAGTTTGACCGCGGGGCGCAGGGGCCGGATGTCATCGATCGCGCCGACCAGCGTGATCAGGCAGGCGCCGCCGATCACCCCCCACATGTGCACGGTGCCGCCCGGTCCTGGCTTGCCGTGGGCGATCGGCGCCAGCTTGACCTCGTTTGGCAGGAACAGGAACGATGCGACGAGCACCGCCGCGAGGATCGCCAGCCCGCCGAGCAGCGGCGTCTCGCGGAATGCCGAGCCCCGCTCCCGAGGCACGTCGACGGCACCCGTTCGGCGCGCTATTCGGGCCGCCAACGGCGTGAGCGCCGCTGCGACCACCAGCGCGACCACGAACGAGAGCACTGCATCCCGGTACGGCATGCCCCGCAAGCATGCCAGCCGGAGCCGACTGCTCGCGTCACGATCGCGTGCCCGCGGTCAGCGCAAGCGCCTGCGCGATCCGCGCGACGACCGCCAGCGGCTCTCGCTCGAGCTGGCGCCAGGTGACTCGTATGACCCTGAAGCCGGCCGCGACCAGCAGCTGGTCCCGGGCTCGGTCGCGCTCGAACGCGGCCCGGTGGGAGTGGTACATGTACCCGTCGGTTTCGACGATCAGCCCCTGAGCGCGCCATACGAAGTCGACCTCGAAGCCGCCGATCCTGACGTTGGTCTCGGGGGTCGGGAGGCCGGCTTTCGAGAGCAGCCCGAGCAGCCGCCGCTCGGCCGCGCGCCGGGTCTTCAAACGCCCGGTCTGCTGCTTGAGCGCGTTTCTGAGCCGTGCGCTGCCCGACCGGGTCAGGCAGCGATCGAGCGCCTGGTCGAGCTCTGGGTCGGTTATCAGCCGCAGCACGCGTGCCTCCGAGATCGCAGCGTGGAGCTCGTCATCCCGGGCGCGTGCCGCGAGGTCGATCAGCGTCCGCGCGGGCGACGTGACCGGGATCCCGTCCCGGATCCGCACGTCACGCACGTCGAGCTCGGCGACGCGGTAGACGCGGAGCCCTGGGCGCTGGCGGACATTGCGGCCGATCAGCGTCACCTCGATGAGGTCGTCGGGGCGGGCGGCGAAACCCCACAGCGCCGCCGCCGTCGCGTGACTGAGCACGCAGTCGTCGCCCACGTAGAGCAGCGCCGCGACCTCCGCAGCGAGAGGCTCGAGCGCTGCCCGGCCAACCCCGAAGACGTTCGGCAACACCCTGTGCAGTGACCCCGTCTTCAGCCGGTGCGTGACTGACCCACGCCCGATCTCCAGCGCGGCGAGCTGCGATCGGTGCGCGAGGCCCCGCTGCGCGTCGGCAACCGCCGCAAGGCCACGATCCCCGGTCCCTTCGACATGCAGTACGCGACAAATCTGCACGGGGCGCTTGGATCTGTCGCCACCTGCAGGCTGGACCTCAACAACGCGCCAAATCCGAGGACGCGGTGCGGATTTGTTGCAAAACGCATGCTCCTGGCCGGCTGCCACCCCGCCAGGATGGACCGCAACGGCCGCCGGAATGCAAACGCGGCCCGTTTGTCACTCGCTCGTGGCCAAATCGTCACGCGCCGTAACAAACGGCGGGGTTTGCCCGCGGTCCCCGGGTTTGCCCGCGGTCCCCGGGGTTTGCGCGCGGGTTCCCGGGTTTGCCCAACCCGGGTCGGGGACCGGCGCCGGCGGTCCAGGTCAGACCGTCGCGGCGGCGCCGAGCCCCACGTACAGCGGGTAGCGATCGGCGACCGCGGTGACGCGCTCGCGCAGCGCCTCCTCGCGCTGCTCAAACGGCCCATCCGGGTTCAGCGTCGCGGCGATGATCTTGCCGACCTCGACGAAGTCGTCGACTCCGAGCCCGCGCGTCGCGAGCGCCGGCGAGCCGATCCGCAGCCCGGATGAGACCGCCGGCGGGCGCGGGTCAAACGGGACCGCGTTGCGGTTGACGGTGATCCCGATCGAGTGCAGCCGGTCCTCGGCCTGCTTGCCGTCGAGCTCTGACTCACGCAGGTCGCACAAGACGAGATGAACGTCCGTGCCGCCGGTCAGCACGGAGATCCCGCCGCCGGCGTTCAGCAGCTCCTCGGCGACCGCCCGCGCGCCGGCGAGCGTCCGCTCCTGGCGCTCGCGGAACGCCTCCGACGCGGCGATCCGCAGCGCCACGGCCTTGCCGGCGATGATGTGCTCGAGCGGTCCGCCCTGCTGCCCGGGGAACACCGCCGAGTCGATCTTCTTGGCGAACTGCTCCTTGCAGAGGATCATCCCGCCGCGGCCGCCACCGATCGTCTTGTGGATCGTGGTCGTGACCACATCGGCGTAGGGCACCGGCGACGGGTGAAGCCCGGCAGCGACGAGCCCCGCGAAGTGAGCCATGTCGACGACCAGCATCGCGCCGACCGAGTCGGCGATCTCCCTGAAGCGCGCGAAGTCGAGCTGGCGCGGGTACGCCGACCAGCCGGCCATGATCAGCTTCGGCCGGTGCTCGGAGGCGAGCCGCTGGACCTCGTCCATGTCAATCAGCGAGGTCTCGCGATCGACGTGGTAGGCGACGATGTCGTACAGCCGGCCCGAGACGTTGATCTTCATCCCGTGCGTGAGGTGGCCGCCGTGCGAGAGCTCGAGCCCCATCATCGCGTCGCCGGGATCGAGGAACGCGTGGTAGACGGCGGCGTTGGCCTGCGCGCCGGAGTGCGGCTGCACGTTGGCGTGCTCGGCGCCGAACAGCTCCTTGGCGCGATCGATCGCCAGCTGCTCGCCGATGTCCACGTACTCGCAGCCACCGTAGTAGCGCCGGCCGGGATAGCCCTCGGCGTACTTGTTGTTGAGCACCGAGCCCTGGCACTCGAGCACCGCCGCGGGCGCGAAGTTCTCCGACGCGATCATCTCGAGCGTCCGCTGTTGGCGTTCGAGCTCGAGCGCCAGCACCTCGGCGATCTCGGGATCGACTTCGGCGAGCGGGCGGTTGAAGAAATCCGGCGGCAGATCGACGCTCATCGGGCGCCAATAGTAGCGGCGCCGTCGGCGGCCGCTCGCGCCGTCGGCGGCCGCTCAGTGACTCGCGCCCGCACCCACGCGCACGTCCGCGCGGACGACCGCGAGGTCGCGGTGCTCCCACGTCACCCGCGTTTGGAACCCGGCTTCGGCGAGCCACCGAAGCTGGTCGGCGAGCGTGTCGGGCTGGTCGAATCCGGGCGTCAATGACGTGACCGCATCGGCCCGGTCCACCGGCACGACGACGTCGGCGAGCACGAAGCGCCCGCCCGGCGACAGCGCGGCGCGAACGCGCGCGAACAGGTCGCGCTTGTCAGGAGGCGACAGGTGGTGGACACACAGCGCGCTGGCGACGAGATCGAACGGCCCCGCCGGGAGCTCCTGCTCGAGCCGGGAGACCTGCAGCCGCACGCGCTCGGCGGGCAACCGCGAACGGGCGACTGAGAGCATCGCCTCGCTCTCGTCGATTCCGACCAGCTGGGCCTCCGGCGCAACGGCGAGCAGCCGCAGCGCGGTCTCCCCCGTCCCGGTCCCCAGCTCCAGGACTCGCCTGAAATCCGCCCCGCAGGCCGCCGCCAGCTCGGCCTGGAAGTCGTCGTAACACGCGATGTCGCCGCGGATCATCTCGAGGTAGGAGTCGGGGTCGAAGTGGAACTGGCCGTCGAGCGCCGCGCCGACGTCCCATCCGGCAACCGCTCCGTCGCGGACGATGCTCCACTCGTCGCGGTCCTCAAAGGCGCGCAGGTCGACCACGGTCGAGGCCGTCCCGGGCAACTCCCCGCCGTCGATCACGATGTCTGCGGCGCGGCGGATCGCCTCGGGCACCTGATCCAGCACGCGCGCCTCGGCGCCGCCGGCGAGGTTGGCGCTCGACTGCAGCACCGGCCAGCGCACGCCCTCGAGCGCCGGGACCACCGGGACGCGAACCCCGAGCGTCAAGCGATCGTCTCCGCAGGCGAGCGGGAACCGCCCGGCAGGGTTCGGGAGCAACACGGTCACCTTGCCCGGGAGCAGGCGCCCGAGCGCGTCGCGCGTCCGCGGTCCAAGCTCGGGCAGCGCCGCCAGCGCCAGCGAGAGGTCGAAGAACATCACCGCCGAGGGCTTGTCCAGCGGCCGGCGCTTGAGCGCGTACAGCCGCTCGGACCGCGATCTCGTTGGCCGCGTCGCACGCGAGCCCGTAGACGGTGTCGGACGGGAAGACCGCCACGCCGCCGCCTGACATGCAGCGCTCGAAGGCGGCCGGATCCGGCGAACTCACTCCGATCCGACCACCACGCGCTCGCGTCCGGCGAGGTCGGGCCGGACGTCAACGGAAGCAAACCCCGCGGCACGAACCAGAGCGCGAACCTCGTCGGCCTGAGCCGGATCGATCTCGAGCGCAACGAACGGGACGCGCCCGGCAGCGGCCGCCACGAGCCGGCGGATCAGATCGAGCCCGTCGGGCCCCGCGAACAGTGCCTGCGCAGGCTCATACAAGGCGATCTCCGGCGCCAGCGGCGCGCCTTCGCGCACATACGGGAGGTTCGCCAGCACGGCGTCATACGGCGACGCGTCGACCAGGTCGCAGACGTCGAACGAGACCTCGAGCCCGAGCCGCACAGCATTACCCCGGGCGACGTCGACCGCATCGGGCGAGACGTCGAGCCCGCGCACGACCAGGTCCGGCCGCTCGTGCTTCAAAGCGAGCGCGACCGCGCCGCTGCCGGTGCCGACGTCGGCGACGCGGGCACCCGCCGGCAGCGCCAGGCCGACCTCGACCAGAAGCTCGGTCTCGGGCCGCGGGATCAGAACGCGACGATCGACCTCGAGCGTCAGCCAGCGAAACTCTTTGACGCCGGTCAGATAGGCGACCGGCTCGCGCGCGCGGCGCCGTTCGATCAGCGCCTCAAACCGCGCCCAACCGGCCGGCGACAGCGGCTCGTGACGGTCGAGCACGAGCCGTTCTCGCCCCACACCAAGCGCCTCGGCGAGCAGCAGCTCGGCATCGAGACGAGGTGAGTCGCAGCCGGCTGCGGCGAGCTGGTCGCGTCCGCTGGCGAGCGCCAGTCCGACCGGGCCGCGCCGCATCGCCGCGGCCGACTCGAGCGCCTCAGCCACTCGCCTTTTCCTCCAGCCGGCGGCGCTTCTCGTCGTCCTGGAGTGCGTGGGTCAGCTCGTCGAGCTCGCCTAGCAGCACCGCATCAAGGTTGTGGACCGTGACCCCGATCCGGTGATCGCTCACTCGCCGCTCGGCCGTAGTTGTAGGTGCGGATCTTCTCGGCCCGGTCGCCGGTCCCGACCTGTGCCAGGCGACTGGCGTCGACCGACGCCTGCTGCTCGGCCAGCGCGCGCTCATACAAACGAGCGCGCAGCACCCGCATCGCTCGCTCGCGGTTCTGCAGCTGGGACTTCTCGTCCTGCATCGAGACGACGATCCCGCTCGGCTTGTGCGTGATCCTGACGGCCGAGTCCGTGGTGTTGACTGACTGGCCGCCGGGGCCGGAGCTGCGGTAAACGTCGATCTGGAGGTCGCTGGGGTCGATCTGCACGTCGACGTCCTCGGCCTCCGGCAGCACCGCGACGGTCGCGGTCGAGGTGTGGATCCGCCCCTGGGACTCCGTGTCGGGCACACGCTGCACACGGTGCGTGCCGCCCTCGAACTTGAACACCGAGTAGGCGCCGTCGCCCTTGACCGCGAACGTGTAGTCGCCGTCGCCGATTGACAGCGGCTCGACCTTGAAGCCACGCCGCTCGGCGTAGCGGGTCAGCATCCGGTAGATGTCGCCCGCCCACAGGCCCGCCTCGTCGCCGCCGGCGCCGGGGCGGATCTCGACGATCACGTTCTTGTCGTCGTTGGGGTCTCGCTCGACCATCGCCAGACGGATCTCCTCCTCGAGCGCGGTCAGGCGCTCGCCCGAGGACTCGATCATCGCCCGCAACTCGGGGTCCTCGCCGTCCTCAGCCAGCAGCTCTCGCGCGCCCTCGACGTCGTCGGCCGCGCGGCGGTACTCGGCGGCCAGCTTGGCCGCCGGCTCGAGCTCACGGTAGGCGCGGCTGGCGGCCGTGAAGCGCTCGCGGTCGCCGATCACCTTGCGGATCCGAGAGCTCTGCCTCGAGCTCGCCGAACCTGCTCAGAACCTGTGCTACGAGCTCGTTGATCATGAAACGCGAGTGTAGGAGCCCGCCCAGAGCCTCACGGGCCCGGTGAGCTCCTACACCGCGTCAGCAGCGAGCGTCAGTCGTCGTCGCCCGGGTTGACGACGTCCTTGACCTTGTCGGCCGCGTCACCCACCTTGTCCTTGACCGTCCCTGACGCCCGGTCGACCTTGCCCTCGTTCTTGAGGTCCTGGTTACCGGTCAGGTCGCCGGCCGCTTCCTTGACCCTGCCCTTTGCGTCGTCGAACTTCCCGTCATCGTCCATCGGAGTCTCCTTTTTCCGGTTTCACAGAAAAGGGCTACCCGGAGGCTCCGGATGTCACTCCCCGCGCTCGCGCGGAAGTGCTCGGCTCTCAGGCGACTACTTCGACCCCGAGCAGGTCGTCGGCGCTCAGGTCACCCGGCTTCTCGAGCGCCAGCACCGCCTGCAACGAGGCGATCGAGACCGCCAGCTGGTCGAGGTCTGGCTCGCGCGTGGTCAGCTTCTGGAGCTGGAGCCCGGGATACATGATCAGCTGCACCCAGCGGCGCCGGCGATTGCGCCCGGCCCACTTGATCACCTCGAACGACAGCCCGGCGATCAGCGGCACCCCGAGGATCCGAGTCAGGACGAGGATCCACCACGCTGGCAGACCGACGGGCGCGAACACGAAGATCGCCATGATCATCACCACCAGCAGGAAGCTGGTCCCGCAGCGGGGGTGCAGGCGCGAGTAGAGCTTCGCCCGCTCGGGCGTCAGCTCGTCGTCGGCCTCGAAGCACGAGATCACCTTGTGCTCGGCGCCGTGGTACTCGAATACGCGCCGCAGGTCGCGCACGCGCGAGAGCAGCAGCAGATAGCCGAGGAAGATGGCGGTGCGCAGCAGACCCTCGACGAGCCAGAACAGGACCGGCGAGCCGAGCTGGCTCTTGATCAGGCTGGTTGGCGCTGACCGGGACGACGAAGAACAGACCGACGGCGAACAGCACTGACACGATCACGGTGCCGATCCAGGCGCCGCTTGAGATCTCCTGCTCGTCCTCTGGGAGCTGGGCGCTGGCCGAGATCCCGAGCGCGCGCAGCCCGACCCCGAGCGACTCGACCAGCGCGACGACGCCGCGGATCACCGGCAGCCGGTAGACCCGGCGGCGCTTTGACCACGGGCGCAGCGGAAATGTCTGCACCGCGATCTCGCCGAGGCCGTCCTCGGTCTCGTGCTCGGTCTCGGGGTCGGTCTCGACTGGCTTTCGGACCGCGACCGCCCAGTGGGCGACGCCGCGCATCATCACGCCCTCGAGCACGGCCTGGCCGCCGACCGGTGCATCGCGCACGGCCGTCAGCCGCGGCTCGTCACCGGCCGCCTGTTCGCGGACGGCGGTCGACCGTGGCTCGCCGGCCGTGCTCATCGAGCGAGCCGCTTAGCTCGCGTTCGTGCGTGCGCTGCGCCGGCCCTTGGCGACGCGGCGCTGGAAGCGCTCCACGCGTCCACCGGTGTCGACAAGCTTCTGGCGACCCGTGTAGAAGGGGTGGCAAGCCGAGCAGATCTCGACGTGAATCTCCGACTGTGTCGAGCGGGTCATGAACTCGTTGCCGCAGGTGCAGCGGACGTGAGCGTCTACGTATTCGGGGTGGATCTCGGTCTTCATCGTGACACTGAGTCTAGCGACCAGACCGCGTAGCTCGACAGCGCTGACAGCCGCCTGAGGACGCCAGCCTAGGGCGACGGGCACGGTGCCGTCATCGCGTTGTTGGCGCGGTTGAGGTCGTCGACCTCGTCAGTCGAGTCAGCGGTGATCGTCGGATCGGTCGAGCTGTTGCACAGCGGACCCACGAACGACATCGTTGTGCTCGAGTGCGCGGGCAGGAACTGGACGGTGCCGGTCTTGGGCGTCGAGCCGTCGGCGGGCGCGAACAGGACCTCGAACGGACCGGCGCCGGAGTTGCCGTCGTTGTCGATCTCGGCCGTGTAGAGGTCATTGTTGGGCTGATTGGGCAGCGCGCTCACCGTGATCGAGCTGAGCGCCAGGTCCGGGCGGAGCTCGGGCTGATGGCAGCGTGCGCTGTAGCGCACGGAGGTGGCGATCACGTGGCCGTCCGAGCCGGTCCACCTGAACGCGACTCGGAACCTGTAGGTCGCCGGCGCCGCGAGGCTGACGACTGATTTCTGCAGGTTCCAGACGTCGCCCGAGAGCTGGCCGAGGGTCGGGTTCTTGGGGTGCTTCCAGGTGCCGAGGTCGCCCGCATGGACCGGCACCGGGGCGATCGCGCCGGGCGTCGTCATCATCAGGTTGAACTTCAGCGCCATGTGCCGCGTCCCGGTCACCGGCCGCATCACCGCGGTCACCGCGACCGAGCGGTTGTCGGGGTCAAGCGCCCGATGGCAGTTGAAGTTGGTCAGCTGGGCGTTCGGCGGCCTGGGGTTCTGCGAGCCCGTCTGGGACGTCGACGACGACCAAGCCGTTCCCGCGGAGCCAGTGCCCGCCGAAGCCGTGCCCACGGCCAGCAGCGCGCCGGCCGCGAGCGTCGTCACCACTGCTGCAAGACGCATCATCACAATCGTTAAACAGCGCGCAGCCGCAGAAGTTGTCGCCCACGCTGGCTTAATCAAGCGGCTACGTGATCTGGTAGAGCGGCCCGTCGCCGCCTTCGGGGGGCGTCAGGCGGCCGCCCTTGGCCGTGATCGCGCCGCATTGCACGCAGTTGGTGTAGTTGACGGTGACGTCGACAGGGCCCGACTCGGGGGCATCGTCGGGGATCTCGTAGACGCCCGCCGGGCACATGTAGCGCCACGCTTCGGCGATCTCGCGCGGCACTTCACGGTGGACGCGGATGTGGTTGGGCGCGTCATCGCGGGTCGCATTGCCCGTGATGTAGACCGACGAGAGCTTGTCGAACACGTACTTGTTGTCCGCCTTGGGATAGCGCTCGCGAGTGTCGCCGACGAACATCGGCTCCTCGTCGTCGCGGTGCCACTCCTGGCGCCCGTGCGGGAGCTTGCCCTTCGACATGATTGACATGCCCGCGATCGGGCTGCCTTTCAGAGAAGCCCTTCTGGAACGGCTGGCGGGTGTTGCGCACCTGGTATAGCTCCTGGCCGATCGAGGACTCCTCGACCGCCTTTTCGTAGCTCTCGAGCGATTCGCCGTTCTTGAGCGAGCGGTAGATCGCCTCGGCCGCCAGGATGCCCGGACTTGATGCAGTGGTGCACACCCTTGAGCGCCGCCGTGTCGACCATTCCGCCGGCGTCGCCAACCAGCAGCGCGCCCGGCATCGAGAGCTTGGGCATCGACCAGTAGCCGCCGCCGGGCAGCGCCTTCGCGCCCCAGGCGACCCGCTGGCCGCCATCGAGCACGTCCTTGACCAGCGGATGGAGCTTGAACGCCTGCAGCAGGTCGTGAGCCGAGGTGGTCGCGTCGCGGTAGTTGAGATCGACGACGAATCCGATCGAGACCAGGTCCTCGCCGGTCTTCTCGTCCTTCATCGGGTACATCCAGGTGCCGCCGATCTGGCCGTACTTGGGCGACAGCTTCAGCGGCCACGGCTGCGTGAACGTGTGGATCACGCGGTCGAGCGGCTTGGGGACCTTCCAGACCTCCTTGACCCCGAGCTCCCAGACCTGGGGCTCGCGGCCTTCTGCGAGCTCGAACTCCTTGATCGCGACGCCGGTCAGATGACCCCAGCAGCCCTCGGCGAGAACCGTCGACCTGGCCTTGATGTCGGTGCCGGGCTCGAAGTTGCGCTGCGGCTCGCCATCTTTGCCGCGGCCCTTGTCGCCGGAGCGCACACCGACCACGCGGCCGTCCTCGACGACCAGCTGGGTCGCCGAGGTCTCGGTCAAGATGTAAGCGCCGGCCTCCTCGGCCTGCGCGGCCTGATAGCGCGCCAGCGCGGAGACCGAGACGATCTCGTTGCCGTGGTTCTTGAAGTTCGGAACCGGCGGAATCGGGACCGGCAGCTTGGTCTTCGCGCTCGGCAGCACGTAGACCGCCTCCTTGGTCACCTCGCCGAACGCGAAGTGCTCCTGGCGCCACTGCTCGCGGGTCAGGTCGGGGAACAGCTCCTGCAGCGGGCCGGGGCGCATCACCGCGCCCGACAGGTTGTGCCCGCCGCAGGTCTTGGCCTTCTCGATCACCGCCACCGGCACCTCCCCGAGGCGCTCGAGCAACGCCTCGTCGTCGGCCAGCAGCTGCAGCAGCCGGTTGGCACAGGCGAGGCCGGCAGTGCCGCCACCGACGATCGCGACGCCGACCTCGATCAGCTCGTCCTCGTCGTCGAGTCCGCGCTTGATGAACTCCTCCACCGGCTTGACCGGCGGCGGGAACTCGCTCGGCGCGTGGTGACCGTTACGTCGACATCGATCGGTCAGCTGCCCTTCTTGGCTTTGATCGCCTCGGTCAGCTTCGGCATGATCTTGTTCAGATCACCGACGATCCCGAGGTCGGAGAACTCGAAGATCGGCGCGTTGGCGTCCTTGTTGATCGCGACGATGTTCTCCGAGGACTGCATCCCGACCTTGTGCTGGATCGCGCCGGAGATGCCGGCCGCCAGATACAGCTTCGGCGACACGGTCTTGCCCGTCTGGCCGATCTGGGCCGCGTAGGGGTACCAGCCGGCATCGACGACTGCGCGCGTCGCGGCGACCGCGGAGTTGCCGCCGAACGCCTTCGGCCAGCGCCTCGGCGAGCTCGAAGCCCTCGGCCTTGCCGAGGCCGCGGCCACCGGCGACGAGGATGTCGGCGCCCTCGATGTCGACGTCGGCGCCGCGCTGCTCGCCGCGCTGGACCATCTTCGCCTGGGTCGAGAACGGCGAGTACTCGACGTCAACGTCGACGACCTCGGCGCCGGCGTCGCCGCCCTGCTTGATCTCGAACGCGTTGATGCGGCCGATGATGATCCCGAGGTCGCCCCTGTAGTGCGAGACCGAGATCTTCGAGTCCCGGAGGATCGGGCGCTCCGCCACGAGCTTGCCGTCCTGCGGCCTTGACCGCCGGTCACCTCCATCGTCACGCCGGCCTGCTTGCGGGCGGCCAGGCCAGCGCCGATCTCGAAGCCGAGCAGTCCGCCGCCGAACATCGCGTAGCGCGTGCCCGCCCTCGTCGATCACCTTGGCCATCACGTCGACCACCGGCTGCGCGAGGCCCTCGGGACCCTTGGCGCGGAACACCTTCTTGGCGCCGTAGGCGCCGAGCGTCTTGCACAGCTCGTCGGTCAGGTCATCGCCGCCGACGACCACCGCGTGGCACTCGCCGCCGATCTCGGCAGCGCGCGCGGCGCCCTCGGAGACGGCGCCGAGCGAGTTCTTGTTGAAAGCGCCCTCGTAGTGCAGGACGTAGGTCAGTACGTCGGCCATCAGATCAGCTTCCTTTCGTCGAGCCACGCGACGATCTTCTCGACGGTCTCGTCGGTGTCCTCGTCCTCGATGATCTGGCCGGAGGCCTTCGCCGGCGGGTCGTGGAACTCGCCGCACTGGACGCGCGAGCCCTCCTCGCCGACGAGCGACGCGTCGATTCCGACGTCGGCGGCACGCGACCGTCTCAAGCGGCTTCTTCTTCGCGCCCATGATCGCCTTCAGCGACGGGTAGCGCGGCTCGTTGATCGCGTCACCGACCGAGATCACGGCCGGCAGCTTCACCTCGACGGTGTCGTAGCCGTACTCGGCCTGGCGCTCGCAGCGCAGGGCGCCGCCGTCGAGATCCATCTTGATCACCTGGGTCAGCGACGGCATCCTCAGGTGGTCGGCGACGACCGCGCCGATCGTGTAGCACTCGCCGTCGTCGGACTGCTGGCCGAGCAGCACCAGGTCGGGCGACTCCTTCTCGAGCGCCTTGGCCAGCGCGTAGCCGGTCGCGGCGACGTCCGAGCCGGCCAGCGCCTCGTCGGACAGGTGCACCGAGCGGTCGGCGCCCAGCGAGACCGCCTTGTGCAGCGCCCGCACCGCGGTCTCGGGCCCCATCGTCACGGCCACGATCTCGTCGACCTCGGCGTGCACCGCCTTCGCGGATCTGCATCGCGGCCTCGATCGCGTGGGTGTCGTAGGGGTTCAGGTTCTTCTCACCCGATCGGTCCATGCGCCCCGTCGAAGGGTTGATGCGCTTCTCGACGGCGGCGTCCGGGACCTCTTTGACCAGGACGCAAATCTTCAAGGTGGCCTCCTATCGGATGTCCTGCGCGGAGCGTCCAGCGGCGGGCTCCGCTCCTGACGTTGGCTACTCAGCGAGTGCGCCAATCGTACCCGATTGACTGACGAGTCAATCGGTCGGGCGGGACCGGGCGAAGCGGACCGTGCTCGCGTCAGGCGCGGACGGCGCCGCGGATGAAGTCGATCGCCTGCTGCGTCGGAGGCCCCCGGCGTGAACACCTCGGCGACGCCGAGCGCCTTGAGCTCTTCGATGTCGTCGGCCGGGATCGTGCCCCGACCGTCACCACCACGTCATCCACCCCCTGCGCGGCGCAGCAGCTCCATGATCCGCGGCACCAGCGTCATGTGGGCGCCGGACAGGATCGAGAGCCCGACCGCGTCGGCGTCCTCCTGGATCACGGTCTCGACGATCTGCTCGGGGGTCTGGTGCAGCCCCGTGTAGATCACCTCCATTCCGGCGTCGCGCAGCGCCCGCGCGATGATCTTGGCGCCGCGATCGTGGCCGTCGAGCCCCGGCTTGGCGACCACCACGCGGATCTTCTTCTCGGAGGGGGCCATCGGCGCCGTTACTTGACGACGATCGTCATCTGCATGTACGGGTGGATCGTGCAGTTCGAGGTGGTAGGTGCCCGTGCGCCGTGAAGACGTGGCTGTAGGCTGCCCGAGACCTGGGTGCGCGGAGTGGAACGTCGACGGCCCCTTCTGGACCGTCACGTTGTGGTACGGAGAAACCCGGTCCACGCTCCATTTGACCCTCGTCCCCTTGCTGACCGTGAGCTTCTTCGGCGCTGAAGTAGTTGTCGGCGACCTTCACCGGGCTTCGGCGAGGACGCCAGAGCGGAGACCGACGGAGAATGCGACCACGCGCGAGCGTGAGGAGCGAGCACGGCGCCAGGACGCGGCGGTCAGCATGCCGGCGGGGCTTAGGACGCACTGGCCTGGCACGTCCTATGGCCCAGTGGCCGCGACGCGGCGCCGGCAGTCGCCTCCGCGCGCAGGCGCGCCGGCGCGTCGCCCGACCAGCGCCGCGCTTCCCAGCTCCGCCGGCGGCCGCCGCGGCGGTCAGGCCGGCGGCGGTCTTCAGCCTCGCCCGAGCCGGTCAAAGCGCAGCACCTCCCAGCCCTCCTGCGCGCGCGAGCTGCGCCAGGTCCGTGTCCGGATTGACCGCGACCGGATGGCCGACCGCCCGCAGCATCGGCAGATCGGACTCCGAGTCCGAGTAGGCGTAGGAGGCCGTCGAGGTCGATCCCCTCGCGCGCCGCCAGCTCGCTGATCGCCTGCGCCTTGCCGAGCCGTAGACGAACAGCGCCGGCGGGCGGCCGGTGTAGACGCCGTCGACGACCTCGGAGAGCTTCGAGCCGATCGCGCCGTCGAAGCGCCATCACCTGGGCCAGGATCTCTGCCAGGTCCTGCGCGGCGGCGGTGACGATGTACGCCCGCCGGCCGGCGTCCTGGTGCTCGTAGGCGAGCGTCAGCATCTGCGGGTACACGCGCGGCAGGATGCCCGGCCAGCACGTGCGGCGCCGAGGCGCTCCAGGTCGCGCACGCGCATCCCCTCGAGCGACGCGGCGATCCGGTCGCGCAGCGCCACCGACTCCTCGTCGCGTGGCGCCGCGCAGGCGGAACTGGACGTTGGCGATCGCGTCGGAGAGCAGCTGCCGGCGGCCCATCAGCCCGGCTCGGTAGCGGCCCGGCCGAACTGGAAGCGCCGAAGAGCCCTGCGATCAGCGTCTTGTCGAGGTCGAAGAACGCGGCCGCAGCCGGCCCGGCCGCGATGCGCGGCCGCCTGCGTCGCTGCTGACGGCTCAGCCACCATTGACCTCGACTATGACCGCGTCGCCCTGGCCGCCGCCCGAGCAGATCGCGGCGCAGCCGAGGCCGCCGCCGCGGCGGCGCAGCTCGTAGACGAGCGTGCCGATGATCCGCGCGCCGGAGGCGCCGATCGGGTGCCCGAGCGCGACCGCGCCGCCGTTGACGTTGACCTTGTCCTCGTCGATCCCGAGCATCCGCATCGAGTTCAGCGTCACCGACGCGAACGCCTCGTTGATCTCCCAGAGGTCGATGTCGTCGGCGGTCAGCCCGAGCTTGTCGAGCGCCTTCTGCGCGGCGTTGGCCGGCGTGCGCGCGAGATAGGCGAAGTCGTCGGCGACCTGCGCCTGGGCGATGATCGTCGCCAGCACCGCGCTTGCCGTTGGCCTTCGCCCACTCGTCGCTGGACACCACCAGCGCGCCGCCGCCGTCGTTGACGCCGGGCGAGTTGCCGGCCGTGTGCGAGCCGTCCTTGAGGAAGATCGGCGGCAGCTTGACAGCGACTCGAGGCTCGTGTCGCGTCGCGGCGCCTCGTCGACCTCGACCACGGTGTCGCCTTTGCGGCCCTTGATCGTGACCGCGACGATCTCCTCGGCGAGCCGGCCCTCGTCGGTCGCCTTCATCGCCAGCTCGTGCGAGCGCAGCGCCCAGCGGTCCATGTCGGCCCGGGTCATCTCGAGCTCGGTCGCGACCTCGCTCGCCTCCTGGGCCATGTGCTTGCCCGAGAACGGGTTCGTCAGCCCGTCATTGATCATCTCGTCGATCGCCTTGCCGTCGCCCATCCGGAAGCCGAACCGGGCGCCCTTGAGCAGGTACGGGCGCGTTCGACATCGACTCCATGCCGCCGCCGACGCCGACCTCGAGGTCGCCAGCGCGGATCGCCGCGTCGAGCAGCCCGGCGGCGCGGATGCCCGAAGCGCAGACCTTGTTGATCGTCTCCGAGGAGACCTCGTTCGGGATCCCCGCCTTGACCTGCGCCTGGCGCGAGGGGATCTGGCCCTGACCGGCCTGGAGCACCTGCCCCATGATCACGTGCTGGACCTCTCCGGGGTCGACCTCGGCGCGCTCGAGCGCGGCGGCGATCGCGGTTGCGCCGAGCTCGGTGGCGTCGACGGAGCCGAGTCCCCCACCGAGCTTGCCGATCGGCGTGCGGGCTGCCGAGAGGATCACTGTCTTGGGCATCGATGGCTCCTCGGGGTGCGGTGGCCGGAAGTCCAATCCTAGTCGCACGCCTGAACGCGCCGATCGCGCATCGCTCCAGACTCGCTGGTAACGTGGCGCCCGTGCACGTCGAGGCGAGCACCGACAGTCCGCTCGCCACCGGCGCCGACACGCTCGTCGTCCCCGTGTTCGAGGACGAGGGCATCGCCCACGACCTGCCCGGCGGTGCGCTCGAGGCGCTGCTGGACTCCGGCGAGGCCAAGCCGCTCGTTCAAGCGCCTTGCGCTGACCCACCACGACGGCCGCCGGGTGCTTCTGATCGGGCTAGGCCCGCGCAGCGAGTTCACGGCCGAACGCGCCCGCGAGGCGGCCGGCGTCGCCCATCGGCGCGCCCGGGAGTGCGGCGCGCCACGCTCTGCTGGAGCTGCCACACCATGTCGGCGACGAGATCGTCGAAGCGCTCGTGACCGGGACCGTGCTCGCCGGCTACCGCTTCACGCGCTACAAGCCGGCCCCCGAGGACGAGACGCGCGATCGAGCGATTGATCGTTTCGTCCCACCACGACGTCTCGGCCGCGGTGGCGCGTGCGGCGGTGCTCGCCGGCGCCCAGAACCGCGCCCGCGAGCTCGGCAACCTCGCCCCCAATGACCTCACGCCGACCGCGCTCGCCGACTACGCGGTGCAGCTCGCCGACCGCTTCGAGACGATCACCGCCACGGTGCTCGACGGCGACGAGATCCGAGGCCGCGGGATGGGCGCGTTCGCCGCCGTCGCCCAGGGCTCGGACGAGGACCCGCGGCTTATCGAGCTCCGTTACGAGCCTCCCGCAGCCGCCGACGGCCCGGCTCGCGCTGGTCGGCAAGGCGGTGACGTTCGACAGCGGCGGCCTGTCGATCAAGAACGCGACCGGGATGCTGGGGATGAAGTTCGACATGTGCGGGGGCGCCGCGGTGATCGAGGCGATTGGCGCGCTCGCCGAGCTCGGGGCGCCGGTCCGCGTGCTCGGCGTCGATCGGCGCGACCGAGAACATGATCAACGGTCATTCGGTTCGGGCCCGGAGACGTCATCAAGGCGCTCGACGGGACCACGGTCGAGGTCCTCAACACCGATGCCGAGGGGCGGATGGTGCTCGCCGACTGCATCACCCACGCCCGGAACCAGGGCTGCGACGCGCTCGTCGACATCGCGACTCTGACGGGCGGCGTGATCGCCGCTCTCGGAACCGCCTACTCGGGGCTGTTCAGCAACGACGATGCGCTCTCGGAACGGTCCGCGAGTGCGGCGAGCGGACCGGCGAGCGGGTCTGGCGGCTGCCGCTCATCCCGCCTATGCCGAGATGACCAAGAGCAGCTCGCCCAGCTCAGCAACCGGCCGATGCCGCGCGTGGGCCTCGCGAGCGCCGCCGCCGAGTTCCTGCACCACTTCGTCGGTGACGTCCCATGGGCACATCTCGACATGGCGGCGGTCGGCGACGACCGGCGCGCGCCGTACCTCGACCGCGGTGGCAGCGGCTGGGGCGCGCGGCTGCTGACCGAGCTGGCGCTCGGCTACGCGTCAGCCTGAGCGGCGTCAGCCTGAGCGCCGGGCGCTTGAGCGCCAGGGCGCGGGGCGCTGCTCGAGGATCGTGGTCGCAGCGCTGGCCGGGTCCAGCTCGCGCTGCACGACGCGGTCGAGCAGCTCCTGGACGTCGGGGTCCTCGCGGACTGACTCTTCGAGCTCGCGCCGGAGTCGGAAGGTCGCGATCGCTAGCACCTCATTCATCAGATTGCGCCGCCGCCGGAGCGAGAGCGTCCCCTCGGCGACGATGTGCTCGCGGTGCTCGGCGAGCTTTTCGGCGAGTTCCGGCACACCCTCGCGGCGGAGTGACTCGGTGCGGACGATCGGCACTCGCCAGCCGGTCCGCGGGCCGAGCGCAAGGACGCCCTTGATCTCGCGGACCATCGTGTCGGTCAGCGGGTGGTCGGCCTTGTTGACGACGATGATGTCGGGGATCTCCATCACGCCGGCCTTCAGTGCCTGGATCGAGTCGCCCGAGCCGGGCATCAGCACCAGCACGACGGTGTCGGCGTGATCGATGATGTCGACCTCGGCCTGGCCGACGCCGACGGTCTCGAGCAGCACCACGTCGCGGCCGGAGGCGTCCATCAGCAGCGCCGCCTGCAGCGCCGCCTCGCTGAGTCCTCCGAGCGCGCCGCGGTTGGCCATCGAGCGGATGAACACGCCGGGGTCCAGGAAGTGCTCGGCCAGCCGGATCCGGTCGCCGAGCAGCGCCCCCTTGGTGAACGGCGACGACGGGTCGATCGATAGCACCGCGACCGAGCGGTCGCGCTCGCGCTCGAGCTTGGTCAGCGCCGCCATCAGCGTCGACTTGCCGACTCCGGGCGGCCCGGTGAAACCGATCACGGCCGCTTTGCCGGTCTGCGGGTAGACCTCGCGGACCAGCTCCCAGCCCTGCGGGTCGTCGTTCTCGACCAGCGTGATCGCCCGCGCGAGCGCGCGCTTGTCGCCGTCGAGCAGGCGCTGTGCGAGGGATTCGTCGGGCATCGGGGCGAGCAATCATGCCACGGGTGTGTGGGCCCGAGCCGGTTGTGGAAACCTTCCGCCGATGACCACGGGATTGCGAAACCGAGCCGACGCGCTGGTCGGCGACGGGATCGAGGCCGCCGTCATCTTCAAGCACCGCCGCCGCCTGCGGCGGCTGGGATGGGGGGACGCGTTCGAGCCCTCGACGCCCGGCGTGTTCGCTGCCGGAAGCCCGCCTCCCCGCGCCGGATGCGAGCTCGAGGTCCTGATCGACGGGTCAAACGCGCTGCCGCGGATCGCCGCCGCGCTGTCAGACGCCACGAGGTTCGTGCATATCACCGGGTGGCATCTCGCGCCCTCGTTCGAGCTCGTGCCGGGCCAGCCCCGACACACGATCGGTGTGCTGCTGGGCGAGCTGTCGCAGCGGCTCGACGTGCGGGTACTGGTCTGGTCAGGCTCGCCGGTGCCGGCCTTTCATCCGACCCGCAGCGAGGTCGCGGACGGGCTCGAGAACCTGAGGCGCGGCACCCGCATCCAGGCGTACGGCGACCCCGAGGAGCACCCGCTGCACTGCCACCACGAGAAGACGATCGTGATCGACGGCGAGCTCGCGTTCGTTGGCGGGATCGACCTCACCGACGACGCCGGCGACCGCTACGACACCCAGGAGCATCACGCCCGCCGGCGGCTCGGCTGGCACGACGTCGCGACCAGGCTGCGCGGACCGGCCGTCGCTGATGTCAACGATCACTTCCGCCTTCGCTGGCGGGAACTGACCGGCGAGCAGCTGCCGGAGATCGCGCCGCCGCCACCGGCGGGCGAGACCACGGTTCAGGTCGTGCGCACGATCGAGGAGGACATGTACGACTCGGTCCCGCGCGGCGAGTTCCGGATCTTCGAGAGCTACGTGCGGGTGCTGCGCTCCGCGCGCGAGCTGATCTATCTCGAGAACCAGTTCCTGTGGGCGCCGGAGGTGGTCTCGATCATCGCCGACAAGCTGCGCAACCCGCCGACGCCCGACTTCCGGGTCGTGATCCTGCTGCCCGCGAAGGCCAACAACGGCGCCGACGACACCCGCGGCCAGCTGAGCGTGCTGGTCGACGCCGACGACGGCGCCGGGCGGGTGCTCGGGGCGACGATCCGCTCGCTGTCGCCGCTCAAGGACCGCGCCGATCCGCTGTACGTGCATGCCAAGGTCGCGGTGGTCGACGACCGCTGGCTGATCGTGGGCTCGGCGAACCTCAACGCCCACTCGTTCTTCAACGACACCGAGATGTGCGTCGTGACCGACGACGCCGCGCTGGCTCGCGACACCCGGGTGCGGCTGTGGGCCGAGCATCTCGAGCTCGAGCCGGCCTACGTCGCCGAGCAGGCGCCGGCCGCCACTGGTCGACGACCACTGGCGGCCGATCGCCAGCGAGCAGCTGCAGCGGATGCGCAGTGGCTCGCCGCCGACCCATCGGCTGCTCGAGCTCCCGGGCGTCTCGCGCCGTTCGCGCCGGCTGCTCGGGCCGCTGACCGGCCTGCTCGACGACGGCTGAGCGCTTACGATCTGCCCGTGCGCTCGGCCTGGACAGAGCAGAGGCCGCGCCGCCGCGGACCGGCGACGCCAGCCGTCGTGCCACCGGCGGCGCGATCAGGACCAGCACCGCTGAAGGGAGGGCCGATCGCGTTCTGGCGCTTTGCCCGGGCGCACGGAATGCTCGGCCGCGGCTACCTCGTGCTCTACCTGCGCTGGCTGTGGCTGAAGCTGCGGTGGCGGGGGCGGCTGCAGACCGACGGCGTGTGCTTCGTCGGTCCCGGCGCCAAGTTCGAGATCGGGCGCGATGCGAAGGTGCGGCTGGGCCGCTGGTCGTGGATCGGCCACGGCTGCAAGATCCGCGTCCACGAGGGCGAGCTGTCGATCGGCGCCAAGACCGTGCTCGGCCAGGAATGCACGATCTCGGCTTTCCAGCACATCTCGATCGGCCGCGAGTGCATCGTCGCCGACCGGGTGATGATGATCGACTTCGATCACGGGATGGTGGAGGTCGAGCGTCCGATCCGCGAGCAGGGGATCTACAAACGCGACGTCGACATCGGTCACAACGTCTGGATCGGCTACGGCGCCTGCCTGCTGCGCGGCGTCGAGGTCGGCGACAACGCGGTGATCGGCACCAGCGCGGTCGTCACCTGCGACGTGCCGCCAACGCGGTCGTCGGTGGGATCCCGGCGAAGGTGATCCGGATGCGCGAGCCGCCGCGGACCTTCCGCTGGAGTTAGGGGCGAGGTCGGGCGCGCAGCCCGCGCAGCTCCGGCTCCGAGCGCTGGATCGTCCGGCGAGGGCGCGCTCGGAACGCCTCGAGCCGTGGTGCCCGCACGCGCGCCGACGCGGGTAATCGCCCGCGGTCCCGTGCGTGGCCAGGAACGCCCAGTCGCTCGATTGCAGCGCCAGCAGCTCACGCACGGCCCTCGCGCCGGCCGCGGCGCCGCGATCAGCTTCAGCTCGGCGGTCCGCGCCGCCCACGCGAGCTCGGCGACCTGGGGTCCGCTCCAGGTGCGCAGGTCGCCCCCGTCACCCCAGCTGCTGACCGGCGGCACCGGTAGGCCGCGAACTGGATCGTGGCGCTCGAGCGCATCGTCGAGCGTCGTCAACGCCAGCCCCTCGCGCGCCGCCTCGTCGAGTACCGCCTCGAGCCACCATGGCCCTTCGAACCACCAGTGGCCGAGCAACTCAGTGTCGAGCGCGCAGACGCAGACGCCGCCGTCGTGGACCCGGCGGCGGACGTGGGCGACGAACTCCTTCGCGTCCGCCGTGCCTGCTCGCGCGCGGCCCCGCGGTCGTATGGCCGGCCGTCGTTGCTCCAGGCGTTGTGCCGGTGGGTGGTGTAGCCGTGGTAGTCGCGATACGGCCCCGACCCGGGTAGCCGTTGGCGCCCCACACGAGCGCGATCGTCTCGCGGTCACACGGCCACAGCACCGGTCCATCGTCACTGGCGAGCGGGTAGAGATGCCGCGGGTCGCCGAGCCCGAAAGGCTCGTCAGCTCGACGCACGCCGAGCGCACCCCCGCCTCCTCGAGCAGCGGACCGAGCCACGGCGCGTAACCGCACTCGGGCAGCCAGAAGCCGCCGTCGTGCTCGCCGAACCGCCGCCGGTGCGATGCGACCCCGGTCTGCACCTGCAGCGCCACGCCTGCATCGGTTGCCAGCAGCGGCAGCACCGCGTGTGTCGCAGCCGAGGTCCAGCTCGCGTGCGCACCGAGCGCGTCGACCAGGCCGCCCGGGCCGAGCTCGGCGAACCGTGTCCGCGGCCGCGGCGTAGTCGCCGGCCGAGCGCTCGATCTCCGCTGCGTGCAGCGGCTGACCGGCCGGCGCGCAGCTCATCCGCGTCGCGGCCGTGGGTCTCGGGCCGGATCTCGCTCGAGGAACTCGATGCAACGCTCGACCGCACCCGGCTGCTCGAGCTGGTCGCAGAGGACCGGCGTCAGCGACAGCGTCAGCGGCGCCGCGGCCGAGCAGATCCAGCAGCGGCACGTAGCTGGTGGCGATCGCCTCCCACAGCCATTCCTCGCCGAACGGCCAGGTGCCGAACCCCTCGACGTAGGGCATATGGGTGTGCAGCGACGATCGCGAGCTGCGCCTGCGCGAGGTCGTGCATTGGGCAACTCGCGCTCCGTTCTCAGCCGCTGACGGCGACCAGCGGATGCGGGGGACTGGTCCCACGCGTCACGACACCCACGGCGACGCAACGGGTCTGCGAGGGGCACGCGACGGAGTCCAGCCGGGCGTTGAGCGAACTCAAGATCGGATCGAAGGTCCAGCTCGCGCCGTTCCAGGTCTCGGCGTAGGCCTGGGCGTCCTGCACCCCGCCGACCGCCACGCACGACCGCAACGTCGCACACGCGAGCCCGTCCAGATCCTGGTTGTCGGAGACGATGTTCGATCGCGGCTGAGACCAGCCACGCTCGCCGCTTCGTGCCCAGAGACCGTAGCTACTGGAGATGCCGACGTCGATCTCGCCGACCGCGACGCAGTCGCGCGCAAAGCGGCACGAGACGGCGCTGAACAGGTAGTCGTATTGCTCCTCCCCGCACCCTCAGCTTCGTCGTCCATCCGTGTCCGTTCCAGCTGACGACGAGCGCGTCCGCAGTTACCGGAGGCGCGGTCGAACTCCTCGCCAACGGCCGTGCATGCGGTCGCGGCCGGGCACGAGACGCCACGCAGCGCTTCCCCGAGCGCATGGCGGACCTTCGGCACCCGCTCGATCGTCCAGCGGCTGCCGTTCCAGCGCTCGGCAAGCGCCGCGCCAATCGTGCTCGGGCAATTCGCCGCTGCCCCCGACCGCCGTGCAGGCCGGGGTGAGCTGCACGAGACCGACGCGAGCCCGCCGCGCAGCACGTAGCGCGTCGGCTGGATCTTCCACGCCGACCCGTCCCACCGTTCGGTCAGCGGGTGGGTCAGGCCACGCCGGCCGCGCGAGAAGCCGACAGCCATGCAGGCGGCCGGTGAGCTGCACGAGACGCCGAGCAGCTCGTCATCGCGGGATCCGGTCACGTTCGGTGTCGGCACGACCGCCCAGCCGACGCCGTCGTACACCTCGGCCAGCGCGACGCCGCGCTTGGCGCCCTGGATCGAACCGACCGCCATGCAGAAGCTCGGTGATGTGCACGAGACGCCGAGAAAGCCCCGTCCGCCTGCGCGAGCTTGTCGGTCTGCCAGTGCGCGGCGGCCGCCGATGGCGCCGTCGCCAGCGCGAGACCGAGAACGGTCAGCGCGAGGGCCGCGTGGCGCCACGGGATCGGCATCGAACGTACTCTTGCACCACCGCCGCCGGGCCGCCCGCCCCCAAGCTCGCCGGCTACTCGCAGACGGCGAGGAAATCCAACGCGCCGTCGAGATCACGGTCGTCGCGCAGCGCGAAGTCGCCGGTCGAGATCGCAGGCGTGAAGCGGTCATAGAAGGGTTTCGTGATCCGCAGGCCGGCGTGGACCGCGTCCCACCCGCAGGCGAGCGCCAGCTCATGCAGCCGCAGCTTGCGGGCGTGAAAGACCCCCAGCAGCTCCACGCGATCGAACGCCGTCTCGCACAGGGCGCGGAACTCGGCCGCCCGGTACTCCTTGAGGTGCCACGGGTTGTCTGACTTCTGGGCTCCCGGCGGCGCCAGCGTCAGCAGGTTCGGGGTCGAGATGTAGGCGACGCCGGCCGGGCGCCAGCAGCGACCGGAAGTGCGCGAGCACCGCGACCGGGTCCTGCACGTGCTCGATCGTCTGCAGGAACACGACCGCGTCGAAGCCGCCCGGCTCGCCGTGGGTCTCGACCATCCCGCGCTCGAAGCTCAGGTTCTGGCGCTGGTAGCGGCGCCGGGCGTGCTCGTGGGCTTCGGGGTTGGCGTCGACGCCGACAACGCTCGCCGCCGACCGGGACAGCACCTCCGAGCCGTAGCCCTCGCCGCACGCCATGTCAATCACGTGGCGGCCGATCACGCGCGCGCCGATCCACTCATAGACCGCCAGATGACGACGGAACCAGTAGTTCTCGGCGGGCACGTCGGGCAGCGTGCGCTCGCCGGTCAGCTCGAGCGGCGGTACCCCGGGCGGCTGATCGCGCTGAACGTAGGCGTTCGTGGCACCGGCGACAGGGTAATCTGCCCGACGCATGGAGGCCCTTCGCAGCGCGGACGAGATCCGTGACGTCAACACGCGTTACCACGATGTGGCGGCCGAGACCTACGACTCGAAGTGGGGAATCGACTTCGGCGAGATCGGCCGCAACCAGGTGCTCGGCAAGCTGCGCAAGCTGCTCGGGCCCGAGCTCGACGAGGGCTATGACCGCTCGCTCGAGATCGGCGCCGGGACCGGCTACTTCAGCCTCAACCTGCTCCAGGCCGGGGTCGTCGCTCGAGGCGACGTGCACGGACATCTCCCCCGGCATGGTCGCGACCCTGAGTCGCAACGCGCGGCGCCTCGGGCTCGAGGTGCAGACCGCGCGCGCCGACGCCGAGGCGCTCCCGTTCGCCGACCAGAGCTTCGACCTCGTGCTCGGCCACGCGGTGCTCCATCACCTGCCAAACCTGCGGCGCGCGTTCGCCGAGTTTCACCGCGTGCTCCGGCCGGGAGGCCGGATCGTGTTCGCGGGCGAGCCGTCGCGGGTCGGCGACCGGATCGCGGCGCTGCCCAAGCGCAGCGCCAACCGGGTCGCGCCGCTCTGGCGGCAGCTGATCCGCGCCGCGTCGGCTCCACCGCCCGCCGCGCCCGAGTCGGCGGACTTCGTCGATCACGATCTCGAGCGATGCGTCGACATCCACGCGTTCGCCCCCGCCGACCTGCAGCGGCACGCCAAGCGGGCTGGGTTTGCCGACGTCGTGGTCCGCGGCGAGGAGCTGACCGCGAACTGGTTCGGATGGTTCAACCGCGGCCTGGAGGCGAGCGCCGATCCCGATGACGTGCCGATGCTGTGGCGCCAGTACGCGTTTCACGGCTACCTGCTTCTGCAGCGGCTCGACGAGACGGTGCTCGAGCCACTGCTGCCACCGGCGATCTTCTACAACCTGCTGCTGACCGCGCGCCGCACCCGGCCGGCGCGTCCGCGAGCGCCCGGCCGGCCTAGCTGCCAATGACCGAGGGTCATCGAGGCGAGTTTCCGCTGTTCCCGCTCGGGCTGGTGGCGCTGCCCGGCGAGCTCGTGCCGCTGCACATCTTCGAGGAGCGTTACAAGACGATGATGAGTGGCTGCCTGACCGACGACAGCGAGTTCGGGATCGTCTGGCTAGCGGACGACGGGCTGCGCGACATTGGCTGCGCGATGGTGATCGAGAAGGTGCTCGAGCGAGATGGAGGACGGCCGGATGAACCTGCTGACGCGCGGCACGCGGCCGTTCAAGGTGCTCGAGCGCCAGGGACACCTCGCGTATCCGGCCGGCGTGATCGAGTTCGTCGAGGACCAGGGCGACGATCCCGACCCCGAGCTGGCCGGCAACGCCCGGGCCGCCTATGCCGACCTGGTCAAACGCGCCACTGACCGTGAGCCCGAGAGCTAAGAGCTCGAGGAGATGAGCGCCTACGCGATGGCGGCGACCGTCGACTTCGGACTCGAGGCCAAACAGGGCCTGCTGGACCTGCGGTCCGAGAACGCGCGACTGCAGCTCGTCACGCGGCTGTTCCGAGCCGCGACCAAGCGCCTCGACTTCGTCGATCGCGCTCAGGCCCGCGCGCGCTCAAACGGCAAGGTCCGGTTCGGCTGACCGGCACCGGCTACGGCGCGCCGACGGTCGCGCAGTAGATCACCATCGCGCCGCCGAACACAGACAGTAGATCGCGAACGGCTTCAGCGTCCGCGTCTTGAAGTACCTGGTCAGGTAGTGGACGGTGATGATCGCGGTGATCGCCGCCGCGATCGCGGCGATCAGTGCCGCCTGACGCACGCCACCGTTGCCGAGATGGCCGGTCAGATCGCCGATCTTCAGCAGGCCGGCGGCGAAGATCGGCGGCGTCGCGAGCAGGAACGCGAACTTGGCCGCGTCGGAGTGGTCGAGGCCACGCCCCAGGCCGACGCTCATGCAGATCCCGTCGCGGCTGAGGCCCGCGATCAGGGCGCCGCTCTGAGCGGTGCCGATCACCGCCGCCTCCTTGAAGTCCATCGTCTCCAGCCGGCGGGCGCCCTCCGGGTTGAGCCCTTCGCGGATCGCGAGCTCCCGCACCTCGGCGCGCTTTCGCCAGCGCTCGCCCGCGAACAGGATCAGGCCATTGACCATCAGAAAGATCGCGGCCACGATCGGCTTCGCGAGCGCCACCCGGACCGGATGCTCGAGGAGCAGCCCGAGGATCCCGACCGGGATCGTCGCGACGATGATCAGCCACGCCAGGCGCTCGGTCGGCGTCTCGATCCGGCGCTTGCCGAGCGTCACGAAGAACGCCTTGATGATCGCGACCCAGTCGCGCCAGAAGTAGATCAGCAGCCCGGCGGCGCTGCCGACGTGCAGCATGACCACGAACGCGAGCCACGGCGACTCGGGCTGGGACTGCCAGCGGACGATGTTGTCCCAGCCGAACAGGGTCGGCCACAGAACCGTGTGGCCGAGGCTCGAGACCGGGAACAGCTCGGTCGCCCCCTGCAGGATGCCGAGGACGATCGCCTGGAAGGTCGTGATCAGCTGCGTTGATGCTTGGATCAGCACGAAGCGCGCAAGCGTAGCCAGGCGGAAGACGAGTAGCCCGGGCGGAGCGGCCTCATCCCGACAGCCACCGATCCCGACAGCCACGATCCCGACAGCCACCCGATCCCGACAGCCACTGACCGGCAGCGGCCTGATCCAGACAGCCGCGTCATCCCGACAGCCACACCTGCTGCGCGGCCTGGGCGGCGAACAGCTCTGCCTGGGCGAGGTTCGGATGGTCGGCGGTGTCGCGGTCCGAGAAGCGGATCGTGCCCTGCTGGAGCTTGATCTTGTAGCTGAACACGGTCCCGGGGCGGCTGCCAGGTCGAGCTTGTGGCTCGCGTCGCCGCCGAGGCTGTTGGCCAGGTCACGAGCAGTGATCAGCATCGCGCTCGACAGCGTCTTCTGCTTGGCGCCGTTGCAGCTGATCGAACCGTCGTAGTTGACCAGCAGCGTCAGCTTCGTGCCCTGGCCGGTGCGCGTCAGCAGGAACAGGTCGGCGAGCTGGACATTGAGCCCGCAGCCCGCCAACAGTCGACCATCACGGCGAGCGCCGCTCAGCCCCGCGACCGTCCGCCTCACGGCTGCGTGACCACGATCGAGGCGCCGCCGCGGCGCGGGTCGCCGCCGCCCGAGAAGCTGCCGTCGGCGTCCCGGGCGGCCGCCTGGGCGCCGCCGAAGAACAGGTTGCGCTCGCGGAACGGGCCGATCTCGCGCCCTCGGCCTCGAGCTCCGTGACGTCGATCCCGGGCTCGGTGTAGACGACCCCGTCCTCCCAGTGCACGCGCGGCGCCTCCACCGCGTCCGTGGCCCCCATGCCCTCGTCGATCGAGCGGATGATCGTCTGCAGGATCGCCGAGCGGATCCGGTTGGAGCCTGCGCTGCCGACCGCCAGCTCGGCGGCGGCGTCGGCGAGCACGACCGTGGGAGCCATCATGCTCGGCATCCGCCGTCCGGGCGGGTGGCGGTGAAAACCGAGGGGGTTGAGGTCCTGCTCACCGAGCATGTTGTTGAGGTGGACGCCGGTCCCGGGCACGACGACGCCCGAGGCACGATCCGTTTGAGCATGTCACCGAGCACGCCCAGCCGTCGCGGTCGAGCACCGCGATGTGGGTCGTCGATCCGAGCGGTCCCGGCGCGCCTGTCGCCGGCGCACGAGGAAGCCGCTCGCACGAACTCCGGGTCGTCGAGGCCCGGCCAGGAACTCGGGCGTGCGCTCGCGCTGGGTGCGCTCCATCACCTCGACGATCTGGCTCGACAGATGGCGGCCCGGGCTCGGCGTCGAGCATCGCCAGCGCGCGGGCGATCAGGATCCCGCCGGCCGACGGCGGCGGGTTGGTCAGGACCTGGCGACCCCGGTAGCCGACCTGCGACGGGCTCGCGGTCGACGACCCGTAGGCCTCGCAGGTCGGCGCGGGTCAGCATCCCGCCGCGCTCCGCCACCCAGCGCGCGATCGCCGCGCCGATGTCGCCCTCGTAGAACGGCCGCGAGCCCTCGGCGCCGAGCCGCTCGAGCGTGTCGGCGAGCTCGGGCTGGCGGATGCGTGTCGCCGGCGTGCAGCAGCTGCCCCGCGGGCGCGAACAGCGCCGCACACTCGGGCGTCGAGGTGACGATGCCGCCGAGGATCTCGACGATGTAGGCCTGCTGACGGTTGACCTCGACGCCCGTCCGCGCGAGCGCCGCGGCCGGCGCCACCAGCCGCTCGAGCGCCGATCCGTCCGAACCGCCGCGCCGCCTCGCAGACGCCCGGCCGGCATCCCGAAGCAACCCACCGATGCCGCACCGATGTTGAACACCTGGATCGCGTCGCCGAACGAGACCGTGACCGGCATCAGATCGGCGCGCGCCGCCGGGTCGGCGCCCCGGCCGGGGGCCTCGACGAAGAAGTCGAGCAGGGTCGGCTCGCGGCCGGGCGCCACGACCAGCATGTAGCCGCCCGCGCCGAGCCCGGTCAGCAGCGGCTCGCAGGCGAACGAGGCCAGCATCGCCGCCAGCGCCGCGTCGACGGCGTTGCCCCCGTCGCGCAGCGCGTCCGCCCCGGCGCCGGGCGCTGACCGGGTGACCGGCGGCGACAACGCCCAGCTGGCCGGCCGGGCGTCACGGAGTCACCCCGCGGCCGCATGCAGGGTGCCGACAAAGTCCGAATGCACGGCCGGATCGTGTCGCCGAGAACGCGCCCATCAGACTCTGCAGTCAGCGACAAGTCCAGAGCCGCGGTCGGAGCACTGGCGCGTTTGCGCCGGTCGACGCGCTCGCAGGCGCGGATGTCTCGGGCGTCAGCGACCGCGCGGCTGCTCGGGACGCGATCCCGGATCTGACGCCGACGGGGCTGACGCGGGGCTCGCGAGCCGGCTGACCCGGGACTCCGCGGCTGCGGGCTCCGCAGCTCGCGCCGCGCCTCGGCCCGGGCAGACGCGAGCGCAGAACGGTCCTCCTCGCGCCGGCGACGGCGGGGCTCGCCGAAGCCGGTGGCCACGACTGTCACCCAGACCTGGTCGTCGAGCTTCTCGTCGACCATCGCGCCGAAGATGATGTTGGCCTCCGGATGGGCGGCCTCGGCGACCGCCTTGGCGGCCTCGTTGACCTCCCACAGCGAGATGTCCTTGCCGCCGGTGATCGACAGCAGGATCGAGCGGGCGCCGTCCATGCTCGTCTCCAGCAGCGGCGAGGCGACCGCCTGCTCGGCGGCGTCGATCGCGCGGCGCTCGCCGGTGCCCATGCCGATCCCCAGCAGCGCGTTGCCGGCGTCGGACATGATCGTGCGCACGTCGGCGAAGTCGAGGTTGATCAGTCCTGGCAGGGTGACCAGGTCCGAGATCCCCTGCACGCCTTGGCGCAGCACGTCGTCGGCGACCCGGAACGCCTCCACCATCGAGACGCCACGATCGAGCACCGACAGCAGCCGGTTGTTGGGGACCACGATCAGCGTGTCGACCTCGTCGGCCAGCGCTGCGATCCCGGCCTCGGCCTGATCGCGCCGCCGCGAGCCCTCGAACTGGAACGGCCGCGTCACGATCCCGACCGTCAGCGCGCCGAGCTCGCGGGCGATCTGAGCCACGATCGGCGCCGCGCCGGTGCCGGTGCCGCCGCCGGCGCCGGCGGCGATGAAGACCATGTCCGATCCGCGCAGCAGTGCCTTGATCCGGTCGTGCTCGTCGCGCGCGGCGCGCCGACCCAGCTCGGGGTCGGAGCCGGAGCCGAGCCCGCGGGTGATCCCGTCGCCGATGTGGAGGGTCTCGTGTGCCGCCGACAGCTGGAGCGACTGCAGGTCGGTGTTGATCGCCAGGAACTCGATTCCCTCCACCTCGGCCTCGACCATCCGGTTGACCGCGTTGACGCCGGCGCCACCGACGCCGACCACGCGCAGCACGGGGTGCCGACGCTGGTCGCCGGCGGATCGGCGGCGCTCGGCGGGCTACCGTCCGGCGCGGACCCGGTATGACGCGCGCGGCGCCGCGGCCCGCGCGGAGCCTCGAGGATGTTCTCGGGGATGTCGGCCGAGAAGGCCTGGCGCAGTCGCTCCTGCGGCGACGGCACGCGCGCCCGCTCGATCTCCTCGCGCGCGACGGGGTCTCGAACGAGGGGTGCGGCGAACGGCGCGCTCGTCGGCGGGGCAGGTGCTCGGCAGGCCGGCTCTCGGGCGGCGCGCGCTCGGCGGCGCGGGCGGCGCTCGCGCGCGGCTCGGCCTCGCCGGCGGCTCTGGCCCTGCGGGCGGCGGGCGCGGTGTCCTCGGCGGTCTTGCGGAAGAGGTCCGCCAGCGGCCCCTCGCGCATGCTCGCGCGCTTACCGGTTGCCATTTGCGAGGACCTCCTTGGCGAGCTGCCTGTAGGCGTGTGCGGCCAGACCGTCGGGATCGTACTTGAGCACGGACATGCCTTTCACAGGCGCCTCGGCGAAACGCACCGTCTTGCGGATCCGGGAGGCGAACACCTGGTCGCCGAAGTTCTCCTCGAGCAGCTCGATCGCCTCCTTGGCGTGCAGCGTCCGGAGGTCGACGAGCGTCGGCAGGATGCCCTCGATCTCGACATCCGGATTCAGGTTCTCGCGGATCATCGCGAGCGTGTTCTGAAGCTGGATCAGGCCGCGCATCGACAGATACTCGCATTGCACGGGGACGATCACCTTGTCGCGACGCCGTCAGCGCGTTGATCGTCAGCAGACCGAGGCTCGGTGGGGTGTCGATGAAGATGAAGTCGTAGTCGTCCTTGATCTGCTTGAACGCCTTCTCCAGCGAGCGCTCGCGGCCGATCATCGTCGACATGGCGATCTCCGCGCCGGCGAGGTCGATCGACGCGCAGGCGATGTCGATCTCCCGCTTGCGGATCACCTCCCGGATCGAGATGTGGTGCACGAGCACGTCGTACATCGACTTCTCGAGCGTGTCGGGATCGATGCCCTGGGACATCGTCAGGTTGCCCTGCGGGTCCATGTCACAGCACAGCACGCGGTGTCCTTCCTCGGCGAACGCCACCGCGAGATTCAGCGTGGTCGTGGTCTTGGCGACGCCACCCTTCTGGTTGGCGAGCGTGATCACCTTGCAGGTGGACATCAGCTAGGGCTCCGATGCGTCGGGGACTCATACGCGCCTGTATTCGCAGGCGAGCGAGGAAATCCTCCGCTGTGCGCCGCGGCTCCGCGCTCAGTATTTTGGTCTGACGTGCCACGGACTCCTCGATCGGCGCCTGATCTTCGTCACCGGCAAAGGCGGCGTCGGCAAGTCGACGGTGCGATCGCGCTCGGACTGCTCGCGGCGCGCCGCGGACTGCGGACGATCGTCGCCGAGCTCGCCAGCCAGGACCGGGTCGGCAGGCCGTTCGAGCACGACGGGCGAGACCTTCGAGGAGGTGCGAGCTCGGCCGAGCGTCTGTTCACGATCTCGATCGATCCGCAGAGCGCGATGGAGGAGTACCTGAAGGTCAAGACCGGCGCGGTCGGTCAGGCGCTCGGCTCCAGCCGGCTGTTCCACGCCTTCGCGATGGCGACCCCGGGCATGCGCGAGCTGCTGAGCGTCGGCAAGGTCTGGGAGCTCGCCCAGCTCCAGCGCCGGACCGCGGACGCCGATGCCTATGACCTGGTGATCGTCGACTCGCCGGCGGCCGGCCACGGCGTCGGGATCCTGCGAACGCCGCGCACGTTCGCCGAGATCGCGCGCGTCGGCCCGATCGCCCACCAGGGCCGCGCGATCGCCGCCACGATCGCCGACCACGAGTTCACCGCCGTGGTCGCGGTCACCACCGCCGAGGAGATGCCGGTCAACGAGACGCTGTGGCTGCGCGACGCGCTGGCCGAGGACGAGCTCGCGCTCGAGGCGGTGATCGTCAATGCCCTGCTACCCGCAGCGGTTCACGCGCCGCCGAGCGCGCGAGCTCGAAGGCGCGCGCGCCGGCGCGCGGTCGCCGCTGGTCGGAGCGGCGCTCGGCGCGGCGCTGTCTGAGCACGCGCGCGCGGAGGCCCAGCGCGAGCAGCTGGAGCGGCTGCGCGAGGCCTGGATCGAAGCTGGTCGAGCTCCGTACCTGTTCGCCGAGGAGTTCGGGCCGG
>CAVPFS010000010.1:0-46580 GCA_963703825.1 uncultured Solirubrobacterales bacterium | reverse complement strand
GGATTGGCTGGCCGTGCCCACGATGGCTAGACCACCCATCTGCGCAGCGTTGCTTGACCCGGCTCGCGGCGGATCCATCGGGCTTGCGCCGACGATCCCTTTCGAGGTCAGCCGAGGCTATGTGCCCGGGACGATGGTGCTCGAGACGACCTTCACGACCGCGAGCGGGGTGCTCCGCGTCACGGACGCTCTCACCTTCGGTGCGCTCGGGACGCTGCCGTGGGCCGAGCTCGCCCGCGTCATCGAGGTCGATGACGGAGAGGTGCCGGTAGCCTGGGAAGTACGACCAGGGCACTGCCTGTCGGCCGGCAAGAGCCCGTGGGCGCACTCAAGGCGCGGGATTCCGGTGCTGCTCGTTGGCGACTACCACCTGGCCGTGGTGGCCGAAGGAGTCGGCGAACCAGACGTCCAAAGCGACGGAGTCTCAGGGCAGGCGCTCCTGGCCGCTGGGCAATCCGCGCTGTTGGCGGTGGTTGGCAGCGAAGCCGAGCCGGTGCTTGTGCCCCGGGCTGCCGAGATCCGCGTACGCGTGCAGCGGACCGTCGAGACGTGGCAGCATTGGTCGAGCCTGACCGTCTATGACGGCCGCTGGCGCGACCTGGTGCTGCGCAGCGCCCTGGCGCTCAAAGCGCTCACCCTGAAGGCGACCGGCGCGATCGCCGCCGCGGCGACCACGTCGCTCCCTGAGCAGCTTGGTGGCGAGCGCAACTTCGACTACCGCTACGCCTGGATCCGGGACTCCTCGTTCGCTCTCGACGCGATGAGCCGCCTCGGCCTGCCTGAGGAGCTCCACGCCGGGGTGTCCTGGCTGCTGGACGCCGTCCGCCACGACGCTCCGGCGCTGCGCGTCTTCTACGCGCTCAGCGGCGAGCCAGTGCCGGGCGACATGACCGAGGTCGACGGCGTTCCTGGCTACCAGCATTCGCTGCCGGTGAACATCGGCAACGGTGCCGCCAGGCAGACGCAGCTGGGGGCCTACGGCCACCTGCTCGATGCCGTCTGGCACTACAGCACGCATGGTGGGATCCTCTCCTCAGCGACGGCGACGATGCTCGGGGGCATCACCGACCACCTTTGCGACATCTGGAGGTCGGCCGACGCGGGGCTGTGGGAGTTGGGCGCCCCGGAGCAGTACACGAGCTCGAAGCTCGGCTGCTGGGTGGCACTGGACCGGGCGGTTCGCTTGTGCGAAACCGAGGAGATCAGCAGTCCTCACCTCCCGCGCTGGCGCTTCGAACGTGAGCGGATCCGCGCCTGGATCGAGGAGCACTGCTGGTCAGAGGTCAAGCAGTCCTACACCTTCTACGCCGGCAGCGACGAGCTCGACGCCGCCGTCCTGCTCGCGGCGCGGTTTGGATTCTCGAAGCCCGGGGACGAAAGGCTGCACACCACGATTGACGCGATCCAGGCCGAGCTGGGCGCCGGCAACGGCCTGCTGTACCGCTACAGCTGCCAGCAGGGCAAGGAGGGCGCGTTTCTCGCCTGCTCGTGCTGGCTGCTCGAGGCCCTCGTCCACGTCGGGCGCACCCAGGAAGCCGAACGGTGGTTCACCGAGTTCGTCGGACACGTCAACGACGTCGGGCTGCTCACCGAGGAGATCGATCCGACCAGCGGAGAGCTTCTGGGCAACCTGCCCCAGGCGCTCACCCATCTGGCCCTGATCAACGCTGCCACAACCCTTGACGCCGCACTCGGCGGGGGCTCGTCAGTCCCTCGCCCTCCCGACCCGTCGGGATAACGGGACCACGCACCTCGAGAACGCGCTGGGGCCGCGGCATCACCCTTCGGGCTCCGAGACTACATCCCGCGTGCCGCCCCGGGTCGCGATCGGCGCGAGCAGGCGCAGGGAGCCGAGAATGGCGGCCGCAGCGACGATCCACATCGCGGCGTATCCGTGCGTAGCGGACAGAGGACCGGATCCGAGTTGAACTGCGATGCCGGCGACGAGCGGGCCGAGCATGATGCCGACGCCGCGGCTGATGCTGTAGAGGCCGGTCACCGACCCGTGCTGCTCGGGTGGCATCATCGGCAGCAGCAACGCGTAGGGCAACGTCATCGTCACCCCGCCGCCGAACGCGATCAGCGGGATCGCGGGCACGGTCAGCAGCGGTGTGGCGGTCAGGAGCGGCACGAGCAGCCCACCCCGTAGACCCACAGGGCGATCCGCATGATTCGAACCCGGCCGTAGCGGTCGGCGAGCTTGCCGCTCAACGCGGCCGCGACCAGAATGACGAGCGCGACTACTCCGATGATCCCGAGGTCTGCGACAGCAAGTAGCCCAAGCGGGCGGTGAGCCAGAGAACGACGAAGGCCTTGATCGCGGCGAGCGCCAACTCCCACAGGGCGTTGGCGACCAGGAACGCGCGCAGTGCCGGATGCTCGGAGAGGAGGGCGCGGATCCGAGCGACCGCCTCCCGGAACGTCCCGGACTGCCGTTGATCCTGGTCGGGCACGCCGCGGCGACGCAACAGCGACGCGCCATGGCAGACGGCGAAGAGCTCGAGTTCACCTGCTCGCCGATCGATCGCATCTTCCGTCTGAGCCTCGGTGAACTGGCGGATTTAAGCGGGGCCAAGTATGACGGCGACCTCTCACTGAGCCTTGAAGCGGGGCAGCGACGCAAGCACGAGTACGTTGCGGAGCAGATTGGGATCGCTCCGGGCCGGCGCGTGCTCGACTTGGACGTGCGGCTGGGGTCCGCTGCTCGACTACGTCCGCCGCCGAGCCGCGATCCAGGGCAAGCCACCGAGGTGGCGATTCGGGCGATCGTCCCGTCCCCGGGGCCTAGCGTGCCCGTTAGAGGGTATCCAGGGATCATGAGCTGGTCCCTGTCTGCGAACCGGAACGGGGCCCTCGACGGTGCGGTCCCCGGACGCGGTCTGGCGGGCCCGGCGAGGGGGCTTTTCGTTGGCTGCGGCTTGGCGGTCATGCTGGGCGGCCTGGCGGTGCTGTCGGGGTGGGAATTCGGGGTCGAGCGGCTGAAGAACCTGTCTCCTGGCGCCGTGTCGATGAAACCCAACGCCGCCGCCGCATTCGTCCTGTGCGGGCTGGCGCTCCTGCTCTGCGGGAACGGAATCGGCCGCGCCTCGCGCGCGCGTCTGGCGGCGATCACGGTGTTCGCAGGGGTCGCGGCAGCGGTGGGCGGACTCACGCTTGTCGAGTACGCAACGGGGACCAACCTGGGGATCGACCAGCTGCTCTTTCACGAGCACGCGCACATCGTCGCAACCGCCTCGCCTGGCCGGATGGCGCTGCTGACCGCCCTGGGACTTGTCCTGTCGGGTTGCGCGCTCGCGGCTCTAGCGCGGAGGAAGGCCGTCGTCGGGCAGGTGCTGGCCGGGGTCCTGCTGCTGATCGCTCTGAGCGGCGCGCTGGGCTACCTCTACGGGGCTGACCTGACCAGACCTTGGGGGTCGACGCAGGTGTCGGCCGACACCGTGGCCGTACTCACCATCCTTGGCCTCGGACTGTTGATCGCCATCCCGGATGTCGGCCTGGTGGCTGCGCTGCTGCGCGACGACCCGGGGGGATTGATGGCGCGGTGGCTGTTGTTGGCGGCCACGATCACGTTGCCAACCCTCGGGATTTTGCGTCTCGCCGGCCAGCATGCCGGCCTGTACAACGCGGGTGCCGGTGTGGGCATCATGGTGCTCGCTTCGCTGTTGGTTGTCCTCGTAACGGTTGGCCTGACGTCGATCAAGATCAACGCGCTAGACCGCCAACGCTGGCTCGCGCTCGAGGACCTCGCCGCGAGCGACCGACGGCTGCGAAAGAGCTTGGATCACCTGCTCCACGTACAACAGAACGAGCGCCGAGGACTGGCCATCGACCTCCACGACGATGCCCTGCCGGCGTTGAGCGCGATCGGCTTGCAGCTCGAGCTCGCCCGCGAGCGGTGCCAGGATCCAGATGTCTGTGAGCGGCTGAGCCAGGCGGAGGTGGAACTCCGCGCCACGCGCGTGCGGCTGCGCCATCTCATGCTGGACCTGGTGCCCGAAGTGCTGCGGCAGGAAGGGCTCGGGTACGTCCTACGCCACAGGCTCGAGCAGATGCAGGGCCTGAGCGGACTTGACTACGAGCTTATCGACCGCGTCGGCAAGCAACCGTCCCCGCAAGCCACAGCCATCCTCTACCGGATCGCGCTCGAGGCGTTACGCAACGTGGCCCGGCACTCCGACGCGAACCGCGTCCGAGTCGAGCTCGAACACCGCAACGGCCGCGCGCAGCTCACCGTTGCCGACGACGGCATCGGTTTTCGGCCCTCCTCGCCGAAGCCCGGGCACCTCGGGCTGTCGATCATGGCCGAACGGGCAGAGCTGGCCGGCGGAGGCATTCAGATCGACTCGCAGCCCGGCGAAGGCACGGCCGTAGTCGCCTGGGTTCCCGCGGGGGTGACCCGGTCTCTGGAGACAGACTGCGCGCCGCTACTCGAGGAGGCCGCTGCGCATCGCTCGGGCAACGGCGGCGGCTCGATCTGACACCTCGAGCTTGTCGTACAGGTGGCGCAGGTGGCTCTTGACGGTGGTCCCGCTGATGGCCAGCTGTTGGGCAATCTCTCCGCTCGACAGGCCCTCCGCCAGCAGCGCCAGGATCTGTGCTTCTCGCTCGCTCAGACGAGGCCCGTCCACCGGCGCCCGTAGGCGAAGCTCTCCCGCGAGCACCGACTGCATCTCGGGCCCGAGCACCACCTCGCCCCGCGCCACGATCCCCACTGCCTCACAGACCCGAGCCCCGGAGCTCTCCTTGGAGAGAAAACCCACCGCGCCGCGACTCAACGCCTGGTGCACCAGCTCTCCGTCGACGAACGCGGAGAGCAGAATGATCCGGGTACTCAGCGCATCGCGCTGAATGGCGTGCAGCACCTGCACACCGTCCAGCTTGGGCATCTTGACGTCCAGCACCGCGACGTCGGGGCAGTGCTCGCGAATCTGGTCCAGCGCGGTACGCCCGTCGGCGGCCTCGGCGACGAGCGTCAGCTCGGCCCGCTCGCGGATCGCTTCTGAGAGGCCTTTCCGGTAGAGCGGATGGTCTTCGGCGACCGTCACGCGGATCAGCGCTGCAGACATCCACCCCTTTTAGCGCCTCGGCGACCAACGCGCATCCTTCGATCGGACGACGGCCCGGACGATGCCGCTTTGCGCACAGACCCATCTCGCGGACGATTGGCAGCGCGGGGGCCACGCGAGACGATCTAGACGTGTCCGCCGAGCATCAGCCGAAAGCTTTACTCGGAGGACCGCTGGCGAACGGGGCTTTGACCCCCAGGGCCAGCCTCGTTCGCGGCGGCCACCTCGGCTCCGCAAGTGATACCGCCGCTGGACTCCGCGACGAACTGCGGCCTGAGCCCCGAGCGCGGCACCGGCTTGAGCGCCTGCGGCAGCCGCTTGGACCGGTCGCGCACCTGGATCCGGAGCTACGGGAGCGCCGATCGCCGTTCGGAACCGAGGTCGACCGGCGGCTCATGACTCGCGTGACACACATTCCGCGAGGACCCTTTGACCCCACCGCGATTGTTGAGGATGCGGAGGGGTGGCTCGGCCTGCTCGTTCTCGACGGCCTCGTCGCGGTCGCCCTCGATGCCGGTCCAGCGCAGATCGGCTGGCTGGTCGGCGAAGACGACCTGCTCCGGCCATGGGACATGGTCGAGATCTCGCTCACCCAACAATCGCGCTGGCATGCGTTGAGCACCACCCGCGTGGCCCTCCTCGACCGCGACTTCAGCCGCCGGGTTGGGGGCGCTCAAGCCATCGGCCCTGCCGTCGCCGCCCGCACCGCTCAGACCACGCACTGGCTGCTGGCCCAGTCTCTGATCGTCAGCGCTCCGGTGGTCGAGGACCGCCTGCTGCTGTTGTTCGCCCTGCTGGCGGAGCGGTGGGGACGGGTCACACCAGAGGGAGTGTGGCTTGAGCTGCCGCTGACCCACGACTGGCTGGCAAGGGTGTGCGGAGCTCGCCGTCCGTCAGTGAGCACCGCGCTGGGCTCTCTCGGCCAGGAAGGGCTCGTTGAATGCACTCATCGCGGCTGCTGGCTGCTCCACGGGAGGCCGTCTCCGCGTCGGGCGCAGGCATGGGCTGAGAACCCATGCTGGCGGCAATACGCAAACGCCATCGGATTCAGTGCTGCCGGCGATGTGGCCGACCAGGGCACGCCTGTCAGTTCCCTCGACTCGGTCCGAAATAGTCCCGTGAGTGCCTCGGCGCGACTAAACCCCGCGGTCTTCTCCGCAAATGGGCCGAATTTGGGATTCCCGCCGGCGGTGTGATTTATCGATGATTTCCAGCATTTTCCTTGTCACTTCAGCAGACTGCGGTATCGCTTCACACGCGAGAGGTCGCTGGTTCGAGCCCAGCCGTGCCCATGGAGGATTTGCAGGGATTCCTTGAGAGGTCTCCACGTGGCCCGCGAAAGGTTCCAGTAACGTCGGCGAAGTGCCACGTTCCGAACGATCAGCGTCACGTTCGGGACCCGCGGGCGAACTCGCGACTGGCGACGACCGCCAGCTCTCGCCACGTCGCTGGTCGTGGATACATCTCGACGCACCGTTCGATTCCCCGCACGATCACGTCGAACTCACGGTGATCAATTCCGTATACGAGGATCACCCCGGCGTGCGATCGCTCCGCGGCGGCCCACTCTCGAAGGATCGCGGGAAAGTCGCGGATGTTGTGCGTGACGAGGATCCGTTCCTCGGCTGAGGCGAGCGACAGGACCTCGTCGTCATCCAGGCCCTCTAGCGCTAACTCCTGATCGAGCGCGCGCACGTCGTGCCCGGCCGCGGCCAGCCGTTGTCCGACGCGCGGACCGGAGACGTGCGCATCGAGGAGGAATCGCACTGCGCACTGCCGCGGAGATCAGCGACCGGGCTGCTGCAGGAACGGATACAAGTCGGTCAGCTCGGACGTGGGCCGGCGGTTCTCGACCAGCAACTCGTCGATCTCGTCAGCGAACTGAGCCGCATAGGCGCGCGCCGTACGCAGATGCCGGTCGGCGACGAGAGGATGGTCAGCCGCCAGCGACTCCCCGTCGTCCCCGTAGGAGCTGAGCAGCTCGATGATCTCCCAGACGTCGAGCCCGCTTCCGATTACCCACGCCCGGCGGGGACGTCCGCGGAAAGCCACCCCCGGGTGCAGCCGCGTCTTGGCCGCCTCCTCCGCCAACTCCTCCACCACGACACTGCGAGACCGGCCTGAGCGTCGGACCTCATCCTCGACGAGCAGGTTCGCCTGCTCACCGAGACGGATGGAGAACGGCTGGGTCTTAGCGGTCATCGCTACATTGTAGTGAACGTAGTGGGTATCCCGTGCGAACATGCGGAACATGAACGCCGTCGGCACCGCTGGATGACGCTGGCGTTCGGGGCGCTCGCGCGGGTGACGCTCGTCCGGTTTGCCGCGCGCTGAGCAGCGGCCGTTCGCCCCCGGGGTCGAATCTCGGCCTGCTCGTGGCTCTTACCGGCGTGGCAGCGGACATTTCCCAGCGAGCGGCGGGCCGCCGCGAGAGGCTCGCTCTGCCGTGTCCAGGGGGTGGAACTAGCACAGCGAGGCTCGTCAAGGTCCTTGGTGCTCGCTCGGAAATGTCCGTTTCGGGCTGCGCGCTGCAATGGTCGAGCTCCGCGAGGCCGCTCAGCGGTCGTCCCGCAATCACGCTGGTGAGTTGGTAGTGGGCTGGATCTCGCCGGGTCGCGCGGGGTCGTAGCCGCTCTGGCCGCCTCGTCGCACTAGGTAGATCGCGATGGCGAGCGCGAGAGTGAGGACGCCGAGCAGTCCGAGCTCTAGTAACTGGTTGGTGAGGGCGCGGCCTCCAGGTGCCTGTCCCTCTAGCTCAGCTGTGATAATCAGAATCCGCCGCACCACGGCAATGAGACCAACGAACAGGAACGGTTCGACCACGATCTCGCCGCGGAGTACCACGAAGCGGAGCGTGTGCAGGAGTTCGGCGACGATCAGAGCCAGCAAGATGCGATCGAGGAGCACGACGCCAACGTCCACCGCGCCCTGATGGGTGCGGATCGAGGTGATGAGCCCACTTACGGTTCCCACGATCACTAGCACGGCGGCGGCGAGCAGCAGCAGGCCAACCGTGATGTAGAGCCCCTCCTCGCTCCACGCGAGGGCGGTACGGACCGCCGTCGTGAAACGCCCCTCTGCATTCGCCTGGTCGTTCCCCGCCTCGGCCATTCGGAACGCTCTGCCCTATCGCCACTCGCGGTTCACGACAAAGAAGATCTCATACTCCATCGCAGAGAGCCAAGCCTGGCGACCGATTACCCAGGCGACGGCGATCTCGCGAACGGTGAGAACTGGATCTGAGCGAGGCGGGCGGCGGCTCGGCGGCGACTTGCGACCACGTCGCTGTCCGCGCCGGTGAGTGGCCGGTCAAACGCGGCTTGAACCTGCTTGCGCGAGATCCGCTACTTGATCGGAACCGCGGTGTTGGGGACCGCATTTGAGCGCGTCAGCATGATGACGCTGCTCACGAGGACAAGGATCAGGAAGAGCACGAACCCGATGAGGTCGAGAACCAGCCCGAACGAGGCGATCACGCCGCCGAGGCCGAAGCCTTGAAGGAAGAGCATGATCCCCGCGAGGATCGAAACCCACCCCAGCCAGCGCGGCAGGACGCCGCTCCTGATCACGAGCAAGCCCGCGGCGACAGCAGAAAGACTGCCGAAAACGTCCCCGACGCTTTCCAGCGCATACGTCGTTAGGTACAGCGTGTAGGAGACACCAGGGTCGTGCGGATACTCAAACGACGCGATCTTCGCGCCGAACAGCCGAAGAACGCATACAGGGTCACGCTGTGGGTCGCCCTCGGCCCTCCGTGAAGCCCAAGCATGAGTACCGACATGACGCCGAGGGTGGCGGCCAGGAACACGAGCACCAGCTCGTGCACGAGGCCTCGCCGGCGCCGCACAGTTGCCGGTCCTGAGCTCCATGTGATCCGCAAGGAGATCGCCGGCCTCGAGCCGCGGCAACGGGGTCCGGGGAGATCTACAGCTCACGGTTCAGCGATCGCACGTACCGCGTGCTCGGTCGCCGGGCGAGGCTGGCGCTGCGGTCCCAGCCGGTCGTTTTGGTCGACGCCACCTTCCGCCGCGCTGGGGAACGGCGCGCGTTTCGCGAAACACTCGGCTCACAGGCACCAGTTGTGTTCGTCGAGTGCGTGGCGTCGCCGAAAACGCTCGAGCGACGTGCACGCGCACGCGACCGCGAGCCGGCTCGGGTCTCTGACGCGACCGTGGAGGTGGTGGAGCGCGAGCGGCACCGGTGGCAGCCGCTCAACGAGATTCCGACCGCTGACCAACTGCGAATCGCGACCGATCGCCCGATCGAGGTGCTGATCGCCGAGGTGGGAGCCGCGCTCGACCGCCGCTCGCTCACCGAGCCGTGTGCGGGCGCGGAACGACCATGATCGAACTCCGCGCACCGTGCATCAGCGCTTCGCCGGTGCCGCCCAATAGCACGCGTGTCAGCGGTCCCCATCGGCGTGAGCCGATCACGAGCAGGTCGACCTCGTCTGAGAGCTCGTCGAGCAGCGTCACCGGATGTCCCCGGCGCACCTCCACGCGTGGCTCGCGGTCAATGGCGGCGACGGCGGCGTTGCAGACGCTCTGCAACGAGTCGGCTTCGGCGTCCATGAGCTCATCCCAGGAAGGTTGGTAGGCGGCCTTGTAGGCGTCGCGCCATCCGAGCGAGGGGAGTCGGTCATCGAGGACCGCGCGAACCGTCAGCTGGGCGCCGCAGCCGGCTGCGATCTGAGCCGCAGCGGCGAGCGCGAGCCTCGACTCTGGACTGCCGTCGAAGCCGACGCCGATCCGTCGCAGCTCGGGCTCTGCCTGCGCGCTGAAGCCGCGCGCGGCGACGACCAGCGGGCACTCGAGCTCGTGCAGCAGCTGCCGCGTGCGTCTACCGATCCAGACTGCACCGAGAGGCGCCTTGGGGCTCGAGCCGACGACCAGCAGGTCGCGCTCGCCCCTGCGCACGAGGCGCTCGATCCCCCGCGGGATCGAGAGATCGGTGTCGATGATCGTCCGGGCGTCGGGCGCGATCGACTCCTGAGTCTGCCCAAGCATCGCGATCGTTTGGCCGCGCACCCGCTGCCAGTCAAAGCCGGGAATCACGAGCGGCAGGTCGGGCTCAATCGTCAGCAAGGCGAGCTCGGCGCCGGTGGCCTCCGCGAGCGTCGCGCCAAGCATGGCGGCGTCGCGGCCTTCGGGACGCGGGTCGACTGCTGCCGCGATTCGTGCGATCGAGATGTCGGCCAGCTCAACCACGCCGTCCGCGTGCTGGGCCTTCGATTCGCTGCCTTCAGTGGTTTCGGTTTCGGTGGTCATGCGACGATCCAACCGCGATCCGCGCCGCCGGCCATCCGTAGCCGTCCACACACCGCGGTGGAGTTGCCGCTGATGCCATCAAGCCGTCTGAGTGGTTGATTGTCTGCAGAGAGACCGATGCTGCTCATCCACCACCCGTCGTCGCTTGAGCACGATCCACGCGCAGTGTCTCCGGATCATCCCGATAGTCCGGAGCGGATCGAGGCGATCGAGACCGCAATCGCCGGCGCCAACCTCGCGCCGCTCACGCGCCTATCGGCTCCGGCGGCCACCGAGGCAGAGCTGCGGCTCGTGCACACTGCTGAACACGTCGAGATGATCCGCGCGTTGTGCGAGCGCGGCGGCGGTCAGATCGACGCCGACACGGCCGTCGGACCGGCCTCGTACAAGGCGGCGCTGCACGCGGCGGGTGGCGCCGGCGCGATGGTCCGGAGGCTGTTGTCCGGCGAATGCGACGCCGGCTTCTGCGCGCTGCGCCCGGCGGGTCATCACGCCGACCAGAGCCGTGCGATGGGCTTCTGCCTGTTCAACAACGTCGCGATCGCGGCCCAGCTTGCGATTTCAGAGCTCGGCCTCGAGCGAGTCATGATCGTCGACTGGGACGTTCATCACGGTAACGGCACGGCGGAGATCTTCCGCCAGCGGCCCGACGTCCTGTTCACTGACATCCATCAATCGGGGCTGTTTCCAGGCACCGGCGCGCTGACCGACACGGGCTCGGCGGCGGGTCGGGGATACACGGTCAACATTCCCGTCCCACGCTGGTCTGACGAGGAAGTCTGGGTGTCAGTGCTCGAGCACTTGATCATCCCGATCGGGCGCGAGTACCGCCCCGAGCTTGTGCTGATTTCCGCCGGATCCGACGCCCACCGCGACGACCCCTTGGGGGAGTGCCTGCTCGACGCCGACTCGTTCGGGGCGATGGCCTGCCACTTGCGCGATCTGGCAACCGAACTGGACGTCCCGATCGGCGCGATCCTGGAGGGCGGATACGAGCCGGCGGCGCTCGCGACGAGCGTCGTCGCAACGCTCGCCGCACTGAACGGCGCCGGCGACGCCGAATCAATCGCGCCGGATCAGATCGTCACACCGAGAGCCGCATCGCATCTCGGCCACGCCTGGGTCCTCTGAGGCAACCGTCAGTAGTTTCTGACGGTGGGCGCGGGGATTGCACCGGATGCGCTGCGGCCGACCCAGCGAGATGCTGCAGGCGTGCTCAAACCCGATTCACGCCCGCTGGACCAGATCCGCATCAGCGACTGCATGCACCACGGAATCTTCGGCTGCGACCCGGAGACGTCACTGCCCGAGGTCGCGGCGATCATGTCCGCTCACCGGGTGCATGCGCTGCTCGTCCATGGCGACGGTAACCGGCAGGCGCAGATCGTCTCCGACAGCGATGTGATCGCCGGGGCGGCCTGCGCCGACGCGTTCTGCGCCAAGGACATCGCCGGCACCGAGGCGCTCTCGACCGCCGCCGACCGCTCACTGCGCGAAGCCGCGCAGCTGATGGCAGAGCATGGCGTATCGCACCTGATCGTCCGGGACCCCGCCAGCGGGCAGCCGATCGGCGTCATCTCCACCACTGACATCCTCGTCGCCTACGCGTACCCGGCGATCGGTCTCGAGCCGACTCCGACCTAGGAGCCCACCAGACCATGAGCACCGCGAGCAAGAGCATTCCGTCTCACCTGCTCGCCGAGCTGTCACGATTCGAGTGCCTCGAGCTGCTGGCCGAGACGACATTCGGTCGAGTTGTGTTGAGCTCGCCTTCGGGCAGCGAGCCGATCATCAGGCCCGTCAACTACCGGTTCGACGAGGCATCCAAATCAGTCGTGTTTCGCACCGGCGCTGGTTCGAAGTTCCACGCGCTTGCCCGTTCGGCAAACGCACTGTTCGAAATCGACGCGCTCGACGAATCGACTCACACGGCATGGAGCGTGATCGTCAGCGGCGCGACGCAGCAGATCACTGCACCGGCGGAGATCCGCAGGCTCGAGGGACTCGGGCTCGCCACCTGGGCACCGGGTCACCGTCCCCACTGGATCAGAATCCATGCTCGCGCGGTGTCCGGTCGGAGGATCGCGCTTGAAACCTCCGAGCACGCCCCTCAGGCGAGCCGGCGATGAGCGCCAGGGCATCGGATACCGCGACGGGATTCGAAAACCTGGCGGTGTCGGAGGCGATGCTTCCAGGCGTCGTCACCTGTCACCCTGCTGACCCCGCCTCGCGAATCGCAGCTGCGATGGTCATCCACGACGTTCGGGCGGTAAGGCTGCAGGTATCCGGCGGCGCGGCGCGATTCGTTACCGATCTCGACGTGGTGCGCGCGGCGCTGACGCTGCCACCCGAGACCCCCGCGCGCGAGCTCGCGAGCGAGTACGCGGCGACGCTCACGAGCGACGCGACGGTCGCTGAGGCCATCGCGAAGATGTCGAAGCAGTATGCGGACCACGTGCTCGTCGTCGATCCCGAGTCGGGCGAACCTACTGGAATCCTGTCGAGCTTCGACATCGCAGCCGCGATCGCAGGCGGCCGGCCAAGGCGGCCTGCGATCCGCGTCGCGGTGCCGACTCGTCCGCCGCCGGGCGCCGACTGGCTGGCCACAACGACCGTCGCGACGATCATGCAGATGGGCGTTGTCAGCTGCCACCCCAATGTCTCGATTGCGACCGCCGCGCGCTGCATGGTCGAGCGCCATATCCACTGCGTGGCTATCGGAGGAATCGGCATCGGGCCGCGGGAGGGCCATTTCGAATGGGGGCTGGTCGACGATCTGGACATCGTGCAGGCGGCGAACCGGCGCGCGGTCGCGGAGCCGGCCGGCTCGATCGCAGTCGAGGCCCCGCCGGCCGTCTACGAGCTCGATTCGATCGCGCACGCCGCCAGGCTGATGGTCGATGAAGGTGCTCGACACGTCGTCGTGATCGGCCCCGATGGATTGCCTTCGGGGATGGTCTCGACCCGCGACGTAGCCTGGATGGTCGCCAGCCGGTCGATGCCGCCGCGTTCGGACGACTAGCGCCGACCAGTGGTCGCCCCCTCCGACCTTCCGTGCGATTCCCGATGCGAAGCCGGCTCGACGCGCAGGATGGCACCGGCGAACGCGTCGGGACGACAGGGCACAGGGCGTCCGTACTGCCGCTACTGCGGGGATGTGATCGGGGTCTACGAGCCGGTCATCCTGAGGCTGCCGGGCGGCGATCATCGGACATCTCGGGTCGCCGAGCCACACCTGTTCACGAGTGAGCGCGACTGGTATCACGAGCAATGCTTCGGGCTCGCGGACGGCGACGAGGCTTAGGGCACGCCCTCGGCCGTCGGCTATCCCGGGCCCGTCAGGCCGATGCCGTCAGCTTTGCGTCGTCGAGACGCGGTCAGGTAGCGGGCGCGATCTTCGGCGGAGCAGCAGCACCCCCGTGCCTGACCGAGAAGTCGGTCGCGTCGCCAGCTGCCCAGACGTGCTCGACGCCCCTCACCCACCTGCTGTCAATCACGGTGAAGCTGGCCTACCTCCGCGAGCGGCAGTTCCACGGATCAGACGCCGGCTTCGCCGCTCGGCGACCTGTTGTGCAGGAACGACGATCACCGGCCGGTCAGCGTGCTGAAGAACGGCGTGCGAGACGCTGCCGAGCAAAAGCGACTTGAGTCCCGTTAGCCCTCGGCTGCCAAGCACGATGACGTCCGCGTGAGTCTGGTCAGCCTCCCTGAGAATCGTCTGCCAGATCGAGCCGTCGCGCCTCTCGACGCGTGCGTTGGCGTTCAGGCCGGAGTTCCGAGCTTGCGCGACGCCCTGCTCCGAGCGCACCCCAGCTGCCTGCTCGCACTCCTTATCAATCTCCTGGAAGTCGAGCGACGCGGCAGCGAGCCCGCCGCCGGTTCGGGCCACCACCTCGGCGAGCCCATCCCACACGGTAAGTACCTCGGCATCAGCCTTGGCGCCAGCACTGCCGCACAGCTCGGCGGCAACCCGAATCGCCGCCTGCGCGTCTTCTGAGCCGTCGTAACAGATCAGGATCTTCATCAACGCCAATCTAGGTCCGCCGCTGCGCTTTGACCATCCGTAGCTGTCCGCGCATGATTTCCCGGGAGTTCCACGATGCGCGGCGCCGCCTTGACCGCCTGTCCGCTGGGACCACGCCGCCCGGGGCCCGCCGGGCGCTCACGCGGCCGCCATGCGGCAGTGTGAGTGCCAGCGTTCGACGCTCGGCGAGTCCATGCTTGGGGCGATGATCAGCGGCGCGGCGGTGTGGCGTGCGAGATAGTCACTCGAGCTGCCCGCGGCGATCCTTTTGATCAGTCCGTTGCGCCGCGAGCCACACACGAGAAGCTGCACGCTCGCGCTGAACCTCGCCAGCTCTTCATGGAGCGCGCCGTACACGGTCTCGACCGGTGGGCCGCCAGCAACGGACATCGGATCGGAAGCGGCAGCCGCGGCGAGTGTGGGGCTTGCGACCGGCGCGGTCATCGCTGTCAATCCGACCCCATACACGCGCGGGGCGTGGATGCGGCGAAGGATCAGCTCCGCGTTGCGTTCGACGGCCAAGAGGCCGGCATGCGCGAGGGCGACCTCGCTCTCCGAGGAGCCGTCGTATGCGACGCCGATGCGCGCGAAAACGCTCGGCGTGCCCGCGCACGACGCTGGTGCGATCGCGACCGTCGATGGCGTCTGGTGCATGAGCGATTTGACATCGTCGCCGGCGCGTAACCGCGCCAACCCGTGTCTGCTCGAGGAGCCCACCACGATCAAGTCGGCGCCACAGTCAGCGGCCGCGATCTCCAGGCCGGCTCCGACAGAGCCGGCGATCACTCGCCGGATCGCCGATCCGCGGCCGCAGATCGATAGCTCGCGCGCGAGCAACTCCGAAATCGAATTGTTGGTGGCTGACTCGAGCTCCAGAGCGCGTTTCCCGTTGGCAAACGAGCGGCAGACAAAAACGAGCGTCAGAAGGGCATCGGGCGCGGCAAGCGAGCGCGCCAGTGCCGAGGCGCTTCGGCCCCCTTCTTCACCATCGACCCCGACGATCACGTTCTTGTACATCATCGCCTCCTTCGAGCCCGCTCAGGATCAGCGACGCCCGCACAATCACCCCTGCCGCTGACCGCGACCGACGGCAGCATTGATCTCAGACGCTCGTTCTCGCTGCGCACCTGCTCGACCTTCAGGTGCAGCTGCCGGTTGTCATCAACCAGCGCCTGAAATGCCACTCGCATCTGCACGATACGGGCGACCAGTCGTGCGTCGTGCGCGGGAAACCGGTCAAGGGGCTCGGGCATTGTCATCGAGTGAAACGGTCCTAGATCGGGACGCGCCAGCCAACGCGGCGACACCGCAGATTGACGTGGTCTTTCCACAGGCCACCTGCCCGGCGTATCAGTAGCTCTCGCCGTCCGATCGTCCGCAGCCTGTACGGATCGGGGCTCTATCGCGGTGTGTGTACGGCGACGCTTCGCGGAAAGCTACGAGTCGCCGCTGGGGTGAGGTGCGCACCCTGTCGTTGCTAGGAGGCGTTGAGCATCCGTCAAGACGCGCTCGGCGACGTTAGCTAGGTGGTCGCGGGTGCACGCGACCCGGCGACAGAGCCGGCGCTTGGCCGTCGCTTCGGCGCAGGTCCTCGATCTCGACCAGGCCGACATCGCCGCCCGGCTCTACCACAGCCAGTTCACTGAGATTCATGTGGTGGCGAGCTGAGCCCGCGACGAGCCTCACGTGCTCCAGATTGGCCACCTCGCCGGCGCGAGCGTCGGGATAGGGCGCCGCAGGCATGCCAGCAAGGAGTTCGTTCGGTATGTGTGGCCGGCGTTAATGCTCCGTATCGGACCACGCGACGCTGCGCCAGATCACCGTTGACGTCCGGAGTGTGAAGCGCAAGCCTCCCGACATGACACGCGTTCTGGTTGCTTATGCGTCTAAGCGCGGATCGACCGGGGAGATCGCTGACGCGATAGTGGACGTCTTGCGGGACTCCGGCCTCGAGGCAGATGCGAAGCCAGTCGAAGACGTGGGGAGCATCGCCTCCTACGATGCGGTGGTGCTAGGCAGTGCGGTCTACATGAAGCGCTGGCGAGGCGACGCCAAGCACTTTCTTCGCAAGCACGGCGAAGAGCTTTCGCAACTGCCCTTCTGGGTGTTCAGCTCCGGTCCAGTCGGAGACCCCACGAAGACGACTGACCCGTCATGGCTCGAGCCGCCGCGGACAATCGAGCAGGCCGAACGGCTCGGCGTCCGCGGTCACACCGTGTTCGGCGGCCGCATGCCAGCGCAGCCGCACGGTCCGCTCGAGCGCTCGATGGTCAAGAACACCCCCGAGCAGTATCGAGACCGGCGCGACTGGGACGAGATCCGCGTCTGGGCGAGGCGGATCGCGTCTGAGCTGCACACGCTCGCACCTGCGGCTTCAAAGCGGGCCTGATCCTGCCGCCGGCAGCTTGGTACCTGGGTGGCCACGCCTAATCGGTGCGCCGACGCAAGGTAGCCGCCCCGAGTAGCAACGCGCCGCCTGCAAACGCCAGCACGACTGCGATGTCGATCGAAACGGCCCCGCCAGCTCCGGCCTGCGCGGTGAGGTGGTGCATCCCGTCCACCGCGTAGGAGAGCGGTAGCGCATCTGAGATTGCGTGCAGCACAGCGGGCATGCGCTGGCGCGCCACCAGCAAGCCACACAGCAGCAGCTGAGGCAGGATGATCAGCGGGAAGAACTGGACGACCTGAAATTCGCTGCGCGCGAACGCGCTCGCCAGCAGGCCCAGGCCGGTGCCGAGCAGCGCGACGCACACCGCCAAGACGACGACCAGCGCAGCGGGGCCCTGCACCCGCAGTCCCAGCGGGCCGAGCGTCAACGCGCTCACGAGCCCGGCCTGAGCCGCGGCGAGCAGTCCAAACGAGAGCGCGTAGCCGATCAGCAGCTCGAGACGCTCGAGCGGGGTTGTGAGCAGCCGCTCCAGCGTGCCGGTGGTCCGTTCACGCAGCAACGCGATCGAGGTCACCAGAAACACCGTGGTCAGCGGGAAGAACGCAAGCAGCGGCGCACCGGCCCGATCGAACGCAGCGCGGTGATGCGCGTAGATCAGGCGAAGCAGCGCCTCCAGCGCGCACGGCACGAGCAGCAGCAGCGCGATCGTGCGCGGGTCGTGGCGCAGCTGCAAAAGCACGCGCCGGGCTGTGGCGATGGCCCGGGGCCAGCTCACGATTGCTCGATCAGCCGAATGAATGCCTCGTCGAGATCGCTGGTCCCGGTCCTGGCGGCAAGCGCCGCCGGGCTCAGCTGCGCCACGATCCGTCCCTCGCGCAGCAGCATGACCTCGTCACAGTGGCGAGCCTCATCGAGCACATGGCTTGAGACGAGCGATGCCGCACCCTCGGCGGCGAGCTGTCCGAACAGCCGCCACAGGTCGCGTCGAAGCAGCGGATCGAGGCCGACCGTGGGTTCGTCGAGCAGCAGCAGCCGCGGGTTGGCGACGAGCGCGGCCGCCAGCGATACGCGCGCGCGCTGCCCGCCGGATAGGTCGCGCACGAGCTGGTGGGACTGGGGCGTCAGCTGGACCCGGTCGAGCACGGGCCCCACCTCGCCGCCGCGGATCGCGGCGAAGTAGCGGATGTTCTCGACCACCGTCAGGTCCTCGTAGACGGATGGCGCCTGGGTCATGTAGCCGAGCTCCCGTCGGACCGCGACGCTGCCGGGCTGGCTGCCCAGCACGGCGAGAGTCCCGCGCACCCCTGACTGGACGCCGGCGATCGCCCTGATCAGGGTCGACTTTCCGCTACCGCTGGGACCGAACAGGCCGGTGACGCGACCCGCGGCAAACGAACCATCGAGCTCATGGAGGACTGGCTGCCCGCCGCGCTCCACGGTCAGCCGCTCGAACTCGACAGCCGCCCCGGTCACGCGCCACTGAGGTCGCGCTGGAAGAGGTCGACCGCGACCAGCCCGGCGAGCAAGCCGGTCGTCGAGGACCCCAGCGACGACTCGCCGTCGACGTGTGTCCGCGTTGACAGCTGCTCGGTCCGGATCGCTGTCATCGTGCGCACCGTACGCCGAACAGCCGACGTTAGAAGCCGTGCTTGCCAGCACTCACACTACGGCCGGCTACGGAATCAATCAACACCGAAGGCCGGTTTCCTGGAGTGAGTTGATAATGCCGTCCGGAGCCGAGATCGAGCGCAAGTTCCTGGTGCACGAGGTTCCCGCCGGTCTCGATGCGCATCGCGCCACCAAGATCGAGCAGGGCTACCTGGCAATCACAGACGACGGCGTCGAGGTGAGGGTCCGTCGAAGCGACGGGCGCGGATTCCTGACGATCAAGTCGGCCGGCGAGCGGGTGCGACTGGAAGAGGAGATCGAGATCGATGCGCGCAGGTTTCGGTCGCTGTGGCCGCTGACCAACGGAAGGCGGATACGAAAGACCCGCTACCTGATTCCCGCCGAGCACGGCCTCACAGTCGAGCTCGACGTCTACCACGGGAACCTTGCCGGGCTCGTGACCGCTGAGGTCGAGTTTGACTCGACGGAGGAGGCGGCCGCGTTCGCGCCGCCTGCATGGCTGGGACGGGAGCTGACCGATGATCCGCGCTACAAGAACAAGCGGCTGGCGACCGCAGGGCTGCCGGGCTGACGAGAGCGCATTCTGCGACCGCTCCGAACGAGACGTGTTGCGGTATTTCCGCAATCCCAGCGCGGTGCCTGTCCGATGACGGTCGGACGCTTCGATGCCAGCCTCAGCGTCAGTGGCGATCCCGAGCGACAGCTCCGTACCTCCAAGCGAGCCGGAAGGCGGTCTCGATCCTGAGGAAGCCGTCGGGCTGCTGCTACGGGACCTGCGGGCGTCGGCCGATGGCCTGACAGGCGCCGAGGCGCAGCGACGGCTGCTCCAGTACGGGCCTAACGAGCTGCACCGACGGCGCGGCCTGCGCTGGCCCAGCGAGCTCGCGGCACAGCTGACGCACCCGCTCGCGCTCCTGCTGTGGGCGGCCGCCGCGCTCTCGTTCGCCGTCGGAAACGGCGTGATCGCGATCGCAGTGCTGCTCGTGATCTTGCTGAACGCCGCGTTCGCGCTCGCTCAGGAGCTTCAGGCCGAGCGCGCCGTCGAGGCGCTGTCGTTGTATCTGCCGCAGAAGGCGACCGCGCTGCGCGACGGCCGGCGATGCTCGCTGGATATAGCCGAGCTGGTTCCCGGCGATGTCGTGGTCCTTGAGGAGGGCGAGCGAGTGCCGGCAGATGTCCGCCTCGTGGAGGGCGCTCTCGAGGTTGACATGTCCACTCTGACCGGCGAGTCGGCGCCCGTGCTGCGCTCGGCCGAGCTCGTGGATGTAGGCGCCCCGCGGCTGGAAGCCCGCGATCTTGCCTTCATGGGCGCCACATGCACTGAGGGAGAAGCACGCGCGGTCGTGTTCGCCACTGGCATGCGCACCGAGCTGGGGAGGATCGCGGCGCTCTCGCAGCGGGTGGACGTCGAACGCAGCCCGCTGGAGCGCCAGGTCCGTCGGGTCGCCTGGCTGATCGCGGGCGTAGCGGTGGCGATGGCGATCGCGTTCGTGCCAGTGGCTGTATTCGGGGCCGGCCTGTCGATCAAGAACGCGGTGGTGTTCGCCGTCGGGCTGCTGGCGGGGAACGTGCCGGAGGGACTGCTGCCTGTGATCACGCTGGCCCTCGCGGTCGCGGTTCGGTCGCTGGCCAAGCAGGGGGCGGTTGTCAAACGGCTGAGCGCGGTCGAAACGCTTGGCTCGACCGATGTGATCTGCACCGACAAGACCGGAACCCTGACCGAGAACCGTATGCACCCGGTGGCAGTGTGGACCTCGGAAGGTCTGACAGATCTGAGTCAAGCCGATGACGCTTCGCGCAATCGCCCACCAGACGCAGCACTGGCCGCGGTCGCTCGGGGCGCTGTCGCATGCAACAACGCCCGCCTCGAGCAATCCGGCGAGCATCTGGGAGACCCGACGGAGATCGCGCTGATGCTCGCCGGCCGCGCGCTTGGGGTCTCCACCGATCCAGAGCAGCGGGAACACGAGCGGATCGCCCTGTTTCATTTCGAGCCGCACCTGAAGCTGATGTCCACCGCCGATCGCGCAGGCGATCGGCGGTGGCTGCATACGAAGGGCGCGCCGGAGGCGGTGCTCGCCCGGTGCACGACCGTCCTCGACAGCGCCGGCGAGGCCGTCGCGCTCGACGATCCCGCCAGCACGCGCGTCGCCGAGCAGGTAGCGCTGTTCACTGCCCAGGGACTGCGAGTGATCGCCGTCGCCCGGCGCTCGCTTCCCGATGGTCCGCTGCCAGATCAGCGCGAGCAAGTCGAAACCGCGCTCACATTGCTTGGGCTCGTGGCGATGGAAGACCCGCCGCGCCCGCAGGCGGCCGAGGCTGTCGCCAGCTGCCATCGGGCGGGGATCAGGATCATCGTCATCACCGGCGATCACCCGCTCACCGCAGCGGCGATCGCCCGCCGAGTGGGCATCGGCGGTGACGGAGAGCCCAGCACGGTGATGGCCGACGCGATCGAAGCGATGCCACAGTCGGAGCTGACAGAGCTGCTTTCGGGCGACGAGGAGCTCGTGTTCGCGCGCGCGACTCCAGAGGCGAAGCTGCGGATCGCCGAGACGCTCCGCGAGCTCGGCCACGTCGTCGCGATGACCGGTGATGGCGTCAACGATGCGCCAGCGCTGCGGCGCGCGGACATCGGCGTGGCGATGGGGGTGGCGGGGACGGACGTGGCACGCGAGGCGGCGACGATGGTGCTAGCCGACGACAACTTCGCGACGATCGTCGCCGCGATCGCGGCCGGCCGCCGCGTCTACGACAACGTCCGCAAGTTCATCGTCTACATCTTCGCCCACGCCACCCCGGAGGTGGTTCCGTTCCTGGTGTTCGCGCTCACGGCGGCCTGATCCCGCTGCCGCTGACCGTGCTCCAGCTGCTCGCGTTCGACGTCGGTTCAGAGACGCTCCCGTCGCTCGCGCTCGGACGTGACCCCGCCGAGCCGGGCAGCATGGACCGGCCGCCGCGACCCCGGAACGAGGGGGTGATCAGCCCCGCGATGCTCGTACGCGCGTGGCTGTTTCTGGGCGTGCTGGTGGCTGGGCTGCAGATGGCCGGCTTCTTCTTCGTCCTGCTGAGCGCCGGCTGGCATCCAGGGGACCCGACCGGCGTTGGCGATCCGCTACATCACGCCTACCTTCTCGCGACCACGATGTCATTCGTCGGGATGATGGCTGGACAGATCGGCACCGCCTTCGCGGTGCGCACCCGGCGCGAGTCGCTGTTTTCGATCGGCGTGTTCGGCAACCGCTATCTCCTGCTCGCGATCGGCGGCGTGATCCTGTTCGCCGCAGTGTGTGTCTATGCCCCACCGCTCCAGAGCCTTCTCTCCACCGCCGCGCTCCCTGCGCGCGACGTGCTGTTCCTGCTCCCATACCCATTCATCGTCTGGGGCGCCGACGAGCTGCGACGCTGGATTGTGAGGCGCACCACCACGCGTGTGAGCAGACACGCGCCGCTTCCGAAACTGGCTTCCGAATAGCCACACGTTGGCGGCATGGCCAGCACCGGACAGGCTGTGCATCTTGTGGGAGCGCCTCACTGGTGCTCCGAGCAGCACTCGTGCCGCAGGCCCCAGCGACGTGAACCGATGACGAGCAGATCTACGTCGTCGGCCAGCTCGCCAGCGCCTTGGCTTCAGTCAGCACCGATCGGTCTTCTACATCTGCCTCTCACAGCTTCACCTCGGCCGGCAGCTGGTACTTCTTCCACGAGTGGGGGCCGACCGCGTAGCCGAACAGCGCCTCGTCATCGCGACGTCGCAGCCGGTAGCGCCCGGCGTCCTGCTCGTCGGTCCAGCCGATCGGCAGATCCGCGACCTAGCGGATCTCGTCGTAGACGATCGCCTGCTCGCGGACTGTTGGACCGAGGATCTTGTAGCCGCGGCGGCCGAGGGCGTCCAGCAACTGGTCGAAGTCGCTGCGCTCGATCAGCGTGCGCGACTGTCATCTCCGATCCGAACGCTAGGGCGTGCGCGACACGAAATGAACCCCTTTGAGCCCCTCCAGCGAGAAACCTTCGGCGGCTCCAGGCGAGACGTCGACCAGGAACCGCGGCTTGCCCCAACGGTCGTACTGCTCGGCGTCGATGTAGAAGGGGACTCCTCCAATCTCACCGAGCCGCACGTCCTGGGCGCTTAGCGGTAGCTCGCCGTCCTTCAGGCAGATAGGTGACGTACCGTCGCAGCACCCGCCCGACTGAAAGAACATCAGCGGACCGTGCGCGGCCTCGAGGCGACGAATCACCTCGAGAGCCGCGACGGTGGCCTGAACTACATCCCCCACGACCTAAAAGAATCCCATTGGGTTCTGGTCGTAACTGACCAGCAGGCACTTCGTCTGCGAGTAGTGCTCGAGCATCATCCGGTGGTTCTCTCGTCCCACCCCGGAGCTCTTGTAGCCGCCAAACGCGGCGTGCGCCGGGTACTGGTGGTAACAGTTGGTCCAGACGCGGCCCGCCTTGATCGCGCGGCCCATCCGGAACGCGCGGCTGCCGTCACGCGTCCACACGCCGGCACCAAGCCCGTACATCGTGTCGTTGGCGATCTCGAGCGCCTCGGCCTCGTCCGTGAAAGTCGTCACGGCGAGCACCGGGCCGAAGATCTCCTCCTGGAACACGCGCATTTTGTTGTGCCCCTTCAGCACGGTCGGCTGGAAGTAGTAGCCGCCGGCCAGCTGTGGCTCGAGTGACGGGCGGTGCCCGCCAATCAGCACCTCAGCGCCCTCGTTGATGCCGATCGCGACGTAGCTTTCAATCTTTTCCAGCTGGTTGATCGAGACTTGCGGGCCGATCATCGTCTCGCGGTCGAGCGGGTCGCCCTGCCTGATCTTGGCGATCCGCTCCAGGCAACGCTCCATGAACTCGTCGTAGATCGACTCGTGGATCAGCGCCCGCGACGGGCACGTGCACACCTCGCCCTTGTTGAACGCGTACAGCACCAATCCTTCGATGGCTTTGTCGAGAAACGCGTCGTCGGCCGCCATCACATCCTCGAAGAAGATGTTGGGCGACTTGCCGCCGAGCTCCGTCGTCGACGGGATCAGATTCTGGGCCGCGTAGGACATGATCAGCCGACCGGTCACCGTCTCGCCGGTGAACCCGATCTTCGCGATCCGCTTGTTCGAGGCGAGCGCCTTGCCAATCTCTGCGCCGGGGCCGTTGACGACATTGATGACGCCCGCAGGCACGATCTCCTCGATCACCTCCATTAGCTTGAGAATCGACCAAGGCGTCGGACTGGCCGGCTTGAGCACGGTGCAGTTGCCGGCGGCAAGCGCCGGCGCGATCTTCCACGCCGCCATCAGCAGCGGGAAGTTGAACGGGATGATCTGGCCGACCACGCCGAGCGGCTCCTGGAAGTGGTAGGCGTAGGTCTGATCGTCGATCTCGGAGATCCGCCCTTCCTCGGAGCGGACGGCACCCGCGAAGTAGCGGAAGTGATCGGCGGCGAGCGGGATGTCGGCGGCCAGCGTCTCGCGCACTGGCTTGCCGTTCTCATAGCTTTCGGCGACTGCCAGCATCTCCAGGTTCTCGTCGATCGCGTCCGCGACAGCGTTAAGCACCGCGGCGCGCTCGGCCGGAGAACGACGCGCCCATTCCTCCTGAGCCGCATGAGCGGCGTCCAGCGCCAGCTCGATGTCCTGGGCTCCGGAGTGGGCGACCTCGCAGAACGCGTTCCCCGTCGACGGGGTCAGGTTGTCGCGGTACTCGCCAGTCGTCGGCGCGATCCACTCGCCGCCGATGAAGTTCTCGTAGCGCTCGTTGAGTTCAACCGGGCTGCCGAATTGACCCGGCGCCTCGTAGCTGGTTGACGTGACCGTAGACATGTTCAGGCTCCTTGGCGTGAATGGCAGGATTTGGTCAACTGCACCACCCCGCCTCCGGGGTGACATCCGCTCGGAACCCTCGATTGCGATGTGGAAAAGCCGCGAGCCCAGTTCGCGTTTCGACGGATTCCACCACCCGGCCCACGATGATTCGAAAGGCCCGTATGTGGGGGGATCATCTCCGACCTCGACGCTTACGCAAGCGAACCGGCAGACGCGTGCTCACTGGCTGTCGTCCGGTCTCGATCGGCCACCAGTGTCTCGATCAGCTCGAAGTAGCGTGCGAGGTGGCGTGGGGCGAGGAAGTGCTCGCGAACGCGCTCATGGGCCGCGGCTCCGACCGAGCGGGCGCGGTCGGGGTCATTGAGCAGGCTGGCGACAGCTACTCCGAACGTGGCCAGATCCCGCGGATCTGAGATCAGCAAGCCTGACTCGCCGTCGACGATCTGGTCCTGGATGCCTCCGATCCGGCTGGCCACAACCGGTCGCGCTTTCCACATCGCCTCAGCGACGGTTAGCCCGAACCCCTCGGCGAGGCTCTTCTGGACGACCACCTCGGCGTGGCGCTGAAGCGCGTTGACAATCGCTGCGTTCTCCTCGACGTCCACCATCGGCAGCGAGGCGAGGTGGACCCGCCGCCGGAGGTCAACGGGCAACTCGTGCCATCGCTGCCTCACCTCGGCGAGCACAGCGGAGCCTGCCGGATCATCGGTCACGGAGTCGACCGCCGGGCCCGCGAGCAGTAGGTGGGCGTCGGCCTCGCCGGCGACGTGCTGAACAAACGCGTCCATGACGCCGAGCGGATCCTTGAGGCGGTCCCAGCGCGAAACCTGGATCACGAGCCGGTCGTTGGCCGTGAGCGGGACGGCTTGCACCAGCATCGCCCGGCGATCAACGCGCCCGGGAGTCCCGTCGGCGCGCACGAATGTGGGTAGCTGCACGGTGCGGTGCGAGATGATCCCTGCGTGAGCGAGGATGGAGAGCGACTCGGACGGGCTCTGGGCCTGGTTCTTCGCAGAGAACGCGTCAATCGACGGCTGGATGACCGAAACGCGCTCGCGTTCCAAGCCTTCCCAAGCAAAGGTCGCACGTGAGAAGACGTAGCCGTCGGCATCGACCACGTACGGGCGCAGGAAATCCCATGCGTCGCGCGCCCTTCGGTTCGGCCGGTCAAGCCCGACGTGGCAGCGCCAGATCACGATCGCCCCGGTATCCCTGACGGCCTTGATCAGTCCGGCCGTCTGCGGATCGTGCAGGATCACGATGTCAGTCTCGCGAAGTAGCGGGACCAGCTCGGCGGCGTTCGCCGCCAGCGTCTCCTCGTAGGTCAGCCGGTCTTCCTCGTTCAGACCCCCGTCACCGTCGAAGCCGTGCAGATGATCGTGCAGGCGCTTGGTGACGTCGAAGAACGGCGGCTCGCCCCGGATCACCACCCACCTCGCGTCGATCCCGCCACCTCGCGCGTATCCGAGAAGGCTCTGCAAGAGCTCGGCGACGCCGCCTCCCTGGTAGGTCGAGTTGACGTTCCAGACCGCGCGGCCGCGCAAGGCCGGAGCGGCTCTGGCGAGCAACTCGAGCAGCGCCGTGTAGTCCTCGGGGCAGACGACCGACGCGAAGCGATGGGGATCCATCGCAGCGAGATGCATATGTTTCAGCCGTCGCGTGTGGCTCACTGATCGGAGCCTCGCAGGCGCGGCCGTAACTGGCGTCGTGGGTGACCCGTGCTGGGACGCGGAGAAACCCGGTGCTCGCGCGGCCTTTTGCGGATGTGTCCGAGATGCGCCCGGTGAACGCTGCGTGAGATGGTGACCGCAATCCAAACCCGGGATGTGGCGATCGACGTGGCTTCCGGCGTCGTGCTCCGCGGAGAGCTGAGCATGCCGTCCGAGGCGAGCCCCCGCGGCCTGGTGCTGATCGCTCATGCCTCCCGCATGCCCCCGCGCGATCGGCGCAATCGCGTCGTGATCGGCGCCCTGGGCCGCGCCGGCTTTGCGACCTTGCTGCTCGATCTGCTGACGATGCCCGAGAAAGTGAGCCATCCGATCGCCTCGGACGTAGAGCTGCTCGCGGAGCGGATCGTGGAGGCAACCCGGTGGTTGCGCCAGCAGCCAGAGACCGAGGCGCTGACCCTCGGCTGCTTGGGTTTGATCGCCAGCTCGGGCGCGGTGTTACTCGCCGCGGCCGAGCTCGGTGAGCACATCGCCGCTGTCGTCTCGTGGGGCAGAGGCGAGGACCTCCGCGCCGTACCGCTTGAGGCGATCACCGCCCCGGTGCTGCTGATTGTCGACGCTCACGCGGACGATCTAGACCACGGGCTCGCGGTCCGGAAGCGGTTGAAGTGTCCGACCGATCTCGTCATGGTCCCCGGGGCAACCCGTGCCTTCGAGCACTTTGGCCCGGTCCAGCGGGCCTCGAGGCTCACCACTCAGTGGTTCACGCGACACCTGTCCGAGCCGGCGTCCCTACCGCCCGTAGTCGAGCACACCCTGGTCGGATGACGGCGGGAGCGCGCTGGCGTACGAGGCCAAACGGCTGCAGCGGCGCGCCGCCGAGGGACCCGCGTAGAACGGCAACCTCGTCGTGCGCGCCAACATCCCCGGGATCACGCACGATGAGGTGAAGTTCGAGGTCGAGGACGACATCCTCACCGTGTCTGGCGGCCACGAGGAGAGCACCGAGCACAAGGACAACCATTACGTGCGCCGAGAGCGCAGTTAGGGGTCGTTCATGCGTTGGATGGCGCTCCCCGCAGGCCAGGCGCGGCGAGCCTCGCGGCTGTCGGTGGCAGCGACAGCGGGGTAAACGACCGACAGGCACCGTGTGACCCCCCATCACTGATGGTTGATTGCCACGCTTCGGGCGCGGACGATCCCCGTTCAGACTGCCGAAAGCCCCGGATGACTGGGGCCCGGGCGCCCCATAGGTTGGCGCCATGAAGCAGAACCAGGCCCGACCGTGATCGCCCTGGCCAGATTCTCAATCCGGCGGCCGCGCGTGGCCCTGGCCGGGTGGCTGACCGTGGCGGGCGTCTTGACGGTGATCGGGCTCGGCGTTTCAAGCGCACTGTCACCTTCGATCACCGTCGTTCCGGGAACCCAGTCCTCGCGCGCGCAGGGCCTTGCCAACGCCCAGTTCGGGCCCAGCCAGCTGGTGCCGATCCTGCTCGAGGGTCCCAAGACGCAGCTCAACCGCGAGGGCCCGGCGCTCGTGGTCGCTCTCTCCAGGCGCCCGCATACGCGCGTCCTGTCGGCCTGGGACGCGGGCACGGCCAGCGCCGGCCTGCGGCCGAAGCCGACGGCGGCGATGATCGTGGTCGCGGTGGACCGGCCCGAGAAGGACGTGGTCCAGTACGACCAGCCCCAGATCCAGACTCTTGTCGACCGCCAGATATCGCCGCCGATCAAGGCGTTCATCACCGGCCAGCCGTCGATCGACCGGGCGCTCAAGAACGCATCGATCTCGAACCTCCGGCAGACGGAGCTGATCGCGCTCGCGATCCTGTTCGTGCTGCTGCTGATCGGGCTCCGTGCTCCGATCGCCGCCGCGGTTGTGACCTCCGTCGGCGCGATCAGCATGCTGGCGGGCTTCGGAGAGGTCGCCCTGCTCGGGCACGTGCTGACGCTGGACCCCGTCGGTGTCGCACTTGGGACGATGACCGGCCTGGCGCTCGGAGTCGGCTTTGGATTGATGATTCTCGACCGCTTCCACCGCGAGGAGCTTGGGGAAGGCCCGTCCACGCGCAGCGCCGCTGCGTCCGCGATGCGCGAGCTCGAGACCGCCGGCAGGGCGGTCCTCGTGGGCGGCACGGCGCTCGTCTTGGCACTTGCGCTGGTGGCGATCATCGGCCCGACCGAGCTGATGATTTCGCTCGGAGCCGGGATGCTCGTCTGTGCGGCGTTCGCGACCGGTGGCGCCGTGGTCGTGATGCCCGCCGCGCTGGTGCTGCTCGGTCGCCGGATCGAGTGGTTGCGCTTCCCGGCGCCGCCGCTGTTCGAACGGGCCTGGTCACGGCTCGTCGATGGCGGCAACTGGGTGACCCGGCGCGCGGTGTTCGCGGGGTTCTTCGCGACCCTGCTGCTCGGCGCGCTTGCCGTGCCGGCGTTCGCCTTGCACTCGGGGCCGCCGACCGTGACCCAGCTTCCCGCGAACTCGAAGGCCCGCATCGCCTTCGAGGAGGTCTCCCGTGTGATGGGGCCCGGCTGGGCCACGCCCTACGACATGATCATCGTCGCCAACAACCGCCCGGTCACGACGCCGGCGCTGCTGACGAGCATCTATCGGTTCGAGACGCAGATCGCCCAGGACAAGACGGTGTACTCGGTCCAAGGGCCCGGCTCGATCAACTCGACCTCGAATCAGCTCAAGGCCTTCGGACCGAGCCTGAAGCACTCAGCCAAGATCTCTGACCAGAGCAAGACGCAGCTGCTGGCGTTGATCCACGGCCTGGGCCTGGCGGGCAGCGGCTCAGCCCAGCTGCGATCCGGCCTCGCCGTGGCAGCCTCCGGCGCCAGCCAAGTGCATAGTGGCTCGGCCACTGCGCAGTCCGGCGCCGGCCAGCTGCACAGCGGGCTGGCACAGGCGAAGGCGGGCTCGGCGAAGCTCGCCGGCGGCCTGAACACGGCCCTGACCGCGGCCAACGAACTCAAGGCCGGCGCCGGCAAAGCGCTGTCAGGCGCGGCGCAACTCGCCGCCGGTCTGGGCAAGGGCGCTCCCCAGGTCAAGGCCGGGCTGCCGGCGATCGGCTCGCTGGCGAGCGACAGTGCCGCCGCGTCGAGCCAGATCAAGGCCACCCAGGGTGACGCCCAGAGCGCCCAAGGCTCCGTGGCGAGCGCGCTTGCCGCGCTCGGCGCGATGACCACCGGCAAGTCGGATCCAAAGTACCAGCAGGTCAAGGCCGCTCTCGCGCAGGCAAGCAGTGATACCGCCGCCGTCAACAGCGGCCTCGCCGGCGCCGCCGCCAACGCGAACGCCGCAGCGTTCATCGCCACCGGCGTGAAATCGCAGGTCGACGCGCTCGCGCCGCAACTGACCGCCGCCGCTTCGGGTGCCGCGCAGCTCGAGTCGGGCATCAGTCAACTCCGCAACGGCAACTCCGAGCTCGCAGCCGGCATCGGCAAGCTCGCCGGCGGCGGCGGAGCCCTCAAGAGTGGCCTCGGTCAGCTGACCGCGGGGGCAGGCGCGCTTCAGATTGGACTCGGTCAGCTCACCAGCGGCACCGGCCAGCTCGCCTCCGGGCTGGTCAGCGGTGTCAGCCCAGCCGGCCAGCTGACAACCGGCCTGGGCACGATGCAGGCCGCGGTGATCAAGGCCCGCGGGCAGATCCCGTCGACGGCGTCGCTGAAGGCGTTGGAGAAGCAGTCGCCGGGCCTGTTCAACTCTGGCTACTTCGTGCTCGCAGCCGTCCAGGGCGCGACCAAGTCCAACCGCGTCGCCGCCAGCTTCACGATCAACCTTCTGCGCGGCGGGACCGCTGGCCAGATCGTAGTCGTCTCGAAGTACCCGTCCAACGATCCGCGCGCCGAGGCGCTCGGCGGTCATCTCGTGGCGCTCGGGACCGCGTTTGCCAAGCGCAACAACCTCCAGATCGCCGTCGGCGGTCCAGCCGGCAGCCTCGGAGACCTGACGAGCGTCACCAAGTCTCAGATCTGGCTCGACGTCGCTGTCCTCGCCGCGGCGATCGCGCTGGTGCTCGGTCTGGCGCTCCGGGCGGTGCTGCTGCCAATCGTGGCGACGATGTTCAGCCTGCTCGTCGCGGCGTCCACATTCGGGATCCTGCAGCTGCTGTTCGGCGGCTCGGACCCGGTGCTTGGCGGCCCGGGCTACATGGACCCGATGTCAATCATCGGCATCTTCACGGTCGTCTTCGGCGTCTCAATCGTGTACTCCACCCTGCTGCTGATGCGGACCCGGGAGGCGTACGTCTCCGAGGGTGCAGGCGCTGTCGCGACGGGCCTGCGACAGACGGCCGCCGCCACGACCGGTGCCGGGCTCGTGATGGCCGCCTCGTTGATCCCGTTCGCGACCACTGACCTAATCAATGTGCGTCAGTTCGGAGTCGGCGTTGCCGCCGCGATCCTGCTGGACGTATTGATCGCCCGGCCGGTGCTGCTGCCGGCAGCCGAGGCCGTGCTCGGACGCTACGGATGGTGGCCAACGTCGACGCCGCCGCCAGGCGAGATGACAATCCCGACCGACGGCAGACCGCCGACGACAGCGATCGCGACGGCACCCCCAACCCAGCCAAGCGCACCAGTAGGAGCAACTCGATGACCTCGCTCACGACCCCACCGCAAGCATCCACCGGCGACGGGCTGGAGACAGACCCGGATGCGCCGTCGACGCTAGGGCAGATGGTGCTCGCGTCCGCCGCTAAGCATCCCGGCATTGCGCTGCAGTTCAAGCGAGACGGCCAGACGGCCTATATCTCCTACCCCGAGCTCGGAACGATCAGCAGCGAGATCGCTCGCGGCCTGATCAGTCTCGACATCAACCGCGGCGACCGCGTTGCGGTCCTCGGCCTCACCTCCGCCGATTGGACCCTGGCTGATTGCGGCACGCTGTGCGCGGGCGCGGTCGTCACACCGATCTACCACACCAACTCCCCGGAGGAGTGCGCGTACGTGCTCGGGCACTCGGACGCGAAGCTGATCTTCTGCGAGAACCTGGCGCAGGCCGCCAAGATCGAGCAGATTCGGGACCGCTGCCCGGCACTCGAGCAGATCGTGCTATTCGAGCAGACCGCGGAGGGCGCGATCACGATCGACGAGCTTCGGCGCCGTGGCGCGGAGGTGCCGCCAGAGGCGGTGGCGCAGCGGCTGGCTGAGGTCTCATCCGACGACATCGCAACGCTCGTGTACACGTCGGGCACGACAGGGCCGCCCAAGGGCTGCATGCTCAGCCACGAGAACTTCCTGGCGACGACGCGGATGTATGCCGAGCAGCTCCACTTCAAGGAGAGGCACTCGCTCTTTCAGTTCCTGCCGCTCGCCCACGTCCTCGCCCGCGTCGCTCAGGCGGTGGCGCTCAGCGTCGGGGCTCGAATCATCTACTGGACCGGCGATTCGTCCAAGATCGTCGACGAGCTGAGCGAGACCGCTCCGACCCACTTCCCTGCCGTGCCGCGAATCTACGAGAAGGTTCACGGCGTCGTGATGGGGCAGGTCGCCGACGGTCCGGCGCTGCAGCGAAGGCTGTTCGACTGGGCGGCATCGTGCGGTGTGCGCACGCGACCCTCGTTGCGCTCGGGCAAGCTGCCGGGACTGTTCACTGACCTGCAGTACCGGCTTGCCGACCGCTTCGTGCTCAACAGGGTGCGGAGTATTTTCGGGCCGCAGCTGGAGCTCGGGATGGTCGGCGCGGCGCCGATCGCGCGCGAGCTGCTGGAGTTCTTCGACGCGTGCGGCGTGCTCGTACTCGAGGGATATGGCCTCACCGAGACGTGCGCAGCGGCCACCGTCAACACAGTCGACGCGGTGCGGTTCGGGACCGTCGGTAAGGCGCTTCCGGGAACCGAGATCGCGGTCGCACCGGACGGCGAGATCCTGATCCGCGGTCCGCACGTGTTCAAGGGCTACTTCAAGGACGACGCCGCCACGGAAGCGATCCTGTCATCGGACGGGTGGCTGCACTCCGGCGACCTGGGCGCGATCAGCGACGATGGATTCGTCTCGATCACGGGGCGCAAGAAGGATCTGATCATCACCTCGAGCGGCAAGAACATCACGCCCGTCAACATCGAGAGCGAGCTGCGCGATGGCCGGTACGTCACCGAGGCGGTGGTGTTCGGCGACAATCGCCCGTATCTGGTCGCGCTGCTGACGCTCGACCGCGACGAGCTCGGCAAGCTGGCGACCCGGATCGGGATCCCGACTGACCTCGCGACGGCCGCTCGAGACCCACACGTCCGCGCCGAGCTCCAGAAAGAGGTCGACGCAGTCAACGAGAAGCTTGCGCGGATCGAGCAGATCAAGCGGTTCGCGATTCTCGACCACGATCTCAGTCAAGCCGAGGGTGAGCTCACGCCGACGTTGAAGGTCAAGCGCGCGTTCGTCTACGAGAAGTACGCCGAAGTGTTCGCTGGCCTGTACGAGGAAGGAACGGCACGATGAGCTCTCACCTCTCAAGCGCCGACGCCGCCTGGCTGCACATGGACCGCCCCACCAATCTGATGGTGATCAACTCGGTGCTGCTGTTCGATGAGCCGTTCGATGTCGAGCGGGTCAAGCAGATCTACCGCCGGCGGCTGATCGGACGGTATCCACGCTTCCGCCAGCGCGTTGTGGAGAGCCGCGTACCGTTGCGCGCGCCGCGGTGGGAGGACGACCCCGAGTTCGACCTCGACCACCACGTCCACCATCTGGCGCTGCCGGCACCGGGCGATCAGCGGATGCTGCAGGAGCTGATAGGTGACTTGATGACGATGCCGCTGGATCGTAACCGGCCCCTGTGGCACGCCTACCTGGTGGACGGGTTCGGCGATGGCGCGGCGATCATCACGCGGATCCATCACTGCGTGGCCGACGGGATCGCGCTGGCCCGCGTGATGCTGTCACTCACCGATCCAAACGTGGGGGCGCAGACCGGCACGGCGCCCGTGCTGGCGCCCTCGCAGTCGAATGGTCCGCCGGGTGGTCCGACTCATCCCGCCCGGCGGCTGCTCGGCGCTGGCGCGCGCCTGACCGAGTCCGTCGTTCGCCAGAGCGCGGCGGTGGCCACTTCGCCGTCGCATGCCGCCAGGTTGGCGGGGGCGCTCGGCGCCAACGCCAGTAGCGTGGTGCGCCTGCTCCTGACCCCGGCCGATGCCGCGACGGCGATCAAGGGGGACCCGGGAGTCAGTCGCCGGGTCGCTTGGAGTTCGCCGCTCTCGCTGCAGAGGATCAAGGATGTCGCTCACCGCCACGAGGCCACCGTCAACGACGTCCTACTCGCATCTGTAAGTGGTGCGCTGCGCCACTACCTCGAGGATCACGACAGCGCCGTCACCGAGATTCAAGCGATGGTTCCGTTCAACCTCAGAGACCTCGACCAGCCCGTGCCCCGTGAGCTCGGCAACAAGTTCGGCCTGGTCTTCCTCCCCCTGCCGGTCGGAGTCAGCGGGAGCTACCAACGCCTGCGCGACGTGCATCTGCGGATGAACGAGATCAAGAGCGGCCGCGACGGGCCCGTCTCCTACGGGATCCTAAGCCTGACGGGATTGGCGCCCGAGCCGCTTGAGCGGCGCATCGTTGACATGTTCTCCAGCAAGGGGACGGCGGTCATGACCAACGTGCCGGGACCCACGGAGCCCGTCTACCTGGCCGGAACCCCGGTGCGCACGGTGCTGGTCTGGGCACCGACGTCCGGGCACATCGGGATGAGCGTGAGCATCTTCAGCTATCGCGGCGAGGTCACGGTGGGGCTGATGGTCGACGCGGCGCTGATCCCGGACCCGGAGGAGATCGTCACCGACCTGGAGGCGGAGCTCGAGGTCCTGGCAGGCCTCGCTGCTGACGGCAAGCGGCGACCGCGGCGCACACGTCGCAACAGGTCGGCGGTGGCCTGAGAAGCGCATTCGAAACCCGCTGAGGAGCCTGATCAGGCGCTCAGCGAGGGCACTGGAGGCGGCGGGTCAACTACCTCGACACGCACGCGCGCGTCCACGATCGTCGCGCCGTCGGGCCCGGCGAGCAACGGGTTGCAGTCGAGCCGCTTGAGACCACGGGCGGTGGACAGGTCCACCTGGGTCTTCAGTCGCGCATCTGGGCAGACCGAGTCGCGAGTGTGCTTGAGCATCCGCTGCGTCTCACGGCGGATCGCCTTCCAGTCCAGCCCCGGGATCACCACCATCAGGTCGGGCTCTACCGCCAACAGCATGACTTCCGCGTCCGATGCGCCGGCGGTCGCCGCGCCGAGCACGGCTGCATCGCGTCCCTCGCGGGTGGGGGTTGACGCCCACCCCCAACTCGCCGAACCTTTACCTGAGCTACGGCGGCCGGCGTGCTGTCGGGGGCGGTGTCACTGTCTGTCGCCATGCCTGGTTCCACCACCGCAGCTGGCGTAATCCATCCGTACCCGTGCGTAACGGCATCGGAAAAGCGCGAATGTTGGTCCTGGCGAGGACCGCGTCCGTCCGCGAGCCAATGCGTCAGCCGCTTACGATGTCCCGCCGTCCGATCAACGCTCCGGCGGCGAGCGCCAGCGTCGATCCGATCACCAGCATCGCGATCGCCCATCCGAGCTTGAACGGCTGGCCCGGCGCCAAGCCGATGTGCTCAAACGGCGACAGCCGGATCAGCCACTCCGGTGCTCCCAGCAGCGAACCGAACAGTTGCCAGACGAAGGCAACCGTCACCAGGCCATAAGACAGCGCCGCCGCCGCGCGTGGGAGGAGCGCGTAACAGAGCACGCCGACGCCCAAAAACAGCGACGCCACTGCGATGCAGTTGGCCGCGGCGAGCAGCAGCGCAGTCAGGTCGACACCCACCCCTACTGCCTCCGCGCCCACCCAGGCCAGCACGCCCGCTACGAGCGAGATCAGGACGATCGCGACGCCCGCGACGATTGTGCGGTCCAGCAGCCACCGGCGACGTCCCACAGGGAGCGCGAGCACGGTCTCGAGCCGTCCGTGAACCTCCTCGGACCGCGCTGCCCCGACCTGCGAGCAGGCGAACAGACTCACGACAAGGACAAAGAACAGAAACGAGAAGCCGATGTATCCGCTCGGGGTGACGATGGATCCGGACCCGAGCTTGGCGAGTTGCTCCCGCAGCCCTCGTGAGATCACGCCTGCGGAAATGCTCTTCGAGATCACACCGACGATCAACGCAAATCCGCCGATCCCACCGAGCCACGCGATCAGGCTCGACAGCTCGCTACGGACGGTCTGCGTCGCCAGCGACGACAGCAGGGCCAGCTTCGGTTCGCGACTGTCGCCGGCGCTGAGCAGGCCGGTGCCGACGTCGCGGCGATCGGCTATCCGGACCGAGACGATGACCAGCACCACCCCAGTCGCCGCCGGGAGCAGCAGCAAAAACGGGCGCGGACTCGCGAACGCGCGCATCTCCTCGGCCCAACCCAGGGGCGTCAGCCACCGCAGCCAGCCTGCTCCGCCGACGGTATCGGCGACCACCCTGAGCACGAACGCCAGCGACATCACACCCAGAGACAGTTCGACCGCACGGCGGCGCGTCGACGCGAGTTGGCTGGCCACCGCGCCGACACCGATGAACACCACGGTCACCGAGCCAACCGCGAGCGCGAGGAAGGCCGAGCCCGGCGCCGGCAGCCCCGCCGCCACCAGGGCGAAGAACAGCGCCGCCCACAGCAGCGCCGCGGCGACGGTGATCGCCAGCAGCGATGAGCCGGCCAGGGTGCGGCGACCCACCACCTGCGAAAGCACGAGCTCGCTCCGGCCGGCGTCCTCTTCGCCTCGGAAGGCCGCCACGGCGGCCAGCGAGGCCCACACCGCGGCGAACACGGCCAGGATGCCGCCGACACGCCATGCCGTGTAGCCGCCGACGGTGAGCAGGCCGTGCGGAACCCCGTAGAACAGGCGGATCGCCTTGTTGTCGGCGAAGCTGTGTGCAAACGCGAGCCGGTCGAGCCGGCTCGGATAGGCGCGCCGGTAGCTGATCGGCTGGATGAAAGCGACGAACGCGAACAGCGCGCCGAAGCCGAGCGTGCGCTTGCGATTGTCGGCCAGCGACCTGCGGGCGAGGTTTCCCACGGGCCCGGCGCCGGAAGTGAGGTGACGTGGGCGTGGACGAACCGCCTGGACGTGGCTAGCCGCTGACACCGTTCTCGGGCCGCTGGTAGTGGTGGACGAAGATCTCCTCGAGCGACGGTTCGCGGCTTGTCAGGCTGGTGATCGGAAACTCGGCCAGCGCGCTGATCAACGGACCGATCTCTCCCGACACTTCAAATCGCATCGAATGCCGACCCGTCTTGGTGGCTTTCACGCCCGGCGGCGAGCGCAGTCCATCGACCTCTTGAGCGAAGCTCACGTCGACGGTCTGCGCGCTGAGGTGCCTCAGTTCGGCCAGCGTCCCTTCGTCGACAAGTTTGCCCTGCCGCAGGATCCCGACCCGGTCGCAGAGCTCCTCGACCTCGCTGAGAATGTGCGAGGACAAAAACACGCTTTGACCGCGGTCGCGAGCTTCGGCGATGCACTCGCGGAACGCGACCTCCATCAGCGGATCCAGTCCGCTCGTGGGCTCGTCCAGCAGTAGCAGGTCGGCGCGCGTGGCCAGCGCGGCGATCAGGAGGACCTTCTGCCGGTTGCCCTTCGAGAGCGTCCGGACCCGCTTGTTTGCCTCCAGTTCGAAGCGGTCGACGAGCTGGTCGCGGTATGCCACATCGGTGCCACCGTGGAGCGACGCCAGCAGCTCGAAGGTCTCGGCCGGGGTCAGCGAGGGCCAGAGGAACGGCTCGCCGGCCACGTACGCCACCCGGCGGTGAGCGGCGACCGCCTGCTTGAATGCGTCGAGGCCGAACAGCTCGGCGTGACCCGAGGTGGGACGGTGCAGCCCCAGCAGCAACCGGATCGTCGTCGTCTTTCCAGCACCGTTGGGCCCGAGGAAGCCGTACACCTCGCCCGCCCCGATCGTCAGGTCAAGGCGATCGAGCGCCACGGTTGTGCCGTAGTGCTTGGTCAGCTCTCGCGTGGCGATCGCCGCGCTCATCGTGTCCGTCCCGCGCTGCTGAGCATGCGCAGGACGCTACGTAGCACCCGCGCGTGGTGCCATCCGCGATTGCTACCCCCTCGCCGCGCAGCGGCCGCGTAGGGCGCCTCCGTAGTGAACGCGCGGCAGAGCGGGCAACTTCCGGTGGATGTGGGCCGGAGGCTCGGGAAGCTGCGAGTTCGCCGCGAGCCTCAGTGCGCTCGTTGAGTGTCGGCGAGACGATCCTCCGCCGAAGCCGAACGCACCAACGCGAGCGCGATCATGCTGGGCTCACGCGTGCTTGGCGGGGTGGGATCGTTCTTCCTCGGCCGTGTCTCGCACGAGGTCGTCCAGCATGCCTAGCGCACGCGCCGCGCTTCTCATGCAAGGGCGCGCGCGCCTGGTCGCTACGGCGTCACGACGATCTCGTTTACGACCTTCTTGACCCCAGGCGCAGACGCAGCCGCGTGTTCAGCGAGGCGCCGCTCGGCCGGCGAGCGGACATGACCGTCGATATGCACGGTGCCGCTGGTCGCCGAGACCCCGATTGCGCGCGCGTCGAGGTCCGCCAGCCTCCCGATCGCTTCGTGTACCGCCCACTCGATGTCAGCGTTTTTGGACTTCGCGCGAGGCTTGATCGTGATCTGGTTCGTCACCCCGGAGATTCCTTCGAGAATCTCGAGCGGTCGCTCGGCGGCGTCGCGCTGGTAGCTCCACTCGACGCTGCCCAGAAGGGTCACGAAGCCTTTTCGAACCTCAACCTGGACTGTGTCCGGAACGCGGATGTTCGCCTGGAACTGGCGCGAAATCGTTTCGGCGAGTTCAGCGTCGGCCCCGGCACTCGTGCCCGGCAGCTTGACCTCTATGTCGTCGGCAACTGCCCGGACCCCATAGATCCGCTCGGCGGCCGCGACCGCGGCGAGCCGATCCGCATAGGTCGGAACGTTGCCAGTGAGGGCCACGGCGCCGTCGCGCGCGGTCACGTCGACGTGGGTGGCGGCGACGGCTGGATCCCACGCGAGCTCGCGTCTCACGGCCTCTTCGATCGTCTTGTCCGTGGTTTCGGGCTTCATCCGTTGCCTCCCGCGATCTGCCCGCCGTCGGGCTGTAGCCGCGGCGCTTGCTTCGAGCATCAGTATGCCGTTGGGGGCGTCGGCGGTGACGGCTCGACTGCGGCGGGGGAGGTGGCGGCGGCGAGCCGGCGGTAGTGCTCGCGCCAGATCCATTTGTAGATCGGCACGTGCCGTGGCAGGTCGCTGATCCCGGGCAGCAGGGGCACGAGGATGAACGCGAGACTGAGCACACCCATCACGGCCATTACGAGGATGTCGGCGTTGGCCGAGGTCGAGAATGGCTTGATCTGGTACCAGAACGTGTACAGCCACAGCCATACCTGTCCGGGGTAGCTGCCGGTCTCGTTCATCATCCCCCACTGCTCGCCCAGCAGATGCTGCTCCTGCGCGCGGCTTGCGAGCAGCCCACCGTCGGCGATGAACATCAACGGCTTGGTGTAGTCGGTCTGGTAGAAGTGGTTGGTGGTCAGTAGCTGGCCGTCCAGGCCACCGGTCTCGGCGTCGACCAGCAGCGCGTTCATCATCGTCGCGACCGGGCCGTAGTTGCCGGCCGGCATGGTGACCCCCGCCAGCGCTGGTCGCCTTGGCCTTCGCCAGCGCATTCGAATACGCGGTGGTCCAGGCGGTCTGCTGGTTGGCGGAGGCCGAGCTGTATTGGGCCAGGGCGCGCTGCAGTGCCGGCTGCCGGGGATCGAGCCCAGCGGCATCAGCACGAAGTCCTTGGCCGCGTCGATCGGGTGGCTGACGCCAAGCCACTTCTGCAGGTAGATGAACGCGATGTGCTGCCCGTCGCTGTTGTGGTTGTACGGCGGTCCGTAGGTCGCGGTCCCGCTGGTCCCGTCCAGCTCACTTGCCGCTGTCGTGACGAAGTCGACCGGATCGGTGTGAGACCACGACTTGACGGTCGTCGGTGGGTCGTCGGGAGACGAGAACAGGACCGTCAGCACGAGCGCTAGGCCAATCACGACACCGAGCGCGATCACGAACTCCTTGACGAGGTCATAGGAGCGGTAGCCGCCGTGCCACTCGCGCGCCGCCTCGTTCTCCAGGCGGCGGCGCTCACGCCAGCTCATGACCGATCCTCGGGCGTGCTTGGCGCAGGCGCGTCGGAGGCGACGGCCGCCGGCTCGCTCTGCTCGGCGGGCTCGCTATTGGACGACTGGCCGAGCACCAACGGCGGAACGACCCCGTGCTTGCGGACCAGGAGCACATGCCCGATGACGACCGCGACGACCGCGGCCGGCAACAGGAAGATGTGGTAGCTGTACATCTGACCGAAATTCAGCAGGTTGAAAAACGACCCGATCCCGACCGAGTTCATCGCGTCCTTGGCCTGCGTCGAGATCCACTGGGCGTCGAAGTTCTGCTGCGTCACGTAGCCGGTCAGCGCGCACGGGATCGCGATCAGGAATGTGACCGCCCCGGTCACCCAGGTCCGCAACCGGCCGCCGCGCCAGGCCGACATCCAGTACTTGCCCCACAGGTGGATGACCATGAAGAAGAAGAACAGCTCCACGGACCAGAGGTGGGTGCTGTTGAAGAAGTGCCCGACGCCGGTCACGTGCCACCAGGCGGGCCCCTTGAGGGCAAGGGCGCAGCTCTTGCTGCCAGCCACGGTACATCTCTAATACCGCCGGTTCACAGTCGTGCAGATAAGCCTCGCCCACGGCAGCGATGGTTACCCTTTGCGGCGACCACCGGAACATCGAGCAGCGCGGCCCCGAGCGCCGGCCCATCGCGCAGATCGCGGAAAAGCCATCCCAGAGTGTCGAAGGAGACAGCCAGATGGAACCCGCCCTCCCACGCCGCAGCGCCCCCGAGCCCGAGGGTAGAGCGATAGCCGGCCAACCCGCACAGTGCCGCCGGCACGCGAATAGAGCCGCCGGTATCCGTGCCGATGGCGGCCACCGCTGAGCCCTCCTGCACGCTGGCCGAGCTTCCGCTGGACGAGCCTCCGGTGAGCGCCTGCGGATTGTGAGGCTGCACGCAATCGCCGTACTCGCTGTTCTCGCCGGTGATGCCGTAGGCCAGCTGATGCAGATGGGTCTTGCCCATGATCACAGCGCCTGCTTGTCGCAGCCGCGCGGCCACGGCGGAGTCGGTCGCGCGCGATGCCGTTCTTCTCCGCATAGAAGTGGGAGCCGCAAGTGGTAGGGTAGCCCGCGACATCGAAGCAATCTTTAACCCCGACGGGAACGCCGAAAAGCAGCGGCCGCTGCGCCGGGTCAGGAAAGCGGGCGGTGAGGGCCTCCGCTTCCGCCAGGGTGCGTTCGCTGGTCCATGCGCCAGATATACATTATGGCCGGCGTTGCTATTGGCGCGCGCAAGCGCTTCCTGCGCCGGTAAGGCCGGCTCGCGCGTAGACAAGGCTGTTTGTAAGTCGGTCAAAGAGAGACATATCGGTTTGTGTATACCACGCCCTGCCTGCACCCGATCGCCAGAAAATGATTTAAACTTCTGCATGAGCGTTGAACAATCCTCCGCCCGTGACGTCTCCGCGGCGGATGAAGCCCACCTCAAAGCACTGGTCAAATTTACCGCGCTTAGTTTCAAGACCCCGCGGCCGGTGCCCTTCGGCGCCCTGATCGTCGACAGCCAAAGTGGAGAGACGCTGATGCGTGCCCGCAATGCGGTGGCCATAGAAAACGACCCCTCCGCGCATGCAGAGCTGCGCACCGTGCGCCTGGCATGCAAAAAACGTAAGAGTTATGGGCTCCAGGGCTATACACTTTATTCCACCTGCGAGCCTTGCCCCATGTGCATGGCCAATGCTCTTTGGGCGGGACTCGACCGTGTGGTCTATGGCGCCACCATCGAGGATGCCAACCGGCATTGCCGCCAGATCCAGATTCCCGCCGCCGAGCTTGCCCGGCGCAGCGACATGCAATGCATCGTAACCGGGCCCATCCTGCGGGAACTTTGCTATACCCTATTTACCCACCCGCGGATGCTGGAGGCCTTCGCCACCTGGAGCACCCGTAAGGAATAAGAGAGAAAGGAGCAGCCACATGACAACGCCGCTTGAAGTGTCCCTGGCCACGATCCTGGGCGATCCTGCGCGGGTCTCGACCGTTCCCCAGGTGGTCAATCGCCTGTCACGCGACTTCTACTGGTACTCTCCCGTGCTGCGCAAGCGGCTGGATGGCAAGGTCGCCGACGTGGTCGTTCACCCGCTGAACGTGAAGGAAATTCAGGATGTCCTTCGCTACTGCTATGCCAACGACATTCCGGTTACGCCGCGGGGCGCGGGGACAGGAAACTATGGCCAGGCTGTCCCGCTGCATGGCGGAGTGCTGCTCGACCTCTCGCGCATGGATCAGATTGAATCCATCACCGCGGATGGGGTCGCGGTTTGCCAGCCAGGTGTGCGCCTGGGCGTGCTCGAAGCAGAGGCGCGCAAGGTGGGATGGGAGCTTCGTTGCTATCCCTCCACCGTGGTGAAGGCCTCGGTGGGAGGCTTCCTGGGCGGTGGTTCGGGAGGCATCGGCTCGGTCGCGCATGGCGGCCTGCGAGACTTCGCCACCGTGCGCGCCCTCGACGTCGTCACCATGGAAGAGGAACCCCGCCTCGTCCATCATGAAGGAGAAGCAATTCACGAGATCCTGCACGCCTGGGGCACCAATGGAATCATTACCCGCGTATGGCTGGCGCTGACGCCGAGTGTCGAGTGGGGGCAATGTGCCGTGGCCTTCGATACCTTTGACCAGGCATTTGATTTCAGCGAGCGCGTGGCCACCTCGGACGATGGACCAAGCGCCTGGTCACCACCTTCGAGTGGCCCATCCCTTCGTTCTTCAGCCCGATAAGCACACTCGCGCCCGAGGGCAAGGCGCTCATTTTTTTTCCTGATCGCGGAAGATCAGCGCGCCAGCCTGGAAGCGGCCGTGCGCGAAGCCGGAGGGGCGATGACTCACTCCGCGCCCTACAACGGTCTGCGCACGTGCCCCTGCTTTCCGACTACACCTGGAACCACACCACCCTCTGGGCCATGAAGGCCGATCCTGCGTACACCTATCTGCAATGCGCCTTTCGACGCGGTGACTGCCCGCAGCCAATTTGCCCGGCTCAAGCAGCGCTTTGGCGACGAATTTTTATTTCATCTCGAATTTATGAAGAACGCCAGGGCGTGGTCTTTCCCGGCTCCATTCCTGTGGTCCGCTTTACGCACCGAAGAACGGTTGAACGAAATGATCGACTACTGCCGCGAGATCGGGGTGAGCGTCGCCAATCCCCACGTGAACAATGTCGAAGGCGGAGGCCGCTATCGCAGCGACAACGTGCAGCTGCTGGCCAAGCACAAATACGACACCAAGGGGCTGCTGAATCCCGGCAAGATGGTCACCTTCGAAAAGGCACCGCGCGGAGCCTCCATAGCATGAAGAGCTGGATCCCCGACGCCGCAACTTCGCCTATCTCACCTGGAAGCAGGTGGACGCTCTGCCGCGCGAGACGACGCTGCTGGTGCTGCCCACGGCGGCCATCGAGCAGCATGGCCACATCTCCGCTGGCCACCGACACGCTCATCAACAGTATTCTTCTCGGCGCCGCGCTGGCCAGCTGCCGCAGGAAATACCTGTCTACGCGCTGCCCGCGTCTGTTATGGCAAGAGCAACGAGCACATTGGCTTTCCCGGGAACGCTTTCTGTATCTCCTCGACCTTCATGGCCGTGCTGCGCGATCTGGGAGCCAGCATTGCGGCCTCCGGTTTCAAGAAGCTGGTCCTCTACAACACCCACGGGGGCAACTCGTCGCTGGTCGACGTGATGGCGCGCGACCTGCGGGCGGAATTTGGGCTGCGCACTCTTCTCGCTCTTCGGCTCGGAGGCGCGGCCTTCACCGGGCTCGGCGCGCAGGAGCGCGCCTACGGCTTCCACGCCGGCGAAGTGGAAACCTCTTTTCTGCTGAGCGCCATACCGGAGCTGGTCACACCCGCGAGTACACCGTGAACTACATCGCGGACATCGAAAAGCCCGAGCTGCTGCGTGCCGGAAAATTCGCCCGCGAACTTTGCGTGGCTCACGCGAGACATCGCGCCCAGCGGGGTGATGGGCGATCCCAATCCCGCCACAGCGGAGAAGGGCGCGCTCTGGATCGAGGAAGCCGCCACAAGAATCGCGGCTGCCCTGACGCCATGGGCCGCCTACGAGAACTGGCATAAACCCTGATCCTCAGATCTACGAGCTAGCCCGTAAGGAAACGATTGCGCGCGAAGTAGTTCACATCTCGATGCCGCCGCTTGATCGAATTCGAAACCGGCACTGATCGACTGCGGCGCGGAGTTCGCTCGAACGCGGCGTGCATTGCACATGTCTGACGGCGTCTACTGGTCTCCGATCACTACTACCCGCCGGCGCCCGGACCGCACCCGACCCTGCTCATGCGTCAACCCTACGGGCGGGATATCGCCTCGACCGTGGTCTACGCCCACCCGGTCTGGTTCGCCGCCCACGGCTACAACGTCGTCATTCAGGATGTGCGCGGGCGAGGCGATTCCGAAGGCGACTTCTATCCCTTTCGCACCGAAGGCCGCGACGGAGCGGAGACCATCCGCTGGCTGCGCACGCGCAGCGAATCAAACGGCAAGGTGGGCATGTACGGCTTCTCCTACCAGGGCCTGACCCAGCTGCTAGCCGCGGCCGAGCAGCCGGAAGGACTGATCTGCATCGCCCCCGCGCAGACCGCATGCGATCTCTATCACGGCTGGTTCTATCGCCAGGGCGCGCTGCGGCTAGCCTCGAGCCTGGGCTGGGGCCTGCAGATGCTGAAAGCAGATGCGCGGCGACGCAAACTCCGCGCCGCCAGCGACGGCCTGGAAAAGGCGTGGGCCGATCTGCGCAGCCAGCCTCTGGTTACGCCCTACGGTTGCATCCTCAACTGCAGCACGAGGGCCTGCCGACCTACGTGCATGACTGGATCACCCACATCTCCCGGGCCTTACTGGTCCGCCCTCGATGTAAGCGAATCCCTGGATCGGATCACGTGCCCGCACTCCACCTTTCCGGCTGGTTCGATACCTACCTGGGGGGCAGCGTAGCTGGCTTTCGGCCATGTCCGCGCATGCGGACGATCAATATCTGGTCGCCGGTCCCTGGGTGCATATCCCATGGGGAGAAATGATCGGCGAGCAGAACCTTGGCCCCGAGGCTCTGCTCGATACCGATGCGCTCCTGCTGCGTTGGTTCAATCATTGGCTCAAAGACAGCGGGGAATTCGCCCATGAGCCGCGCATTCGCCACTTCGCGCTGGGCGCCAATCGCTGGTTCGATGCGGAGAGCTTTCCCGCGAGACGAGCCTCTCCTTCTATCTGCATAGCGCAGGCCGCGCCGATTCGCGCAAAGGAGATGGCGTACTCTCGACCACACCTCCCACCTCTACCGAGCCGCGCGACATTTTCGTCTACGATCCTGAAGTCCCGGTCCTCGCTCCAGGCGGTGCGGCGGCGCTGCGCGGTCCGATCAATCAAGCCCAGATCGAACTCGGCAACAACCTCCTGGTCTACACCGGCCCTCCGCTAGCTGAGCCACTCCACATATTTGGATCGCCGCAGGCTCAGCTCTACGCGTCACCTCTGCCGGCCACGCCGACTTCACCGGCAAGCTGGTGCGGCTGCGCCCCAATGGACAAGCCGATTTTGTCTGCATCGGCATCGCGCGCTCCTCGTATCTCTTTCGCGAGCACGGCTACACCGCGGACGCTGTTCACTGCTGGCAAATCGAACTCGAGCCCACCTCCTGTGTCTTTGCCGCCGGCGATGCGATCCGCCTGGAAATGGCCAGCAGCGCCTTCCCCTTGTACGACCGCAATCCATCCACTGCAGTGAAGCCCTGGCTTGCCGATTCGTGGAGCTGGCAGCGCTCCACCCAGATGGTGCTGCACGACGCGGAGCATCCTTCCCGGCTGGAACTGCCATTGGCGGAAACCTCATGAGCACGGAATTGCGTGTACCGCAGGTCGCCTTCTCCGCCGTAAGCAAAGTTATGGGAGCAATCCGCCGGTGCTGCAACAGATCGACCTCACCATTGCCAAAGGAGAATTTGTCAGCCTGATCGGCCCTTCCGGCTGCGGCAAGTCTACGTTGCTCAAACTGATCTCCGGCCTTACCAGCGCCACGCTCCGGCAGCATCCTGGTCGACGGCATGACCCCAGTCAATGCCAGCGAGACCATCTCCTACATCTTTCAGGACGCGACCCTGTTGCCCTGGAGAACCGTGACCAGCAATGTGGGCCTGGGGCTGGAGCTGGAGCGCGTCAGCCGTGAAGTCCAGGAAGCAGAAAGTGCACATCGCTGCTGGAGCTGGTAGGTCTAGCCCATGTGGCGCGCGCCTACCCGCGGCAGCTCTCGGGCGGAATGAAGATGCGCGTTTCCGTCGCCCGCGCCCTCGCCACGCACACCGCGCCTGTTGCTGATGGACGAGCCCTTCGGCGCGCTCGACGAGATGACCCGCGATCGTCTCAACGAAGAGCTGCTGCGCCTGAAAGCAGAACAAAATTGGACCGCGGTATTCGTCACCCATTCGGTTGCCGAAGCTGTTTTTCTCTCCACCCGGGTCATTGTGCTGGCGCCTTCGCCGGGCCGCATCGCCCAGGAAATAACGATTGACCTCCCTTTCCCCGAACCAGCGTGACGCGCGAGAGTCCGCAATTCGAATCCCTCGTGACCGAGGTTTCCCGGGCGCTGCGCGGAGTGCACAGCGCATGAAGAAGTACTGCGTCACCCTGCTCAACGCGCTGGCCGTCTTCGCCGGCCTGCTGTTGCTGTGGCAGGGCCTCGACTTGTTCTTGCATCTGCCGCCCTACATGCTGCCCCCGCCGCTTGCCGTGGGCAGGGCAGTGGTGGCTCGTTTCCCATCGCTGGTGGCCTCGCTGGCCATCACCTCGGAGGAGGCGGCAGGAGGCCTGGCCGCCAGCATCGTGGTGGGCGTGCTGATCGCGTTGGTCTTCGCGCAATCCCGCTGGATACGGCGCATGCTCTATCCCTACACCATCCTGCTGCAGACGGTGCCTATCGTGGCGGTGGCGCCGCTGATTCTGATGTGGGTAGGTCCGGGCACCTTGTCGGTAACGCTGGTGGCCTTTATCATCTGCCTGGCGCCGATCATCGCCAACACCACCCAGGGACTCATCAGCGTGGAGCCGAATCTGATCCATCTCTTCCTGATGCACAATGCTTCGCGGTTACAGATTCTCACCCGGCTGCGTCTTCCGCATGCCGTGCCTTCGCTCTTTGTCGGGATCCGCATCGCGGCCGGCATCTCCGTGATCGGCGCGATTACCGGGGAACTCTTTGCCGGCTCCAGCAGAGTAGGCGAGGGCGGCCTGGGCTACTCCATTCCTGTACGCCAGCGCCCAGCTGCAAACGGATTATCTGTTCGCGCTGGTTCTGGCTGCGACCGTGCTGGGATTTGCGTTCTTCTTTCTGGTCATGTTTCTGGAGTGGTATTTCCTGCACAACTGGCACGAATCCGCGCGCACAATGACGGATGAATAGGAGACACGATGCTTCGTCTGGAATCTGAAACCGGCTGGTGGCTGGTTACCCACGTCGACCATGCGCACCTGGCGGGAGCATTCGCGGCCCAATGGGGCAACGACCTTTTCCTCCACCCGAGCCCCGCGAGCGCGTGTTGCGCGGCGTTACCACCCACGACGATGGTTGGGCGGCGCGCGATCGGCGA
>CAVPFS010000009.1:0-150290 GCA_963703825.1 uncultured Solirubrobacterales bacterium | reverse complement strand
AAGCCGATCTAATGATGCCCATGCGAATGGACGAGATACCGATCTGATTTCTATTGCTGCTGTTCGTGAGCTAAACGAACAATCGGCATGCTTCAGCGAGAGTTCCCTCCGGCGATCCGCGGCGCTTTTCGGCCTCAGGCACATGCGTCTCCCACCATTGCATGATAGAAATCAGCGGATTCGTGGTGCGAAATTCGTCTTTATCTCTCGATGCAAGATCGATCGCCCGGCTCCGATCTTGCTCTGCTCGAGACCTGAGGTCGAATTCGACAGGGCCCATAAATCGTCGTCGTCCATGTCCATTTTGATCTCCATCTCAGCCTTCAATGCGCGCGATGGCGGCCCAAAACGAGCATCGATGATATCAGTCAGCGACAAGGGCGCGGTCACGGCGCCGAGCTTGCGTTGCAGGGCCACCGCGGCCTCCAGGCCTTCGAAATCGATGGCGCAATCAAAATGGAGATCGCTGAATTCACGATCGATCGACTTCATCATTGTTTCGCGCGAGATGTCGAAATGGTGAGCGCCGAAATCCGCCCATTCGTCGCGGTTTTCAGCGGCGTAGCGGTAACTTCGCCGACAGCCACGTAGTACCGCCGCGACCAGGTTCGGCTCGTCAGTCAGCACGTCATCGTTGGCGACCGCAATCGTCCATTGCATGCGCGGCACGAAGTCGAGTCTATTCATGCCCAGCCAAACCTTGAACAGGCCAGCCTCCTCGCCCATTGTGACATGGGGTTCCCGACATGATCGCGCCGTCGATTTCGTTGCTGGCGAGCATTTTGAGGATTTCGGGATACCGCGGGCCGAGCCCACGGATCGTGACGTCGTTTCCGGGTCGATGGCGTGGTATTTGAGCAATTCGCGCATATACCAATCGCTGCAACTTCCGCGGCTCAATACCTCGAGCTTGGATCCGCGAAGATCATTCCAATCGGCGAAACGGGGATCGCGACAAAATATTGAACCGCGCCGCGGCGAACGCCGCTGCCAACAATTTTAAAGCGTGCGCCTTTCGCCAGCGCAGTCAGACCCGGCGGTGTTCCGAGCTCTCCGATCAAAAGGCGCCCTGCATCGAACTCCGCCGCGATTTCCGGGCCGCCGAAAACAATTCGCAATGCGAGATCATTCCCTCGTCGCGGAAAAATCCCTTCTCGGCGCCCAACGGAGTTGGACGCCGCATCGATCTGTTGGAACGCCGTATTCGATAGCAGTGCCCATGCAATTTCCCGACGCGTTGCCTTTCAGCATCACCAATTGCTTTACCGCGCAGCAAACGTCAATGCGACGACCGTCTGGTCTATGCTCGGCAATCGAACTATCGTCGAGGGTGTCGGACTGGAGGCACGCATTGGCCGCGTGAGTTCCGAACGTGCTGAATGTAACGTTTACCATGGGACTTAAAGTTCGATTCTTCAACGTGACGATCACAGCCGGCCATGAGTGAACAGGAAGGTCTACCGGCAACGCCTTCAGTGCAAATCGGTCGCCATAAGCGCGCAGGGTGGAATTCGGCAACGTCGTAATATGCGATCCGGAAGCGGCCAGATTTAGCCCGAAGGTGCGAGGAGAGGGTTTGCAAGATCCGCTTCGGCATGCCAAGACCGCGTGCTGCGAACGCCTCCGCTACCGCAAGTAACTCAAAGTATCCGTTTCCGTTAGAACCCAGGGTTCGTCGACGAGTTCGGCGAGATCAACCTTCCGGCGGGCGCGCCCATCCGTTTGCCTTCCCGCCACGATGACCATTTTTTCCAGGAAAATGACTTCCACATTCAACTCATCCGCGAAGTGCTTCTCGTCGTGGGGCTTTACCAACAGGAACATTCCCATATCAATAGTTCGTTCGCGCAAAGCCGAGGAACTCCGCGGCAAGCCAAGCCCAATTGTTCCACGTGCAGGGTCACGTGCGGATATGATCCGCGAAAACCGGTGAATGACGGATGGAAGGATGGCGAACCGCAAATGTCTCCTGACATCCGATCCGCACTTCTCCAACCGTCGGATCGGTCAGGAACTCGATGTCCCTCACGCTTTGTCCGTAGCTCATCGAACGCTGCGTTGCTACGTGTGAGCAACGCACGGCCGTACTTCGTGGGTTCGACGCCTCGCGCGCTGCGGTCGAGCAGACGCACACCGAGCGTATACTCAGTTCGGCGATCACTTTGGAAACGGCGGGCTGCGTCACTCCCAGCGTTTGAGCGGCCTTCGCCATGCTGCCCCGCTGCACAGTTGTAAAAAAAATGTGCAGGTCCCGCAGCCTTAGCCGCCGCCCGATACAACTCTCCCAGTCGATTTCCTTAGCCATAACCGCTCAGTCATGGGTGTAGAAGAAAACAGGCAATTCTCTTTCTACCTGACGTCGCTTACGGGTTCAATCGCGGTCATAGGTTTACCGCGCAGTCGTGCACCATCGCCTCTTGCAATGGAGAAATACGACCATGCAAACCCGCAGAATGTGTCTTGCATCGTTAGCTCTGGCTGCCGCTTTTGGAAACGTCGAGCCCGCGCCGGCGCAGGTCTATCCATCGCGCCCGATCACCATGATTGTGCCGTTCCCCGCCGGCGGCCCGATCGATGCGGTTGGGCGCATCGTCGCGGACGGTATGCGGGCTTCGCTGGGCAACCTGTGATCGTTGAAAACGTGAGTGGGGCCTCAGGCAGTATAGGGACCGGCCGCGTCGCGCGCGCCGAACCGGACGGCTACACGTTCGGCATCGGATATTTGGGCACCCATGTCTTCAACGGCGTCGCCTACTCGCTTCCGTATGACCTGCTGAACGATTTCGAGCCGGTTTCGCTGCTGGTCACCAATCCGTTGCTTATCGTTGCAAGGAAAACCATGCCGGCGAAAGATCTGCAGGAATTGATTGTGTGGCTGAAGGCGAACCCCGGCAAGGGGTCGCAAGGGACGTCCGGAGTGGGCGGCACGTCCGATGTCGCCGGGAAATTCTCTCAAAAGGAGACCGGCACGCGCTTTCACTGGTGCCTTATTGCGGACGCACCGCGATGATGCAGGATCTGTTGGCTGGGCAAATCGACTTGATGATCGACTTTGCGGCGAATTCTCTGCCGCAGGTGCGTGCCGGCACCATCAAGGTTTATGCCGTTACAGCGCCAAGCCGCTTGCCGGCGGCGCCTGACATCCCAACGGTCGACGAGGCTGGATTGCCAGGGCTCTACATCTCGGCGTGGCAGGGAATTTGGGCGCCGAAGGGAACGCCGAAGAACGTCATCGGCAAGCTCAATAGCGCGGTCGTAGCTGCCCTGGCCAATTCTGCGGTGCGTCAGCAGCTAGCCGATCTCGGGCAGGAAATCTACCCGCGCGACCAGCAAACGCCGGAGGCGCTGGGTGCCCTGCAGCGGGCTGAGATCAAGAAATGGTGGCCCATCATCAAGGCGGAATAGCTCCACCGTCGATTGAGACCTCAACGGCGGAAATGGGATAGGCGGCTCAAAAGCTTGGATAGTATATGTGCCGGAACGAAATGGAGACGACTTCGAGATTTATGCTGATAACGAAGCCAATGCCCGTGCCAGAATGCTTCTCTATTTACTGGAGGGGAAGCTCATTACTCTATGAGGCATATTTGTTTCGGGTGGGCGATAGATCAAAACGTAAATATCGAGTGCCATATCTGCGGCAGGATTTTCAACATCGGGAAAAGCCGTTGATACTTCGCACAATGTACATTGTTAGCCAGACTGATCAAATATTTTCTGGCGTATCAAGTTCGTCGAACTTTCCATTAGCAATCTTAGTTTCCATGGTCTCTCGCGCCTTCACTCCAAATCCGAGCGTGAATAGCAACGTGGCTGCGCCGTTGTGCGCCGCGACTGCGCCAAAGTCGCCAGAGTCCCTTGTGATAGTGCCGTTCCATTACATTCAAGACAACTGAAAGAGCCTCCAAAGCGCCTTTCATCTTTTCTTTGGTTGCCGCTGGTAGCGGTACAGCCTTGCTGTCCTGCATTGCCAACGCCAAATCAGCATGAGCAAACTGCCGATTGCGCCACTCTCGACAGAAATCTGCTTTCTCAATGGCCTCGTCTATTAGGCGCTCTAACTCTGCCCTTTAGTCCTGTATTCGTGACCGGCTTCCGGCAAATTCCAGATCGTTAGATTTTTCTTTCCTACCGACTGCGGCGGATCGGTTAGCCGGGCTATGTGAATTACGTTGGTTTCGAATTGTTGACCTTGCAGCATTCTAAAAAAATTCGGGGCTGAGTGGTTCAGACGCTCAATGCGCTTATCGTTCGTTCCAAACAGTTCAAGGAATTCCTTCCAATACAGATGCAAGGTCGTTAGCTCGGTGAATAAAGCCGTGTACTGCTTTCCAAGCGGCTCACCCATCGCAGCGATATTTCGCTTTTCGATTTCGTCGGCCGTCATAGCACCTCCGTCATGCGCGCTGCGCCTTTTCAACCCTAGATATAGTGGCTTCATTCTGGAGGGCAATGTTCTGTAAATGTTCTCTTATATCCGACCCACTCGACCAGGACGGCCAGTCCACACCCTGGGTCTCCTAGAGCGCTTCCGCGCAATCCAGAGAGCGTTGGGGCACATCCTCTAATCTCTGCCATCAGGTTGACCACCTCCTCCGCAAGCTTGCCAACCCCAACCTGCACGACATCGCCAGCGTGGAGCCTCGCGTGGAGTTGTGGGATCGGGACGCCAACCATGTGCGCTGGATGGTGGCTGCGGCGGGAAACGTGACGGTCGCGCACGCAGCGTTCGACGCGGCAATTGCCAATTGGCCGGGCGAGCACTTTACGCTACGATAGGGGCGATACGTATCCGCGAACATCCTTCCAACAATTCGCGTTGTCGATGCGGCGGACTGCTGAGCCAAAAATGAGCCAAATATTTTGGCTCGCTTCAGAAATGCCCGTAAAATGGCGCGCCCGGAGAGATTCGAACTCCCGACCCCCAAATTCGTAGTCTGGTGCTCTATCCAGCTGAGCTACGGGCGCGTTTGTGGTCGCATGGAAGTGGTCCTGCCGTCAATGCGGCTTGCGGCGCGCGCAATAGCTATAGGCTTCGCACGCGCTATTGGCAAGGCGGGTGGCCGTCCCGGCGACCGCTCGGCGTGCTCCGGCGACAAGTGCATTCGAAGCATCTGGCCGATTCTATTCAGCCATGGGCGCGGGCGCCGCGGTGGGGCCAGCTCCACGGCGCGGTCGGGGATGGTGACCCGCAGCGTCGCCCCGATCGTGCCTTCGACGAGGCGGATTTCGCCGCCATGGGCGCGCACCAGTTGGCGGCGATGGCGAGGCCGAGGCCGGCGCCGCCGGTGCGGGTCGACCTTGGAACGCTTCGAACAGATGCGCGCGCGCCTTTTCGTAAAAGCCCGGCCCGGTATCGGAGACTTCGATCACGACCACGGCGCCCTCGCGGCGGCCGGTGATGCGGATCTGGTCGCGGCCGGGATCGCCCAAGTCACGACTTTCCAGCGCTTGCACCGCGTTGCGCGAAAGATCGAGCAGAATGCGGAACAACTGGTCGTAGTCGGCCTCCACCGTCAGCCCGCGCTCGACGGCGCTGATCCAACGGATCGGCGCGTCGGGACCGAGCCCCAAGGTCTCGTGAAGCGGCATCACGAGCGCCATCCCGAGGCCCTGCGGCGCCGTCAGCAGGCCCGTGTCGACGACGCTCTCAAGGCGGATCTGCTGCCAGTAGAACGGCAGCAGGATCATGCCGCCGAACAGCGCCCCGCCGAGGCAGAACATCGCGATCGAAGCGGACGAGAAGGTCCGCCGGCGATAGAGGCGCAGATCGAGCAGCGGCTTGTCGATCCGCAGCGCATGGAAACAGAAGGCCGCGATCAATCCCAGCCCGAGGACGGCCGGGCCGATCACCTTCGCGGCCCCGATCGTGCCGGTGCTGGCGATCTCGGCCAGCCCGTAGGTCAGAAGCGGCAGGCCGACCGCCAGCAGCACGAGACCGACGACGTCCAGCCGCTCGCTGACCCCCGACTTGACGTTCGGCAGGATCCGCAACGCCGCCACGACGGCGATCACGCCGATCGGGACGTTGACGTAGAAGATCCACTGCCAGCTCGCGTTCTCGAGGATCAGGCCGCCGATCGTCGGCCCGAGGATCGGCGCCAGCATCGCCGGCACGGCGACGATGCTCATCACCCGGCCCATCCGCTTGGGGCCGGCCGCCTCGGCCATCATCAGCTGGCCGATCGGGAGGATCATGCCGCCGCCGACGCCCTGCAGGACGCGGAATGCGATCAGCTCGGTGGTCGAGGTCGCCAGGCCGCACAGCGCCGAGCCGGCGGTGAAGACGATCAGCGAAACGACGTAGACGTGCTTGGCGCCGAAGCGCTTGGCCGCCCAGCCGGTGACCGGGATCACGGCCGCAAGCGCAAGCAGGTAGCCGGTCACCACCCACTGGATCTGGGCGATCGTCGAATGCAGCTCGCGCCGCAGCGTGTCGAGCGCGACGTTGACGATCGTCGTGTCGAGGATCGACATGATCGATCCGACGATCACGACGGCGCTGATCCGCCACACGTAGGCGTCGATGCGGTCAGATTCGCCGGCTGCCATCAGCCCAAATTGTTGAGGCACCGAATCATTCGGCGCCTAACCATACCATCGGCCGGCGAGCCGTCAACTCATCCGCCGCACCCGTCGTCCAACATCCACCGCCACGGGTGGCCGCGCGCCGTCTATCGTCTTTGCCAATGAAGAAGTTTCACCGAGCTCGGGCTGTCGCCGAGATCCTCTCCGCGATCCACGACGTCGGCTACGAGGCGCCGAGCCCGATCCAGGAGCAGGCGATCCCGCCGCTGCTGGAAGGGCTCGACGTGATCGGCCAGGCGCAGACCGGCTCGGGCAAGACGGCGGCGTTCGGCCTGCCGATGCTCCAGTACGTCGATCCCGACGAGGGCGACGTCCAGGGGCTGGTGCTGACGCCGACCCGCGAGCTCTGCATCCAGGTCACCCAGGCGCTCCGGCCTACGGCGCCGGCAAGGGGATCGATGTCGTCGCCGTGTTCGGCGGCGCGCCAATCCGCAGCCAGCAGGCGCAGCTGCGCTCCGGGGGCCAGGTCGTCGTGGGGACCGTCGGGCGGGTCAAGGATCTGATCTCGCGCCACTCGCTGATGCTCAACGCGTGCCGGTTCGTGGTCCTCGACGAGGCCGACGAGATGCTCGACCTCGGCTTCCTCGAGGACGTCGAGCGGATCCTCGCCCTGACCCCTTCCAGCCGCCAGACGGCCCTGTTCTCGGCGACGATGCCGCCTGAGATCCGCCGCCTGGCCGATCAATACCTGTATCACCCGGTCACGATCAAGGTCAAGACGGCGACCCTGACCGTTGACACGGTCGAACAGTTCGCGCTCGAGGTCTCCTCGCGCGACAAGGCCGACGCGCTCGTGAACGTGATCGAGGCCGAGCGTCCGGACCAGGCGCTCGTGTTCGTCCGCACCAAGATCCGCTGCGACCAGCTCTATCGAACGCTGCGCGACCGTGGGCACAACGTCCGGGCGCTGCACGGCGACATGACGCAGGGCGCCCGCGACGGCGTGATGATCTCGTTCAAGAGCGGCCACCTGCCGCTGCTGATCGCCACCGACGTTGCCGCCCGCGGACTCGACATCTCGGGCATCTCGCACGTGATCAACTTCGACGTCCCCACCTCGCCAGACGTCTATGTCCACCGGATCGGGCGAACGGGCCGGGTCGGGCGCAGCGGCCGCGCGATCACCTTCTACGAACCCCGCCAGCAGCGCGAGATCCAGGCGATCGAACGCAACGCCGGGGTCAAGCTGTCGCCCTGGGTCAAGGACGCGCACGTCGCTCCGACCCAGTCCTGGCGCCGCCGCGCCGGCACTCCAAGCCCCACGTCTCGATCAACGGCGAGGGCCCGGCGATCAAGCTGATCGTCTCCGGCGGCCGCGCCGCCGGGCCTTGAGCCGTCCGACATCATTCACGCGATCACGGCCGCCACCCGGCTCGACGGCGAGGCGGTGCGCAACGTCCGCGTGCTCGAGCGGTTCGCGTTCGTCGAGGTCCCCGAGCGCGACGCCGAGCGCGTGATCGAGCGCACCGGCGGCACCGAAGTCCGCGGTCACGTACTCGCGCTCGAGCGCGCCCGGGTCTGACGGCCGGACTCGCGTCAGATCTCCGTCAGGCGCGGTGTGGCCGGCGCGACTTCCGTCGCCGGTGATGTGTTGTGAAGGGGGATGCCCTCACCACAACCACGGGAGGTAACACCTATGTCACGTTTCAAGCGTCGCCCGTCTGCGGCGATCGTCATTCGTCGGCAGCTCTGTTTCTCTCGCTCGGCGGAGTCGGCTACGCGGCTTTCGTTCCCAACGGAAGCGTCGGGACCGCCCAGCTGCGCAACAACGCCGTGACCAACAGCAAGATCAAGAACAACGCCGTCACCTACAAGAAGATCGAGGCCGGGTCGGTAGGGGTCGTGCGCGCCAACACGCGGCCAGCTCCAGGTCCGCGTCGGCGGCACGTGCGGCGCCACCACGGCGATCGGCTCGATCGATCAGGCCGGCAAGGTGACCTGCAATCCGACCCTGCCGGCGGAGTTCGGCGCCACCGGCACGCGACCATCGGGCTCGTCGTCGTCAACGATCGCGAGCACGACGCTCCCCGCGGGCCGTCCTACCTGGCGTTCGCCAACCCGACGGCGACCGTCACCAGCGGCGGAATGGACCAGGTGACCGTCAGCTGCACGCTCACCGTGGGCGCCAACACCCAGACGCGCAGCGCGATCGTCGACACCGGCCCATCGGGCACGCTCCACTCCGTGTCGATCCCGCTGCAGCTGGCCGGGTCAGCGGGCGCGTCGAGTGTCGCCTGCACCAGCGCGCCGACCGGCACCACCAGCCGACGGTCAGCGTCAGCTCTTCGCTGAACGCGCTCCAGACCGCCAGCAACAACTAGCAACTGAGTCCGCGTGTGTCCGGGCGGCCATCGGTCGCCCGGACACAGGTAGGCTGAGGGCAATGAGCACAGCCAACATGAACACCTCCCAAGGCACGATCGCGCTCGAGTTCTTCGACGAGGACGCGCCCAAGACGGTCGACAACTTCCGCAAGCTCGCCGCCGACGGCTTCTATGACGGGATCATCTTCCACCGGGTGATCCCCGACTTCATGATCCAGAGCGGTTGCCCGCGAGGGGACCGGCACCGGCGGCCCCGGCTACCAGTTCGAGGACGAGTTCAACCAGCACAAGGTCGTCCGCGGCGCGCTGGCGATGGCCAACGCCGGGCCCCAACACCAACGGCTCGCAGTTCTTCATCGTCACCACCGCGGCGCGCCCTGGCTCGACGGCAAGCACACGGTGTTCGGCCGGGTCACCGCAGGGATGGATGCCGTCGACGCGATCGAGGGCGCCCCGACCGGCGCCCAGGACCGCCCGATCGACCCGCCCTGATCGAGTCGATCGAGCTCGATCCGGCCTAGCCGCCGCCGGAACTCCGTTGAGCCAGCGCGAGCCGAGCGTCTAACCCCTGAGTAGTCGCGCGCTCGGCCCGCGCCCGCTGCGGAAGCGCAGCTGGATCCGTTCGGGGCGGTGGTGGCGCTCGGAGACGACCATGTCGAGCCGGTCGCCGGCGTCAAAGCGCCGTCCGGTCAGGCTCTTGAGCAGCGCGCGGACCGCCGGGGCGTTCTCGTGCGCGATCGGCAGCGCCGGGCAATGGCGCCCTTTGCAGCTGACCGACACGCCGGAGTCGCGCGGCAGGTGCGAGACGGTGATCGACTCGACGCGCGTGATCGATCCGCGCCGATGCCAGCTGATCACGAACCGGCGTGGATCGCGTGCGAGCCGTGCGGGTTGGGGGTCAGGAGGGGGTTGAAGGTGTGGATCGTCTGATCGAGGACCGTCGAGGCGCTGCCGGCCGCGTCGACGACCGTGACCGCCAGCTCGTGGCTTCCGTCCTGGAAACCTGCGGTCGGCACCGGAACGTCGACGACCTCGCTGGTCAGACACGGCTGCTGGAAGTCGAACATCAGCGTCGTCCCGTCGCTCACCCACCGGGACGCAGTGGCCGCCGTTGGTGTTCGGCGTGCCCGCCCAGGCGACGCGCCCGTCGATCGCGACCAGCACCGAGTAGATGCCCGGGCCGCCGGGCTCTGCGGCCGTGAACACGAGCTGCGCGGTGCCGCTGCAGCCGCTTCGCGAGAGCGCTGCCGGAAAACTGCTTGCCGGTCGGAGACTCGGAGCTCTGAAGCAGGATCTGGGCCCAGCCAATGTTGGCCAGCGCCCATGCGTTGTCGTTGGGGTTGGCGTTGCATTCGGTGCCCGTGCTCGAGCTGCAGCCCGCGATCGCGTACAGCTGGCCCCCCCGGTAACTGGGGAGACTGGCCGTGCCCGTGTAATTCGGGCTCGGCCCGCAGGTCGTGAAGAAGGCGACGCAGCGCACAAAGGGAGAGTTCGTATCGGGCGTGTAGAGGCCGGCGTAGCCGCCGGCGCTCCCGCCCGTGGAGTTCATGCCGTACCCGTCGCCCTCGAGCGACGCTTCGACCTGCCCGCCGGCGATCGCCGAGCCGGCCGGGGGCTGGTACTCGAGGTACTCGCTGGAGTTCGGCGGCGCTCCGGCGAGAGCCGAGAGCTGGGCCGTCATCGGCGTCCCGGGCGCGCAGTTGTCATTGACGATGCCGCCTGGATCGTTGCCGGTCTCCCCGGTTGACCATCCCTCGCTCGGCGCTGCGGTGCCGTTCGGGTTCACGCAGCTGACCTGGATCCAGAACCCGGCGCTGGCCGACGAGGGGAACACGGCCACCGCGGGCAGGCAGAGGAGCAGCGCCAGCAGAAATTCAAGCCTCTTCATCCACGCACCCCCCCGGAGCGCGCGGGAGTCTACACGGGGTAGATTGGCCCCGAAACGAAAGCGGAGGGATAAGAAGATGGCGGACGTTGAGCAGCAGATCCCCACCGGCACGAACGGAGCCGGCTCACCGGAGACGATCGCGGTTGAGAACCCGGCGACCGGGCGAGCTGATCCAGACCGTGCCGCTGCTCGGCGCGGACGAGATCGAGCGGCTCGCGGCGCGGCCCGCGAGGCGCAGCCGCAGTGGGAGGCGATCGGCTTCGACGGCCGCGCGCGGATCATGCGCCGCGCGCAGAAGTGGATGCTCGACAACGCCGATCGCGTGCTCGAGGTGGTCGTCTCGGAGACCGGCAAGACCCACGAGGACGCCCAGCTGGCTGACCTCGGCTACACGGTCTCGGCGCTCGGCTTTTGGGCCAAGGAGGGTCCCAAGTACCTCGCCGACGAGCGTGTTCCGTCCTGGAACAACCCGGTCGCGGCCGGCAAGAAGCTGATCATCCGCTACGCGCCGGTGGGCGTCGTCGCCGTGATCGGGCCATGGAACTACCCGATCGCGAACTCCTTCGGCGACTGCATCCCGGCGCTGATGGCTGGCAACTGCGTGATTCTCAAGCCGAGCGAGGTGACGCCGCTGAGCTCGCTGCTGATGGCCGAGATGATGCGCGAATGCGGCCTGCCCGAGCACGTCTTCGGCGTCGCGACCGGCGACGGCTCGACGGGAGCGGCGCTGATCGCGCGCGTCGACTGCGTGATGTTCACCGGTTCGAGTACGACCGGCAAGGCGGTCATGAAGGCCGCCGCCGAGGCGCTCATCCCCTGCTACCTGGAGCTCGGCGGCAAGGACCCGATGATCGTCTGCGCCGACGCCAACCTCGACCGCGCCGCCAACGCCGCCGCCTTCTACTCGATGAACAACGGCGGCCAGGTGTGCATCTCGGTCGAGCGCTGCTATGTCGAGGCGCCGGTCTACGACGAGTTCGTCGCCAAGGTGACTGACAACATCCGCGGCCTGCGCCAGGGCGTCCCCACCGGCGCCGGCACCGTCGATGTCGGCGCGGTGATCTTCGGGCCCCAGCTCGAGATCATTGACGAGCACGTCACGGACGCGGTAGCCAAGGGTGCCAAGGTCCTGACCGGCGGTCACCGCGCGCCGGGACCCGGGCGCTTCTATGAGCCGACCGTGCTGGTCGATGTCGACCACTCGATGAAGTGCATGCGCGAGGAGACCTTCGGACCGACGCTGCCGATCATGAAGATCACTGACGCCGAGGAGGGCGTGCGGCTTTCCAACGACTCCAGCTACGGCCTGCAGGCGAGCGTCTGGACCTCGGATGTGGACCGCGGCGAGGCGCTCGCGCGGCGGATCGAAGCCGGGGTCGTGTGTGTCAACGACGCGCAGGTCAACTACACGGCGCTCAACCTGCCGATGGGCGGCTGGAAGGCGTCGGGCCTCGGGACGCGCCACGGCGCCAACGGGATCCGCAAGTACACCAAGGTCCAGTCGCTGCTGGTCACGCGCCGCGCGCTCAAGCGCGAGCCGTTCACTGTTTCCGTACAAAGCCCGTCAGACGATGATGCTGCGGCGCTTCTTCAAGCTGCTCTACGGCCGCGGCTCACGCGACTAGGGGCGCGGCTCAGCCCGGCCGACGGGCCCTTGCCGTCAAACAGACGCCGCGTCGAACGCCGGCAGCCCCTTCTGCTTGGCGTAGCCGAGGTGCTTTAGGCCGAAGATGTCCTCGATGCTCGCCAGCAGCGAGTAGTGGTTGTAGTAGTCGATCACATCGATCGTGTCGGGCTTCACGCACGGCGAGATCAGCACCATCCCCACGTGGCCGCCGCCGCCGGTCGGGCTCGTCCCTCCCTGCGAGCTGCCCAGGTTGGGCGATGTGCTGGTCGGCGTTGTCGTCGTGGTGGGCGCGGTGGTGGTTGTCGGTCGGTCGTGGTGGTGGGCGCGGTGGTCGTCGTCGGTGCCGGTGGCAGCGGTAGGTGCGGTGGTCGTCGTCGGTGCCGTTGTCGTGGTGGGCGTGGTGGTGGTCGTCGGCGTGGTGGTCGTGGTGGGCGCCGTCGAGGTAGGTGACGTCGTCGTGGTCGGGCCCGTCGCGGGCGCCCGGTGAGGTTCGGGTACTTGGGCGTCGCGCAGCACTGCTCGAGTCGGCGACCGGGCCCGACTGCGGCGCCTGGTCGAAGGTGATCGCGATCAGCCCGCCGGCCTTGTAGGCGGCCGAGCTCTCGATCTCTGGCATCACCGCTCTGCAGGAACGTGTCAGTCGCCGCCAGGCCGGCCCTGGCGGTGCGGCCGGCACGGCTGCGGGCTGCCGTCGTCGCACGGGTCGGGGACGATGTAGGAGAGGTTGGGGCGTCCTCGACTCGCTCCTGAGGTCCGTGCTCGAGCTGGCTGAAATCGACGTCGTCCTTGCGGCACGCTTTGACGTCGGTCAGCGAGTGGAAGTAGACGAACGGGTTGCGCCAGGTGACGTAGGGATCGGTCGGCTGGACGCCGAGTGAGGCCGGCGCTGCCGAGCTCGGGGTAGCCGGCAGGTCTGCGGCTGACCGGGCTGGCCGTCGGCGAGCCCCTGGACGTAGGCCTTCCAGGCTCAGATGCGCCGCGGTCAGCTGGTCGGGAGCGTCTTGGTCTTGCGCGGGTAGACGCAGCCGTTGCCGAGCACCTGCCCGTGGTTGCCCTTGCCGGCCGGGCTTACGTTCGTGAACGTGGGGCAGTTGGCCGCGTCTCTGGTTCGGGCCCTGGCCGCTGATCAGCGCGATCTCGTTGGCGAGCTCGCTGCCGGCGACCCCGTAGTACCCCTCGACGAGCTCGCCCTGCTTGGGCAGCGTCTTGGAGCCAGGTACGGGTCATCGCTTGGATGCCCGAACGTCTGGCTGTAGCCCTGGTCGGAGAGCATGATCACGAACACGTGCTTGATCGCGCGGCAGGCCCGTCGGTCTGGTCGCGGCGCTGGTGGTCGCTGCCGCGTCGGAGCTCGCCGCCCGTGCACGCCTGTGCGCGGCTCGAGGCGACGAGCTCGCCGGCGGCGGCGTCGAGCCTGGGTCGTGGTGGCCGGCGACGGCCGCCGGCACGCTGGCGGTGCCCGGGCAGCCGCGGCGGGGTGCGCGCGGGAGCGGCGCGGACGCGGAACGTCTGTGCCAGCTCAGCGGTGCTTGCGATGGTCGCAAGCCCGGCGGCCCGAACCCGACCGCGACCGATCGGCGCCGAACGCGAGCATGCCATCACGGCGCATCGCCGCCACGCGTGGCGTCGGCAACCAGGCGTCGCGCGAGCGCCGGAGCGCGTGGCACCGACGCGGTCCTCGCGGACGGTCGGCGCGGGCGCGGCGCCACGCCCCCGTTCGAGGATCGCGGCGATCAGGCTCGCGGTCGCGCGGTGGCAACGGCCCGCGGCGAGTGCCGCATTCAAGGCAGTAGCGCTGGTCGTGCGCCAAGCGCGTGTGGCATTTCGTGCACGGGTCATGTGGTCGAGGCTGCCAGCCTCGGGCACCAAAGTGCTCGAACCAGGCCGGCAGGTGACGATCCTGAGTCTATGCACGACTTGCGGCTACCGCCCGTGGGGCGAGCTCGGTTAAGCCCGTTCACAACCGGCTCTGGGTGGGCCGCGATACTGCCGGACCCATGGCGGTCACGAGCACCGGTAACGAAGAGCAAGGGGCGCAACCGGCAAAGGATCCGGCAGTCTCAGGCGGATGCAGTGACGGCGGTCCAGACGCCCATGCGAGCACCGGCTGATCCGCCGACCACCGAGCTGCTAGCCGGCTCGGTCGGTGACCGCTGCGCCAACTGCGGCACGCCGCTGGCCAGCGACCAGCGTTACTGCGTCAATTGCGGCGAGCGCCGCGGCGGCGGCCCGGCTTCGCGACCGCGAGCATCGCCGCGCCGGCCGCCACGGTGACCGAGACCACGGGGCCGCCGCAGCAGCCGCATCGTCGCTGGTACTTCGGCGCGACGCTGCGTCGCCGGCATCGCGACGCTGCTGCTCGCGATGGGGGTCGGCGTGCTGATCGGCAAGGCCGGCAACAACAACTCCAAGAGCGGGGCGCCGCAGGTCATCACGGTCAACGGCGGTGGCGCTGCCGGCGCCGGCACGAGCCACCGGTGCATTGGGCACCGGCGCGGCGGCGGCCGGGGCCATCACGCGGCCAAGCGTCTCACGCCACCAAGACGGAGGCGGCAAAGGTCAAGCAGGCGGCGAGCGCGCCAAGCCGACGACGGCTGCGGTCAAGAAGGCGTCGCACGCCGCCTCCAGCGTCCTCGGAGCCGCGGCGGCCGATCGCAGGCGACGGTCAAGAGTGGCGGCGCCTGCAAGGCCGGCAGCGCCGGCTGCCAGGGCGGCCACTTCACCGGCAACTTCTTCGGGCGTGAGCGGCATCGTTCGTCAGGCCTGAGCAGAGCGATTCGCGATCGCCTCGGGCGGCGAGGCGCAGGATGGCGCCTCGCGCGCGCCGCCGCTGCGCGCCGAGCGCGCCGAGGACGCGGCCCGTCGATCTCCAGCGCCGCCGCGACCAGCTCAACGCCCGGGTCGCCGAGCTGCAGTGGGACCTCGGCGGGCTCGCCTACGAGATGGCGATCCGCGACCGGATCCGGGTCGATGTGCTCGTCAGCGGGCAGCCGTGCTCCAGGACGCCGACGCCGAGCTCTCCGAGGTCGAGCGGATCCTGCGCCTCGAGCAGACCTCGACGGCCGGCGAGTGCGCCTCGTGCGGCGCGCCGCATTCGAGTGGCGCCGCCTACTGCTGGCAGTGCGGGCAGCCGTTGCTGACAGCAGGTGCCACAGCGACGCGATCGCCGCCCCGTAGCGGCGCACGCCGCGCTCAGCCGAACTGACCGGTGACGTACTCGCGCGTGCGCGGGTCACTCGGGGTGCTGAAGATCTTCTGCGTGTCCTCGTACTCGATCAGCGTGCCGACGCGCGCTCGAGTCGAGGCCGAAGAACGCCGTCCGGTCAGCGACGCGGGCTGCCTGCTGCATGTTGTGGGTGACGATCACGATCGTGTAGCGGTTCTTGAGCGTGTGCATCAGGTCTTCGATCGATGCCGTCGCGATCGGGTCAAGCGCCGATGCCGGCTCGTCGAGCAGCAGCACGTCGGGCTCGATCGCGATCGCGCGCGCGATGCAGAGCCGCTGCTGCTGGCCTCCGGACAGCCCGAGCGCACTCGATTTCAGGCGGTCCTTGACCTCGTCCCACAGCGCCGCCTGCCTGAGTGCGCGCTCCACGCGCTCGTCGAGCCCGCTTCGCATCCCGAGGTTGCGCGGCGCCCAGGCGACGTTGTCGTAGATCGTCTTCGGAAACGGGTTGGGCTTCTGGAACACCATCCCGATCCGCCGGCGGACCTCGACGCTGTTGGTCGCCGCCGCGTACACGTCGTGGCCGTGGTAGAGCACCTGGCCGTAGACCCTGAACCCCTGGATCGAGTCATTCATCCGGTTGAGGCTGCGGATGAAGGTCGACTTGCCGCACCCCGACGGGCCGATCACCGCCGTCACCAGTTGCCGGTAGATCTTCATTGTACGTCGAGCCGAGCGCCTGCTTGTCGCCGTAGAAGACGGACATGTCACTGATCTCGAACACCGTCTCGCGGATGATCTCCGGCTCGTAGCCGTTCCCCGCCGGGCGCGGTTCGGGGACCGCAACTGGCTCTGTGTGGATCCGCACGCGCCGCGGGACGGCGGCCTCTCCCGGTCGAGGATCGCCGCTTGTCATAGGCCCATCTTGGCACGCGGGCGCGCCAGCAGAATCCGGGCGACGATGTTGGCGAGCAGGATGAACGCCAGCAGCACGAGCGCCGCCCCCCAAGCCCGGCCGATCGCCGGCTGGGCCGGCAGGTCGTAGGTCGTGTAGATGAACATCGGGATGTTCGGGATTCCGTGGCCGAAGATCATCAGCTCGGTCGAGGTTGGGTTGTAGAGGCTGTTGACGATCAGCAGCGGCGCGGTCTCGCCTGCCGCGCGCGCGATCGAGAGGATCGCGCCGGTGACGATCCCGCCCGTGGCCGTTGGCAGGATCACGGTCAGCACCGCTCGCCAGTGCGAGACCCCGAGCGCGTCGGCCGCCTCGCGGAGGCTGCCCGGGACGAGCCGCAGCACCTCCTGGCTCGAGCGCGCGATCAGCGGCAGCATGATGATCGACAGCGCGATCGCTCCCGCGAAGCCCGTCTCCTTCTGCTCGGCCGTGACGATCAGCCCGTACACGACGATCCCGACCAGGATCGTCGGCATCCCCTGGAGCATGTCGAGCGCCATCTGCAGTCCGCGCGCGAACGGCGATCGCGGGCTGGCGAACTCGGTCAGATACAGCGCGGTCAGGATCCCGACGGGCACGGCGATCAGCGCCGCGAAGACGACGAGCACCGCCGTCCCGATCAGTGCGTTGGCGATCCCACCGCCCGCCAGCCCGCTCGAGTTCTGCGTCAGGAAGCCGAGGCTGATCGCCGGGGCCCCGTTCTGGATCACCGTGACGACGACGTCGGCCAGCAGCCCAACCGCGAACACCGCCGCGGCGGTCGCGGCGAACGCGACGACCCGGCTGATCGCTGCGCGGCGGCGCAGGTTGCCGGTCGCGGTCAGCGGTGCCGTCGGGTCAAACGGCGACGAGTCAAGCTCGAACGGTGGTGAGAGATCGGTCATCTCGCCGAGCGTCTGGTGGACGTCGAAGCGGCGGCCGATCCAGCGGGCGGCGACGCTGGTCGCGAGCCCGATCACGAGCAGGATCAGCCCCAGGTAGAAAAGAGACGGGATGTCGAGCTTGCCCTCGGGCGACGGGAACTCGCTCGCGATCTTGCTCGCGAGGCTGATCCCCGGCAGAAACACTGACCGATGGATGCCGGTCCCGTCGCCGATCATCTGCAGGACCGCGATCGCCTCCCCGAGCGCGCGCCCGAGCCCGAGCACGGTCGCGGCCGCTACGCCGGAGGCGGTGGTCGGCAGCACGACCCCACGGATGATCTCCCAGCGCGTCGAGCCGAGCGCGGCGGCGCCGTCCTTGAGCTCCTCGGGCACCGTGAGGAACAGGTCCCGGCTGAGCGCGGCGATGATCGGCAGGATCATCAGGGTCAGCCCGAGGCCGGCCGTGAACACGCTCAGCCCAGTCGTCTGGGGCGGTCCGAAGATCGGGATGAAGCCGAACACGCTGTGCAGGAACGGCTCCACGTGGTGGGCGACGAACGGCGCCAGCACGGCCACCCCCCAGAATCCGACGATCACGCTGGGGATCGCGGCCAGCATCTCCACCAGCGGTCCGACGATCCGGCGCACGGAACGGGGCGCCATCATGCTCAGGTAGATGCCGATCGCGATCCCCAATGGGGTCGCGATCGCGAGTGCGATCAGCGAGCTGACGACTGTGCCAAAGATCGCCTCGGCGCCACCGAAGATGTTGAAGTTCGTCGCCCACCGCGAGTGGAAGATGAACCCGGGCCCGAAGTGAGAGATCGCGGGGCTCGCGCCGTGGATCGTCTGGTAGATGATCTCCGCAAGCACGAACGCGACCAGCAGTCCCGCGAGCACGCAGAGCCCGCGCAGGATTCGATCGCCGACCCCGGACACGGCGGTCTGCCGGCTACGCCCGAACGGGAGCCCGGGCAGCCGCGGTCTGATGCTGGCCCTCGTGGACACGGCGCGGCAGCGTAGAGAAATGTTCCGGCGCTGTTGTTGCCCCCCAGTCCGTTCACGAGAATTACAAGTCTTGGTTACAAGTCGGCAACAGTTGGCCAAACCTGCGCGGCGATCCTTGCCGAGGCTCAACAGGGCGGCGGGCCGGAGCGATGCCCGAGGGGCCTTTCGAACCCTCAAGTATTTCCCAACTGGAAAGGATGTTCGCTTTGGTTTCCAAGAGATTGGCCGGGTTCGCGTGCACGGCTTTGGCCGCCGGCGCGCTGTTCGGTCTGACGACTGCGGCCGCCGCGTCAGCCGCGCCGCTCTCGGGCGCCGGCTCGACGCTGGTGGCTCCAATCGAGGCAGAATGGGCCGCGGCCTGGTCTCAGACCACCGGTAACCCCGCACCGACCTACCAAGCGGTCGGCTCGGGCACCGGGCTGAAGGACATCGGCAGCAGCCTGGTCGACTTCGGCGCCTCCGACGCGCCGCTGTCGGCTTCGACGACGCCCTGCAACGGCTGCTTCGAGATTCCGTGGGCGCTGAGCGCGACCGGCGTCAGCTGGAACGTCCCCGGGGTGCACAAGCTGCATCTGACGGGCACCGTGCTCGCGGATATCTACCTCGGAAAGATCACGAACTGGAACGACCACCGGATCACTTCGCTCAACAAGCACGAGCACTTCCCGAACCTGGCGATCACCCCGATCCACCGCGCGGACGGCTCCGGTGACTCGTACGCGTTCACGGACTACCTCTCGTCGGTCAACTCCACGTGGCGGGGCCAGGTCGGCCGTGCGACCAAGCCGGCGTTCCCGGTAGGTCCGGGCGCGACTGGCAACTCCGGGATGGTCACGTTGCTGAAGGGGACCAGCGGCGGGATCGCCTACATCGCGGTGGCCTACCTGATCAGCCAGCACATGGGCGCGGCCGCGATCCAGAATCAGGCACACAAGTTCGAGGCGCCGAACCTCCGCAACATCTCGAACGCAGCGTCAGTCGGGCACGAGGCAGCGAGCGGCGAGATCCACATCGTCAACGCGCCGCGTAGGGCCAAGATCGCTTACCCGATCTCGACCTTCACCTACTGCGTCCTGCAGCCGACTGACCCGCTCGGGAACGGCGCGCTGCTCCAGCAGTTCGTCAAGTACGCGATCGGCCCGGGCCAGGCGTTCGGGCCGGCGCTCGACTTCGTGCCGCTGCCGAAGAAGATCAAGGCCGCGGACGAAGCGGCCGCGAACAACATCCACTGATTGCAACCGACAGCTAACTGCTGCGCGCCGGCCCGGTCGCTCGTTGCACCGGCCCGTCGCGCAGCGCCTCAGATGACCGGCGGCCACCTGGCCGCCGCCGTCATCGCTCAATACTCGAGAACCTGGAGGTAGTTGTGAGACGTCGTATCTGCCTGGTCGGCGCTGCGCTCAGCGTGTGCCTCCTGGCGTCCGTGGCTGGCACCGCGATCGCGGCCTCCAGCCACAGCAGCAAGAGCAGTGCTAAGACCCAGAAGGTCAAGTGCTCGACCGGCTACAGCATCGCGGTGGCCGATGGCCAGTCGGGCGTGTTGCCGCCCGAGTCGTCCGGTACCGAGTACGGGACCGTCAGGTGTGGCGCCCCGCTCGGCGCCGGCATCCAGCGTGACACGTTCACGGTGCCGACCAGCGGTGACACGGTCGCGAAGTACGTCATGTACTTCAACACCGGGTCGATCCACGGCACCTACGACCTGACCCCACAGTCGAGCTCGCTCAACTTCCTGGCGACTGATTGGACCGGGACGATGAAGGTGCTCGGCGGCACCGGCGCTTACAAGGGCGCCAAGGGCACCGGCAAGATGACCTGCGCCACCAACGACGGCGTCCACAGCAACTGCACTGACAAGCTGAAGCTGTCCGGCGCCTAGGACCTCACGGCTTTCGGCCCGGCGTGACGGATGCCACGCCGGGCCGGAGCCGTGCGTCGTTCAGCGCAGCTCGAGCTCGAGCCCGAGCAGCCGCTCGAGCTCGGCGGCGGTCTGCTCGTAGCTCTGATGGTGGACGGTCGCCATCCCGAGCTTGGCTGCAGGCTCGAGGTTGAACGGCAGGTCGTCGACGAACACGCACTGACTCGGCGGCACTCCGATCGCCTGCGCGCCGAGCTCGTAGATCTCAGGTGACGGCTTGCGGATCCCCACCTCGCCCGAGATCACGACGCCGTCGAACAGCTCACCCAGCAGCGCCCGGTCGTAGCGCCGCGTGCCCCACGAGTTGGAGATCAGCCCGGTCGCGACCCCCGCGCCGCGGATCCGGCGCACGAGCGACACCATCTGCTCGCTGGTCTCGCCGGCGGCGAACATCCGATCGATCAGACCAGGCGCCGGGACGCCGAGGATCTTGGCAAAGCGGGGCTCGAACTCCTCCTGTGAGAGCGCGCCGGTCTCCAGTGCGATCAGCAGTTCGCGGCTGTCTGGGTCGCGGCGAAACTTGTCACGGATCGTCTCGGGCGCAAGCCGCTCGGACTCACAGAAGGCCCGGAACGTCGCGAACACGTCACTGGTCATCACCCCGCCCCAGTCGACGAGCAGCCCGCGGTAGGTGCTCGGGCTGTGCTCAGAAGCCATTGCGCGTGACCTCGAGCGCCCGCTGCGCGAGCTCAACCACTCCGTCGCCGAAGGTCCTCAGATACGGGTCATCGGTCGAGCCCGAGATCGCGCGCTTGTAGTTGCCCTCCATGAACGCGACCGCCTTCCAGAACGCGAGCGCCACGTACCAGTCCAGCGCGCCCACCTCCCGTCCCGAGCGCTGCTCGTACAGAGACACGAGCTCGCGTCGGCTGGGGAACCCGGGCTGAATGGTGACGCTCTGGAGGTTGAACTTCTTGTTCTGCCGGTCGCCCGCCTCGGTCCAGTGCATCATCATGTAACCGACGTCGGCGAGCGGGTCGCCGATCGTCGCCATCTCCCAGTCGAAGATCGCCACCAGCCGGGCCGGGGCGCCGTGGGCGATCATCGTGTTGCCGAGCCGGTAGTCGCCGTGTACGACGGTCGCCGGCGGCGACTGCGGCATGTTGGCCGCCAGCCATTGCCCGACCTGTTCGAACTCCGGGATCTCGCGCGTCTTGTTGAGCTCCCAGAGGCCGTTGAAGCGGCGCAGCTGGCGCTCGAGGTAACCGGTCGGCTTGCCGAAGCCCTCAAGGTCGAGCGCCCTCCAGTCGACGTCGTGCAGCTCCACCAGCGCCGCCACGAGCTCGTCTGCGATCCGCTCGCGCTGCTGCGGGTTGTCGAGTTCCGGCGGCAGCTCGCTGGTGATCACGTCCCCGTGCATCTCCTCCATCACGTAGAACGGCGCGCCGATCACGTTCGCGTCGTCACAGACCGCGAGCACCTCCGGCGTACGAACCGGCGTCGCCTGCAGTGCCCGCAGCAGGCGCGCCTCGCGCAGCACGTCGTGCGCGCTCGGGGGCAAAGGGCCGCGGGGCGGACGGCGCAGCACGACGCCGGTCGACAGTGCGTAGGTGACGTTCGAGTGTCCGTCGCCAAACGGCTGCGCGCCGAGGTCGGCGGGCGCCTCGAGGCCGGCGCCGGCGAGGAACTCGCGCAGCGGCGCCAGCACCAACAGCGGCTCACGATCGTTGGTGGCGCCCTCCTCGCTGGTCTCGACGATGTCGTCGGGTGCGGCCTGGACCTTCATCAGGCCGCGGAGCCTACCGGTGTGGATCGAGGCGCTCCGCGGCGCTCAGGCGCCGGTCGGCGCAGGCAGCAGCCGGACGGGCGCCGGTCGCACGGCGAGCCGCAGCCGCGGTCCCAGCTCGCGGTCAAATCGCCAGCCGAGGAGCTGTGAGCGGTCACCTGTGAGTCCGACGACGGTCGCGCCAGTGCGCCGCTCGATCGCGGCCAGCAACCCGGCGAGACGCTCACGCATCGGCCCTGACTCTTCGCTGGCGATGTCGACGTCGCCGTCCTGGATCAGGACCGTGACGCGATCGGGATGGTAGGCGGCGACCCCATCGAGCACCTCGGCGTCGCTCTCTGCCGAACCGAAGATTGCAAGGAGATCGCTCACGCGATCAATCTTCGTCTGCAGCGTAAAGCGATCCTGAACGCAGGCGAACAAGTCGTGATGGATCCGTGAGTAGCCTCATCTGCAGAGCCCAGATGCCCGAGCTTCCCGAAGTCGAGATCACCGCCCGCCTGATCGGATCCGCGACCGCCGGCAAGCGGATCCAGTCCGCGCTGGCGCCGGGCCTGAACGCGCTCAAGACCTACGATCCGCCGCTGGCGGCGATCGAGGGGCTCGCGATCTCGTCGATCGAGCGGCGCGGAAAGCTGTTCGAGGTCGAGCTCGAGGACGACCTGGTCCTGCTGATCCACCTGATGTCGGCCGGCCGCCTGCAGCTGTTCGACAAGCGCGCCTCGCTGCGCGACCGCACCTCACGGCTCCTGCTGGGGCTCGACGACGGCCGCGAGCTGCGGCTGCGCGAGTTCGGCACCAAGCAGGCCGCGTGGGTCAAGCTGTTGCGCTCCGCCGAGCTCGAGACCGAAGAGACGATCGCCAAGCTCGGCCCGGAGGCGTTCCCCGATCCGCCGCCGCTCGGTCCGCTGCTCGACGCGCCGCGGCCGCTGCACGCGATGCTGCGCGACCAGCGGGTGCTGGCGGGGATCGGCCGCTCGTGGGTCGACGAGATCCTGCACTGCGCCAAGCTGTCGCCGTTCAAGCGCGGCTCGGAGCTGACCGACGACGAAGCGCAGCGTTTGCGCGCTGCGATGATCGAGAAGCTCGGCGGGGCGATCGCGCACTACGAGCAGACGCTCGCGCTCCCGATCCCCGACAAGCTGCCGATGCCACTGACCGTCCACCGCCACAACGGCGAGCCGTGCCCGCGCGGCGATGACACGCTCGAGGCCGTGTTCTTCGAGGACTACGTGATCTGCTACTGCCCGCACTGCCAGACCGACGGCAAGCTGCTCAAGGACCGGCGGCTATCGAGGCTTCTGAAATAGCACTGTCTGCGGGTTCTCAGCCGAGTTGCGTTTCGGTGTTTGCTGCGGAGGGCTGACATCCACAGGATCCTGCGGCGTGCTGGTCGCCGCAGCAGTCGGCCTTCGCGGCCGGCTCGCAGCAGGTCGCGTGCTTGGCGGGGCCGCAGCAGCCGACCGGTTTGCGGGCGCGGACGATCGCGGATGACGCGCGGTCGTGCACTCGGTGCGTGAGCTGGATCTCGATCTCGTCAAAACCCGCTGCCTCGAGCGCTGCGCGGAATTCGGCTTCGGTCAGCGCGCCGGCGATGCAGCCGGTCCACGCGGCCATGTCAGCCTTGGTCTGATCGTCCATGTCCGGGTCGGCGATCACGTCCGATACCGCGAACCTCCCTCCCTGTCTTAGGACGCGGGCGGCCTCGGCGATCGTCCTCGGCTTGTCAGCGGAGAGGTTGATCACGCAGTTGGAGATCACCACGTCGACTGATCCGTCCGCTAGCGGCATGTCCTCGAGGTAGCCCTTGACGAACCGGACGTTCTCGACGCCGGCCTCCGCGGCGTTCGCGCGCGCGAGCTCGAGCATCTCGTCGGTCATATCAAGACCGATCGCGAACCCGGTCGGAGCAACGCGGCGCGCTGAGATCAGGACGTCCGCTCCGGCGCCCGACCCGAGATCGAGCACGATCTCGCCGTCGCGCAACTCGGCGACCGCGGTCGGTACGCCGCAGCCCAAAGATGCCTCCACAGCCGCCGTGGGCACGCTCTCGCTGCTCGCTTCGTCATACAAGGCCGACCCGAACACGCCCGTTTCGTCCGCCGGGCTGCAGCAATAGAACTCCGAGTCGCAGCAGCCCGACTCGGACTCAAGCGCCCGCGCCTGGCGGTAGTCGCCGCTAGCTGCCGCCTTGGCGGCCTCGGCGTATCGCCTGCGGACGGTCTCGCGAATGTCGGTTAGCTCAGCCACGCGGATAGCTCCTTCAGCGCGTCGGAGTTCACGTAGTAGTAGGCCCAGAGTCCTTCGCGCTCTGAGCCCACGATGCCGGCCGCGCGCAAGACCTTGAGGTGGTGGGAGACGGTCGGCTGGGAAAGGTCGAACAGGGGGACCAGCTCACACACGCACACCTTGCCGGCGTGCTTGCGCAATACGTCGACGAGCTGCAGCCGGACGGGGTCGCCGAGCGCCTTGGCGATCACGGCCATCCGCTCGGCTTGGTGGCGTTCGACATCGGGGTAGACGACCGGTTCGCAGCAGCGCTCGCCCGCGGCTCGCTTGGTCTTCGGGGTCAGGTCCAGATCGATGGACATCTATATACAAATATCGATTGAACTGATGATTGTCAATGTTTACACTGGCGGTAGGTCGTCAGGAGGTCACTGATGTCCACACAGATGAGCCCGCTGATGCACGATGCGCTCCAAGACGCGACTCGCGCGCTGGCGGGCAGGTTTCGGGGCGTGTTCTCGGAGCAGACCGTCGCCCGTGTCGTCCAAGACTCCTATGAGCAGCTTGGGGAGCGGCCGACGGTTGGGCCGAACTTCATGCCGATCTTCGTCGAGCGGTTCGCGCGCGAACGGCTTCAGGCGGTCGCGCAGACCGAGGGGCTGGTCGCCAAAACGTTGCCGGAGGTGCTGTTCGTATGCGAGCACAACTCGGGTCGTAGCCAGATGGCCGCGGCGCTGACGCATGAGCTTTCAAAAGGTCAGGTTGCCGTGCGCTCGGCTGGTTCGCATCCGACCGAGAAGATCGACCCGATCGTGGTACAGGCGATGAGCGAACTCGGGATCGATGTGAAGATGGAGTTCCCCAAGCCGCTTACTGATGAGGTCGTTCGCGCCGCCGACGTCATGGTCACCCTCGGCTGCGGCGACGCATGCCCGGTCTACCCCGGCAAGCGCTACGAGGACTGGCCCGTCGTCGATCCCGCCAGTCAGCCGCTCGAGACAGTGCGTCGGATCCGCTACGACATCCATCACCACGTCACCGAACTGCTCGACGAGCTGGGAATCGCAATCGTCGCCGAGTCACCAACGGCCTAACCAGGAGCCGACCCGTTGCATCGGATCGCAGTGATCACAGACATTCACGGCAACCTGCCGGCACTGCAAGCGACGCTTGCCGAGATCGATGCGATCGGCGTCGATGAGACCTATTGCGGCGGCGATCTGGTCGGCTATGGCCCGCACCCCAACGAGGTGTGCGCGCTGATCCAGGAGCTCGGGATGCCGACGATCTACGGCAACTACGACTATTCGACCGCTCGCGAGATGGACGACTGTGGCTGCGCGTACGTGACCAAGCATGATCGCGAGCTCGGGCAGCAGTCGGTCGCGTGGACGCTCTCACACACCGACCGGGCGTCTAAAGACTTCATGCGGGAACTGCCTTTCGATCTGCGCTTCCCACTTGGAACACAGGATGTGCATCTGGTGCACGGCTCGCCGCGGAAGGTCAACGAGTACCTGTTCGAGGACAAGCCCGCCAGCCTGTACGAGCGGCTCGCCAGAGCCGAGGACGCCCAGGTGCTCGTGTTCGGGCACACCCACAAGCCATGGATCCATGCCTACGGCGGCGTGCTGTTCGTCAACTGCGGCTCGGTCGGCAAACCGAAGGACGGCGATCCACGCGCCGCGTTCGCGCTGCTGGAGGCCGACGATCAAGGGCCGGTGCGCGCGTCGATCCAACGAGTCCCGTATGACGCGGTGGCGGTCGCCCGCGAGGTCGCGGCCGCGGGGCTGCCGGCCGAATACGCCGAGAAGCTGGTCGCCGCCGCGTGAGCAGGAGAGTGTTGCGATGAAATACGTACTGTTTGTCTGCACCCACAACGCCGGCCGGTCGCAGATGGCCCAGGCGCTGTTTGGGCGCTACGCACCCGACGATGTGCGCGGCGAATCCGCAGGCTCCGACCCCGTAAGGCGGGTCTGGCCCGAGGTGATCGAGGTCATGCGGGAGGTCGGCATCGACCTGTCGCACAACAAGCCCAAACGACTGTCGATCGAGATGCAACTGCACGCCGACTGGGCCGTCACGATGGGCTGCGGCGACGTCTGCCCCTACGTCCCGACTACGGTCGATGACTGGGACATCCCCGACCCCGCCGGCCGGCCGATCGACGAGGTCCGTGAGATCCGCGACACGATCGACCAACGCGTTCATGAACTCGCCACCGAGAAAATCGGGGCGATCCGGCTCGACGCGACATCCCACCGCTGGCGACTGTCGAAGCTGCTGCCGCAATTGATCGACGAGTTCGGGTACACCCGGTCGCCCGAGGTCATCCGCGGATGCGCTGACCGCGTGCTCGACGACTACGACGATGTCCCGATCCGCAGCCACATCCTCACGCTCGCTCACAAGCAGACGCGCGACTGCCTCCGCGAAGAGCACTGCGCGCTCCTCTGACCGCGCGGGCCATGACCAGCACCCAGCCGCTCTTTCGCCGGCTGCTCGGATCCACGTTCCTGGCGGCTCTCGCGTCTGCTCAAGTAACCCGGCCGCCATCGGGCCCGCCGATCTTCCAGGTCACGCAGCGGCAATACGGGTTTGGGCTGGGGAAGGGCGCGGTCGCGGCATGCAGTTCGTGACAAACCTGGGATTCGGCCTTGGATCTGTCACGAAATTCGGGTCCAGCCTGCGGTTGGCGCCAAATCCAAGGCGGCCCGGTGGATTTGTCGCCAACAGCAGGTCTACGCCCCAGACCTCGGGGGTGAGGTTGCCGGTTGTCGCGACTGTGAACATTGTGTAGGTTTTGCGCCGCAGAAGCGTGCAGCCGCAAGACCGGGGGCGTACGCCGCAATGTTCTTCCTCATAGGGGGTCAGCATCACATGTACAAACACCTGCGCATCCTCGCGCCTGTGTCACTAGTCGCGCTGCTCATCACGGCGCTGGTCGCCGTGTCGGCAGGGGCCGCGACGCCGGCCGGTGGGGCGATCCGCGTCTTCGGCGTCTCAAACGGCCTCGGTGGCGGCGGCAAGGTTCTGATCACCGGCGCGATCGGCGACCACGGGCGGACTGAATCAGCCAACAAGTCGGGCAAGCCCAGCGGCAACGGCAGCTATGTGCTGCTGAAGCTGACGAAGGGCACGGTCATGCTCAACAAGACCAAGCTCGATCAGAAGGTCAACGGCGCCTTCAATAAGGCGAAGCTCGATCAGGCGACCTGCTCGCTGTCGGCCGCAGCGACAGGCGTGCTTCCGGTGGTCACCGGGACCGGTCTCTACACCGGCATCTCCGGGAGCGTGCGGATCACCGTCGCGGCCGGCTTCACGCTCCCTCGTTTTACGAGCGGCGCGAAGGCTGGGCAGTGCAACACGAGCAACTCTGCGCAGCCGACCGATTCGGTTCAGATCATCAGCGGCACCGGCACGGTCAGCTTCGGGTAGCTAGTGGGGCTCCACTAGGATTTGTCGAAGCGACACGGCGCCGGGCATTCCCGTCCCGGCGCCGGCTCCGACCACGATGCTCGAGCCCGGCGATAGCGCACCCGACTTCACGCTGCCCGACCAGGAGGGCACGCCGGTGACGCTGTCGCGCTTGCAGGGACAGAACGTCGTCCTCTACTTCTACCCCAAGGCTTCGACCCCTGGCTGCACGACGCAGGCCTGCGGGATCCGCGACCACCGATCGGACTACGCCAAGGCCAACGCGGTGGTCCTCGGTGTATCGCCTGACCCGCAGAAGAAGCTCGCCAAGTTCGCCGCCGACGAGCACCTCGACTTCACGCTGCTCGGCGACGAGGACCACTCGGTGGCCGACGCCTATGACGTCTGGGTCGAGAAGTCCATGTACGGAAAGAAGTACATGGGAATGGAGCGCTCGACGTTCGTGATCGGGCCGGACGGCAAGATCACCCACGTCTTTCGCAAGGTCAAGCCCGCCGAGCACGACGAGCTGGTGCTCGGGGCGCTGGCCGGATCCTGAGCGCTACTGCAGGCCCTCGCGCGCTTCGCGCACGAGCGTCACTGCCTCGGGGAAGATCACGGCCATCACCGAGCGCATCTGCTCGGCCTGCTGCTCGGTGGTCCCCTGGATGTTGGCGCGGTTCATCGCGGCGACGGTCAGGTCGACCGCCAGCTTGATCGCGTTGTCCGCCCACGCCAGTCGCTGCGCGCCCTGCATCTGCTCGGCGAACTCGCCGAGCCTGCGCTGCAGATCGTCCGGGTCGCCGAACAGACCGCCAAAGCCGCTTCCTTCCATGCCTGCAATGGTAGCTGGCCCGGAGCGTCGGCCGACCCCGCCTTGACCACTACCATTCGCCGCCCCATGGACCCCGATCAGCAGCTGCTCTACGAACGGCGCGTGCGCAACCGCCAGGCGGTTGTCGCGGTGCTCGCCGGTGTACTGCTGGTGGTCGCCGCCACCGTCCAGCTCGGCGGCCCGCACACCAAGGTCGACGAGCTGACGATCGACTTGATGGTCGCCAACAAACGCTTCCCGCTTGACCTGATCGCGGCTGTGATCAATGGCCTCGGGTCGCTCGCGGTCGCTTGGACGCTGGTCTACCTCTACGGCTGCTCTCACGCGCGCAACCAGGAGGTGCGGCCTTACACCAAGTACATCGCGCTCGCGGGTGGCGTGCTGGCAGCGATCACGGGCGTGGTGTACGCGATTGTGGTCGCGATCAAGGTGCACGAGTTCGTCACCACGGGCTCGCAGACCTATCAGGAGGCAAACCACCTGACCGGAGCGCCCGGACTCCTGGTCCTGCAGCTGTTGGGGCAGGCCGCGGCGCTGCTGCTGGCGGTCGGCTTCGCGCTCGTGTCGCTCAACGCGATGCGCCAGGGACTGCTGACGCGATTCATGGGCTATCTCGGGATCTTCGCCGGCGTCCTGGTGCTGTTCCAGATCACCCAGATCCCGGTTGTACAGGCCTTCTGGCTGCTCGCGGTGGCTTACCTGATCTCGGGGCGCTGGCCGACCGGGCTCCCGCCGGCCTGGGTCTCGGGCCGCGCCGAGCCGTGGCCTTCGTCGGCGGAGATGCGCTCCGCGGCCGGCCAGCGCGGCGGTCGCGCCGGTCGTGGAAAGCCTGTGGCGCAGCCAACGCCCGCGCCCGAGCCACAGCCGGCGGGCGGGCCGGTGCCGGCGCGCACGCGCGCGACGACGTCCAAGCGCAAGCGCAAGCGCCGCAGCTGACGTCCCCCGAGCGGCCGCCGTTCGTCGCTGCGCAGCTACCGCTAATCCCGGTTTCCGGTCCGTTCATCGATTAGCGATTGCGCTTCGTCGGCCGCCGGTGGAGGCTCCGCGCCGTCTCGTAAACATCCATTAGGAGGAGACATAGATGGAAGCAAGTCGCTTGCCGCCGCGTGAGGCCGACTTGGCCCCGGCCAACGCGGACCCGACTGCGGGGCGCAGCGCCGGTTGGACTCCGGCCGACCCGGGCCCGCTCGGCCTGGCCGCGTTCGCTGGCACGACGTTCGTGCTCAGCCTGATAAACGCCGGCCTGGTCGGCAGTCAGCATGCCGTCGGTGGAGGCCTGTTGCCGCTCGTGGCCGCGCTCGCCCTCGCCTATGGCGGGGTCGCCCAGTTCGTAGCCGGGCTCTGGGAGTTCCGCACCGGCAACACGTTCGGAGCGGTGGCGTTCTGTTCCTACGGAGCGTTCTGGATCTCGTTCTACTTCGTCGTCCACTCAGCGTCGTCGCTGCTGCCGACCGAGGTCTTCAGCGGCCTCGGCCTGTATCTGTGGATGTGGGGGATCTTCACCGCCTACATGTTCATCGCCTCGCTGCGGACGACCGGCGCGGTGGCGCTGGTATTCCTGCTGCTGGCGATCACGTTCATCGTCCTGGGCATCGGGAACTCGGCTCTCGCTGGCGGCCACAGCGCCATCAACGGGACGATCAAGCTCGGTGGGTACATCGGGATCGTGACCGCGATTGCGGCTTGGTACGCGTCGTTCGCGGGTGTGCTCAACTCGACCTTTGGCCGAGTGGTGCTGCCGGTCTTCCCGCTGGCGCGTTAGAACGCGAAAAGCCCCGCCGAAACTCGGTCTGGGGTACAACTAGGGGTAACAGAGCCGCACATCTGCGGCCAGCTCGAGCGCCGGCGCTTAGTCAAAGCGCCGGCGCCACCGGGCTGACGGGGTGCGCGACGCCAGTTCGCTAGGAAGGAAAGGGTTCCAATGGCAGATACGGCAGCCACGTCCACGGGCGCCACGCTCGAGCAGCAGCTCGAGGAGATGCTCGAGATCGAGACCTTCGATCCGCCCGCGGCCTTCGTCGAGCACGCGCTCCTCAACGATCCGGCGGTCTACGAGGAGGCCGACAAGGACTGGAAGGGCTGGTGGGTCAAGCAGGCCCGCGAGCTGCATTGGTTCAGGGAGCCGACCGAGGATCTCGACGACTCCAATCCGCCGTTCTATAAGTGGTTCAAGGACGGCAAGATCAACGCCTCCTACAACTGCCTGGACCGCCACGTCGAGGCGGGGAACGGCGACCGGATCGCGTTCCATTGGCGCGGCGAGGAGGGCGAGGAGCGCGACCTCAGCTATGCCGACCTGCACCGCGACGTGCAGAAGTTCGCCAACGCGCTCAAGGATCTCGGGATCGAGAAGGGCGACATCGTCGGCATCTACCTGCCGATGATCCCGGAGGTCGTGATCGCGATGCTTGCCTGCGCGCGGATCGGCGCGCCGCACAACGTCGTCTTCGGTGGCTTCTCGGCCGACGCGGTCAAGGAGCGCATGGAGTTCTCCAACGCCAAGGCGCTGGTGACGGTCGACGGCGCTCGGCGCAAGGGCAAGACGGCGCCGATCAAGGAGCAGGTCGACGCCGTGATGAGCGACCTCGAAACCCTCGAGCACATCATCGTCGTCAAGCACACAGGCGACGAGTGCGAGATGCGCGACGGCCGCGACGTCTGGTTCCACGAGGTTGTGGAGAACGCCGACGCCGAGTGCCCCGCCGAGGAGCTCGACGCCGAGCATCCGCTGTACGTGCTCTACACCAGCGGCTCGACGGCCAAGCCCAAGGGCGTGCTCCACACGACCGGGGGGTATCTGACCGGCGTCAGCGCGACCCATCGCTACGTGTTCGACATCAAGCCCGAGCAGGACGTGTACTGGTGCGCCGCGGACGTCGGCTGGGTCACCGGGCACTCCTACATCGTTTACGGACCGCTGTGCAACGGCGCCACGTCAGTGATGTGGGAGGGCGCACCCGACTACCCGCACCGCGGGATCTGGTGGGAGCTGATCGAGCGCTACGGGGTCAAGATCTTCTACACCGCGCCGACCGCGATCCGTGCCTGCATCAAGTGGGGCGCCGAGCACCCCAAGAAGTTCAACCTCGACTCGCTGCGGCTGCTCGGAACGGTGGGCGAACCGATCAACCCGAAGGCATGGCTCTGGTACTACAAGGTCATCGGCGGCGAACGCTGCCCGATCGTCGACACCTGGTGGCAGACCGAAACCGGCGCGATCATGATCACCCCATTGCCGGGGATCGTCGCGACCAAGCCGGGGTCGGCGACGCGTCCGTTCCCGGGCATCGCGGCCGAGGTCGTCGACGAGCGCGAGGGCAAGCCGATCGACTCGGGCCAGGGCCTGCTGGTGCTGACCCGTCCATGGCCTTCGATGCTGCGCACGCTCTACAAGGAGGACGATCGGTTCATCGAGACCTACTTCTCGAGGTTCGGCAAGGAGACCTATCTCGTCGGCGACGCGGCCCGCAAGGACAAGGACGGCTACTTCTGGGTCATCGGCCGGATCGACGACGTGGTCAACGTGTCCGGGCACCGGCTCTCGACAGCGGAGGTCGAGTCGGCGATCGTCTCGCACCAGAAGGTTGCCGAGGCGGCGGTGATCGGTCAGGCCGACGAGGACAGCGGTCAGGCGATCTGCGCGTTCGTCACGCTGAACGGCGATCTCGAGGGAACCGACGTGCTGGTGGAGGAGATCCGCGGCCACGTTGCCGATCGGATCGGCAAGTTCGCGCGGCCGAAGCGGATCATCTGGGCCGACGACCTGCCGAAGACCCGCTCGGGCAAGATCATGCGCCGCTTGCTGCGCGACATCGCCGAGGGTCGGGCGCTCGGCGACGTCACGACGCTGCGTGATCCAACCGTGATGGGGCAGCTCGAGGACAAGATCAAGGAGGAGCAGGCCGCCGAGGGCTAGCGCCGCCTGCGGGCCGAGGTCGGGTGTCAGACGCTGAGCCGGCGCCCGAGCTCGGCCGCCTGCCGGCGCGCGACCGGGATCGTCTGACCATCGCGGAAAGTCAGCTCCGCGCTGCCGCCGATCAACGGCCGCAGCTCGGTCGCGGTGCGCAGGTTGGCGACGTACTGGCGGTGCACGCGGACGAACCCGTACGGCTCCCAGCGCCGCTCGATCTCCGACAGCGTCGCACGAAGCAGGAAACGGCCGTCGGCGGTCACGATCCGGACGAAGTCGCCGTAGGCCTGCACGTACTCGATCGAGCCGCGGGCTAGCAGTCGCGTCGTGCCGCCGTGGACGTTGGCGACCGCGATCATCTCGTCGTCAGGCGAGTGCGTCGCGCGCTGGGGGCGGGTTGTCTCGGGGGTCGCGTCGATCGCGGCCACGACGCGCTCGACGGCCTCCTCGACGCGCCGCCGCGCGACCGGCTTTCGCAGATAGTCGAGCGCGTGCAGCTCGAATGCCTCGACCGCCGCGCCGTCATAGGCGCTGACGAACACCAGCTGCGGCGCGATCGCGAACCGCCGCAACACGCGGGCGAGCTCGAGGCCGTCGAGGTCGGGCATCCTGACATCGAGGAAGATCGCGTCGTAGCGCTGGCGCGAGAGCTTGGCGAGCGCGTCGCGTCCGTCAAACGCGCACTCGACCTCGCCGACGCTTGGCGCCCCGCGCAGCAGCCGCGCCAGGTCCTCGACCTGGGTGCGCTCGTCGTCGACCGCGAGCACCGTCAGTCGATCAGACGTCATCAGGCGGTCGCCGCCACTCCGGCCGCCGAGCGGTCGAGCTGGTCGCCGGCGAGATTCGGGACCGTCATCACGACGGTCGTCCCGTGCCCGAACGACGACTCGATCCGCAGCGCGTAGCGCTCGCCAAACGTCGCCCGCAGCCGGGCATCGACGTTCGAGAGTCCGATCCCGCCGCCGGCGCCCGCGAGCAGCGCCGGGACCCGTTCCGGGTCGATCCCGCGGCCGTCGTCGGACACGCGCAGCTCCATGTCGCCGCCCGCGACCCGCGCGACGATCGAGATCCGGCCGCTGCCGGCGCGCTGCTCGACCCCATGGCGGACCGCGTTCTCGACCAGTGGCTGGATCGACATCGCCGGCACCACCGCCGCTCGGGTGCTGAGCGGAACGTCGAAGCTCACGTGCAGGCGGTCGCGAAACCGCGCCTGCTCGAGTCGCAGGTAGCGCTCGACATGCGCGAGCTCCTCGGCCAGCGTCACGTACGAGCGCCCGTCGCGGAACAGGTAGCGCGTGAACTCGGCGAAGTCGATCAGCAGCTCGCGCGCCTCCTCAGGCCGGGCGTGGATGTCGCCCGCCACCGCAGCCAGCGCGTTGTAGATGAAATGCGGCGAGATCTGGGCGCGCAGCGCCCGCAGCTCGGCCTGCGCGAGGCGCTCCTCCTGCTCGCGCACGAGCGACAGCTCCACCTGCGCCGACACGAGGCTGGCGGCCTCCTGAACGACGCGCAGCTCGGCCCCGGTGGGCCGACCGACGGACCGGTAGAACACGATCAGGGTGCCGGCGCGCCTGCCCTGAACGGTCAGCGGCGCCAGCACCGCCGAGCGCAGCGGGCAGCTCGGATCCGATGAGACCAGGCGCGGGACCACGTGCATGTGGTCGTCGGGGGTGCGCTCGAGCAGCCGCGACAGAAGGTCACCCGGGCGTACCTGCTCGCGGCCCTCGCCGTCGATCGCCAGGACCGTGTGGGTATCCGCCAGCGCGACCGCGGCGGCGCCGATCAGCGCCCGAAGGTGGGGCACGGCGTTGGCCGCCGAGCGGGACTGAAGGCCGCGCCGCAGATGGGGCAGCGTGGCGGTCGCGGCGTGAAGAGCCGATTGCATCCCGGCCGCCTCGGGCGCCCGGTCGCGCCGCCGCGCACGCGTGACCCTCCAAGCCGCCGCCACGGCGGCGACCGCCACAATCCCCACAACCACGCCGAGCGCGATGCTCATGAGCTTGGCGAAGCCTACTCAGCCGCATGGCGTATCGGTCATGATTGGCCGATGAGCACAACAATCACGTCCTACGAGCAGGCCTGCGCAGACCACCGGTGGGAGGTCCCCGAGCGCTACAACATCGCCGCCGACATCTGCGACCGACATCCGCGGGACAAGCCGGCGATGATCCACGAGGACTTCGCGGGCAACGTCCGCCAGCTCGATTGGGGCGAGCTCCAGGACACCTCGAACCGGTTCGCGAACGTGCTCAAGGCTCATGGCGTGCAGCAGGGCGACCGCGTCGCGATGCTGCTGCCACCCATGCCGGAGACCGCGGCCGCGTTCTTCGGGACCTGGAAGACGGGCGCGATCCTGCTCTCGATGTCAGTCCTCTACGGCGACGACGGGATCCGCCACCGGCTGACGGACTCCGGCGCCAAGGTGCTGGTCACCAACGCGGCCAACGCCGACCGGATGGAGCGCTCGCTCGTCGAGCAACTGCTGATCCTCGACGACGAGCTGCTGAGCAGCGGTTCGACCTCGTTCGACGTCGTCGACACGCTGGCCGACGATCCGGCCCAGCTCTACTACTCGTCGGGCACCACCGGGCTTGCGAAGGGGATCCTCCACGCCCACCGTTACATGCTCGCCCACGAGGAGTTCATCTACTGCCACGACGTCCAGGACGGAGAGCTGTTTCACGGCATGGGCGAGTGGGCTTGGGCGGCAGGCATCGCGCCACTGCTGGGGCCGTGGCGCTACGGCGCCGTGCAGGCGGTCTACCAACGCGAGGGCGGCTTCGATCCCCACAAGCAGCTGGAGTTCCTTTCCAAGCACGGCGTCACGAACGTGTTCGGGACCCCGACCGCGATCCGCTCGATGATGTCGATCACCGATGCCGGGACCCGCTACCCGCAGAAGTTCCGGATCGTCTGCTCGGCCGGCGAGCCGCTCAATCCTGAGGCGATCCGCTGGATGCGCGAGCAGTACGGGGTCACCGTGCTCGACTTCTACGGGCTCACCGAGTCCTATCCGCTGTGCGCCAACTTCCCGTTCATGGAGGTCCGGGAGGGATCGATGGGCAGGCCGATGCCGGGCTGGGAGGTGGCGATCCTCGACGAGGACGAGCGGCCCGTCAAGCCCGGCGAGCGTGGTGAGATCTGCCTGCGGGCGCGCTCGAACCCGCACTACCCCCTCGGCTACTGGAACCGCCCGCCCGAAGACAGCTACGAGGTCTTCGGCGGCGAGTGGTTCCACACCAAGGACGCGGCCGCGACCGACGAGGATGGTTACTACTGGTATGAGGGCCGCGCCGACGACGTGATCATCTCCGCCGGATACCGGATCGGCCCGTTCGAGGTCGAGTCGGCGTGCCTCGAGCACCCAGCGGTCGCCGAGGCGGCGGCGGTCGCGGCGCCCGACGAGCGCCGCGGCAACATCGTCAAGGCGTTCGTCGTCCTCGCGGCCGGGAGCGAGCCCAGCGACGAGCTCGCCGACGAGATCAAGGTCTTCGTGCGTGACCATCTGTCGGCCTACGCCTACCCGCGGGAGATCGAGTTCGTGCCCGATCTGCCGAAGACGCTGACCGGCAAGATCCGACGGATCGAGCTGCGCCAGCGCGACGCGGCCAAGCGCTCTTAATCGAGCCTCCTGATAGCTCGCTAAACGGCGTCGCTCATTCGTCCAAAACCGCTCGTGAAGCGTTTAGCGGCGCGCTGAGCTGCCGAAATACCACCTGTCCCGCCGAGCAGACCCGGTCGCTCGGCATTCCCAGAGGCAAGGTGAGAGACGGAAATGGCCGCTGCCCGGCAGCGCAATTTGTGCTGCTCGCTGCGCGCATCCAGAGGGATGCTCGCCGCACTCGCGCTCGTGCTGGCACTCGGGCTGATCGCCAGCCCGGCAGCGTTCGCGAGCGTGTCGACGGGTAGCGCCCGGCTCATCGATCGCAGCCCTCAGAGCCTCGGGCTCGGCTTCGGCACGTTCAGCTCGACCGCCGACCCGGTCGCCAACAGCTCCCCCAGCCAGGCAACGTGGGAGGCCTGCGGTGCGGCGCCCACCAGCGCTGATTGCATCAGCTCGGCACTCGCCGACATCGACACCGCTCGCGCCGCCGAAGGGGTCGGATCGATGCAGCTCCCGAGCGACTTCGCCTCGCTCACCGTCCAGCAGCAGCTGCTGGTCGTGACTGACCTCGAGCGCGTGGCCCGCGGGCTGACGCCGGTGCGCGGATTGGCGGCCGACCTCGACAACGCCGCCCAGCAGGCTGCAGCCGCCGACCAGGACCCGATGCTCAACAACTTCAACGGCGACGAGCTCGCCTCAAACTGGGCCGGCGGCATCTCGTCGACGCTGCTCGCCGACTTCGTCTGGATGTACGACGACGGGCCCGGTTCGGACAACATCGATTGCCAGCAGGCGGGCGACAGCGGCTGCTGGGGCCACCGCCACAACATCCTCTTCCAGTTCGACGATCCGACAGCGATGGGCGTCGGCTATGACGCCAGTACGAATGATGGGCCGTCGCTGACCGAGCTGTTCATCGGTGGCGACACGGCGACCGGCGCCGGGCAGGCCGACGCGCTGCTGTCGCCGACCTGGGCGCAGCTTTCGGGTCAGGCGAGCAGCTCGCCGCCGCCGACCGCCAAGCCGGCGTCCGTCAAGCAGGCCCCGGAGGCGTCGCAGGCGCTGGCGAGCATCTGGGTCGCCGCGGGTCGCCGCCGGATCAGGCGCGGGCAGAGAGTCACCCTCAGGGGTCGCCTGAGCGCAGCCGGCTCCTCGACCGCCGGCCAGCTCGTGACCCTATTCAGGCACGCGCCGGGGAGCACCAAGCTGACGGTCGTTCGCCGCAAGCGCACCCACGCCGGCGGACGGATCCGCTTCCACCTCGCGCCCCGCGCAAGCATGGTCTACACCGTCGTCTTCTCTGGCTCGGGGACTCTGGCCGCTGCCCACAGCGGCGCAGTCGAAGTCCGCGTCAGGCGCCGTCACCGCTCAGGCTGAGGCGGGCTCGCGGGCCTGGCCGCGCATCTCGGCCAGGATCCGCTCCAGCCGCGGCTCGGTCTCGCGGTCCACATGCGTCATCGTCGCCGCGACCGCCGGGTGCACGGCGGCAATCCGCTCGTGCATCGCATGGGCGACCGCGCGATAGCTTGGGTGGCCCTCCCGGCCGGAGCGCAGCTCGATCAGCTGCATCGCCTCTCGCGCGTTGAGGTCGAGAATGAACCGCAGCCGGTAGCCGAGACACAGCGCGTATGGGGCAGCGTTGCGCAGGCCGGTCGCCGCCAGACGCTCGTACTCGGCTCGCGAGAGCTCGAGCGCGCGCCGGTACCCGTCACCCGCGCCCGCCAGATCGATCTGCTCCGGGACGCCGGCGCCGAGCTCGGGCCCGAGCGTCTGCCACTGGACGGTCAGCATCCGATGACGCTGCAGATCGCGGAAGGCGCCGTAGTCGGCGACGATCTCGAACCGGTAGCGCAGGGCCTCAAAGCCGCGCCCGGGACGGTGGCGGCGGTTGCCGCGCTCACCCACAAGCTCGGACAGCAGCGTCGCGCGCTCGTCTTCTGAGAGCGCCTGCACGCCGCGCCGGATCGTCTCCTCCGACGCCGAGGCCGACTCGAACAGCAACGCCGTCAGCAGGTCCTCCTCGTCGCCGTGCACCGCCAGCAACTGCACCGCTGGCCCCTGGCGATCGCGGTTCTCGTGCAGGTCGAGCCGATCCGCCCAGCGGGCGCCGGCTCGGGCGCGATTCTCGAGGTACCCGATCCAGGTGCCGCCGCGGTCAGGCCGCGGGACCCGCGAGACGAAGCTCGGGATCACAGCCTGGACGGCCTCGAGGATCATCGTCCCGTACTCGCGCGCCTCGGGCAGCGGGTGCGCGAACAGATGCAGGATCAGCTGCTCGTAGGTCTGGCCGCTGGCGTAGATCCCCATGTGCGACAGCGAGCTTGCCGGCAGCAGACCGCGCAGCAGGTCGAGCGCCTTGGCCTTGATCGCGCGTGCGTGCGCTGACTCGGGCTCGTCCTCGGAGCGCGGGTACTGCTCGCGCGCCCAGGCGATCACGCGCGGCAGCGAGTCCGAGTAGATCCCGAACAGGCCGTTCATCGCGCGTTCGTAGGAGGGGCCAAGCTCGGGGTCTGAGTAGTAGCGAAAGCCCCCGGGCGGCTCGGGCATCGGTGCGTCGTACGCGATGTAGCGCGTGGACTGCTCGAGGTAGGCGCCAAGGCGCGGGCGCTGGAGGACCTTGGTGAGGACGTTGGACACCCACTCGCAGGCAACGTGCGCCCCGCCGAGCTGCGCGACTGAGTCGTCGCCGTACCCGAGGAAGATCCGCTCGTACAGCGCCGCCGCGCGCTCGCCCTCGACCGCCTGCCCGGCCGCCACCGGCGGGAGGTCGCCCGCGAACTCGTCCAGCAGCAGCCGGCGAAGGGTGCCCGGATAGCGCGAGTAGCGGGCGAACAGCGCCCCTTTGAGCGTCTCGGGCAGGTTTGTGAGCGCGAACACAGGCCGGTCGAGGTTCGTGCAATGCGCGCTCAGGAGCTCGCGCTCGGACGGTGTGAAGCTCTCGATCGGATACTGCACGGGCGGTCGATCGTAGCGATGGCCTCGGCTATGATGGCCGTGATACGCATGCGTACCACGGACGCTCCGGAACACGTAGACGTGCTGATCATCGGTGCCGGCCTCTCCGGCGTCGGCGCCGCTTGCCACCTGCAGCGGCGCTGCCCCGGCAAGACCTACGCGATCCTCGAGGCGCGTGACTCGATCGGCGGCACCTGGGACCTGTTCCGCTATCCCGGCGTCCGCTCGGACTCCGACATGCACACGCTCGGCTATTCGTTCAAGCCATGGGAGGACCCGCAGGCGATCGCCGACGGGCCGTCGATCCTCGGCTACATCGAGCAGACCGCCGACGAGTTCGGCGTCATGGACAAGATCCGGCTCGGGCACCGGGTGCGCAGCGCCGACTGGTCGCGCGAGGATTCGCGCTGGACGGTGACCGCCGAGCGCGCCGGCAGCGGCGAGACCGTTCAGCTGACCGCCGGCTTTCTGCCATTGCTGCTCGGGCTACTACCGCTACGACGAGGGCTACACGCCCGACTTCCCGGGCGTCGAGCGCTTCGACGGCCCGATCGTCCATCCCCAGCACTGGCCCGAGGACCTCGACTACGCCGGCAAGCGGGTGATCGTGATCGGCAGCGGCGCGACCGCGGTCACGCTCGTGCCGGCGATGGCCAAGACCGCCGCGCACGTGACGATGCTGCAGCGCTCGCCGAGCTACCTCGTGTCGCTGCCCGGCGTCGACCCGCTCGCGACTCGCTTTCGCCGCTGGCTGCCGCCGATGGCGGCCTACCAGGCGGTTCGCGCCAAGAACGTCGCGCTGATGACGCTCAGCTACCAGCTGATGCGGCGGCGCCCGCGGCTTGGCAAGGCGCTGCTGCGCAAGGGAGTCACCAACCACCTGCCCGCGGACTTCGACGTCGACACCCACTTCAAGCCCGACTACAACCCTTGGGATCAGCGCCTCTGCGTGTGTCCCGACGGGGACCTGTTCGCGGCGCTCAGCGACGGTAGCGCCTCGATCGTGACGGACAAGATCGAGACCTTCACTGCGCGCGGGATCAAGCTGGCCAGCGGCGGCGAGCTCGAGGCCGACGTGATCGTGACGGCGACCGGGCTCAACCTGATCGCGCTCGGCGGGATCGAGGTGTCGCGCGACGGCGAGCCGCTCGACCTCCCGAGCCACATGGTCTACAAGGGGATGATGCTCTCAGACGTCCCCAACCTGGCGATGTCGGTCGGCTACACGAACGCGTCCTGGACGCTGAAGTGCGATCTGACCTGCGAGTACGTCTGCCGGTTGCTCAACCACATGGACCGCCACGGCTACCGCGAGGCCACCCCGGTCCAGGACGACCCGACGCTGACCCCGCAGCCGCTGATCGACCTCGACTCCGGCTACGTGCTGCGCTCGGTCGAGGACTTCCCGACCCAGGGCTCACGCCGGCCGTGGCGGCTGCATCAGAACTATGCGCTCGATGTGATGTCGCTGCGCCTCGGCCAGCTCGAGGACGGCACGCTGCGCTTCACGCGCGGTGGCGCGGACGGGGACGGGGACGCGGGCGCGGCGCGGCTGGCGACCGTCGGCGCCGCCGCTTAGCCGGCGCTGTTCGGGTCGCCGGTCGACTGCGAGCCCTCGCTCGCCTCGCCGCGGGAGCGCTGCTTTGATTCAGTGCGGCGCGTGTTCTCGCCGCGTGCGTCGTCGTGCTCCTCGCCATCGCCGTGGCCCGGCTCGGCCTCTTCACGGTTCTGGTTTGAGACCGACGCGGGCAGATCTTCGCTCACAGGAGGGTGGCTACCCATCTTTCGGAACGCTATGCACCGTATACGGCCTATAACGTTCCAAGACCCCTTAGAAAAGCCCGGTCAGCGACCGCCCGGCGTGCGCCACGAACGTGAACAGCGGCGAGGGGAAGATCCCGAAGAACACGCTCGCGGCCGCGAACAGCACCGCGACCGCGGTCACGTCACTGACGCGTGATCGGCGCTCCGGGGTGGCGGCGCGCTCCGGCGTGACACCGAGCAGCGCGTCGGCCTCCGACGAGCCGCCGGCGATCGGCGCCAGCGCGCCCGGGCCGACGGCCAAACCCCCGGCCGCAGCGGGCGACGGCGCGCTCATCCAGATCGTCGCCACGACCCGCAGGTAGTAGCCGAGTGAGATCATCGAACCGATCACGAGCACGATCCCCAGCCACGTGTAGTCGCCGTTGACCAGCGCGTGGATCAGCTGGAACTTGCCGATGAAGCCGGCCGTGCCGGGGATCCCGGCGAGCGCCAGCATCGCGATCGTCATCGGCCACGCGAGCCAAGGGTTGCTGGCGCCGAGCCCGGCGAGCGAGGAGATCTCGTCACCGTCGACACGCTGCGCCTGCGCCGCGACGATCACCGCGAACGCGGTCAGGTTCATGAACAGGTAAATCGCCAGGTAGAGGACCGTCGCGTCGATGCCGAGCCGGGTGCCGACGACCACCCCGGCGAGCATGTAGCCGGCCTGCGCGACGCTGGAGTAGCCGAGCATCCGCTTCATCGACGACTGCCCGAGCGCGCCGACGTTGCCGACCACGATCGAGATCGTCGCGATCGCCGCGAAGGCCGGCGCCCACGTGTCCTGGGCGCCGATCACGGCGACGTCGAAGAACCGCAGCAGCACCCCGAACGCGGCAGCCTTGGTCGCCGTCGCCATGAACGCCGTGATCGGGGTGGGTGCGCCCTCGTAGACGTCCGGCGTCCACTGGTGAAATGGCGCCACCGAGGCCTTGAACGCGAAACCGACGATTACCAGCGCAAGCCCCGTCAGCATCATCGGATCGCCGAGCAGCCCGCCCGCGATCTGACCTTGGGCGATCGCATTGGCGATCGCCTGAAACTGGGTCGAGCCGGTCGAGCCGTAGACCAGCGCCAGCCCGTAGACGAGCGTCGCGGAGCCGACCGAGCCGATCACCAGGTACTTGAGCCCGGACTCGAGTGACCCCTCGCGCAGGAACTCCGAGGCGCACAGGATGTAGAGCGGGATCGAGAGCAGCTCGAAGCCGAGGAACAGGGTCACGAGATTCTGAGCTGAGACCAGCACCGCCATCCCGAACACACTGAACAGCAGCAGCGAGTGGTACTCGCCGTGGCCGGCGCTCGTGGGTGCCCGCGACTCCAGTGACATGACCACGGTCGCGATCGCCGCGATGCAGAAGATCATGTCGAGGATCAGCGCCAGATCGTCGATCCGTAGCGCCCCGGAGATGATCGACGCCGGATGGTGGAAGCGGGCGATCTGGAATCCGAGCGACACCGCCAGCGCCCCGATCGTCAGCGCCGGCACCGCGCGCTCGCGCGCGGACGAACTGCGCAGCAGTCCGACCATCAGCACCAGCAGCGCGCCGACCGCGAGCGCGAGCAGCGGCGAGAACGACAGCCAGTCGATGTGGGGTCCGCGCGGGTGGTGGGTGACCACGCCGCGATGTGGCCGATGAAGCTCATGGTCGTTGGGCGCTGAAGGTCGCCGACGTGTGTTGGATGACCGCCGCAGGCGCGACCGTGCTGGCGACTGAGGTCTGCGAGCGCTTGAGGCCGAACTGCGGATAGAGCCCGAGCGCCAGGATCAGGACGACGATCGGGACGATCGGCAGCGCCTCGGCGAGGCCGATCTCACGCGAGGTGACCGTGGGTCTGACCCGGTTCTGCATCGAGCTGATGAACAGCCGCAGCGCGTAGACCGCCGCACCGACGACGCCCAGCGTCGCGATCACCGCGATCGCGAGCTTGATCTTGAAGACCCCCAGCAGGATCATGAACTCGCCCACGAAGTTCGCCGAGCCGGGCATCGCGAGCGTCGCCAGCGTGACGATCAGGAAGATCGTCGCCAGCACCGGCGCCCGGAACGCGATCCCGCCCATCTCGGCCAGCTTCTCCGAGCCGCCCGCGCGGGCAGCGAGCGCCGCGACGATGAAGAACAGCGGCGCCGTGACCAGCGCGTGGTTGAGCATCTGCAGCAGCGCCCCCTGGGCGCCCTGCGGCTCGAGCGAGAAGATCCCGAGCGTGATGAAGCCGAGCTGGGCGATGCTCGAGTAGGCCACCACCATGCGCGCGTCGCCGGTCGTGAACGCGACCGCGGTCCCCACAGGATCGACATCAACGCGATCACCAGCATCAGCACCTGGAAGTGCACGGAGGCGTACGGGAACAGCGGCAGCACGATCCGCAAGAACCCGTAGGCGGCGACCTTCGAGAGGATCGCCGAGAAGACCGCGATCGCGGGGATCGGCATCGACTTGTACCCATCGGGCAACCAGCCGTGGAACGGGACCAGCGGCATCTTGACCAGGAACGCGGCCGCGAAGCCGAGGAAGATCCAGTCCTGCTGGGTGTGCGAGAGCGGCAGCGCGCGCAGCGAGCTGATCGCGAACGTCAGCGGCGTCCCGTGGTCGCTCGAGGCCAGCGCGCCGGTCGCGACCGCGGCGACCAGCATCAAGAACGAACCGATCAGCGTGTAGACCACCAGCTTGGTCGTCGCCCGCACCCGGTCGCCCGTGCCCCAGCTGCCGGTGAGGAAGTAGAACGGGATCAGCATCAGGTCAAAGAAGGCGACGAACAGCGCCAGGTCCTGCACGCAGAACGCGCCCAGCACGGCCGACTCCGCGAGCCCGAACCAGAAGAAGAACGTCCGCGGCCGCTCCCACTCGCGCATCGAGGCCCACAGCAGCGAGGCGCTGAAGATCACCGGGGTCAGGACCACCAGCACCACGTTGAGCCCGTCGAGCCCGAGCTTGTAGTGGATCCCCAGTGACGAGATCCAGACCGAGTCGGTCACGAACTGCAGGCCGGTGGCGCCGGTCGAGAAGCGCGCCAAAAACGAGATCGCGACCGCGAGCGTCACCAGGCTGCCGATGAACGACGCCCGCGGGACGATGTTGGTGGGCAGCAGCGAGACGAGCAGCGAGATCGCCAGCGGCAGCCAGATCAGGATCGAGAGCGTCATGAGGTAGCCGAGATCAGGAAGTAGAGGGCGAGCGCCGAGATCCCCACCAGCACCGCGGCTGCGTAGTAGCGCACGAAACCGGTCTGTGCGCGCCGCACCGCGGCCGAGCAGGCGCGGACGAGGCCGACCGTGCCGCCGGTCAGGCCGCCGGCGATCACGCCGCGCTCGAGCACCGTGTCGGCGAAGCGCCCGAGCCACTGCGCCGGCCGAACGACCGCGAAGTCGATCGCCTCGTCGAAGTACCACTTGTTGTAGAGGAACGTGTGCACGGCCGAGAACCGCTCCAGCAGCCGCGCCGAGGTGCCGGGCGCGACGACGTACACCCGGTAGGCAGCGAGATGCCGGCGGCGGCGATCAAGGCGCCGATCACGAGCCCGAGCCAGTCAGCCGCTGAAGCTGCCCTGCAGCGAGTACAGGTGCGAGGTGGCGAAGCTCGAGGAGAGAAAGCGCGTGATGCGTCGTCGATCCCCGGGATCTGGAGGAAGCCGCCGATCACCGCGCCGGCCGCGAGCACCGCCATCGGGATCTTCATCGGCAGGTCGCGCTCGGCGATGTGGTGGTCGGGCCCTGGGAAGCCGACGTCGGTGTCCTCGACCTCGCCGGTCTGCGGGTTTGTGGGCGTCTCGGCGTGGGCGAGGTGGCCGTGCTCGAGCTCGCGCGCCTCCTCGCACGGCTCGCCCCAGAAGGCGCGGAAGATCATCCGGAAGGTGTAGATCCCGGTCATGAACGCACCCACGTAGCCGAGCACTCCGAGGATCTCGAAGCCGCCGCCACGGTGGTCGAGGTAGGCGATGATGTCGTCCTTGGACAGCCAGCCGGAGAACGGCGGCATCCCCGAGAGCGCCAGGCCGCCGATCACGAAGCAGACGAACGTGAACGGCATCGCCTTGCGAAAGCCGCTCATCCGGTCAAGCGACTGCTCGCCGGCCATCGCGCTGATCAACGAGCCGGCGGACATGAACAGCAGCGCCTTGAAGAAGGCATGCGTCATCAGGTGGAACATCGCCGCCGAGTAGGCGCCGACCGAGACGCCCATGATCATGTAGCCGATCTGCGACATCGTCGAGTAGGCGATCACGCGCTTGAGATCGGTCTGGACGATCGCGATCGAGGCCGCGATCAGCAGCGTCGCGCAGCCGCCGATCGCGGCGACGTCGCGGCCGTCGGCGCGAGCTCGAACAGCGTGTGCATGCGGGCGATCAGATACACGCCGGCGGTGACCATCGTCGCGGCGTGGATCAGCGCCGAGACCGGCGTCGGTCCCTCCATCGCGTCGGGCAACCACGTGTGCAGCGGCACCTGGGCCGACTTCGCGAACGCGCCGACGACCAGCAGCAGGCAGCCGGCGACGATGTCGGGCTGTTGTAGGCGAACACGTGCGGCGCCCGTGGAAGGTCTTGACGAAGTCGAGCGTCCGGTGTGGCGAAAGATGAAGAACGTGCCGAGCACCAGGCCGACGTCGCCGAGCACGTTGATCACGAACGCCTTGATGCCGGCATTGGTCGCGGTCGTGCGGCGGTACCAGAACGAGATCAGCATGTAGGAGGCGCACCGACGAACGCCCAGCCGACGATCAGCACCAGGAAATTGCCGGCCAGCACGAGCAGCAGCATCGAGAAGACGAAGAAGTTCAGGTATGAGAAGAAGCGCGAGTAGCCGCGGTCGGATTCGAGGTACGCGACCGAGTAGAGGTGGATCAGCGTCGAGACCCGGAGACGACCAGCGCCATGAACACCGACAGCGGATCGACGAGGATCGACAGCTTCGCGTCGACGCCGAACGTGAACGCGTAGTTCCAGAGCGACGAGGTCAGCTCCCGGTCGTTCTGGGAGTGGCCGAGCAGGCCGATCAGCGCGCCAATCGAGAACGCGAACGCCAGCACGATCGCGAGCGTCCCGATCCAGCCCGCGACCGCCCGCGCTCGCGGCGGAAGCCGAGCCCGATGCCGACGCGCCCGAGGAGCGGGCAGAGCAGGATCAGCCAGCCGAAGGTGGTCGGACTCACGGCCGGGTCACCCGCGAAGCTCGGTGAGCTCGTCGACGTTGATCGCCATCTGGCGCCTGTAGATCGCGACGATCAGCCCGAGGCCGACCGTCACCTCGCAGGCCGCGACGACCATCACGATCAGCGCGAAGATCTGGCCGCCGGCGCCGCCCCACATCCGCGAGAAGGCGACCAGCGCCAGGTTCGCCGCGTTGAGCATCAGCTCCAGGCAGAGCAGGATCACGAGCGGGTTGGGCCGCGTCATCACGCCGGCGGCGCCGATGCAGAAGATCAGCGCCGAGACCACCAGGTACCAGCCAATCGCCATTACCAGCCGCCCTCGCGACTCTCCGGGCGCGCTGGGCGCGGTGGGCGCCGGCTCGCGCTCGCGCTGCTGCGCCTCAGCCGCAACCCCGCGGCGGATCCCAGTCGCCTCGGCCATCGTGCCGGTGTAGACGGGCGCGGCATCGCGTGCAGTCGCGCGTCGAACTGCTGATCGGCGTCGTCGAGCCCGCGGCGCCGGCGGGCGAGCACGACCGCGCCGACGGCGCTACCAGCAGCAGCAGCGAGGCGGCCTCGAACGGGAACAGGTAGGTGGTCAAAAACAGCCGCCCGATCTGCTCCGGCGAGCCGAAGCCGATCACGTACGGGGCGCCGTGTCCCTTGATCCCGCGCAGCGCCGACCCGAGGACCGCGATGCAGAGCTCGACCGCGACCGCGAACGCGAACAGCGGCCCCAGCACCTTGAGCGCGCCGCCGCCGGCGATCAGCGGCTGGTCGCCACCGCCGATGTAGGCGACCACGAACACGTACAGGACCATCACCGCGCCCGCGTACACGACGACCTGCGCGGCGGCGACGAACTGCGCTCAGCAGCAGAAACAGCGCCGCGAGCGCGATCAGGTGCGTAACCAGCGCCAGCACGCTGTAGAACGGGTTGCGCAGCATCACGACGCCGATCGCGCCGCCGAGCGCGAAGATCGCCGCGATGAAGAACAGGACTGCGCTCACTCTCGCCCTTCGCGCCGCAGCGGCGTGCGCTCGATCGGCTCGGCGAGCAGCATCTCCTTGGTGAAGATCAGGTCCGAGCGCGTGTAGTCCGACATCTCGTAGTCGTGGCCCATCGTGATCGCGTCGAACGGACACGCGACCTCGCAGTAGCCGCAGAAGATGCAACGACAGAGATTGATCTCGTACACGGCGGCGTAGCGCTCGCCGGCCGAGACCCGGTTCTCGGGCGTGTTCTCGGCGGCGACGACGCGGATGCAGTCGGCTGGGCAGGCGGCCGCGCACAGCGAGCAGCCGACGCACTTCTCAAGGCCGGTGTCCTCGAAGCGATGCAGCTTGTGACGGCCGCGGAAGCGCGGGTAGACCGGCGTCTTCTCCTCGGGATACTGGATCGTCGTCGGTCCCTCGACGATTCGCGCGAAGGTCGTCTTCAGCCCGCGCAGGGTCTCGCCGAAGACGCGGTAGGCGCCGCGGACCGGGCCCGCGCGCGGGGGCGCGCATCACTTCGATCACGTCTGCGCCGGGGTCGTAGGAGGGGTCATCGACACCGACCACGATCGCGGTCACAAGCAGGTTCAGGGTCGCCAGCGGCAGCAGGATCTTCCAGCCGAACGACATCAGCTGGTCATAGCGAAGGCGCGGCAGCGTCGCACGGATCCAGATGAAGAACGTGATCACGATCATCATCTTGGCCAGCACCACGAACGGGTCGACCCAGCCCGGGGGAGCGATCCCGAACGGCAGCAGCCAGCCGCCGAGGAACATCGTCACCGCGATCCCGGAGACGACGATCATGTTCGTGTACTCGGCGAACAGGTAGGCGACGAACCCCGTGCCGCCGTACTCGGTGAAGTAGCCGCCGACGAGTTCGGCATCGGCCTCGACGAGGTCGAATGGCGCCCGGTTGGTCTCCGCGAACGACGCCGTCATGAAGATCAGAAAGCCGACGATCTGGGGGATGAAGTACCACATCCCGTCCTGTGCGCGGACGATCCCGGTCAGCGACAGCGTGCCGGCGGTGATCAGCACGCCGACCAGCGACAGCCCCTGGGAGACCTCGTAGGAGATCAGCTGCGCGGCGCCGCGCATCGCGCCGAGGAACGAGTACTTCGAGCCCGATGACCAACCGCCGAGCATGATCCCGTAGAACGAGATGCCGCTGAACGCGAACACGTACAGGACCCGACCGAGACGTCGATCCCGTACAGGCCGACGCGCTGACCGAAGATGTGCTGGACGTTGCCGAACGGAACCAACGCCAGCGACGCGACCGCGGTCAGGATCGCGATCGCCGGCGCGATCCGGAACATGTAGGCGACCGAGGTCGTCGGCCTGAACGGCTCCTTGGTGGCGAACTTGACGATCTCGGCGAGCGGCTGCATGAGGCCGAAGGGGCCGACCCGGTTGGGGCCGTAGCGGCCCTGGAAGCGGCCGAGCAGCTTTCGCTCGTAGACGATGATGATCGGCAGGATCGCGAAGATCACGCCGAAGATCACGAGCGCCTTGACGATCTGCACCCACCACGGCTCGAAGTAGTAGACGAGCGCGAGCGGCATCATGCCTTGCGCACCTCGATCAGCGGCTCGGTCAGCGCGTTGGCCGAGTCGGCTCGCGATCCCGTCGGCGAGGAACGCGCTGCCGGGCGGGACGCCGGTGCGGATGGCGGCCTGCGCGTGCAGCCGCGTTCCATTCTGCGCGACCGTCACCTCGTCGCCCTCGGCGATCCCCAGGCGCTTGGCGTCCTCGGGCGAGAGCTCGAGCTGCTGGGCGGGAATCAGGTATTGCAGCGCCGGCGAGATCTCGCACTCGGGCGCGGCCCAGATCGGCCGGTAGGTCCCGAGCCGAAGGCGCCGTTGGCTCGCGGTCGCCGGCTGCCTCGGCGGGCATCGCCGGCCGCAGGCCATCGCGCCGCGGCGCGCTCGGCGTCGTGACCGCCGTCGGCCGCCGGCCACGCTCGGGCCAGCGCACGCCGTGACCGCCGATCTCGTCGAGCGTGAGCCCCTCATAGAACGGCACCGCGGCGACCAGCTGCTGGAACGCGTCGGCGCTGCGCGTCGACCTCGAGGTCGATGCCGGCGCGGCGCGCGAGCTCGGCGATCACCGCCCAGCCCGGCTGGACCTCGCCCGGGCGCTCGATCGCGATCCGCAGCCGCTGCAGGCGCCCGTCGGGGTGGACGACCGTGCCCTCCTTCTCGGCGTGGGACTCGGCCGGGAAGATGACGGTCGCGTGCTCGCGCAGGCCCTCGGTCAGCACCGAGGCGTGGGCGACGACGAGGCGGCGCGGTGCAGCGCGCGCTGCCAGAGAGCCGCGGTCCGGTTGGTCACGGACCGGATCGGTCTGGAACAGGTACAGCGCGGTGATCTCGCCGTCGGCGGCGGCCGCGGCGATCTCGGCGGCTCCGCGCCCGGCCTCCGTCGAGCGCCCGCATACCCGGGCCCGGCGTCGGGGACCGCGCCCGCCTCGCGCAGGCCGCGGCCGTTGGAGCCGGCCGGGATCTCGAGCAGCCCGGCGCCGTCGCGGTCGGCGAGCCCGAGCCGGCTCGGCGATCCGCAACAGGACCGCGGCGGCGTCCGCGCCGATCCGCTCGCCCCAGACGATCACCATGTCCTCGCCGCCGTCGCGCAGCAGCTGGGCGAGCGCGGCGGTGCGTCCTCGTCGCGCGCCTCGCCGCCGTCGCAGCGCCGCCCGAGCGCCGCCGAGCAGCGCGAACTCATCGCCGGGGGCGCAGCGGACGATCTGCGCGGCGTTGCGGTCCAGCGCGCTCGGGCGGGCGCTGGCGATCGCCAGCTTGACGCCGTTGCGACGCACGCCCTTGCGGATCCGCAGGTCGAGGATCGGCGCGTCGTCGAGCGGCTCGCAGCCGACCAGCAGCACCGTGTGGGCGAACTCGAGATCGGGCACGCTCGCCTGGAGCGCCGGGGGCGGCCAGCGCGCGGACAGCGTCGCGCTGACGCCGCCGCCGGCGCCGACGCGAGTCGATGTCGTGGCGAGTCGAGCACCTCGCGCGCCAGCCGTGCCAGCAGGAAGCCCTCCTCGTTGGTCGCCTGCCCGCCTACGAGCACGCCCGTGCGGCCCTTGTGCTTGGCCATGCCGGCGGCGGCCTCGAGCGCGCGCTCCCACGAGACCTCGCGCAGCTCGTCGCCGTCGCGCACGAGCGGCTTGGTGATCCGCTCGTCGACGTGCATCGCCTGATAGGCGAACCGCCCCTTGTCGCACAGCCAGCCGTCGTCGACGCTCTTCGTGCTCGCGAGCGAGCACGCGTACGACCCGGCTCGTCGCGGACGGTGAAGGTGACGTTGCACTGCGCCGGGCACAGCGTGCAGACGCCGCCCGCGTCCTCGATGTCCCACGGCCGCGCGCGGAAGCGGTAGGGCTGTGACGTCAGGGCACCTACGGGGCACAGCTCGATGATGTTGCCGCTGAACGGCGCCACGTACGGGTGGCCATCGTGGGTGGCGACGAACGTGTCCGCGCCGCGCTCGGCGAAGATCAGCTGGTAGTCCTCGGCGATCTCCTGCGAGAAGCGCACGCAGCGGTAGCAGAGGATGCAGCGCTCGCGGTCGATCGCGACCAGCGGCGAGAGCGCGAGCGGCTTCACGAAGTGGCGCTTGGGCTCGATCATCCGTGAGCGCCCCAGCCCCCAGCCGAAGGTGATGTCCTGCAGCGGGCACTCGCCGCCCTTGTCGCAGACCGGGCAGTCGAGCGGGTGGTTGATCAGCAGGAACTCGACGACCGCGTTCTGGGCGTGCCTGACGCGTTCTGTCTGAGTGTGGACGACCATCCCGTCCTTGACGGGGGTCGAGCACGACGTCTGGAGCTTCGGGATCCCCTCGATCTCTACCAGGCACATGCGGCAGGCACCCACCGGGTTGCCGAGCTTCGGCTCGTAGCAGAAGTACGGGATCTCGACGTCGCCCTGCTTGGCGGCGTCGACCAGCATCGCGCCCTCGATCGCCTTCACCTCGCGGCCATCGATCGTCAGCTGGATCGTCTTGCGCTCTGGACGGGGCATACGCGCGGGTGGAAGCTAGTTGAACCGGAACCGGGCCGGCATGTTCGTCAGCGACGCCGAGCGCGACCACATCCTCGCTCGGACCGCCGTCGTTGCGCTCGCGAGCGGCCTCGATCTCGGCCTCGAGCTCGGCACGGAACTTGGCGACCATCGAGCCGATCGGCATCGCCATCGCGTCGCCGAGCACGCATAGGCAGTTGCCGATGATCTGCTCCTGGACCGAGGCCATGATGTCGAGGTCCATCGGCGTCGCCTCGCCGGTCTGGATCCGCTCGAGCATCTTGTGGGTCCAGTTGGTCCCCTCGCGGCACGGGACGCACTTGCCGCACGACTCATGCGCGTAGAACTTCGCCAGCTTGAGCGCCGTGTCAAGCACCCTGCGCGACTCGTCGGCGATGATGATCGCCCCCGAGCCGAGCATCGTGCCGGCCTTGGCCATGCTGTCGAAGTCGTACGGGACGTCGAGGTCGTCCTTGGTCAGCACCGGCGAGCTCGAGCCCCCGGGGAACCAGAACTTGACCTCGAGCCCGCTCGGCGGACCGCCGGCGAGGTCGTAGATGATCTCCCGCGAGGGGATCCCGAGCTCGATCTCGTAGTTGCCGGGCCGCTTGACGTCGCCTGAGATCGAGACCAGCTTGGTCCCCGTGGAGGTCTCGGTGCCGATCTTGGCGTACTCGGTCGCCGCCCATGCTGATGATGTGCGGGACCGTGGCGAGCGTCTCGACGTTGTTGATCAGCGTCGGTCCGGCGTACAGCCCCTCGATCGCCGGGAACGGCGGCTTCAGCCGCGGGTTCCCGCGCTTGCCCTCGAGCGAGTCCAGCAGCCCGGTCTCCTCGCCGCAGATGTAGGCGCCCGGCGCCGCGGTGCAGCACCAGCGGCAGTTCGATCCCGCTGCCGAGGATGTCCTCGCCGATGTAACCGGCCGCCGCGGCCTCGGCGATCGCCGCCTCGAGAATGTCGGCCTGCAGCTGCGTACTCGCCGCGGATGTAGATGAAGGCGCGGTCGATCTCGCCGGCGTAGGCGGCGATCACGATTCCCTCGATCAGCATGTGCGGGCTCTTCTGCATCAGCTCGCGGTCCTTGAAGGTCCCGGGCTCGGACTCGTCGGCGTTGCAGACCAGGTACTTGTCCATCTCGCCATGGGGCAGGAACGAGACCTTCTTGCCCATTTGGAAGCCGGCGCCGCCGCGGCCGCGGATGCCGGAGTCCATCAGCTGCGGAGGACCTCCCCGGAGGCATCGCCAGCGCCTTGCGCAGCGCCTGATAGCCGCCGCGGCGCTCGTAGACCTCGAGCGTGTTCAGCCCGGGCTCGTCGATGCGATCGAACAGGATCTTTCTCATCGGGCTCTCCGGTCGGTCCGATCGGCGCCGACGGCCCAGGCCTGTCAGCCGACTCGTCGGTCTCGGTCAGGCCGACCGTGTCGGCGCGTGCGGGTGTCGGGCGCGGCGAACTGTCGGCGCCGTCCTCGACGCCGGGGTCGACCCAGCGCCGGAAGCGAAGCTGCTTGTCCTCAGCACCGGCCGGCCGGCGCGCAGGTCCTCGACGATCCGCTCGGAGTCCTCGGTGTTGCAGCGGCCCGACGTACTCGCCGTTGACCGAGGCCATCGGCGCGATGTCGCAGGCGCCGAGGCACTCGAACGAGCGCACGTGGACGTCCTCGCTCGCCGGCCGCGGCCGACCATCGCGTCGAACAGCTCGTCGGCGCCGAGCAGCGAGCACGAGATGTTCGTGCAGACGTAGACGTCGTCGTGCTTGGGGCGCGGGTAGGTCTCGAGCATGTCGTAGAACTCGCGACCGAAGTCAGATAGGCGGGGGTCAGCTGCATCACCGCGGCCACCTGGTGATCGCCTCCGGCGAGCACCAGCCGTGCACGCGCTGGGCGGCGTGCAGCGCCGGGATCGCGGCCGAGCGGCGATCAGGGTACTTGGCCATCGCGGCCTCGATCTCCGCTCGCAGCTCCTCGGGACCGCGCGGTGGCCGGGTCGGGGACCGACCGCCGGCGGCTTGGTGAGGTCGACGGCCTCGTCCCAGCCGGGGACGCGCGAGCCGTGATCGAAGCGCGGGACCGGTCGCGGCGGCACGCTGCGCTCATCGGTCGATTCCGCCCAGGATCGGGTCGAGCATCGCCAGGGTCGCGATCAGGTCGGCGATGTAGGCGTCGCGGACCATCGGCGCCAGCGCCTGGAGGTTGACGAAGCTCGGGTCGCGCATGTGCACCCGGGCCGGCTTGGCCGAGCCGTCGGCGCGCACGAAGCAGCCGAGCTCGCCGCGCGGGCCCTCGATCGGGTAGTAGGCCTCGCCGGGCGGCACGCGGAAGCCCTCGGTGACGAGCTTGAAGTGGTGGATCAGCGCCTCCATCTGGTCGCGAGCTCGTGGCGCGGGGGCAGCGCGACCTTGCGGTCGGGGGTGATGAACGGTCCCTCGGGCAGGCCGTCGAGCGCCTGCTCGATGATCTTCACCGACTCGTAGAGCTCGGCGTGGCGGACGCGGTAGCGGTCGTAGTTGTCGCCCACCGTGCCGACCGGGATCTTGAAGTCGAAGTGGTCATAGCTCGAGTAGGGATCGGCCTTGCGCAGGTCCCATGGGTTGCCGGCGGCGCGCAGCAGCGGCCCGGTGACCCCGAGGCTCGAGCAGCGTCGCCTCGTCGAGCGGGCACGGTCCCGCGCAGGCGCTCGAGCACGATCTGGTTCTTCTCCAGCAGGTCGGCGTACTGGTCGGCGCGGCCGGCATCTCCTCGACGAACTTGCGCAGCTTGGCGGCGAAGCCGCGGGGGATGTCCTCGAACACGCCGCCGACCTGGAAGTAGCGCGTGTGCATCCGCTGGCCCGAGGACATCTCGAACAGGTCGAGGATCGTCTCGCGCTCGCGGAAGCAGTACCAGAACATCGAGATCGCGCCGAGGTCGAGCGCGCTCGTGCCCAGCCACACCAGGTGGGACATGATCCGGTTGAGCTCGAGGTGGATCACGCGCAGGTACTGCGCGCGCGGCGGCACCTCGACGCCGAGCAGCGTCTCGACCGCGCCGCAGAACGCCATCGCGTTGAAGTAGTAGGCGAGGTAGTCCATCCGCTCGATGACCGGGATGACCTTCCAGTAGGACTTGTCCTCGGCCGTCTTCTCGATCCCGGTGTGGACGTAGCCGATGATCGGCTTGATGTCGCGCACGACCTCGCCCTCGAGCGTGCGCGATCAGCCGCAGCACCCCGTGGGTCGCCGGGTGGTGGGGACCGATGTTGAGCGTCAGCAGCTCGTGGGTCTCGCCCTGCGCCGGCCGGCTCGGCCGGCGTAGGTGATCGACTCCTCGCGCTTGCGGTAGTCGCTGTCCGCTATCTGCCACTTGCCGTAGCGATGCCTTCGTTGTAGGTGAACAGCACCGGCTCGCCGCCGACCGGGAAGTCGCGCCGCTGCGGGAAGCCCTCGTAGTCCTCGGGCATCAGGATCCGCCGCAGGTCGGGGTGGCCGTCGAACACGACCCCGAACATGTCGTAGACCTCGCGCTCCGGGTGATCGGCGCCCGGGAACAGCTCGGATCACGAGTCGATCCGCGGGTCCTCGGTGCTGACCCGGGCCTTGACCGTGATCCGATCCACGTTTGTCATGTCGAGCAGCTCGTACAGCACACCGAGCCGCGGCTCCTCGGGGTAGTAGTCGACGCCGTGGAGGCTGGCCAGGAACGTGTAGCCCTTGGCGTGCAGCGCCGTAGCACCTCGCCGATCAGCGCCGGATTGGCGAGCAGCACCGCCCGTCCGCGGTGAAACTCGGTGCCGAGAATCGACTCGGCGCTGGCGTCGCGCAGCTCGTGGGCTGTCAGTTCCAGCCCGGTGGCGTCAGGCACCGGCGGTGTCTCCGCCCGGATAGATGTTGATCGCCGCGCTTGAACTGTCGGTCTCGGGGAGGATCTCCTCGGTCCCGACCGCGTCGTAGCGCTTGCGCCACCCGTCGGGCTCGTGGCCTTGGACCATGTCGCGCAGGCGCAGGATCCCGTGCGCCAGCGCCTCGGGCCGCGGCGGGCAGCCCGGCACATGAACGGCGATCGGCATGAACTTGTCCGACGGCACCAGCGCGTAGTTGTTGAAGACGCCCATCGAAGAGCAGCAGGCGCCCATCGAGATCGCCCACTTGGGCTCGAGCATCTGGTCGTAGATGCGCCGCACGACCGGCGCCATCTTGACTGACACGCGGCCGGACAGGATCAGCAGGTCGGCCTGGCGCGGCGAGGCGCGGAACGCCTCCCAGCCAAAGCGCGCGATGTCCATCCGCGCGCCGACAATCGACATCATCTCGATCGCGCAGCAGGCGAGGCCGAAGGTGAGCGGGTAGAGCGAGTTGCCGCGCGACCACGAGACCGCCTTGTCGAGCGTGGTCGTCATCACGCTCTGCTCGACGTAGCGCTGAAGCGCCTCACCCTCGAGATCGCCGTTGAGCATGTCACGCGCGAGCAGCTGGCGCGAGCGGAAGTCCGTCGGCGCCTGCGCGTCGCCGCCGAGCGGCTCTCGTTTTATCTCCATTCGAGCGCTCCCCGCCGCCACACATAGACGAACGCGACCATCAGCAGGACCACGAAGGTGACCGTCTCCCACAGCGCGAACGAGCCGAACGCTCGCAGCTGGACGGCGATCGGGTAGATGAAGATCACCTCGATGTCGAACAGGATGAACAGCATCGCGATCAGGTAGAAGCTGATCCCGAAGCGAAAGCCCCGCTGGATCTCAGACGGCAAACCGCACTCGTACGGAGTGTCCTTGTTGAGGCCAGGCCGCCGGCGGCCAAAGAACAGGTTCAGTACTGCGAACAGCGACCCGACGAGCCCGCCGAGTAGCAGGAACACGATCGCCGGCAGATAGCTGCGAAGCACAACTAGGTCTTATATCACCGTAGGGGCAGGCTTGTAACAGCGTGTTACATAGTGCTGAATGCGGCTAAGTGATACCCACGCCGAGTACCGTGCAACCGTGATCGGTCGATGAGCGCCGTCCACCTGATCGTCGGGGTGATCTGCATCGGGCTCGTCGGGGCCGCCACCGGATGGGGTGCCTGGTGCTGGTATCGCCACCGCCGGAGCCCGCTCTTCTGGCGACTGCTGCGCGCCGGGCAGGCGGCGGTCGTGGTCGAGGTAGCGCTCGGCGGCGTGCTGGTGGCGATCGGCAAGAAGGAGTCGAGCCTGCACTTGATCTATGGGCTGCTGCCGCTTGCGGTCGCGTTCCTGGGCGAGCAGCTGCGGATCGGCTCCGCCCAGGCGGTGCTGGACTCGCGCGGCTTGGAGTCGGCGGACGCGGTCGGCAAGCTGCCCACTGACGAGCAGCAGGATGTGGTGGTCGCGATCGTCCAGCGCGAGCTCGGGGTGATGGTTCTGACCGCGTTCGTGGTGCTGTTGCTGTTGCTGCGGGCGGCGACCACCGCCGGCTGATCTCGTCGGCACCAACGGCGCCAACGGCACCGACGTCACCAACGGCTCCAGCGGCACCAACGGCACCAACGGCGCCAGCGGCGCGGGGGGGCGCCGCGCCGACCTGCCAAACGCGACAAACCTGCACCGCCCGCCCGGATTCGTCGCCAGCTGCACGCAGAACCTCGATTTTGCACCAAATCCAACGGCCGCCCGCGGGTTTGTCGCGTTGCGCATGACAGGCCGCGAGGCCGCCGACCGAAGCCGCCGACGGTGACCGTGACGGCAAGCGTGACGGCCAGGCTCGACAGCAGCGGTCGGTGCTTTAGCGCACGCGCTCACTCGGCAGCGCGTGGTAGCGCCCCGAGTACCACAGCAGCGGCTCGCCTCTGCCGAGCCCCATCTCGGTCACGGTCCCGATCGCGATCGTGTGGTCGCCGCCGGCGATCAGCTCGCGCAGATCACACACCGCCCACGCGAGCGCGCCTTCGATCACCGGCACGCCGTGCTCGAACCGGTGCGCGACGCCGTCGAGCTTCTCGGACTCGGGCAGTTTCGAGGCGAACACGCCGGCCAGCGCCTCCTGCTCGGAGGTCAGCACGTTGACCGCGAAGCGACCCGCGTCGCGGACGATCGGCAGCGTCCGGGCGCTGTTCTCGAAGCAGACCAGTGCCAGCAGCGGCTCCAGCGACAGCGAGCAGAGCGCGTTGGCGGTCATCCCGCCCGCGCCCACGGGGCTCGAGCTGGTGATCACCGCTACCCCGGTCGCGAAGCGCCCGAACACCTCGCGGAACAGCTCGGGATCGGGCTCGGGCTCGGGCTGGGGCGCCATCGCCTGGCTTTATAGCGCCCGGCGCCGCGAGGCCGCCAGGGTTCGAGCGCGATAAGGGTGCCCCGGCGCCGGCACCTCTGGTTGCCGCCGTAGGAGGACGCACGCGTATGAGGTAGGGCGAACGTCTCAAACGCCGGCGCCGGGGATGGACCGGAGTTCGCCGTCGGACCCGGGTGTCCTTCACCGGCCGCGACGGCCAGCCCAGCAGCGCGCGGGCGTGAGCTCACCGGCGCGCGGGCCAGCTCACCGCCTCGTGACGATCAGCGTTCCGTAGGCGCCGAGCGCCTGGTCGGAGAGAATCGTCGACGACATCAGATAGCTGCCGGGGGCGAGCGTCGCCAACAGCTCGGTCGTCTGGCCGGGCGGGATCGGCTCCGTCGAGAAATCGGGATGACCGCCCGATGAGATCACGAGGTTGTGGCTCAGCCGCCCGTAGTTGTGGACGAAGATCGTCAGTGTCCCGGCGGGCGCACGGACCCGTTGAGGCGAGACGTGGTACTCAGTCAGCGCGACCTCGAAGGTGCGGTCACTGCTGACCTGGGTGGTCGCCCCGCAGCCGGCGATCAGCAGGCCTAATGCAAGCGCCGCGGCGGCGAGCAACGCGATCGCCGCGCGGGGTGCGGGACTCGGATCCACGGGATGCGATTATGATCTCGCCCGGATGACTCGGCTGCTAAGGGTCCTGCTCCTTTCGGGCACGTCGATCGCGGTGGCGGCCCTCGCGGCGGCTTGCGGGACCCAGCGCATCAGCGTTCCCAAATCCAGGCCGCTCCTCTACCAGGGCGCGGTGCTGTTCTCGCAGCGCTGCTCGGGTTGCCACACGCTCTCCTACGCGGCGACCCACGGCTCGGCTCCCAACGTCCGCACCGCGCAGGCGATCAGCGGGCCGGACTTCGACGTCCGCTGCGAGCGCCCGGTGACGCGCGTGCTGTACGCGATCGAGAACGGTGGCTTCTCGGGCGCCTACATGCCGCAGAACGTCGTCGTCGGTCAGGACGCGAGGGACGTTGCGCAGTTCGTGTCCACCTACGCCGGCCGCTCGGAGCCCAAGGAGCCCGGCGCCGTGCCGTGCATCGCCAGGCCGATCGGGACGCTGCCGCCACCGCCGAGCTCGACGGCCGCGAGCGCGACCGCGGCGGCGAGCGTAACCTCGGCGACCACGACGACCTCGTCGGCCGCGCGGCCCAAGCGGACGGCCAAGAAGGCGGCCGGCGCGCGGGGCAAGAAACACTCCGCGCACTCGTAGCGGGGGAGCGCAAGTTCTCGACATCAGGCTGATCCGCCGGGAACCGGACGCCGTGCGAACGGCGCTCGCCCGTCGCTCCCCTGATGCCGCTGCACAGGTGGATCGCGTGCTCGAGCTCGACGAGCGCTGGCGAACGATCACGACCCAGCTCGAGACGCTCAAAGCCGAGCAGAACCGCGCCAGCCGGGCTTTGAAGGGAGCCCCGACCGCGGAGCAGCGCGCGGAGCTGGCGCAGCTGGCAGAGCAGGGGCGGTCGCTCAGTGACGAGGCGTCGTCGCTGCTCGCCCAGCGCGACGCGGCGCTGGCAACGCTGCCCAACCTGCCGGCGCCCGACGCGCCCGCACAGGACGAGGTCCTCAAGGAGGTGGGCGAGGCGGGCGCAACCGGGCGTGACCATCTCGAGCTCGCCGGCGAGATGATCGACATGGAGCGCGGGGCGCGGCTCTCGGGGTCGCGCTTTGCCTATCTGCTTGGCGATCTCGTGCTGCTCGAGTTCGCCCTCGTCCAGTTCGCTTTCGCGAAGCTGGGCGACGAGGGCTTCACGCCCGTGATCCCGCCGGTCCTGGTCCGCGAGCAGGCGCTCTACGGGACCGGCATGTTGCCTGACACCGAGCAGCAGATCTACCAGTTGCCCGACGAGGGTCTGTACCTGGTGGGTACATCGGAGGTGGCGCTCGCGTCATTGCACCGCGACGAGATCCTGCCGGCCGGCGAGCTTCCGTTGCGCTACGCGGGATTCTCGAGCTGTTTCAGGCGCGAGGCCGGCGCCGCCGGCAAGGACACCCGCGGGATCTTCCGCGTGCATCAGTTCGACAAGGTCGAGATGTTCGCGTTCGTGGCGCCCGAAGACGCCGACGCCGAGCACGAGCGGCTGCTGGCGATAGAGGAGTCGATCATGGAGGCGCTCGAGATCCCCTACCGGGTGGTGGCGATCGCCGTCGACGACCTCGGCGCCTCAGCCGCCAAGAAGTACGACGTCGAGGCCTGGCTTCCGGGGCAGGGGCGCTACCGCGAGCTGACCTCGTGCTCGAACACGACCGACTACCAGGCCCGCCGGCTCGAGATCCGCTACCGCGCCGCGGACGGCAAGCCTGCCTACGTCTGCACGTTGAACGGGACCGCGGTGGCGGTCGGCCGCACGATCATCGCGCTGCTCGAGAACGGCCAGCAGGAAGATGGCTCGGTCGTGCTACCGAAGGCGCTCGCGAAGTTCGGCGCGCCCGCGCGCCTGAAGAGCCGGCTGAAGGGGAAGGGCTAGGAGCCGACGGCTTGCAGCCGCGGCGGGCCGCTGTTCTCGAGCACAACCAGCGCCGCCCGCGGCGGCCCGCAGGTCGCGATCCGGGCCCGGACGCGAACGCCGAACGTGTTCCAGGGCCGGACGAACCGCCGCGCCGTGTCCGGATCCTGCGCGTTGGCGGCCTGGACGATCGCGGCGGCGAAGCCGGTTCGCTCCTGCGCCTCGGCGTCGGCCGGCACCAGCAGCTCGACGACCGGCTTGTCGATCGCGAGCTCCTCGGTCAATCCGAGGAATGCCTCCGCCTGCTTGGACAGTGCCTGCACCAGCAGGCTGGAGTCGACGACCAGGAACGCGTCACGATCGGTCGGGACGGCATCCTCGCGCGCCTCGAGTAGGAGTCCGAGTCCGCAGGACCGACAGACACGCTCGTTCGGCGGCGGTGCTGCCCCGTTCGGCGAGGGCGCAGCGCAATTGCCGCAGAACCACAGCCACGGGACGTCCCGTGAAAGGCCGCCTTCTACAAGTCGGAGTGCGGGTTTCTGGAGCATTAAGATGGCTTCGAGTGGTTCCCCTGCCGGTTAAGACATGTCACTCTCGGCGCGTGGAGTCTACGAGATCGCCTACCGCCACGCAAGAAGTTTCGACCAACTTGATTACGGTTAACTGAAAGAACCGTGACTCTCCGCGCGCCGTCCGTACTTTTCCGGGAAACCCGCCGATAGCTGGGAAAAGCTAACCATCGTTCGCTGGGAGATGAGCCGCGGGCGGTGGCCGGAGCTGCCCTTAATGAGCGGAGAGGGGGGGATTCGAACCCCCGAACGAGGTTAACCCCCGTTACGCGATTTCCAGTCGCGCCCGTTCAGCCGCTCCGGCACCTCTCCGGGAGCCGGTTAGCGTAGCGTGGGCCCTGCGACTGGGGCGAGCGGGCGCGCCGTGGGCATCGCGGGACAAAAATGTCACAGCTGCCAGGTGCCGTCGCGCAGCAGCGGGATCTCCTCGCCGTCCCCGAGCACGCCGGTGACCCCCACCTCGTCGCCGCCGATCATGAAGTCGATGTGGATCCCGCTCTGGTTGACGCGCTCAAGGTCGCTGAGGTCCTCGATCACCATCTCGTACGCCTGGCCGAGCGCGATGTGGCTGGCTGCGTTCTCATCGATCAGCGTGTCGTAGAAGACCGTCCCCAGCGGCCCGATCCGCCCCTCGCGGTCGACCAGCGCTACCTCACCCAGCCGCGACGCCCCGTCGTCGTGCTCGCTCAGCCCGCGCAGCACCTCGGCGCCTTGCTCGGCTTCGAACTGCACCGCACGGCCGCGCTCGAAGCGCACTCGCAGCCCGGTGATCGTCATGCCGGCCGTGACCAGCGGCTTGGTCGCAGTGACGAACCCGTCGACCCGAGCGGGGTCCGGGGTCGTGAACACCTCCTCGGTCGGGATGTTCGGAGCGTGGTTGATCCCGTCGATCGTCTTGAAGCGTGCCGCCGACCAGTGGCCGCTGGGCATCAGCCCTACCGTCAGTTCGGTGCCGGGGCCTTCGAACCGCAGCGCATCGAGGTGCAGCTCGTCGAGCTTCTCGGCCGTCGCCGTCAGGTTCGCGAGCCGGGCCTCCCACGCCTGAACCGGATCGGGCTCGTCGAGCCTGCAGATGTGGGCCACCTCGCGCCACAGCAGCGCCAACGCCTCGGCTGGCGGCAGGTCAGGATGGACGAGGGCCGCCCACCCCGGCGTCGGGCACGGGACCGCGGTCCAGTTGGTCGTCAACGCGTCGACGACCTGCATCGACTCGGGCAGCGCCGGCAGCATGTCGAGCCCGATCAGGTTCGGGTCCACCCCCTCCATCAGCTGCGGGTCGACCGGGCCGGTCAGTGCCACGCGCGCGCATCGGTGCTCGCCGAGCGCCAGCGCGCGCTCACCGAGCCACGGCGGCACGTAGTTGAGCGTCTCCGGGTCCGCGTACAGGGCCCGGGCACGCTTGAGGTGCATGTCGAACACGTTCAGGTCGACGTACAGGGCTCCGTGGCGGTAGGCCGCCTCGGCGATCGCGCGAGCGAGCTGCTCCTTGCCCGGTTCGGAGCTGATCGCGACGATCTGCCCCGGCTGCAGGTTGGCGCCGAAGCAGACGGCCAGCTCGGCGAGCGCGGCGATGTGATCGGAGTCAGTCCTCGTGTCCAGCAGCTGCGGATTGTCCATCTAGCCCCCCGACATTCGAACTCAGTTGCCCTCTATGTGGTGATCAGGATCCCCGGGTTCATGATCCCCGCCGGGTCCAGTGTCTGTTTGACGGCCGCGAGCACCCCCACCCCGAGCGCCCCGAGCTCGCACTCGAGCCAGTCCCGATGGTCACGACCGACACCGTGATGGTGACTGATCGAGCCGCCACTGTCGATGATCGCGGCGCTGGCTGCGGATTTCGCGCGCCACCACTGTGAGACGGGATCGCTCGTCTGGGCACACGCGACCGTGAAGTACAGGGACGCACCGGCCGCATATACGTGCGAAACGTGACACAGGATCACCGGCGGCGTGCCCTCTGCCGTCAGCGCGTCTCGGAGCGCTTCACTCACTCCCTCATACACCCGCGCGAGCGCTGACCAGAAGGCCGCGGTCTCGAGCGTCTCGACCAGCAGGCCGGCGTCGAGCAGCGCGTCGCGCAGGTACGGCCCACGGTAACGGTCGCGAGCCCACGCCTCGCCAGCGCCGGCGATCGGCTCAGCGCCGGCGGCGTTCAGCACTCGCGCGCCGGCCGCGCGACGGCGCTCGACGTCCTCGCCGCTGCCCTCGTAGCCGATGGTCGCCAGGCACCCGCCGCTCGCGGCGGACTGTCCGAGCTGAGTCGGGCGCCCGAGGCCGAGCGCGGTCTCGGCCTCGTCCGAGAGCCGCACACGGTCGGCCGCGGCCCGTCCTGGGCGAGCGTCCGCAGCACGGCGACGCCGCTCGCGAAGTCCGGCGTCCGCCAGCCCTCGTAGACAGTCTGCGCCGGTGCCGGAGTGACGTTCACGGTCAGCTCCGTGATCACACCGAACGCTCCCTCGGAGCCAAGGATCAGCTGCCGCAGGTCCGGACCGGTGGCCGACTTCGGCGCGCGGCCGAGCTCCATCGTCCCGGCCGGAGTGGCGATCTTCAGCGCCACCACGAGATCGTCGAAGCGGCCGTAGCCCGCCGACGCCTGGCCGCTCGAGCGCGCGGCCGCGAAACCCCCGAGCGTCGCGAACTCGAAGGACTGCGGGAAGTGGCCGATCGTGTAGCCGCGCTCGCCCAGCAGCCGCTCGGCCTCCGGTCCGCGAAGCCCCGGCCCGAGCGTCGCCGTCCACGAGAGCTCGTCAAGCGCGATCAGGCTCGACAGCCGGCGCAGGTCGAGCGCGACGACGCCTGCGAACGCGTCCGCCTCCGGGGTCAGTCCGCCGACCACGGATGTCCGCCACCGAACGGGACCACGGCCACCCGCTCGGTGCCGCAGAGCTCGAGCACGGCCAGGATCTCGTCATGCGAGCCCGGGTACAGCACCAGGTCGGGCGCGGCGATCTCCTTGCCCGAGCGCAGCGCGAGCAGGTCAGGGGTCGACTTGCCGAGCGCGTGTCGCGCCCGCGCCTCCTGGTCTGAACGGACATGTGGTTCGCCCACCAGCTGGGTGAGCGCGCCGCAGACGCCCGAGTCCAGCCGGACCGGTGCCAGCGCCAACTCGTCGATCGACGGCGGAGTGGGCGTCGCCCGGCCGGCGCCGAGCGCCGTGCGCAGCTGGGCGATCAGCTCGGCCGAGAGCTCGGTCGCCTGCTCGGGATCGCCCCACCCCGACCACGAGAGCTCGGTGCGGGCCGGGAGGTCCATCTGCGGACCGTATCCGCTGCTCGATCTTGCAGTGCGCGCCTCAGACCCTCATGCTCTCTGCCACGCACAGTCCAGCCGACGGGAGATAGAGATGCGCGAAGGGTTGATGATGGACGACTATCCGCTGTCGCTGACCGCGGTCGTGCAGCGGTCAGAGCGCATGAGCGGCTCGCGCGAGATCGTCTTCAGGCGCCCCGACGGCTCAGTCGGGCGGACCACGTTCGGCGCTTGCATCGAGCGCGCGCGGCGGCTGGGCGGCGCGCTCGCCCAGCTCGGCATCGAGCCCGGGGATCCGGTCGCGACGCTGCTCTGGAACCAGCCCGAGCATCTGGAGCTGTACTTCGCGCTGCCGTCGATGGGCGCGGTGATCCACACGCTCAACCCGCGGCTGCACCGCGACGAATTGAGCTTCATCGTCAACGACGCAGAGGACCGGGCGATCGTCGTCGACGAGTCGCTGCTCGAGGCGTTCGAGTCGTTTCGCGGCGCCCGCGAGTTCGAGCACGTGATCGTCGTCTCGCGCTCAGGACAGGTCCCCGACGGCTGGCTCGATTACGAACAGCTGATCGCCGACTCGCGAGCCGATGCAATGGCCGCCCGAGGACGAGCGCCGGGCCGCGGCGATGTGTTACACGTCGGGCACCACCGGGGCGCCGAAGGGCGTCGTCTACTCGCACCGCTCATTGGTCCTGCACTCGCTGGTTGCGGCGCTGCCCGACGTCAAGAACGTCTCGCGGCGCGACACCGTCCTGCCGGTGGTGCCGATGTTTCATGCCAATGCCTGGGGGCTGGCGTACACGGCCACGCTGGTCGGCTCAAAGCTCGTGCTCCCCGGCCCGAAGCTCGACGCGGTGAGCGTGCTTGACCTGCTCGAACAGGAGCAGGTCACGATCACCGCCGGCGTGCCGACGGTCTGGATGGCGATCCTGCAGGCGCTCGACGCTGAGCCTGACCGCTGGGATCTGAGCGCGCTCGATCAGCTGATCGTCGGCGGCTCCGCGGCGCCGCCGAGCATGCTGCGCGGCTTTGACCGCCACGGCTTGACGATCATCCACGCGTGGGGGATGACCGAGATGTCGCCGCTGGGCACGATCTGCCGGCTCCCGCGCGAGCTCGACGAAGCGACTGACGAGGAGCGCTACGAGTACCGCGGCCGCCAGGGCATCGCTTCGCCGTTTGTCGAGATCCGCGCCCGCGGCGAGGACGGCGAGCTGGTGCCGTGGGACGACGAGGCGATGGGCGAGCTCGAGGTCCGCGGGCCATGGGTCGCGCGTGCCTACCACCGTGGCCAGGGAACCGACAAGTTCACAGACGACGGCTGGTTTCAGACCGGCGACGTGGTCAAGATTGACGCCACCGGCAACCTGCGGATCTGCGACCGCTCCAAGGACCTGGTCAAGTCCGGCGGCGAGTGGATCTCGTCAGTCGATCTCGAGAACCTGCTGATGGCACACGAAGCGGTGTCTGAGGCGGCCGTGATCGCGATCCCTGACGAGCGCTGGGGCGAGCGGCCGATGGCGGTCGTCGTGGTCCGCGATGGGCACGAGGTGACGGCGGAGCAGCTGCGCGACCATCTCGCGCAGCAGTACGCGAAGTGGCAGCTGCCCGACCGCTACGAGTTCATCGACGAGATCCCGCGCACGGCGACCGGCAAGTTCAAGAAGACGGCGCTGCGCGAGCAGTTCGTCGCCGGCGCGAAGGTGTAGCCGGCCGCCCGTTGGGGCCGGCGCTAGGCGCCCCGGCGCTAGGCGCCAAGGCGCTTCTTCTGCACCTTGCCGAGCTCGTTGCGCGGCAGCTCGTCTAGGAAGTGGACGACCCGAGGCCGCTTGTGGGGCGCGAGCTGGGAAGCGACGTGCTCGATCAGCTCCTCCTCCCCGGCACTCGCCGATCCGCGCAGCACGACCCAGGCGATGACCCGTTCGCCGAGATCGTCGTCGGGCTCGCCGGTGACCGCCGCGTCGTCGACCGCGGGATGCTCGCGCAGCGCGGCCTCGATCTCGCCGGCGCCGATCTTGTAGCCGCCGCTCTTGATCAGGTCAGTCGCGCGGCGTCCGACGATCCGCAGATATCCGCGCGCGTCGCGGGTCGCCATGTCGCCGGTCGCAAACCAGCCGTCGCGCAGCGCCGCGGCGGTCGCGTCGGGACGGTTGAGGTAGCCGAGGAACAGGCTCGGGCCGCGGACCTGCACCTCGCCGATCGCCTGCTCGTCGGCGCCGTCGATCGGACTGCCGTCGTCGTCGACGAGACGCAGCTCGACGCCTTTCAGCGGCGGGCCGACCGTGCCCGGCGCCGGCTCGGAGTCGGCCCGGATCGCGGTGTTCATCAACGTCTCGGTCAGGCCGTAGCGCTCGACGACGCCGCGCCCGGTGAGGCGCTGCAGACGCTCGTGCTCCGCGGTCGGCAGCGGCGCCGAGCCCGAAACCAGCAGCCGCGCCCTCGCCAGCGCGCCCGCCAGCGCCGGGTCCCGCTCGGCGGCCTCGGACAGCCGCCGGTACATCGTCGGCACCCCGAACAGCATCGTCGCGCCGTCACGCTCGAACGCACGGCGCACCAAGGCCGGATCGAACCGTCCCATGTGGAGCACGCTGCCGCCGAGCCGGAGCGGGCCGAGGGTCCCGATCACCAGCCCGTGGACGTGGAACAGCGGCAACGCGTGGGCGACCGTGTCGCGCTCGGTCCAGGCCCACGCGTCGGCGAGCGCGTCGAGGTTGGCCGCGATCGCGCGCCGCGGCAGCACCGCCCCCTTGGGCGGCCCGGTGGTGCCCGACGTGTAGACGATCAGCGCCGGATCGTCGGGGCGGTGCTCGCCTCGGGCGTACGGCTGCACGGCGTCGAGGTCAACCGCCACCTGCTCGAGCTGATCCAGCGCCTCGGGCACTTCGGCACTCGCGCCCGACGAGGAGCGCGTCCGGCGCCGCGTCGGCGAGGATGTGAGCGAGCTCAGCGCTTCCCGATCGGGGGTTCAGCGGCACCACCGGCACGCCCGCGCGCAGCGCGCCGACCACGGCCACGCAGGTCTCGGGCGTACTGTCGGCGACGACGACGACCCGCCGCGCGCCCGCCAGCGAGGCCGCGACGGCGCCTGTCGCGCCCGCGAGCTGCTCGTAGCTGAGCGTCAGCCGGGGTAACGAGATCGCGACCCGGTCCGGCGGGTCGGCCAGCGCTGGGAAGAGGAGTTCACCTGGTTGCATTCTGCGATGACACACTCTGCCGATGGCGATCAGCGAACGCGCTGACCTGAGCGTGCTACGCGCCGTCGAGTCGCGCGTGCTGTGGCTGGCGACCTCGATCATCCATCACGCCAACAAGGTCCGCTCGACGCCGTCGGGCGTGAAGGTCGGCGGCCACCAGGCCTCGTCGGCGTCGATGGTCTCGATCATGACCGCGCTGTAGTTCGACCACCTGCGCGGTCCCGACCGCGTCTCGGTCAAGCCCCACGCGTCGCCGGTGCTGCACGCGATCGAGTACCTGCTCGGCACGCTCGATCGAGCGCTACCTGACGACGCTGCGCGAGTTCGGCGGCCTGCAGAGCTACCCGAGCCGGCTCAAGGATCCGGTCCCGGCCGACTTCTCGACCGGCTCGGTCGGGATCGGCGCGACGGCGCCGATCTGGAGCGCGCTCGCGCACCGCTACGTCGCCGGCCACTTCGAGGTGCCACGGGGCGGGCGGCAGGTCGCGCTGGTCGGCGACGCCGAGCTCGACGAGGGCGCGTCTGGGAGGCGCTCGTCGACCCGGTCGTCCCGCGCCTCGGCGAGGTGCTGTGGATCGTCGACCTCAACCGCCAGTCGCTCGACCGGATCGTGCCCGACATCGCCGCGGGCCGCCTGGCGGCGATGTTCGAGGCGGCGGGCTGGCACGACGATCACGGTCAAGTACGGCCGCTGGCTGCGCGAGCTGTTCGAGCGCGACGGCGGCGAGGCGCTGCGGCGGCGGATCGACGAGATGCCCAACGAGGAGTACCAGCGGCTGCTGCGCGTCCTCGGCCGGCGAGCTGCGCGAGCGGCTCCCGCGGCAGCGGCCGCGGACCGCCGCGAGCTCGAGCGGCTGATCGCGCGAGCTCGACGACGAGCGACCTGCTGCGCGCGATCCGCGACCTCGGCGGCCACGACCTCGGCGATCTGCTCGACGCGTTCGCCGAGGCCGACGCGGTCGACCGACCGCCCGTCGGTGATCTTCGCGTACACGATCAAGGCCTGGCGGCTGGCCGACCGAGGGTCATCCCGCCAACCACTCGGCGCTGCTCGTCGGCGACCAGTGGGCGCAGCTCGCGGCGCGACTCGGCGCCGACGCCGCCGATCCGTGGGCGCGGTTCGCCGACGGCTCGCCCGGAGGCCGAGCTGTGCCGAGGCGCGCCGGCAGCGCTGCGCCGCGAGCCCGTCGATCGCCGCGCCCGCCGCCGCGTGCCGACCTCGGTCGGGCGCGACCACGCCGGGCGCGCCTCGACCCAGCAGGCGTTCGGGCGGTTCTTCGTCGACCTCGCGCGCGCGGCGCCCGAGGTCGCCGCGCGCGTCGTGACGGTCAGCCCCGACGTCGCCTCGTCGACGAACCTCGGCGGCTGGATCAACCGCGTCGGGATCTGGCACCTCGGCGAGCGGATCGACTGGTTCGCCGACGACACCGACACGCTCGTGCGCTGGCGCGAGACCGAGCACGGCCAGCACATCGAGCTCGGGATCGCCGAGGGCAACCTGGTCGGCCTGCTCGGCGAGCTCGGCGCGACCTGGTCACGCGACGGCCAGGCCGCTCCTGCCGATCGGCACGCTGTATGACCCGTTCGTCAACCGCGCGCTCGAGCCGTGGTCGTTCGGCATCTACGCCGGCGGCGCAGTCGATCCTCGTCGGGACGCCGTCGGGCGTCACGCTCGCCCCCGAGGGCGGCGCGCACCAGTCGATCATCACCCCGTCGGTCGGGCTCGAGCAGCCGCGGTGCATCGCCTGGGAGCCGGCGTTCGGCCAGGACCTCGAGTGGACGCTGCTCGCATGCGCTCGCGCGGCTCGGCCGGCCCGACGGCACGCTCGGCCTACTTCCGGCTCACGACGCGGCCGATCGACCAGGCGCTGGCCGCTGTCCCGACGACCGGCGGCGCGCGAGGAGCGCCGACGGCAGGTGCTGGCCGGCGGCTACCTGCTGCGGCGGGCCGACCGGCGCGCCGGCGGTGACGCTGGTCGGCGTCGGCGCGGTGATGCCCGAGGTCGTCGCGGCCGCCGACGAGCTCGCCGACGCCGGGGTCGACGTCGACGTCGTCTGCCTGACCTCGGCCGACCTCGTGTTCCGGGCGCTGCAGGCCCGCCAGGGGCTCGGCCGACGGCGACGACGCGATCCTCGACGAGCTGCTTCCCGGCCGACCGCGCGGCGCCGATCGTCACCGTGCTCGACGGCCACCCGCACACGCTGAGCTTCCTCGCGGCGGTCCGCGGCGTCCCGATCGCCTGCCTCGGGGTCGACGACTTCGGCCAGTCCGGCGACGTCGACGACCTCTACCGCTACTTCGGGATCGACACCGACACGATCGTCGGCGCCGCCATCGACCTCCTGGAGGCTGACCAGCCATGAACGAGATCACGATGCCCAGCCTCTCCGACTCGATGGAGCAGGGCACGATCCTCAGCTGGCTCAAGGAGCGACGGCGAGCAGGTCAACGCGGGCGACGAGCTGCTCGAGATCGAGACCGACAAGGCGACGTGACCTACGATCGCCGAGGCGAGGGCGTGCTGACGATCGTCGCGGCGGTCGGCGAGACGCTGCCCGTCGGCGCGGCGATCGCGCACGCTCGGGGAGGGGGCGCGCGGCGCAGAGCGCGCCCGAGGCGCCATCGGAGCCGCGCCGCCGCGTCCGAGCGCCGAGTCCGCGAGCACGCGCGCCGAGCCGCGCAGCCGGCGCCGGACGGCGCCGCGGCCGACAGCGGCGCCGACCGCAGCGGCCGGCCGTGGCCGCGCCGACCCCGCTGGCGCGCCGGTCGCGCAGGCGCACGGCGTCGACCTCGACGGCGCTGCAGGTCACCGGCCCGCGCGGCCGGATCACGCGCTCGGACGTCGATGCGGCCAGCATCGGGCTCGCCCAGCCCGGCCGGCTCGCCGCCGACGGCAACCGCGCCGCTCGCCGCGGCGACGCGCCTCGGCACCGGCCGGCCGCCAGCACGCGGCACCGACGACGACCCAGGAGCTGACCCGCCTCCAGCAGGTCGTCGCCCGGCGGATGGCCGAGGCCAAGGCGACCGTCCCCACTTCCAGGTCCAGACCGAGGGCCGGATGGACGCGCTGATCTCGCTGCGCGGCGAGCTGAAGGCGCTCGGCGAGCTAGCGGTGCCCGTCCCGTCACTCAACGACTTCATCGTCAAGGCCTGCGCGCTGGCGCTGCGCGCCCACCCGCGCGCCAACGGCTCCTACCGCGACGGCCGCTTCGAGCTGCATGGCGCGGTCAACGTCGGGATCGCGGTCGCCGCCCCGGACGCGCTGGTCGTGCCGACGATCACCGCCGCCGACGAGCGCTCGGTGCGCGAGATCGCGGCCGAGTCGCGGCGGCTGGCCGAGCGAGTTCGCGATGGCACGATCACGCCCGCCCGAGCTATCGGGCGGGACGTTCACGGTCTCGAACCTCGGCATGTACGGAATGACCGCGATCACGCCGGTGATCAACCCGCCGCAGGCCGCGATCCTCGGCGTCGGCGCGCTCCGCGCGGTCCCGGCGCTGGTCGACGGCGAGCTCGTCGAACGGCAGCTGATGACACTGACCTTGAGCTGCGATCACAGGATCCTGTACGGCGCCGACGCGGCCCGCTTCCTGTCCGACATTCGTGACGCGCTCGAGCAGCCGCTGCTGCTGATCGTCTGAGCCGGTGGACGGCGTCCGGCCCATGTCCCACGCGCGGCTTTCCACGAACTGCGCGTGCAGAGCGCGACAAATCTGCACCGAGCACCTGGATCCGTCACCAGATGCACGCTCCGCCCCAATTTTGCGACAAATCCAGGACCGGCCCGCGGCTTTGTCACACCAAGCATGCCGGGCCCGCCCAGGGCCCCAACGGCACGCCGGCCCGAGCGGTTTGCGTACCATGCCGGTCAGTTGACGACTGACTCCGACAGCTCTGGCACGCTGCGCGCCGCGCTCCAGGCGTCAGCGCTTCGAGAGGCGCTGATCCCGAGCCGGCCTGTGTTCGCGAATCCGTGGGATTCCACGGTCGACATGTTCGCCTGCTACATCGCGGTCAGCGTCATCGACCCGTTGCTGCTGTGGCTCGGCGGCGAGCTGATGAGCGCGATCTTCGGGTTCAACGCGCGCTGGCCGCTCGGGCTGTTCATGATCGCGGCGCTGGTCGGCGCCGCCGGCTTCATGACGATTGTCGGCCGCGAGCGGACCCGGCTGTCAGTCGACGTGCTGGCGATCGGTATCTGGCTCGTGCTCGGGGTGGTCGTTGCGCCGGTGATCGGCCTCGCCCCGCCGACGATCGTCGCGGTGATCCTCTACGCGGTGGTGCTGGCAGGGATCTTCGGCTACGTGGTCAGCTTCGGTCGGTGGCAGAGGGCGTTCGTCCGCACCCTCAGCTGGCCGTTGACCTGGAGCCTGCTGGCGCTGCTGTTCGCGTGGGCCGCCTACCGGCTGATCTACTTCCAGTAGGGCCGTCCGCTGTGCGAGCCAGCGCCTGATCGAGGTCGGCGATCAGATCGGCGACGTCCTCGATCCCGACTGACAGCCGCAGCGTCCCGGGCAGGATTCCGGCCCGACGAGCTGAGCGTGGCTCGAGCTGCCGGTGCGAGGTGTTGTGGGGGGCGCTGATCAGCGACTCGACGCCGCCGAGGCTCGTCGCCTGGGCGATCAGGCCCAGCGCGTCCATCATCGCGCCGGCGCGGGCGTCGCCTCCGCGGGTGCGCAGGGTCACGATTCCCGAGCCGCCCGCAAGCAGCCGCGCGGCGAGCGCCGCGTCGGGGTGGGTGTCGAGCAGTGGATACGTGACCGCCTCGATCTCGCCCTGCGCCCGCAGCCATTGGGCGATCGCGAGCGCGTTGGCGTTGTGGCGCTCGATCCGCAGCACGAGCGTCTTCAGGCTCGCGGTCGAGCTTCGCCGCGGCGGCCGGATCCAGGCAGCCGCCGAACGTCTTCGCCAGCGCCCTGACCGCCGCGATCAGCGGCGCCGAACCCACGACGGCGCCGGCGACGAGGTCTGAGTGGCCGTTGAGGTATTTGGTCGCCGAGTGGACGACGAGGTCGAAGCCGTGCTCGATCGGGCGCACGTTGACCGGCGTCGCGAACGTGCTGTCGACGATCGCGGTCGCACCCGCCTCGTGGGCGAGGGTCGCGATCGCGGGCAGGTCGGCGAGACGCAGCGTCGGGTTCGAGAGCGTCTCCACGTAGGCGACGTCGGCGCCGGGAAGCTCTCGCCGCCAGCCGTCGAGATCATCGACGGCGACGAAGCTGACGGTCCGCCCGGAGGCGGGCAGGAAGCCGCCAAACAGCGTCAAGGTCTCCCCGTAGAGCTCTCGCGATGCGACCACCCGCCCTCCCGGCGGCACCGCCGACATTACGGTCGCGGTGATCGCCGCCATGCCGGAGGAGAACGCGAGCCCCGCCTCGGCTCCCTCGAGCGAGGCCACTTGGCGGCGACCGCGTCGACCGTCGGGTTGCCGAGCCGCGTGTACCACCACGTCTCGGTGCCGCCGGTACGAGCGATGTCCTCGTAGGCGGCGTCGTCGAGCTCGTAGGCCGAGGACTCGAACACCGGCGTCACCAGGCTCCGCGGCCATGGGCGGTCGGGCAGCGAGCCGCCGTGCACGGCGGCGGTGGCGCTGCCGGGCGCGGGGCGTGGCGGCTGGGTCTCGTCGCGAGCCACGCTGTGACCTTACCGTCGCCTGGGCGCAGCGCGGCCCGCCTGGCCGGTGCGCGCTATCCAGCGCCGGCGGCTCAGTGCCGCTGCGAGAAGGCGTTGTCGAGCGCTGAGCGAAGGCCGATCGACAGAGCGCCGGTCAGCACCGCCGCGTCGCCGAGGCTCGAGACCTCAACCCGGGGCGGGAACGGAAGCTGCGCGGCCAGCAGCTCGCGGATCGGAGCCAGCAGCAGGTCGCCGTTGGCGCCGATCCCGCCGCCGAGCACCACCAACTCGGGATCGCAGACGGCGGCCAGCGGCGCGATGTGGACCGCGATCCGGCGCGCGACCTCGGCGACCACCGCGCGGCCGAGCTGGTCACCGGCGCGCGCGGCGCCGAACAGGGCCGGCGCCGGGTAGGGAGGCTCGAGCACGGTCTCGATCGCATCCGAGCGGGCCGCCGACTCCGCGAACGCCGAGATCGCGGCCGCGCACGGGTCGTCGCCCTCGAGCGCCCGACCGCCGAGCGCAAAGTCGAGCTCCCCCGCCGCTCCGTGAAAGCCGCGATGCAGCTCGCCGTTGATCACGAGCCCCGCTCCGAGCCCGGTACCGACTGACAAGAACGCGAAGTTCTCGACCCCGCGCCCGACGCCACGCCAGCGCTCACCCACCGCGGCGAGGTTGATGTCGTTCTCGACCGAGACCTCGACCCCGAGCCGCGACGCGAGCTCGCGGGTGATCTGGAGCTGCTCGAGCCCGGAGATGTTCTCGGCCAGGCGCACGGCGCCGGTGGCCGGGTCCACCGCTCCGGGCACGCCGATGATCGCGCCATCGATCGCCTCGGCCGACAGCTCAGAGGCCGCGATCAGCTGCCCGTGGAGCTCGATCGCGGCGTCAAGCAGCTCGCGCGCGGGCGCGCCGGCCGTCTCGACGTCCTGGCGGGCGCGGATATCGCCGTGGAGGTCGCAGATCGCGCCACGCAAGAAGCGCGCCCCCATGTCGAGCCCGAGCACCAGGCGCGCCTCGGGCACGGCCTCGAACAGCGTCGCTCCGTAGCGCCCGCGGTGCGAGGCGCCGTCGACCTGGCGCACGAGCTGCGCGGCGAGCAGTGACTGCAGCGCCATGGACACGGTCGGCTTCGAGATCCCGACGCGCCGCGAGAGCTCAGCACGCGAGATCGGCGCACCCGCACGGATCGCCTCGAGCACCGTTCGCTCGTTGAGCGTGCGCAGGAGGGCCGGAGTAGCGGACACGCGCTAGGTGCCGAGCCGCTCGCCGGTGGACGGGTCGAACGCGTGCGCCTCGCCGGCCAGCGGCGCCAGCGCCACACGCTCGCCGCGATCTGGCGGGTGGCGCCAGTCCGTGCGCGCAATCAGCTTGACCTCCTCGTCGCCGACCCGCGCGACGCAGAACGCGTACGCGTCGGCGCCGAGCTCCTCGACCACCTCGACCTCGGCCCTGATCCCCTCGGCGGTGTTGATCTCCAGAGCCTCCGGTCGCAGACCCAAGATCACCTCGCGCAACCCCCGCTCGCGGGCGGCGGCGGCCGTCTGTGGCGCGAGCGCGACCTTGATGCCACTGAGCTCCGCGATCCCGTCGCCGTTGAGTCTCGCCGGGCAGAGGTTCATCGCCGGCGAGCCGATGAAGCCCGCGACGAACAGGTTCGTCGGTCGGTTGTAGAGCTCGCGCGGCGGCCCGCACTGCTGCAGACGACCATCGCGCAGCACCGCGACCCGATGCCCCATCGTCATCGCTTCGACCTGGTCATGGGTGACGTACAGCATCGTCACGCCAAGACGCCGCTGCAGTGCCGCGATATCGACCCGCATCTTGACCCGCAGCTTCGCGTCGAGATTCGAGAGCGGCTCGTCCATCAGGAACACCTGCGGATCACGGACGATCGCGCGGCCCATCGCTGCCCGCTGGCGCTCGCCGCCCGAGAGCTGGGCCGGCTTGCGCGCAAGGAGCAAGGTCAGCCCGAGCATCTCGGCCGCCTCGTCGACCCGGCGCTCGCGCTCGGCCTTCGGCACGCCGGCCATCTTCAGCGGGAAGGCGATGTTCGCGCGCACGTCGAGGTACGGGTACAGCGCGTAGTTCTGGAACACCATCGCGATGTCGCGTTGCTTGGGGGCGAGGTCCGTGACGTCGCGATCGCCGATGTAGACGGCTCCGGCGTCGACCTCCTCCAGTCCGGCCAGCATCCGCAGCGCGGTCGACTTGCCCGACCCCGACGGACCCACGAGCACGAGCAGCTCGCCGTCTTCGAGCACGAGGTCGAGCCGGTCGACGGCCGGCAGATCGGCCCCCCGGAACACCCGTGTCGCCTGCTCGAAGCGAACCTCAGCCATGTGACCTCCTCAGAAGCAAGCTGTCGCCGTTGGCGTCGCCTTCCCAGACGCGCGAACCATCTCCTTCGATCGCCGCGAACGCCGCCTCGAGCTGTCGGCGGCCGTGCTCGGCGGCGTCCGAGCCGGCGCTCAGTTCGTCGAGCCCGAGCAGCGTCGCGCCGACGATCGGTGCCGTCGGCGCCACCACGACCCGGGCGTCGGGAGCGACCGCCAGCACGCCTTCGCTGATCCGGTCAATCGCCGTCTGTGGGGCGGCGCGGATCAGCCCGCCACCGATGACCACGTCCGTCGGCTCGGAATCGAGCTCCAGCCGGCGCAGCGTCGTGGCCGCGAACGCGACCACCTCGTCGGCCAGCCGTCGGACGATCTCGGCGGCCACCGGATCGCGATCGGAGGCGGGAAAGACCACGCGCGCAAGCTCGCCGAGGCGCTCGCCGGAGAGCTCGCCCAGGTGCAGTGCACGGGCGACGTCCAGCGGCTCGTTGAGCCCAAAATAGGCCGGGACGTCTGACTCGAGCGTCGTCCTGGAGCCGCGTCCGTCGGCGCTGCGCGCGGCCGCCGTCAGCGCCGCGAGCCCGACGTCATAGCCGCCGCCCCAGTCGCCGGTGATCGCGCCCAGGGACGGAAACCGCAGCTGGCGCCCGTCGGGCGCGACACCGACGCAGTTGATGCCGCCGCCGCAGACGACCGCCACGCCCCAACCGCGGTCAGTGCCGGAGCGCAGCAGCGCCAGCGTGTCGTTATCGACCGTCAGCCGAGGGGACCAGTTTCGGCGCTCGATTGCGCTCCGCAGCGCCGCGAGCTCCTCGGGCAGGTCCGCACCCGCGACCATCACCTGAGCGGTCGCGGCGGCGAACGGGCGGCCCGAGTCGGAGCCCGCGTCCGACAGCGCCCGCGCGAGCAGCGTCTCGAGCACCGCGAGGCAACCGTCGACGCCGACGTGGTGTGGCGAGCTTCGCCCGCCGCGCACCAGGGCCAAAAGCGTGCCGTCGCTGCCGACGAGCGCGAGGTCGGTCTTGACATTGCCGCCGTCGATTGCGAGCACGACGCCGGTCATCGCTTCGCCTCCTGCGCGATTAGATCCTCGAGGAGCCCGTCGGCGAGCTCGTACTCGCGCACCAGCGGGTTGCAGAGCAGCGCCATCCGGGCCGTCTCGACGCTACCGGTGGTCGCCGCCTCGCACGCCAGCCGCTCGTAGGCGGCGACGTGCTGGACCAGCCCGAGCAGCTCGGGCGCCAGCGGCCTCTGCGCGATCGGCACCGCGCCGGTGCCGGTGATCGTGGCCGGCACCTCGACCACGTCGTCGTCGGCCAGCCCGGCGAGCGTGCCGGCGTTGCGGACGTCGACGACCTGGACGTCGCCGCCAGCGCCCGCGAGCGAAGCGACGAGCTGCGTCGCCGCCTCGCTGTAGAACGCTCCGCCGCGTTGCTCGAGCAGCGCCGGCTTTTCGCTCAGCGCCGGGTCTGAGTAGAGCTCGAGCAGCCCCCGCTCGATCTCGGACACCACCTGCGCCCGCGGTGGCCCGGTCCGCTGCTCGTCGACGACCGCGCGCTCGCAGTAGAAGTAGCGCAGGTAGTAGGAGGGGATCGCGCCGAGGTCGTCGAGCAACGCGCGCGGGAGCCCGAGCTCGCCGGCGATCGCGTCGCCGTGAGCGGCGAGGAGCTCGTCGAGCACGTCGGTGCCGTCGAGCAGCACCGCGCGGACCCAGGTCAGGTGGTTGAGCCCGACCTGATCCACATGAATCCGGGCCGGCACCACGCCGAGCAGCGCCGCCAGCTTTCGCTGTAGCGTGATCGCGACGTTGCAGAGGCCGACGGCGCGATGGCCCGCGTCAAGCAGCGCGCGCGTGACGATCCCGACCGGGTTGGTGAAGTCGACGATCCATGCGTCGCTCGCGGCGAGCTCGCGGGCGCGATCGGCGATCTCGAGCACCACCGGGACGGTGCGAAACGCCTTCGCGAGTCCGCCGGCGCCGGTCGTCTCCTGACCGACACAGCCACAGGCGGCCGGGACCGTCTCGTCGCGCAGCCGCGCCGCCTGGCCACCGACGCGGATCTGGATCAGCACCGCGTCGGCGCCGTACAGCGCCCGTTCGAGCTCGCCGGTCAGCTCCAAACGGCCGTCGAAGCCCTGGCGGTGCAGGATCCGCTGCGCCAGCCCACCGACGATGTCGCGGCGCTCGGCGTCGATGTCATGCAGCGCCAGCTCATCGACGCGGATCCGCTCGCGCTCGAGCATCAGCCCCGAGACGAGCTCGGGCGTGTAGGTGGAGCCGGCGCCGATCACCGCGAGCTTCATCGCCGGTCCCCGCTCATCCCTTCACACCGGTCAGCGTGATCCCCTCGACGAACGCCTTCTGGGCGAAGAAGAAGAGCACGATCACGGGCGCCATGAACACGACTGACCCGGCCATCACGAGATTCCAATTGACCTCGTGGATGTTGCGAACTGGGAGAGGCCAACGGATAGCGTCCAGTGCGCGGGGTTCTGGACCACGTACAGCAGCGGTCCCCAGAAATCGTTCCAGCAGAGCAGGAAGCTGAACAGCGCCACCGCGGCGATCGCCGGCTTCGCCAGCCGCGCTACGACGCTGAACATGATCCGGAACTCGCCGCAGCCGTCGACCCTCGCAGCGTCGGCGTACTCGGGTGGAATCGTCATGAAGAACTGACGCAAGAGAAGGTCGAGAACGCGTCCCGAACCAGTTCGGGATCACCAGCGGCCAGATCGTGCCGACCAGGTGCATGTGGGCGAACAGGACGTAGATCGGGATCACCGTCACCTGCGGCGGCAGCATCATCGAGACCAGCACGCCAACGAACACGAGGTTGCGCCCCCGCCACTGCAGGCACGCGAGCGCGTAGGCGACCGGCACGCTCGAGATCACCAGCCCGAGCGTCGCCAGCGCTGCGTACTCGAACGTGTTCAGCGCATAGCGCAGCATCGGCGCTTCTTTGAACACCTCGACGATGTTGTGGAAGTCGAACGGCTGCGGCCAGAGGTTCGTCGTCAACGACTGCTGGTTGGTCATCAACCCGGTCAGGACCATGAACACGAACGGCGCCAGGAACATGATCGCCAGCACAATCAGCACGCTGTGTTCGGCGATCCCGATCAGGATCCGTTTGCGGCGGAGCCGCGCGGGAGGCTCTGCGCCGGACCAGCGGCGGCCGACCTCGACAGCGCCGGTGTCGATCGTGCTGGCCATCAGCGCGCGGCTCCGGCAGCGTGCACCCAGCGACTCGAGTTGCGCAGCACGAGCAGCGTGACCGCGAGTGACACGATCAGCAGCAGCATCGACAGCGCCGACGCGTAGCCCATGTTGAAGTACTGGAAGCCCTGTTGATAGAGCAGCAGCGGGTCGAACAGGGTCGAACCGCCGGGATAGCCGAGCGTCGCCGCGTTGTCACCGGCGGCGCCGGCCGCCCCAGGCGCCGCGACCGTGCTCGCCGACGTAGGCCTGGTCGAAGTACTGCAGCCCGGCGATCACCGCGATCACGATCGAGAACAGGAGCACCGGGCTGATCGACGGCAGGGTCACGTACCACAGCCGCCGCAGCGCGCCGGCGCCGTCGAGCTGAGCCGCCTCGTGCAGGTGCTGGGGGACGTCGAGGATCGCCGCCAGGAAGATCACCATCGCGTTGCCGACGCCCCACAGGCTCAGCAGCGTCAGCGAAGGCTTGGCCCATTGCGGCGACTGAAACCACAGCGGGCCGGTGATCCCGATCTTCGCCAGCAGCGTGTTGACCGGCCCGGTCCCCGGGTTGAACAGGAACACGAAGCCGAGCGTCGCCGCGACGGACGGCGCCAGCGTCGGCAGGTAGAAGATCGTCCTGAAGATCCCGACCCCGGCCTTGGCCCGGGTGACCATGACTGCGATCCCGAACGCGAACAGGACCTGCAGCGGCACGGCGATCGCGAGGAACCAGAGCGTGTTGGACACCGCCGGCCGAGACCTCGGCGTCGCCGCCGAACAGGTAACGGTAGTTGGCCAGTCCGATCCACACCGGCGGCGAGAGCAGGTCGTAGTGGGTGAACGACAGGTAGGCGTTGTCCAGCATCGGATAGGCGAAGAAGACGCTGAAGCCAACGATCCACGGGCTCATGAACAGCAGCACGGTGCGCCGCCGCCGCCAGGCCGCCCTGCGCTTCGCTTGCCGGCGCTCTGATGACAGCGCCGGCAGCACGGTCGTCATCGCGTCGTGTCTCCGCGGCGGCGGTGCGGCGCGGGTCCCCCCGGGTCACGGGGCCTTCTCTCCCGCGGTCTGGTTGGCGACCTGAGCGTCGATCTGGGAGTCGACGCCCTTCAGCGCCGATTGCAGTCCGGACTCGGGGATCGAGCCATCCTCCCACTTGCTCTGGAAGCTCTGGAACATCGTCTGGTTGGCCGAGCCGATCGCGGTGATCGGATCCGACTGCGTGTGCGGGTTGCCGAAGATCTTCAAAAACGTGTCGAAGTTGGGTTGTTTGACGAGCGCCGGGTCGTTGAGCGCCGAAGTGATCGTCGGCACGTTGCCGAGGCCTTGCGCGAACTTCTCGATCGCGCCGGTGTCGAGGGCGAGGTACTTGGCCAGCAGCCAGGCGGCCGCCGGATGGGCCGCGCCCTTGGGATCCCCAGCACGTTGCCGGTCGTGTAGCCGCCGCCGTACAGCTGCGGCTGCGCCGGATCCACGGGCGCCGGGGCGGTCGCGTAGGCGATCTTCGCGTGGTCTGACTTGATGAACTGCACGCGCCACTCGCCGTCGAGCTCCATCGCGATCTTGCCGGTCTCGAACGCGTTGTTGGTCGAGAACTCCTCGCCGGCCCCGGACAAAAAGCGGGCGAGCTTGCTGGCGCCGTAGAAGTCGGTCAACTGCTCTCCCAGCGCAGGTAGGCGGCCCAACGGGGGTCAGTCGAGATCGACGACTTGCCGTTCTTGTCCCACTGCGCGTTCCACAGCGGCGCGTAGTGCGCGGCCGCGTTCTCGTTAGACGAGCTCGTTGGCACAAAGCCGGCGACCTTGATCGAGCCGTCGGAGTTGTACTGGGTCAGCTTCTCGGCGTCCTGGGTGAGCTGCGTGAAGGTCGTGGGCGGCGAGCTGATCCCCGCCTTGGCGAACAGCGTCTTGTTGTAGTAGAGGCCGTAGGCGTCGGCGAGGTCCGGCAGCGCGCAGCGGTCGCCGTGAACTCCGTGTAGCCGCGCACCGCGGCGGCATCACGTTGACGTCGACGTGGTCGCGCTTGATGTACGGGCCGAGGTTGATCCAGGCACCGGTGCCGCAGTACTCGCCGAGGTTGTCGGCAGACTGGGACATCGTCAGGTCCGGTGGGCTGCCGCCGCGGATCGCGGCAACGATGTTGTCGTCTGAGATCGCGCCGCGGCTCTGCACGGTGATGTTGGGGTAGAGCTTGTGGAAGTTGGCGATGATGCTGTTCATCACGCCTTCCTCGCGGCCCGTGAACGGGTTCCAGAAGCTGATCGTGACCGGCTTGCCGTTGTAAGCGGCGGGCGCGCTGCCGCCAGAGCTCGACCCTGTACTGCTGCCGCCGCAAGCGCTGATCGCCAGCGTCGCGAAAGCCGTTGCCAACACCGCCGCGGAACGTCGCATCTGCTCCTCCTCCGTCCCAGCTAGTAAAGGACCTTTCCTCGGTTGCGCAATATAACGGGGCGTTATCTCGTCCGTCAAGCATCAAAGTTACGCATCTTGTAAAGGCCACTAACTAGCGCTACGGTCTGCGTAGTGACCGGCTTCACTCAGTTGGAGACCGAGATCCGCGAGCAGGGGAGGGTGCTCGCCGATCGCACCGCCGAGGGCTGGGACGACGCCGCGGCGGCCGCGTCGCTGCTGCGCCGCTCCGGCGTCGACTACCTCGTCGTCGCCGCGCGCGGGACGTCGGACAACGCCGCTCGCTACGCGCAGTACCTGCTCGGACAGCAGGTCCGCCTGCCGGTCGCGCTCGCCGCCCCGTGGCTGTACGAGTCAGACGCCCCGCCGCTGCTCGAGCGCGGCGCGGTGCTCGCGATCTCGCAGTCTGGCCGCTCGCCCGACATCGTCGCGGTCGTTTCCGCCGCTCGCGCTCAAGGGAGGCCGGCGGTCGCGCTCACCAACGACGTGCGCTCGCCGCTGGCCGACGCTGCCGACCTCGTCATGCCGATGCGCGCGGGCAGCGAGCGCTCGGTCGCCGCGACCAAGACCTACGTCGCCTCGCTCCACGCGATCGTCCAGCTGGCCGCCTGCCTGGCTCGGGGCGGCTGGCGCGACCGCGGCTCGGGCGACCGCGGCTCGCGCGACCCGTGGTTCGAGCGCCTGCCCGCGATCGTCGACGCGACCGTCGACGAGCAGCTCGCAGCTCGCGCCCGGTTTGACGCGCTCAACGGGATCGCGCTGTTGACAGTCGTCGCTCGTGCCCTTCAGTACCCGACGGCCCACGAGACCGCGCTCAAGGTCCGCGAGCTGAGTGGGATCCCGGCTGAGGCCTTCTCGCCGCCGGACCTGATCCACGGTCCGATCGCCGCGCTCGGCGGCGCCGGCGCGCTATGGCTGGTCAGCACCGCGGGTCGCGAGCAACCCGACGCGGCCTCCTTCCGCGCATTGCGAAGCGGGATCGGCGTCACGGTCGCTGTCTCAGATCGCCGCGAGCTCGTTGCCGCGGCCGACATCGGGATCGAGCTTGCGGCCGGGCTGCCGCAGTGGCTGGCGCCGATCGTCGCAGTGATCCCGGGGCAGGCCGCTGCGCTGCGGCTCGCAGAGCTCCGCGGCGTCGACGTCGACCATCCGCACGGGCTGCAGAAGGTGACGCTGACGCGTTGACGATCGACGGGCCATCGGTCGCGATCAGCGTCTCCCCGCACCCCGACGACGAGCTGCTGGGCGCGCCGGCGACGCTGATGGCGCTCCGTGACGCGGGCTGGCGGGTGGTCAACTTCGCCTGCAGCCTCGGACGCGCCGCCGACCGCGAGCGCCGCCGGGCCGAGCTTGCCGCGGCGTGCGAGTTGGCTGGCTTCGAGCTCGTGGTCGCCGACCCGCTCGCGGAGATCGGGGCCGGCGACGACCTCGAGTTCGCCCAGCGGGCGCTCGCCGGTGCGCTCGTTGAGCTGCTCGAGCGCTTTGAGTCACGGCTGATGGTCGGCCCGTCACCCCACGATGGCCACCATGGCCACGAGGTCACGGGGCGCGCGATCTGCGACGCCGTTGAATCCCGCGGTCAGCCGCTTGAGGTCATGTTCTGGGGACTTTGGGGGGAGCTCCCGTTCCCGAACGTGCTGACGGGTTTCGACGCCGACCGCCTGGCCGAGATCGAGCGCGCGTTGGCCGCACACGCCGGAGAGATCGAGCGCAACCGGTTCGATCGCCTGCTCGCCGGCCGCTCGCAGGCGAACGCCGTGCTCGGCGCCGAGCGGGTGTTCGGCTTCGGAGCCAGCGGCCGCCCCGATGAGTACGCGGAGCTGCTGACGCATGTCTGCTGGAGTGGCGACCGCGGCTGGCGGCTTGCGCACGCGCGGGATTTCGACGCCGCGCATGTCGCCAACGCCGCGCACGTGGCGGACGCCGCGCACGTCGCGGGGGCGCCGCCCGCCGAAGGCCCCGAGATCGGCTGGTGGCTGCGCGCGCCGAGCGCCGCCGCTCGCTTGCGCAGCGCGCGCTGAGGGCCGGCAGGACCGGTTCGCTACGGTCATCGGATCTCCTCTGACACTCATCACGACAAGCAGGTCCATCCGAACCTGATTCTCGCGGTGCTGTCGCTCGCGGGGCTGGCCTACGCCGTGCTCAGCTCGGCGGTGATCCCGGCGCTGCCGTCGTTCCAGCACAGCCTGCACACGACCGAGACCGGTGTCGTGTGGCTCCTGACCAGCTTTCTCGTCTCGGCCTCGGTCGCGACGTCGATCATCGGCCGGCTCGGCGACATTTACGGCAAGGAGCGCCTGCTGCTGTGGACGCTGATCGTGCTCGCTGTCGGCACCGCGCTCGCGGGGGTCTCGACCTCGCTCGCGATGTTGATCGTCGCGCGCGTGATCCAGGGCGCCGCCGGCGGCATCTTCCCGCTCGCGTTCTCGATCGCGCGCGATGAGTTCCCGGCCGAGAAGGTCCCCGGCAGCATCGGCTTGATGTCATCGATCCTCGGGGTCGGCGCCGGCTTCGGGCTGGTCGCGGGCGCGCTGATCGACGAGAACCTCGGCTGGCACTGGCTGTTCTGGATCCCGCTGGTGGTGACGGTCCTGGCCGCCTTCTGCACGTGGCGCTATATCCCCGAGTCGCCGGTCCGCTCGCCCGGCCGCGTCAATTGGTTGGCGGCGACGCTGATGTCGATCGGCATCTCCGCCGTCCTGATCGCGATCGCCCAGACGACGGTCTGGGGTTGGGGCAGCGCGAAGACGCTCGGGCTGCTGGCGGTCGGCGCGGGGTTCTGTGCCGCCTGGGTCTGGGTCGAAGTGCACAGCGACGTGCCACTCGTCGACATGACGATGATGCGGATCCGCGGCGTCTGGACCACCAACCTCGCCGCGTTCCTGCTCGGCGCCGGCATGTACGCCTCGTTCATCGTCTTTCCGCAGTTCGCCCAGCTGCCGAAGAGCACCGGCTTCGGGTTCGGCGCCTCGGCAGTCGTCTCGAGCCTCTACTTGCTGCCGGCGGCTTTGACGATGGGCCTGCTGGGCAGCCGGCCGGACGGGTGGCGAAGCGGTTCGGCTCCAAGTCGGCGCTCGTAGCCGGCGCCGCGATCGCCGCGGCGGCGTTCGCGTTCGCGGTGTTCGAGCACGCCGAGCCGATCGACATGCTGATCACGACGACGCTGCTGGGGATCGGGATCGGGCTCGCGTTCGCGGCGCTTGGCAACCTGATCGTGCAGGCCGTGCCACCCACTCAGACCGGCGTCGCGAGTGGCATGAACACCGTCATGCGGACGCTCGGCGGGGCGCTCGGCGGCCAGATCTCAGCGACCTTCATCGCCAACAACATGACCAACGGCCTGCCCAACGTCACCGGCTTCGTCTAGAGCTACGTGATGGCGACCGTGTTCCTGGTCGTCTGCGTGCTCGCGGGGCTGCTCGTGCCGCGACCGCGAGAAGTCGGCCGCTGCGCCGATGCCGGAGCGGTCGCTCGTGGTCTCCGAAGCGGGCTGATCGAGCTCGAGGGCCGCAGGCCCGTCAGGACCAGGCGATGTCCTCGAACACGTCCGGGCAGTCGGGGACCGGCGCCGGCCGCACGAGCTCGAAGCTGCGGCGGATCTTCTCCGGCAGCAGTTCGATCCGTGTGAAGCTGCGGCAGTTCTCGATCTCGACGCGGGTCATCGCCAGCCTGCCCGAGCTCCCGCGGCGACGGATCGCGGTCACCTCGTAGAGGTTGATCCCGTCCGTGACGTAGGCGCCGCGTTGCAAGCGCGAATCGCCGCCGCCTACGGTAACCGCCGGCCGCGGCGGACTGACCGAGGTCGAAGGCTCGGCAACTCGCTCGTCCATTGAGTCGAATGCCATCCCGGTGGAGGAGGTGGGTACGCGCGTTCGTTGCGCTTGACGAGGTAATGCTCACTTTTCGCCGATTCCAATCACTTTGTCTGGCTCAGGTTGTAGACCGTTTCGCCGCCGAGCGTCTCGGACTTGAAGTGCGACTGCACCCAGCTCGCGATCGAGCTGCTCGACGCCCCCTGTCCGCCCGGGCCGCCGCCGGCAATGCCGCCGCCGGCGACGTAGTAGTGGATCTCACCGCGGCGACGTAGCGCTTGAACTGCGCCAGCGTCAGGTTGCCGCCCTGGCCGCTGAAGCCGCCGATCGCCATCACCGGGTCGCCGCCGCTCGCGAGCTCGAGTGACGCGGCCATCTGCGAGCCTGACACCGCCGCGACCCACCGGTAGTGGCCGGCGTCCGCCTCGAGCGTCTTGACGAGCGAGATGTTGACGGTCTGGGTGCCACCGCCGGCGCCGCCCCCGGCCGCCGGGACCGGCGAACCGCCCCGAACCGGGCGGCCCCGCCGCGCCCGGACGCCCACCCGCCGCTGAACCGTCCCGGAGCTGCGCCGCGTCCGAACCCGCCCGCGATCTGAGCGCTGGCCGGACCAGCGGACGGGATCGAACCCGTGTGCGCGGTGGCGATTGTCTGCGCGCTGTAGGCGACGGGAGCCGCCAGGCAGGCAGCGATCGCGAGCGCTGCGCCGAGCCTCAGAGCCCTCCCGCCGAGCCGGCGCAGCACCGGCGTCACCGAGCAGGCAGCCGATCGCGAGCGCTGCGCAGACGGCGATCAGCGGCGCGCAGCCAGGGCTCCCAGGTCGGGGTGCGGTCGAGCAGCACCCACGCCCACGCCGCTGTCACCGCCACCGCGATCGCGAGCCACGCCCGCGCCGCGACCGTGTGGCGCTCGCGCCACAGGCCCGCCGCCCCGATCGCTACCAGGGCCGCGATCGCCGGCGCCAGCGCGACTGTGTAGTAGGTGTGGATCACGCCCGTGCTGAGGCTGAAGACGAGTCCGCTGACGACCAGCCAGCCGCCCCACAGCACGATTGCGGCGCGGGTCCGGTCAGTGCGCGGAGCGCGGCGGGTCGACCACAGTCCGAGCCCGATCGCGAGCAGCGCCGCGGGCAGCAGCCACGAGGCCTGCGCCCCCATCAGGTCGTTGGACAGCCGCAGCAGCCCAGCGGGTCCGGAGAAATTCGCGCCGCCCCCGGCGCTGGCGGCACCGGCCGGGCCGCTTGACCCAAAGATCCGCCCGAGCCCGTTGTAGCCGAGGATCAGGTTGAAGATGCTGTTGTCCGAGGAGCCATCGATCATCGGTCGCGAGCCGGCGGGCCAGAGCGCGACCAGCGCCACCCACCAGCCGGCGCTGACGACGATCGCCAGGCCGCCGGCCAGCAGCTGCCCGGTCCGCCTTCTGAGCCCGGTCGGAGCCGCAATCAGGTAGACGAGCGCGAACGCGGGCAGGACGAGGAACGCCTGCATCATCTTCGCCAGGAACGCGAACCCGATCAGCGTCCCGACCGCGATCATCCACCGCGTCGACGCGAACTCGAGCGCGCGGACCAGGCAGTACGCGGCGGCAACCAGCAGGCAGACCAGCAGCGCGTCCGGGTTGTTGAACCGGAACATCAGCGCCGCGACCGGAGTGCATCGCGAGCACCGCCCCGGCGAGCAGTCCCGGGCCGGCGCCGAACCAGCGCTTGACGGCGCCGTACAGCAGCCCGACCGCGGCCACGCCTTCGAGCACCTGGGGGGCGAGCATGCTGAAGCTGTCAAAGCCGAAGACCCGCCCCGACAGGGCCATCACCCACAGCGACGCCGGCGGCTTGTCGACGGTGATGAAGTTCGACGAGTCAAGCGAACCGAACAGGAACGCCTTCCAGCTCTTGGTGCCCGCCTGCACAGCGGCGGCGTAGAAGCTGTTCGCGTCGCCCGAAGCAGTCAGGTTCCAGAGGTACGCCACGGCGGTGGCGGCGAGCAGGAAGACCAGCGCTGGGCGGGCCCAGGCCGCGTCCTGCGTGTCACCTCGCAGGCGCGCACGCGCTGCGATCGGCCGGCGGAGGACGGACGCGCTCATCTTATCGAGCCGCCGACTGAACGGACGGGACCGCGCCGCGACCGGCGGGCGCTCGCGGGCGGCGCCGGAAGACCCAGCTGCGAAGCGCCGCGTACCGGGTCGCGGTCGCGACCAGCGTCGCGGCGACCAGCACCGCGAGCTCGAGCAGGTGCGTCGGGTGTGCGTCAAGGCTGTGCAGGACCGCGAGCGAGCCGCTCGTCAGTACCAGCGCGAGCGCGAACACGATCGCGCCGGCAGCGTGCTGGCGCAGAAGCCCCTCGCGGCCGCGCACCCGGAAAGTGAACGTTCGGTTGGCAGCGGTGTTGGCAACCGCTGTGATCGCGAGTGCCACCGCGCTGGCGACCGCCGATCCGAGCGGAGCCAGCGCCAGGAACAGCAGCGCGTAGGCCACCGTGCTGACGACACCGACGCCCAAGAAACGCATCCCCGGCGCCGCGAACGCGAGCCGTCCGACGCCGCGGAGGTCCGCGAGCGCGGTCGGCAGGATCGCGACCCGCGAGTCGGGGTCGTCGACCCAATCGACCGCGACCTCGTGGATTCGAAGCCCGCGCCGCTGTGCGAGCACCAGCAGCTCGGTGTCGAAGAACCACTCCTGGTCGCGGATCTCGGCGAGCAGGCCGTCGAGCGCGTCGGTGCGGACCGCCTTGAAGCCGCACTGCGCGTCACTGAACCGCGCCCGCAACACGATCCGCAGAAGTCGGTTGTAGGAGCGCGAGATGAATTCCCGCTTCGCGCCCCGCCTGACGCGTGCGCCGTAGGCCAGGCGCGAGCCGATCGCGACGTCGCTGTGGCCCGACAGCAGCGGCGCCAGTAGCGCCGGCAGCGCCCTGAGGTCGGTCGACAGATCGACGTCCATGTAGGAGACGACGCGCGCTCGCTGGCCGACCATGCGGCGCGCAGCGCTCGGCCCCGCCCCTTGCGTTCCAGGCGCAGCAGCGAGACGCCGGGAAGGTCGTAGGCAAGCGCCCGTGCGATCTCCGGCGTCGCGTCCGTGCTCGCGTTGTCGGCGATCACGATCCGCCACGAGCACGGAAGCTCGGTCGACAGGAACCGGTGCAGCCGGCTGACTGACTCGGCCAGCACGCGCTGCTCGTTGTAGACCGGGATCACGACCTCGACGTCGATCTGCCGCCGATGGTGGAACCGCTCGGGTGTTTGCACTGCGGCTGTCTCTTGCATCAGAACTCTCGCGTGTCGTGGTTTGACACGGGAAGTTCTAGGTAGCGGCTATTTCAAAGCTCTACGAAGGTCCTAAGAGAATCGAGCTACTGCGGCGACGGCGCCGGCGAGACATCGAGCTTGTCGCGGCGGCTCTTGATCGACGGCCCGAACTCGACCGTCAGCACCGCGCCGCCGCCGGGAGCGTTGGCCGCGCGAGCCGAGCCGCCGTGGGCCTCGGCGGCCTGCTTGACGATCGCCAGGCCGAGCCCGGAGCCTGGCATGCGCCGCGCCTGCTCGGCGCGGTAGAAGCGATCGAAGACGTGCTCGAGGTCGGCTCGTGCGAAGCCGGGGCCGTGATCGCGCACGCGACAGCACGCCGTCGTGCGAGGACGACCTCGATCGTCCCGTCGGTCGGGCTCCACTTGCGTGCGTTGTCGATCACGTTGGTCACCGCGCGGGCCACGCGATCGGGAGCGTTGACGATCACCGTCGGCTCGAGCTCGAGCTCGAATGCGAGCTCGGGCGCGCGACGCTGCGCGCGGGCGACCGCCTCGCGCACGATCGCGTCGAGCTCGATCGGCTCGGTGTGCTCGCTCGGCGCCGCCCCGCGAGCGAGCTCGAGCACGTCGGCGACGAGCTGGGTCAGCTCGTCCAGCTCGGCGACGATCGCCTCCTGCAGCCCGCGCGCGCTCCTGCTCGGGAAGCCGGTGCGCCTCGAGGAAGATCTGGATGTTGCTGCGCAGCGCGGCCATCGGCGTGCGCAGCTCGTGCGACGCGTCCGCGATCAGATGACGCTGGGCCTGGATCGAGCGCTCGAGCGCATCCAGCGTCTGGTTGAAGCTCGCCGCCAGCCGCCGCAGCTCGCTCGCCGCCGCTCTCCTCCAGCCGCCGCGGCTGATCCAGCGCGCTCGTGACCTGCTCGGTCTGCTCGGAGAAGCGCTCGATCGGCGCCAGCGCCGTGCGCGCGATCAGCGCTCCCAGCAGCGCCGGCGAGCAGCACCCCGGCGCCGATCAGCAGCAGATCGTAGGTCAGCAGCAGCATGCAGCACCGAGTCGACCGATGGTCAGCGGCAGCGCCACCTCACCGCCTTGTGGTCGTAGGGGTCGCCCGACCGTCAGCACCTCGACGTGGATGCCCTTCACGGTCGCGCTGCTGAAGAAGCTCCCCTGCGCCTGCTTGGCGATCGCGAGCACGCGCGCGTCGACGGGCAGCTCGGGGCGTGCCGCCGTTCCGGCGCGACGATCGTCCCGTTGGGGAATACGAACTGGAAGTAGCCCGGCGCTCCTCCGAGCGGCGGTCGCGGACGGAGCCGCCGGGCTCGCGGACCGCGCTGCCCGTTGCCCTGCGGTGCGCCCGACCTGGGCGGCCGCGTCGGGCCCGTGCGGCTGCAGAAACGGCGCGGCGCGCGCGCGCAGCTCCTGCTGCAGCTCGCCGATCAGGTGGATGCGCGTGCTCAGGTAGCCGGTCGCTCCGAGCGTCACGGCGACCGCCGCCACGGCCAGCGCGGCCGCCGCGGTGATCCGCCGGCGCAGGCTCACGGCTCCGCGCAGGACGTAGCCGACGCCGTGCACGGTCTGGATCAGGCGCCGCTCGCCATCGGCCTCGAGCTTGCGGCGCAGGTAGCCGATGTAGACGCGCAGCGCGTTGCCGGCGAGGCCGAAGTCATAGCCCCAGATCCGGTCGTAGATCAGCTCCGAGGTCAGCACCCGCCGCGGATTGAGCATCAGCAGCTCGAGCAGCTGATACTCGGTGCGCGTCAGGTCGACCGTCGCGCTCGCCGATCCTCGCCGCGTGCGCGTCGGCGTCGAGCTCGAGCTCGGCGAACCGCAGCGAGCGGCCGTCGGCGCCCTCGACGTGGCGGCGCATGATCGCGTGCAGCCGCGCCTGCAGCTCGCGCACGTCGTAGGGCTTGACGAGGTAGTCGTCGGCGCCGGCCTCGAGACCGTCGACGCGATCCTCGACCGCGTCGCGGGCGGTCAGCATCAGGATCGGGGTCCGGTTCCCGAGCGCTGCGCAGCCGCCGGCACACCTCCATCCCGTCGATGTCGGGCAGGCCGAGATCGAGGATGATCGCGTCCGGCACCGCCGTCTGCGCCTGGAGCAGACCCTCCTGGCCAGTGGGCGCCGGCAGCACCTCATAGCCGCCGAGCAGCAGCGCCCGCCGGACCGCCGAGCGTACGGCGTCGTCGTCCTCGATGACCAGCACCCGCATCAGAAGCCAATCCTCATCTGGAGCTGTGGCATCGCCGTGAGCAGCCCATAAGGAAGATGTATGAGCCGCCGATCCTACCCGCCGGTTTCGACGATGCGGCCGAGCCGGCCGTATGCTTGCGACGGGCGATGGCTGACATCGGGGACACGCAGTTTCACAAGGGCCAGCCGGTCTGGGTGCTCGAGCCCGACGGCGGCCAGCGCGCGGCCGAGTACGTGGGGGAGGGGGAGACCAGCGCCTGGTTCGGTGGCCCACCGACGGTGTACGTCGTCTTCCTCGACACCAAGACCGGCGCCGCGGTCGAGGTCGACCGCGTGATCGCGCGCGACGAGTAGGTCTGAGGACCGGCGGCGGCGCGGCCGCGCTCTCAGGGTCCCTTGGGTCCGCCGCCGCAGGCCTTCGCGCCGGCCTGGACGGCGGGCGCTGGAGGTTAACCCCGGGGAGGTAGGCCACTTGGTTGCCATCGGTGCCGGGGAAGACTTTCGGGTCGGGGAAGTTCGGCACGCCGTGGCTGCGCATGCACCGGGCGAACTGCAGCCCTTCTGCCTTTGCTGCGCGCTCTGGGCCTGGCTCGCTTGCATGTGCGGCAAGTACCTGCTCGCACTTCTGTCGGGCCGTAAGGAACGCCGGGGCGTTGACCGAGACGCCGTTGACCGAGATCGTTTGCCCGGTGCCCTCGATCCGCATCCCGTTGCTGCTCAAGTCCGGGAAGTTCGGCACGCCGTTGGCGCGCATGCATCGCGAGAATGCGAGCGTCGGGCTGGTCGGGTTTGAGCTACGGGCGGCCGGTGAGCTTGCGCTGCTCGGAGAGCTCGAGCCGCAGGCCGTGATCGTCGTCGCTGCCGTGATCGCGGCGGCCCCGGTCAGCAGCCGCGCTGCTGTGACCCGCAGCCTCATCAGTGGGGGAGTCCGAGTGGCGGCGCGCCGCACGCGGCCAGGGCGTGCCTGTAGGCCGGCGCCTGCAGGTTGATCGTGCTCGGGAACAGAAGGATCGCTCCGTCGAAATCAGTGATCTCCTGGATACCGGCTTGGGTTGGACGGGACGGAGGTCCTGGGGTCAGGGAACTGGGGGACGCCGTGCTGGCGCATGCATTGCGCGATCCTGACCAGCTTTGTCAGCGTCCGTGCGGAGGGGTGCGTCGTCGACCCGGGGCCAGGAGGGCCGCCGCCCGGCATGAGCTTCTGGCACTTCGCCTGCGCCGCCTTGAACGCGGGCGATGCGGGATCGATTCCAGCACTCAGCTGGAAGTCGTCCGCGACCGGGGTTCGGGTCTGGGAAGTTCGGCACGCCGTTGGAGCGCATGCACTTGGCGAACGCGAGTGGCCCCGATCGCCGGCGGCGCGTCGCGCCCGATCCTCGCGCTCGCCGCAGTCGATGCTCGACGTGGTCGCTGGCTGCGCGACCGTCGCCGCGGTCGGGCTTGGTGAGCTGCCCCCGCATCCCGCCACCAGGACCCCAGTCGCGAGCGATTGCGAGGGCGAGCAGGCGCGCTCGCGGTGAGCTAGTCAGCCGCTTTGGATGGATGCTGGCTTGCATCTGGTCTCCTTGTGGTGTCCTTCTGGGTGTGAGCATCGGTTCTACGCGACGACCGGTTTCCGCCCGGTTTCCTCTGCTCGTCCCAGGCAGCAGTCCGTGTGCCGCAGCCGGGAAACCGCCGTGAAACGCTCTGGCGGCTACCTTCGTCGTGAGAAGGAGCGGCCGATGCGGGTGCTTGTGATCGAGGACGACGAGGAACTGGCAGAGACGGTCGCTGCCGGCTTGCGGGAGGCGCGGATGGCGGTCGATGTCGCGCTGGACGGCGAGGCGGGCCTGGCGCGCGCGCTCGTCCACGACTACGAGGTGATCGTGCTCGATCGCGACCTCCCGGCCGTCCATGGCGATGAGGTGTGCGCAAGGCTCGTCGCCGCGGGCGGCCGCAGCCGGGTGCTGATGCTGACCGGCGCGGCGGAGAATCGAGGATCTGGTCGACGGGCTCGGGCTCGGCGCCGATGACTACCTGGCCAAGCCGTTCGCGTTCGCTGTGCTGGTGGCGCGGATCGGTGCGCTGGCCCGCCGAGCCCAGCCGAGTATCCCGCCGGTGCTCGAGCACGGCGACATCGTGCTCGACACCGCCAAGCGCTGCGCGCACCGGGGCGGCAGGCCGCTCGCGCTGCGGCCCAAGGAGTTCGGGGTGCTCGAGCTGCTGCTCGCCGCCCAGGGCCGGGTCGTCTCCGCCGAGGAGCTGCTCGAACGCGTCTGGGACGAGGACGCAGACCCGTTCACCGCGACGGTCAAGATCACGATCAGCCGGCTGCGAGCCAAGCTCGGCGACCCGCCCGTGATCCAGACCGTCGCCAGGGCCGGCTACCGGATATGAGCATCGCGACGCGGCTCAACAGCCGGATCACCCGACTGGCAGTCGGGCGACACCTCCCGCACCGGACCGTCCGCGTACGGCTGACGCTCTTGTACGGCGGCCTGTTCCTGCTCTCCGGCGCCGCGCTGATGGCGATCACCTACGCGCTTCTGGTCAACGCCGGCTTCGTGTTCACCCTCCAGAGCGGGACGAACACCGAGCTGGCGTGTCGCCCCCCACTGTGGCCCACACGGGCCTGCCCCGTGGCTTCCCGGCCGCGGGCTCGACGACGCACCCCTCGGCACAGACGATGGCGCACTGGCGCACGGTTGCGCAGTGCATGCGCCGGCACGGGGTCTCCGGGTTCCCCGACCCTACGACGTCGTTGCGCCGTCCAACCCCGTCGGCACGTACGGCGTGATCGCCGCCCGCGACGGAGCGATCCTGGCGATCCCGGCGACGATCAACACGCAGTCGCCGACGTTCACGCAGGCGACGACCGCATGCGGGTTCATGGCCCGACTACACGACGCTGACCTCCCAGGACAACCGCCGGCGCACGCAGACGCGGCAACAGCTGCTGATCCAGTCCGGGATCGCGCTCGCGGGGATGTCGCTGCTGTCGCTCGGCCTCGGATGGCTCATGGCCGGGCGCGTCCTGCAACCGCTCGAGGACTCCTACGAAGCGCAGCGCCAGTTCGTCGCCAACGCCTCCCACGAGCTCCGCGCGCCGCTGACACGCCATGCGCGCGCTGAGCGAGGTCGCGCTGGCCAGCTCCGAGGCGAACGTCGACTCACTGCGCAGAGCCCACGAGCGGGTGCTCGCATCCGAGCAGCACCTCGAGCAGCTGATCGACGCGCTGCTCGCACTGACCCGCGGCCAGGCCGGGCTCGAGCGCCGCGAGCACCTCGACCTCGCAGCGCTCACCTCCGAGGCCCTGCTCGCTCGCGAGTCAGAGCTCGCGGGCCTCGATCTCGACGTTCGCGCAACCCTGGACACGGCCCCGACCGCGGGCGATCAACGACTGCTCGAGCGCCTGATCGCCAACCTGATCGACAACGCGATCCGCCACAACAGCACCGGCGGACACCTCGAGATCACCACCGGGATCCGCGACCGGCGCGCCTTCGTGTCGATCGCGAACACCGGCCCGCCGTCCCACCCGAACAGATCGAGCGTCTCTTCCAACCCTTCCAACGCCTGGACGGCGCCCGGACCAGCCACAACGACGGCCACGGACTGGGACTCTCGATCGTCCAGGCGATCGCCAACGCGCACCATGCCGAGCTCAACGCGCGCGCCCGACCCGAGGGCGGGCTCACGATCGAGATCTCATTCCCGCCGGCCACCGGCGCCAGCTCCGGGGTGACGTCCGCCAGCCGCCCGGACGAAACGCAGCAGCCCGCCCGTCATCTCCGAGACTGATGCTCCCGCGGGAGGCTGAACCAGGCTGGCCGCCATGAGACCCACGACACCCACAACGCCTCCGCTGCTGCCGATCGACGAGATTCGAGAGCAGTTCCCCGGACTGTCGCCGGATGACGTCGCGCTGGATGGCGCGGCCGGTACGCAGGTCCCCGTCGCGGTCATAGACGCGGTCGGAGATGGGCTGCGGTCAGCCATGGCCAATGCCGGCGGGGCTTTCGCTGCCAGCCGGCGCAGCACCGAAGTTCTCACCGACGCCCGGTCGGCAATCGCCGATCTGGTCGGCGGCGTGCCGGAGGGCGTGATCCTCGGGCCGAACATGACGACGCTGACCTTCCACGTTGCCGAGACGCTGTCGCGAACCTGGCGGCCCGGAGACGAGGTCGTGGTCACCTCACTCGACCACGATGCCAATGTGCGCCCGTGGCGGCTGGCCGCCGAACGCGCGGGCGCCACGGTGCGGGTGGCGGACTTCGACGTCGACACCGGCGAGCTGCCGGCGGTGGCGGTGGAGCAGGTCCTCAGCGAGCGCACGAAACTCGTGGCGGTGACGGCGGCCTCGAACATGATCGGCACGCGCCCGGACGTCCGCGCGATCACGGGCGCCGCACATAGCGCCGGGGCGTTGACGTACGTGGACGGCGTACACGCGACCCCACACCTCCCGACCGACGTGATCGCGCTGGGCGCGGACTTCTACGCGTGCTCGTCGTACAAGTTCTGCGGCCCGCACACAGGTTCGGTCATCGCAGACCCAGCCCTGTTGGAGGAGCTGTGGCCGGCCAAGCTGATCCCATCCCCCGAAACCGTGCCCAGTCGTTTTGAGCGCGGCACCCCGCCGTTCGAGCTTCTGGCGGGCGTGCGCGCCGCTGTCGACTGGCTGGCCGGCCTCACCGAGGCGGCGGGCGACCGTCGCGCACGGCTCCTGGCCGCGTTCACCGCGATCGAAGCGCGCCTGCACGGCCTGCTCGACGAGCTCCTCACCGGGCTGTCGGCGATCGACGACGTCCGCCTGCTCGGATCACCGCGCCAGCGCACCTCGACCGTGGCCTTCCTCGTCGACGGCTTCACGCCCGAGGAGGTGAGCGAGCGGCTAGGGCAACAGCGCATCGCCGTCTGGGACGGGACAACTACGCCTACGAACTGATACGTCGCTACGGCCTCAGTGACAGCGGCGGTGCCGTCCGAGCGAGCATCGTGCTCTACACGACTGGTAGCGAGGTCGACCGGCTCGTGCAGGCCGTCGCCACGATGGCCGCCGGGGGGCGGTAGCGACCCACGGACCGTTCGGCGTGACTCATCGAGCGTCCCACTGGAACCACCGGATGCCGATCGCGGCGAACACGACGATGTAACCGGCGCACACAAGCAGGGAGAGCGAGTCATGGCTGTCCCACGCGGACAGGTTGAGGACCGCGGCGAACAGCGTCATGACCACGCCGACGGGGGACCAGCGCGCGATCGATTCCCAGGTGCTGCCCAGCGCCCCGCTCTGACCCAGCGATGAGAGCAGGACGAGGCCGAGCATGAGCACCCGTCCGGCGGCATTGACGTTGTCGGCGGATTTCACCAGGCCGACGAGCGCCTGCCCGATGCTGAGGAAGACAGCACCACCCAGGATCGAAACCGCGAGAACCAGTCCGTACTGGCCGGCCGACAGCGAGAGGTGGTGAATCCGACTTCCGACGATCACGACGATCACCGAGATCAGCAGGTTCGCGAGCGCCTGCATCGCCAGCCGGCTGGTCATGATCGTCCATGTAGGGGCAGGCGTGACGCGGAGACGCTGGAACACGCCCTGCTCCCGGTCGCGGGCCACGTTTAGCGCGTAGCCCAGGATCGAGTTGGACACGAGTCCGAGGGCGACCGCCAACCCGATGATGTACAGCGATCCCCCGAAGCTGTGCGTGGCTTTCCCCGAGTTCGTCGAGACGAGAATCAAGATCGGCAGGGCGACGCTGATCAGCAGCGCCCGCCGGTTCTTCAGGAGCACGGCGAAGTCAGCCCGCAGCAGCGAACTCATAATGAGCTGGAGCGGCGGTCCCGCGGTCGGCTGAGAGCTACTCACGGATCTCGCTCCCGGTGAGCCCGATGAACACGTCCTCGAGGGTCACCTCGCCGTGGGCGACCTTGCGAACCTCGGGGTCGTCCCGGTGCTTGGCGATCAGGTTCTGCGGTGTCTCACAGGTCAGCACCGTGCCGTGGTCGATGATCGCGACCCGATCGCACACGGCCTCGGCCTCCTCCATCGAATGGGTGGTCAGAAGAATGCTTCCGCCCTCCTGTCGGATGTGCTCGATCCGACCCCAGAGCTGACGACGCGACTGAGGATCGAGACCGGCCGTTGGCTCGTCCAGGAGCAGCAGCGCAGGATCGTGGACGACCGCGACGTACAGCGAGAGGCGCTGCTGCTGCCCTCCTGACAGCTGCTTGAACGGCTTGCTCGCCTCGCCCTCGAGCCCGATCTCCTGCAGCCCTGCAGTGATCTCGAGGTCAGACAGCCGGGCACCGTAGAGCCCCGCGTACAACCTCACGATCTGCTTGATCGTGAGCTGCGACTGGAAGCTGGTCGCCTGCAGTTGCACGCCCATCCTGGCCTTCGCCTGCGAAGGATGGCGTCGGATGTCAACACCATCCAAGAACACCCCCCCGGATCGCGGCTTGATCAGACCCTCGATCGCGCTCAGCGTGCTCGTCTTACCGGCCCCGTTGGGACCGAGAAGCCCAAAGATCTCACCACGGGTCATCTGAAGGCTGATGCCGTCGACGGCCGTCTTGGTGCCGTAGACAACTGACAGGTCCCGGACCTCCAAGATGACACCCGCGTCGGCTGGGGTCACTCGACCCACGTGGTCATCAGCGCGTTCCGCCGGCCGAGGTCCGACCACGAAACGATCCAATACCGCAGCGGCGATCAGCTCCGCGACGCCACGGGCACCATCGGCCGTCGCAAGCCGATCTTCCAGCTGGGCCTCCCGCGCGCAGTTCGCCTGCGATCGTCTCAGCGAGCGGCTCAAAGGACTCTTCGGACGTCCGATCCCGACTGACCGGGCCGTGGTCACGGCTTTCGCTCGTAGGCCGGTCTTCGCTCATGATCCCCATTGTGGCTCCTGAGCGCGCTCCCGCGCGGCTGTGGCGAGGTCTTGGCGCTACGGGTGTGAAGGCCGGGTCTCGGTCCAGTCGACGTAGAGGTTGCGCTCAGCGAACAACCAGGCGATCCGCCGCCTCCGTTGCTGTGATCTCAGAGTGGATCATCGTGTCTCCTGTTTTGTGATCTGGCGACCCGCCTCCCCGGTGGTGGCTACCTGCGACCAGCCGCGGTCAGGCGGCGCTCGCCTCACGTGCGGAACTGCCGTGGCGGAACTCGTCGACCAGTCCTGGATTGGTCGGAGCCCAACCGAGCTCGTCGCGAGCCTTGGCGGCGAGTGTGCCCTGGTCGAGCAGTAGGACTTCGGCGAAGTCGTCCCCTGTGGTTGAGCTTTTGCATCGTTACCTCTCAGCCGCCGGCGCGACAGATCGTTGGTTGATGGGCTCGCCGTCCGTCCTAGCAGCGGCTCGATTCTGCGTGAGTGCCGCTCCATGTCCTTGCGAGTGTGAGCGCGCACCGGCCAGGAACAGCGTCAGCAATGCGATTGCCACGGCCTCGGATGTGATCGTGAGCACGATTACGAACCGGTAGCCGTGTTCCATGAATCCGAACAGAGGCGTTTGCTCGCTGATCAGCAGCGCCGCGAACCCGCTCGCCGCGAGCCCTATGCCTGCTAGCGCCGCAAGTTGCTCGAGCAAGCTGCCGAGGGGTCCGAGCCTGGATTTTCCCGGCGCGAGGAGAAACAGCCCCAGCATCGTCGCGCCGATGAAGTTCACGAGGAACAGCGGGCCGATCGTCGGGACGGCCGAGTAGAACGCGTAGCGGTACTGCTGGTAATGAATGCCACCAATCAAAAGCAACGCGATGGCGGCGAGCGTTCGCGCGGCAGTGAGCGAGTGGGTGCGGGTTCGCTCAGCCATGGGTGACCTCCATGCCGTTGGCCGTGAGGACGTACCACAGGGCGCCGAACTGGTTGATGTCCTGGCCGGTCGTCGCGCCCGGCTTGCTGTCGCCGGCGTAGTAGTACAGCGGGTGGCCGTTGTAGGTCACCTCGGTCCCGCCGTCGGTTCGCTTGGTTGTGCCGAGCAGCGAGGCGCGTACTCCCGCGCCTGCCTTCGGGGCTCCTGAGACCGTGAGCGGCGGCCATAGGCTCGCGCACGCGCCGTAACACGTGCTCGCCATCGTCTTATCGGCCACGAAGTCGTACAGCGTGCGGCCGTTGGCGCCGACGAGGATCTTGCCGAACTTGGAGGGGGCGAGAGCGACCGTCTGCGTGGCGTTTCCGGCGGTCTTGCTCGGCGCGGCTTGCGAGTGACTGCCGCCGCCGCTGGAACCGCCGCAGCCGGCGATCGCCACGGCGGCAGCAAGAGGTGCGAAGGCAAATAGTGTGGGCTTCATCATTGGGAGAGCTCCTATATCGACGTAGATACGACCGCCCACGACTGGGCGTAGTAGGTGTTTCTACTTCCCATGACGCCGCCGTCGCGGAAACCTTCCCGTCAATTTCGCCAACCTACGATTTAGCGTAGTAGACAGGCGCACGGCATCAGTCGGCGCGCACTGCTGGGCCTTATCGACAACAGCCTCGAGAGGACGCTTCTGTGGCCCGGAGCGACGCGCAGTTGGGCCAGGTCAGCTCTGGCGCGCCAGCCGCTGCAACGCGCGGCGCCGCGCCGGGTCGAGACCGGCCATCTGCTGCGCGAAGTTACGCAGCGCGACATCGCCGTACTGCGCCACGAGGCCCTCGACCTCGGAGCGCGCTCGGAGCGCCCTGTACTCGTCGCGGTCCTGCCTGGGAGCGTAGAAGTCGGTCTTACCGTCGCGACGGCGCAGGAGCATGCCCTTCTTATGCAGCCGCGCCATGATCGTCAGGTACGTGGTGTACGCGCGCTTCTTCGTCGTGCGCTTGTTGAGCGCTTCCATGACAGCTCGTACGGGAGCCTCACCTGAGCGCCAGAGCTCTTCCATGACCTCCGCCTCCAGCGTGTGCAGCGGCGGCGGAACGGCGGCCGGTGCCGTCTTGGGTCTGCGTGGCGCCATCTACGACGCACGGTAGCAATCGACCGGCCCGAAATCAGGACGGAGTCCGCTTTCCGCGCCCAACGGCTGGGCTAAGCGCGGCATGCCGGCGGGGACCTAGTCTACGATCGCACGTAGGAGGTGGCCTCCTCGCGCTCCACGCACGCTAATCAAGGATTGCCGCGGCGCGGAAACGGAGAGGGAGGGATTCGAACCCTCGATGGACGGAACCGCCCATACCGGTTTTCGAGACCGGCGCATTCAACCGCTCTGCCACCTCTCCGGTCGGCGCCAACGTTAGTGCAAGCTCGGGCTCCGGCGAGACCTGGAGTGGCCGAGCGCCGGCCGGAAGCCGACTGACCGTGATCAGCGAAAGCGGACATTTCTCAGCGAGCGGTGGGGTATCCGCGGGGGGTGTGCTCTGCCAGTTCCAGCAGGTGGATCCAGGAGAGCGAGCCCTCTCGAAAGGCCGGGGGGTCGCTCCAAAATGTCCGCCGGCGCGTGGGGGCGATGGCCGGCGCGGGCGCGCGTGCGCGGCGCGCTGACCGGCCATCAGCGCCGCGAGGCAAAGAACGCCCGCAGCAGGTCCGCGCATTCCTCGGCCAGCAGCCCCGACTGGACCTGGGGCCGGTGATTGAGCCGTTGCTCGCCGAGCACGTCAAGCACGCTGCCGGCAGCGCCCGCCTTCGGGTCCGTGGTCCCGAACACGACCCTTGGTACGCGCGCGAGCACGATCGCACCGGCGCACATCGCGCACGGCTCGAGGGTCACGTACAGCACGGCTTCGAGCACTCGCCAGCTGCCGAGCTTGCGGGCGGCCTCGCGTAGCGCGATCGTCTCGGCGTGGGCGGTCGGGTCCTCGCGGAGCTCGCGCTCGTTGTGGCCGGCGCCGATCACCTCGCCGTCGCGCACGACGACGGCACCCACAGGGATGTCGTCGTGCTCGGGCGCAAGCGCCGCTTCACGCAGCGCCAGGCGCATGTAGTACTCGTCGCGGGGGAAGAAGTGAGAGCTCACCACCGAAGACGGTAGTTTGTACCGGGAGCAACTTTGGGGTCCCCGCCGATGTCTCAAGGAGCTGGCGTCCACCGGGACCCGGCGCGTCAATAAGGGCAAACTTCGATGCGCGATCATCTTTCATTCAGGCGCCTGGTCGGAGCCGCGCTCGCGGCCTGGTTGGTGCTGTTCGCAAGCGCCACCGGCGCGGCCACGGGCACGGGCACGCGCCGAGACACGGGCGCGCGCCCAGGCACAGCCACCGCCATCCGCACCGCCGCCGCCGCCGCCGCCACCACACCGGCCCAGGCACCAAGCCCCCAGCCCAGCGCCTACGTACCCCACGAGGTGCTCGTCGGGTACCGCGCCGGCCCGATCGCGCGCGTCACCTCCGACTTCGAGCTGCGGATGGGCGCGCGCGCCAGCGGTCCGCCGCCGGCGCCGGACTCGGCCGTCCTGCATCTCCCTGCGCGCGAGAGCGTGCCGGCCGCGATCGCGAAGCTGCGCCACCAGCCGGGCGTCGCCTACGCCGAGCCGAACTTCATCGCGCGCGAGGCCGGACCGTGGTACCCCAACGATCCCGGCCGCGCCCACCAGCCCGCAGGCTGGGAGCGGATGCAGTGGAACCTGCTGCCGCTGGTCGGAATCGATGCGCCGCAGGCATGGGCCAACCTGCGCGCGGACCGCCGGCCGGGGGCCGCGGCGTCGTGATCGCGATCCTCGACAGCGGGGTGGCGTACCGCAACTGGGGCAAGTTCCGCAAGTCGCCCGACTTCACAAACACCCGCTTCGTCGACCCCTACGACTTCGTAGCCCACAACCGCTACCCGCTCGATCACAACGGCCACGGGACGTTCGTCGCCGGCGTCGTCGCCGAAGCGACCAACAACCGCCGCGCTCTGACCGGCATCGCCTACGGCGCCACGATCATGCCGCTCCGGGTGCTCGACGCGGGCGGCCTCGGACAGGAGTCGACGATCGCCCGCGCGATCCGTTACGCGGTCAAACACCACGCCCAGGTGATCAACCTGAGCCTCGAGTTTCTGCCCAACGACGTGACCTCGGCCTCCGATATCCCGCAGATCGTCAGCGCGATCAACTACGCCCACGCCCACAGGGTCACGGTCGTCGGATCTTCGGGTAACGATCAGAGCGACGTGGTTGCCTACCCGGCGCGGGTTCGCAACGTGATCTCGGTCGGCGCGACAACCAAGGATGTCTGCCTGGCCGATTACTCGAACGGGGGCCCCGGTTTGGATCTCGTCGCTCCCGGGGGCGGCGACGACGCGTCGATGCCCTCAGACCCGTTCTGCCACCCCGGCCGCAACCTCCCCTCGATCTATCAGCTGACGCTGACCAACCCTCCCCAGTGGGGAAGGTTCGGCTATCCCGACTACTACATCGGAACGTCGATGTCGTCGCCCGAGGTCGCAGCGACCGCTGCGCTCGTGATCGCCAGCGGCGTCATCGGCCGCGATCCGACTCCCAACCAGATTCTCGCCCGGCTGGAGCAGACGGCGGTCGCGCTCGGATCGGGCAAGCCCAACTCCCAATACGGGTACGGACTGGTCGACGCCGCCGCGGCGACGGCACCCGCGCCGCCGGCGGCCTCCAGCCAGCCACCGTCGAACTAGGCGACCGCGCCTCAGGCGAGCCTCGTGATCGCGATCACGATGCCGGCGAGCACGAACACGACGATTGCCACCTGGGTCCAGAAGAACAGTCGCGGCATCGATCCAAAGCTATCGTCCTCGAGATGGCGGAGTCACTGAGCCCGGCGCTGAAGGCGGTCAGTGCCGCCGTGCTGGCCGTCGCTTCACAACTCTCGGTTGACGAGGTCCTCCAGCGCCTCGTGGAGGCGGCGCGTGAGCTCGCGAGCGCGCGCTACGCGGCGCTGGGAGTTCCCGACGGCGCCGGCGGCTTCAGGCGTTTCCTGGTCGCCGGGATGAGTGACGAGCTCGTAGCCGCGATGGGGCCTCTCCCAAGCACCCACGGGATGCTCGGCGCGATGCTCGAGGCACGTGACGCCTACCGGACGGTCGACATTCACGACGACCCCCGCTTCCGGGGCTGGTGGCCTCGCGGCCACCCTGACATGCGCACATTCCTCGGGGTTCCGATCCGAGCCCGTGACGAGGTGATCGGCGCCTTCTACCTGACCCAGAAGGAGGGCGCCTCCGAGTTCGACCGGTTCGACCAGGAGGTGATCGAGCTGCTGGCCGCGCACGCCGCGATCGCGATCACCAACGCCGAGCTGTACGAACGCAGCCGCGAGCTGTCGATCCTCTCCGAGCGCAATCGACTGGCGCTCGAGCTGCACGACGTCGTCAGCCAGAAGCTGTTCAGCCTCAACCTCAGCGCCGAGGCCGCAGCGACGTTGCTTGACCGCGACCTGACCGCCGCCGGCGTGCAACTCGACCGCGTGCGCGAGCTCGCCCGCGAGGCGCTTGCTGAGCTGCGCTCGCTGATCCTCGGCCTGCGGCCCGCAGATCTCGCCCAGGATGGGCTCGAGGGCTCGCTGCGCAAGGAGATCGAGATGCTCTCGCGCGTGCACGGGATCGAAGTCGAGCTGCACGCCGACTGTCCCGGGCGCCCGACCGGGGACGGCGACGCCGCCGGCGAGCGCGAGCTCGAGGTGCTGCGGATCGCGCACGAAGCGCTGCACAACGCGGTCCGCCACGCGGCTGCCCAACGCGTCGTCGTGCGCCTCGATGGCCAACCCGAGACGTTGCTGGTCGAGGTCTCAGACGACGGGCTCGGCTTCGATCCCGAAGATCCCGAGCTGCGCTCGCGCCATCTCGGGTTGACGTCGATGGAGGAGCGGGCGCGCGAGCTGGGCGGGCGGCTCGAGCTGAGCTCGACCCCGGGTGTCGGCACGACGATCAGGCTCGAGGTGCCGCGGAGGTGAGCGGCGATGCGATCACGGTGCTGATCGTCGACGACCACGCGGTCGTGCGGGAGGGCCTGCGGACGTTCTTGGAGTTGCAGGAGGGGATCGAGGTGACGGGCGAGGCGTCCGACGGCGCCGAGGCGGTCGAGCTGGCCTCCAAGCTCGAGCCCGACGTGATCCTGATGGACCTCGTAATGCCGAAGCTCGACGGGGTCGGCGCGATGCGGGCGGTGCGCGAACGCTCCCCGCGCAGCCGCGTGATCGTGCTGACCAGCTTCCTCGACGATCAGCGGCTTCTGCCGGCCGTAGAGGCGGGCGCCGACGGCTACCTGCTCAAGGATGTCGAACCCGCCGAGCTCGCGCGGGCGATCAGGACCGTGCAGGCCGGGGAAGCGATGATCGCGCCGACCGTCGCCGGTCGGCTGCTGCGGTCGCTGTCGCGCGCCGCGGACGCGAGCCCCGGACGGCGACAGTCTGACCCGCCGCGAACAGGAGGTGCTGGAGCTGATCGCGGCCGGACGCTCGAACAAGCGGATCGCCTTCGAGCTCGGGATCTCGGAGAAGACCGTCAAGACCCATGTGGGTCATCTGCTATCGAAGCTCGGCGTTACCGACCGCACACAGGCGGCGCTGCTGGCGGTCCGGAGCGGCCTCGTCCAGCCGAGGTCCTAGGACCAATTACCTCTGGAAAGCGGGACCGCCGTGCGCCTAGCGTGGCGGGCATGAGAACAGCAATCATCACCGGAGCCTCGCGCGGTCTCGGCCTCGCGCTCGCGCGAGAGCTCGCACAAAGAGACTGGCGGCTTGTGATCGACGCTCGCGGCGCGGAGGCGCTCGAGCGCGCGGCCGTCGAGCTGCGCGGTCAGACGAGCGTCGAGGCGATGGCCGGCGACGTCGCTGACGAGTGGCACCGAGGCGCGCTGATCAGCGCCGCCGCGGGCCGGATTGACCTGCTCGTCAACAACGCCAGCACCCTCGGACCCAGCCCCCAGCCCGAGCTGGCTGACTACCCGACCTGCGAGCTGGAGCGGGTGTACAGCGTCAATCTCCACGCCCCGCTGGCGCTGATGCAGCTTGCGCTGCCGCTGATCCCCGACGACGGGCGGATCATCAACGTGACCTCCGACGCGGCGCTCGAGCCGTATCCCGGCTGGGGCGGTTATGGATCCTCGAAGGCTGCCCTCGAGCAGCTGACCGCGATCTTCGCCGCCGAGCAGCGCGGCCTGCGGATCTACGCCGTCGACCCGGGCGACATGCGCACCCAGATGCACCAGGAGGCGTTCCCCGGCGAGGACATCTCAGACCGGCCGCCGCCGGAGGACAGCGTCCCCGGGCTGCTCGAGCTGATCTACGGCGACCGGCCGAGCGGGCGCTACCGCGCCCAGCGAGCTGATCGAGCAGGTGACCGCTCGATGAGCGCGCTCGCCTTCGAGCTGCCGAAGGCGCTCGAGGCCACAGCGCCGCCGGAGGCGCGCGGCGAGCGGCGTGACGCCGTTCGCCTGCTGGTCGTCGACCGCGAGAACGGCTCGATCGTCGACTCGCGCTTCGATTGCCTGCCCGAGCTCCTCGAGTGCGGTGACCTGGTGGTGATCAACATCTCGGCGACGCTCCCGGCGGCGGTCGCCGCCCGGCGCAGCGACGGCTCCGCGGTCCGGGTCCACTTCGCGACCCGCGCGCCCGAGCTCGACGAGAGCTGGCGCGTTATCGAACTGCGCAGTGACGACGGCTCGCGTCCGGAGCGCGGCCGGGCCGGTGAGACGATCCGGCTCGATGCGGGAGCGTCACTCGAGCTGGTGGCGCCGTACGCGTCGGGCTCGCGCCTGCTGCTCGCGCAGTTCGACGCTCCGATCGCGGTCGAGGAGTTTCTGCGAGTCCACGGGGAGCCGATTCGCTACGGGTACGTGGATCGGTCGTGGCCGCTCGAGGCCTACCAGAACGTGTACGCGATCGCGCCCGGGAGCGCGGAGATGCCGAGCGCCGGCCGGCCGTTCACCGAGCGGCTGATCACACAGCTGGTTGCCCGCGGCGTCGCGGTCGCGCCGCTGACGCTGCACACCGGCGTCTCGTCACCCGAACGCCACGAGCCGCCGTTCGCCGAGTCCTACCGCGTCCCGATCGCCACCGCGCGGCTGGTGAACTCGACCCGCGCGTCAGGCGGGCGCGTGATCGCGGTCGGGACGACCGTCGTACGCGCGCTCGAGACGGTCGCGCGTCCGGGGGGGATCGTGACTCCGGGGTCGGGCTGGACCGGGCTCGTGATCGGCCCAGAGCGGGGGGTCCGCTCGATCGACGGCCTGATCACCGGCTGGCACGAGCCGCAGGCGTCCCATCTGGACATGCTCGCCGCGATCGCCGGCCACGAGTTGCTGCAACGCTCATACGAGCAGGCGCTCGACCAGGGCTACCTGTGGCACGAGTTCGGCGACAGCCACCTGATCCTCAGTCGAGCCGGGGCATAGCGCGCCCGGAGCGCGCGTAATACCGAAGCGCCTAAGCGGTGACGAGCGGCTCGTAGAACCGCAGCGGCGCGCCGCGGGCGATCATCAGCACCGGCGAGCGTGCCTCCCCGAGCGCGTGCTGGGAGCGCGAGCTGAGCGAGACGCGCCCCTCGGGCGCCTCCGGGCGCGAGCCGACGAGCAGCAGGTCGACCTGACGGTCAGTGTCGACGACGGTCGCCTCGAACTGCTCGGCGAGCTCGAATGCGGTATCGATCGTGGCCTCGTCGGCCGAGCCGGCGAGGATCCCGATCTGCCGGATCGGCTGCGCGAACGAGGTGTGATAGCCGGCGGGCGCGATCGCCACCGCAGCCGGTCCGCGCTCGAGCAGCAGCTCGGCTGAGCGGCACGGAGCCACGTGGCCGGCCGGCGTGCGGTACTCGGAGCCGAACACGATCATGTCGGCCTGCTCGGCCTCGGCGAGCCAAGCGAGGCCCTCGCCGGTGGACGCGCTCAGTACCACGCGCCGCTCGATCTGCGGATCCTCGAGCCACCGGGCGCCGCGCTCGAGCAGGATCTGGGCCTCGTGCCCGGCGAGCGCCTCCTGGTCGCAGCGCGCCCGGGCCGCATGACGCACGTAGGCGAGCGTCAGCCGGGCGCCGATGTCGCCGAGCCTCTGCCCGAGCATCAGGGCGTCGTGATCGACCGGCGTGCCGTCGTAGGAGATGATCGCGTGCGGTGCCAATTCCCTCTCTCCCAGCCCAAAAGGTCGCTATTAGGCGGAGTTTCGTCGCGAGGATCGCATCCGCCTCCTATCAGGCCTAGTGATGTTGGTCATCATCAAGATAAGGTTTGCTAATGCTCAGCCTGAGCCGGCTCGCGATCTTGTGTGAAGTTGTCTCGCGGGGCTCGTTCTCGGCCGCGGCCGAGGCGCTGTCCTACACGCAGTCCGCGGTCTCCCAGTCAATCGCGCGGCTCGAGGCCGAGACGGGGGCGGTGCTCGTGATCCGTGACCGTCGCGGCATCCGACCCACTGCCGCCGGCGCCACGCTCGTCGACCACGCGGAGTCGATCTTCGCCCAGGTCAAGGCCGCCGAGGCCGAGCTCGAGGCAGTGCTCGGCGTCCGCGCGGGGCGCCTGCGAGTCGCGTCATTCCCGTCGGCCGGCGCGACGCTGATGCCGCTCGCGGTCGCGCGCTTCCGCCAGGCGCACCCGGACGTGGCGCTGACGCTGTCCGAGGACGAGCCCGAGCAGATCGCGCCGCGCCTGCTGGCCGGGGAGTTCGACCTCGCGCTGCTTTTCGAGTTCCCGGGCCCGCGCGAGCGACTCGCCGCCGGCCTGCGGGCGGTGAAGCTGCTCGAGGATCCGATGCATGTGGCGCTGCCGGCGACGCACCCGCTCGCATCCAAGCGGCCGCTGATGCTGGCCGACCTCGCCGACCAGAAGTGGGTCCAGACCTCGGCCTCGAGCCCGTGCGCGCGCCATGTCGTGCGATCGTGCCTGGCGGCCGGCTTCGAGCCAGACGTCGCGTTCGAGAGTGACGACTACGAGACCGTCCAGGGACTCGTGGCTGCCGGCGTCGGCGTCGCGCTGATCCCGCGGCTGGCGCTGACCCGGGTCCACTCCGACATCGTTGTGCGCGAGCTCGCGCCGCGCAGCCCAGCGCGCAAGGTCACGGTTGCGACGCCCTCCGCGCCCGGAACTGCGCCGGCGGCCGAAGCGATGATCGGTGTGCTGCGCGAGGTCTCGCGCCGCTACACGGCCTGAGCTGACCGCAGCGCGCGGTCGAGCTCGTTGGCCTGGTGGCCGATCACGACCGGGCGGATCACGCGCTCGAGCGGTTTCGCCAGCACGCCGATCGGTCCTGGGTCGACCGCCAGCGCGTATGTGGCCCGCGTCAGCCGCGGTCCCAGCGGCTCGAGCTCCCACGATCCGTGCATCTGATCGAGATCCTCGGATTCGAGCCGGCTCCAGCTCAGCACACGCGGCTCGTCGTAGACCATCCGCACCCGGCAGGCGACCTTGGTCAGCTTCGCATCGCTGACCGTGTCGCAGACCACGGGGCGCCCGCGCTCGTCGCGCTCGACGACGTCGAGGCGCTCGAGCGTCCGCTGCCATTCGGGCGCTCGCTCGACGTCGGCGACCAGCGCCCAGCAGGCCTCGATCGCGAACGGCAGCTCGGCGCTACAGGAACCGCTCAGCAGCACGAGGCACTAAACATGTGCGCGAATCCGGCTCGCGTCGTTGGACGCGTCCGTGACGTTGACCAGCAGCTCGAGGCCCGCACGCCCGGCGGCGTTGGGACGGCGGGCGGCGACGCGCAGCGCCGGGTAGGACAAGGTGATCCGAACTCGCCCAAGCGCGCGCCGAAGCCGGATCTGCAAGGTCCCGTGCGAGGCGTGCGCCCAAAACCGCGGCCTGGTCTTCCCGCGGGTGGTCACTGTCAACCCTCTCGTGGTACCGAGCGTCAGGTCCTTGGGGATCGTAACCGTGAGGTCCTCGAGCGCCGGCGAGCCGCGTCCGGCGGTGACCGTGAACGCGAGCTGGGGCTTGCGGGCGCTGATGCCGGTCAGCGAGCTCGCCAGGACCCTCGCGGCGCCACCCACGGTCCAGGTGAAGCGGCTGGCGGCGACCGAGCCCTCGGGATCGAGCGCGGCGGCGACAACGTGGAAGGTCCCGCGATGCCTCGCGCGCCCCGAGATTCGGCCGGTCGACTGGTTCACTGACAGACCCGATGGCAGCCCGACCGCCCGGAAGCTGACGACGGCACCGGCTACGTCGGTGGCGCGCAGGCGAAGCGATGCGGACGCCTGGGCAGCCGACCGCTGATTGCTCGGCGGCTTGATCCGGAGGGTGTCGGGGCACAGGCTGGCGGCCAGCGAGGCACCGTTGGGCGACCCGAGGCCCGACGCCTCGTCGTAGCCCGGCGCCGCGGCATAGAGCCCGCCGCTTGAGCCGGTGAAGTCGTTGTTGCCGGTTGCCACGTCGTTGAAGTCGGACGCGTATGAGTGCGAGGCGGCGCGGTACAGCGCCGGCAGCGCGTAGCCGAGCGGGCCACCGCTCGCGCAGCCGTGCGAGGAGTCAGTCAGCGCGATCAGCGCTGCCCAGACGGGCGCCGCGGCGCTGGTGCCGCCGATCGCCTGCCACCCCGACTGCTGCCCGGGCCCACTGGAGGCGGCGGTCCAGTAGATCACGTACCCGGTGCTCGGGTCCGCATCGGCGGCGACGTCGGGGACCTCGCGGCAGTAGCCGTCGGGGTCGCCGCACTGCGCGCCGGTGATGCCCTGGGCGAGCACGTTGAGCGATGAGGCCGCTGTGCGCTGGGCGGCCGGCATCTGCCACAGGCTCGAGATCCCGCCGCCGCCCGCACCGGGCTGTACGAGCGCGCTTGCGAGGTTGCCGCCCGAGTTCCAGACGCTCTCGGTGGGTCGCGGGCCAAGGGCGCTCAGCGTCGTGCCTCCGACGCCAATCACATACGGCTGGCTGGCGGGGTCGTCGACGGCGAGCTGGGTCTGGGCGGTCGTATTCGAAAAGCAGTCCTCGGAGCCACTGTCGCCGCCGGCGGAGACGATCGTCTGCCCCTGGACCGCGGCCTGCTCGAACAGCGTGTTCTCGGCCGCCGCGTCGGCTGACCCGAGCGCCTGCTCGCACTCGCCCCACGAGACGCTGACCACCTGGGCGTTGTCGTCGTCGATGATCGCCTTGAAGGTGTCGTAGGGACCCGAGCCGGGAGAGCCGGAGGGGGAGTCTGGCCCTGGTAGACGATCAGCCTGGCGTCCGGCACCAGGCCGATCAGCTGCTCGATGTCGAGCGCCGACTCGCCGCTGCCGCCGCCGTTGCCTGGGCCGCCATCGACGTTTACGTAGCTGATCGAAGCGTTGGTCCCGTAGCAGGACTGGTATTGGCTGAGATCGTAACGTGAGACAGGCTCGAGCTCGTAGACCGCGATGGTGGTGCCGAGGCCGAAATCGCCGCTTCCGTAGAGGCCCGAGAAGCCGTAGGCCGAAGCGATTTGGTCGGCCGTGTAGGCGCCCTGCGAGCTCGCGGTCGATCGTGCGTCGGCGCACGGCTGCGGGCCGCCAGTGGCGACGTGGTGCTCTGCCAGGACCCGCCTGCGCACCGCCAGGTGCGCGCGGACGAGCAACGGCCGCGGCGCCGCGAGCGAGTTGAGACCAACGACCGCCTGCACGCCGGCGGCGGCGGTCGCGCCGAGCCCGGGGGCGGCGCTGGCGGCGATCGCGCGGTGCCCGTTGCGCAGCGCCACGTGGCGCAACGAGAGCGAGAAGCCGCGATCGAGCGCAGCGGCGGTTGCGGTGACCGGAATCGAAAGCGCTCCCGCGCTCAGCCGGCCGGGCCGCAGTCCGCGGGCCTCGAGGCCTTCGCGGACGGCTCGCACCTCGGCCGGGCTGGCGCCAAAGCGGCGCGCGAACTGCGACGGCGTCAGGTACTCGTGGTAGACGCTCGAGCCCGGCGTCGCGACGGCTTGCGCGTAGGCGTTGAGCGCGGCGGGGTCACGGGGTTTGAGCGTCACCGTGACGTGGAGCCGCGTGCTCGGGGCCAGCTGGCCGACCACCGTGGCGCCCTGCAGCGCGTTCGGCAGCCGGCCGATCCGCACCGTTGTCGCACGGGTCACGTCGCGCGCCGTCATCGCCTGCGCCGTGCCGATCCCCGCGAGCATCAGCGTGGCAGCCAGCGCGCACGCGACCCGCGCCCCTGTTCGCGTTACGGACACCATCGCGTTGAGCAGGCTAGCGGCGCGGGCCGACCCGCGGTGGCATCCGTCGATCAGCCGGTCTCTCAGAACGGAATCGTCCATAGTGGACGAGAGCGTTCCTAGACCCAGGTCGCCGGGCCTGAGCTGGTTGACTGGCGGGCATGCCGACGCCAAGAAGGCTCCTGTTCGGCGAGGTCGCCGACCTCTACGACCGGAGCCGACCGTCGTATCCCGATGCGCTGGTCGACGACCTGCTGGCGAAGGCCTCGGCCGCGCTCCTCGAAGCCGCACGCGCGCACTCCTGGAAGCCGGCCCGCGCGCGCTGGAAGCGGCCCCGCGCGCACTCGAGGTCGGCGCCGGTACGGGCAAGGCGACGACGATGTTCGCGAGCCGCGGGGCCGGGATCCTGGCAATCGAGCCGAGCGCCGAGATGGCCGCGGTGCTGCGGCGCAACTGCGCTCCATATCCGCGCGTCGAGATCGTCGAGTCCGACTTCGAGCGCTGGGATCCCGGCGGCGAGCGCTTTCCGCTGCTCTACAGCGCCCAGGCGTGGCACTGGCTCGACCCCGCGGCGCGCCTGCAGCGAGCCCGCTCGGCGTTGACACCCGGCGGCCTGCTGGCGGCATTCTGGAACCGGCCCGCGTGGGGCGTCTCGCGGCTGCGTTCAGAGCTCGCCCGCGTGTACGCCGAGGTCGTCCCCGAGCTCGAGCCCGACGGTCCTCTGCATCCGGCCAACGAATCGGTCGACGAGGACGACTGGGAGCAGGAGGTGGACGATGCCGGCGGCTTCGACGGCGCGCAGGTGCGCTTCTACGAGTACACCGTCGTCTACTCGGGGGCGGAGTACGTGGCCCTGCTGGGGACGCTGTCGGAGATCCGGCTGCTCGAGGCGCCCAAGCGCGAGGCGCTGCTGGAGGCGGTCGGCGCGGCGATCGCGCGCGACGGCGGCCGGCTCGAGATGCCGATGCGCACGCGGCTGTGCACGGCGCGAAAGAGCCGCGGCGCGCTAGGCGGCCCGGATGCGCTCGTCGACCCGGCGGGCGAGTTGCGCGCGCAGCGCCGGCCACTCGTCGTCGATCACCGAGTAGTACGCCGAGTCGCGCGCCCCCTCGTCGCGAACGACCATGTGCTTGCGCAGGATGCCCTCGAACGTCGCTCCCAGCGCCAGCAGCGCGCCACGCGAGCGCTCGTTGCGCGCATCGGTCTTGAACTCGACCCGCCGCAGGCCGGCGTGCTCGAACGCGTGGCCGAGCAGCAGCAGCTTGGTCTCGACATTGATCCCGGTCGACCACGCCGGGCGCGCGAGCCAGGTCCACCCGATCTCGGCCCGCAGGTGCTCGAAGCGCAGCTCGAGAAACCGCGTCGAGCCCACGACCCTGCCGGTCTGCGCGTCGATGATCGCGTACGGGACCTCGTGTCCCTCGCGGGCCGCGGCGAGCGTCGCCTGCAGCCAGTCACGCAGCGCATCCTGGGAGGAGGCCATGTCAACCGGCATCCAGGTGAACAGCTCGGGCTCGCCGGCCGCTTGCATCAGTCCCTGCTCGTGCTCCTCGGCGAGCGGCTCGACGATCGCCAGTCGCCCGACGAAGCGCCCGCGGAGGTCGGCGGCGGTCGGCGGCGTCGAGGGCACGGCACCGACCCTATCCCGGACGCCCCGTCGATGCCCGCGGCTACGATGGTGCGCCGTGCGTCCCAAGCTCCTGATCGTGATCGCCAGCACGCGCCCCGGCCGCGTCGGTCTACCGGTCGCCAACTGGTTCGAGGGGCGGGCGAGGGAGCACGGCGGCTTTGAGATCGAGGTGGCCGACCTGTTCGAGCTCGATCTGCCGCTGCTTGACGAGCCCAAGCACCCGCGGCTGCGCGAGTACACCAAGGAGCACACGATCGCTTGGAGTGCGACCGTCGAGGCGGCGGACGCGATCGCGATCGTGACCTCCGAGTACAACTACGGCTACCCGGCGGCGCTGAAGAACGCGATCGACTACCTCAACCAGGAGTGGACCTACAAGCCGGTCGGGTTCGTGTCCTACGGCGGCATCGCCGCCGGCACGCGGGCCGTCCAGCAGCTCAAGCAGGTCGTCAGCGCATTGCGGATGATGCCAACCGGGGCTTCGGTCAACATCCCGTTCGTCGCCCAGTTCCTCGACGACGACCGGGTGATCCAGGCAAACGACGTGATGGTCGGCGCGGCTTCTGACATGCTCGACGAGCTCGTGCGCCTCGAGGCCGCGCTGCGCCCTCTGCGCGCGCGGGACTAGCGCCGGAGCGCGCGGGCCGCTCCGATGAGCGTCCTGGAAGCGATCGCGATCTTCGCGGCCGGGATGGCGGCCGGCACGATCAACACGGTGGTCGGCAGCGGCACTCTGATCACCTTTCCGGTGCTGCTCGCGTTCGGCTATCAGCCGGTGGTCGCCAACGTGTCGAATTCGGTGGGACTGGTGCCGGGGTCGGCCTCGGGGGCGTACGGCTACCGGCGCGAGCTCGCCGGTCAGCGGCAGCGGATCTTGTATCTCGCGTGCGCTTCGGTCACCGGCGGCCTGATCGGCGCGATCCTGCTGCTGAGCCTGCCGGCGTCGGCGTTCGAAGCGATCGTGCCCGTGTTCATCGCGATCGCGCTGGTCCTGATCGTCGCTCAGCCGCGGCTCTCGGCGATGCTGGCCGAGCGGCGGCCGCGGACTCGGACGCATGTTGGCCCGCTGGCGACCGCGGCCGTGTTCGCTGGCGGCATCTACGGCGGCTACTTCGGAGCCGCCCAGGGGATCATGGTGCTCGCGATCCTCAGCCTGTCCGTCGACGATGAGCTCCAGCGCCTGAACGCGGTCAAAGTCGTGCTGACCGGGCTGGTCAACCTCGTCTCGGGGATCGTGTTCGTGTTCGCCGCCAACGTCGCCTGGGCACCCGCGGCGCTGATCGCCGGCGGCTCGCTGATCGGCGGCGTGATCGGAGCCCGGGTCGGCCGCAAGCTGCCGCCGCCGGCGCTGCGGGGAGTGGTGGTCGTGGTCGGGGTCGCCGCGATCGTGCACCTGCTCGCAACTTGACCCCACCCGCCGAAGCTGATCGAATCGGCGTCACTCAAAGGGACCACCACAGGGGGTATTGAGATGTCAGTGATGATTTCGCTTCGTATGGCGGGCGATCCCGCTCGCTTCGAGGAGCTCGTTGGAAATGACCCGGACCGGCTGATGCGGATCTCCAGCCAGGCCAGGGACGCCGGCTGCATTTCGCACGCCTTCTACGCCAATGCCGCGGGCGGCGAGCTGCTCGTCGTCGACGAATGGCCGGATGCCGAGTCGTTCATGGGCTTCTTCGAGGGCACGATGGATCAGATCGGGCCGATGATGGCGGAAGTCGGGGTGACCGAGCCACCAACGCCCGTGATCTGGCGCCAGCTGGACACGCCCGACAGGATCTGAGCCGCCGGACCCGGGCGTCAGCCGGACCCGGACGTCAGCCGGACGCCGGCATCACCGGCCGGGCGCGCGGCGCCGCGCGGGTTCACGCCCGGGCGGTTGGCGCGGCGTCCGGCGCGCCTGCGGCTCCGGGATCGCGAGCGTCACCGGCTGATCGGCCGCGACCGTGAACGACTCGCCGTAGTGGTCGAGCTCGAGCGGCTCGCCGCGGCGCAGTGTGTAGACGGCCCGCTCGTGGTCGACGTCTACCAGCAGGCGCGAGCCGTGGAAGATCAGCCGGAAGCGCAGGCGCGTGACCGAGCCGGCGAGCCGCGGCCGGAAGCTGAGCCGCTCGCCGTGGTCTCGCATGCCGCCGAAGCCCGCGACGGCGGCGATCCAGGTGCCGGCCACTGACGCGATGTGGATCCCATCCGAGGTGTTGTGCTCGAGATCGTCGAGGTCGATCAGCGCCGCCTCCGCGAAGTAGTCGTAGGCGAGCTCGAGGTGACCCACCTCGGCCGCGACGACCGCCTGGATGCAAGCCGACAGTGACGAGTCGCGTACTGTCAGCGGCTCGTAGTAGTCAAACGCGCGCGCCTTCTCCTCGTCGCTGAACGAGTCCCCGCACACATACAGCGCGAGCACCAGGTCGGCCTGCTTGACGACCTGCTTGCGGTACAGGTCGAAGTAGGGGAAGTGCAGCAGCAGCGGGTACTGGCCGGGCTTGGTCGCCTCGAAGTCCCAGGGCTGGTGGGAGGTGAAACCCTCGGACTGCGAGTGGACTCCGAGCGTCTCGTCGAACGGGATCACGAGCGCGGCGGCGGCGTCGCGCCAGCTCGCGATCTCCTCCTCGCCGACCTCCAGGCGGGCCGCGTGGCGGGGGTGGCGCTTGGCAGTGTCCGCGGCCGCGAGCAGGTTTCGCTGGGCCATCAGGTTCGTGTAGACGTTGTTGTCGGCGATCGCGCTGTACTCGTCAGGGCCGGTGACGCCGTCGATCCGGAAGCGGCCGGCGGAGTCATGGTGGCCTAGCGAGCGCCACAGGCGGGCGCTCTGCACGAGCAGTTCGAGCCCGGCCTCGCGGACGAACTCGTGATCGGCGGTCGCGTTGTAGTAGCGCCGGACGGCGTCGGCGATCGCGGCGTTGATGTGGAACGCGGCCGTGCCCGCCGGCCAGTAACTCGAGCACTCCTGACCGCGGATCGTTCGCCACGGGAACGCCGCCCCGCGAAGTCCCAGCGTGGCGGCTCGGTCAGTGGCGAGGTCGAGCGTCGAGTAGCGCCAGCGCAGCGCGTCAGCGGCCGCGCGCGGCGCGGTGTAGGTGAGCACCGGCAGCGCGAACATTTCCGTGTCCCAGAAGGTGTGGCCGTCGTAGCCGGGTCCGGTCAGCCCCTTGGCGGCGATCGCGCGCTGCTCGCCACGGGCGCCCGCCTGGAGCGTGTGGAATAGCCCGAAGCGGAGCGCCTGCTGGAGCTCAGCGTCACCTTCGAGCTCGACGTCGGCGCGGTCCCAGTAGCTGTCCAGGTATGCCCGCTGCTCCGCCAGCAGTCCTTCCCAGCGCGCGTGGCGCGCCCCGGCGCTGGCGGCCGCGACCTGGTCGCGCAGCGCCGCCGGCGACCGTTCGGCCGACCAGCCATAGGCCAGCAGTTTGAGGATCCGCAGCGGCTTGCCAGGCTCGAGGTCGGAGGTCACCTCGAAGCGGGCCACGTCCTCGAACGCCTCACACGAGGTCTGGGTGCCCTGCGGGCCGTCGACCAGATGATCCATCACCGCGGCGAGCGTCAGTCCGGACTTCTTGGTGCTGTGCACGAGGATCGCCCGATTGCCCTCCGCTCCGAACAGCTCGGACTGCAACGGCGCCGCGAGTGCCGCAGCCGCCCGCGGGTCGTCACTCATGCTCGGCGATGGCTCGTTGGCGATCAGCTGTGACTGGACGACGACCGGGAAGTCCGCGTCGACCGGCTCGACCAGGTACTCGATCGCGGCGATCGCGCGGTGGTGAAACGACACCAGCCGGGTCGAGGAGACCTTCACCCGGCGCCCCGTTGGCGACTCCCACTCGAGTGCGCGCCGCAAGACGCCCGCCCGCAGGTCGAGCACCCGCTCGTGACTGACGAGCGTCCCGTAGCGCAGGTCGAGCGGCTCGTCCTCGACCAGCAGCCTGATGATCTTCCCGTTCGTCACGTTGACGACGGTTTGACCATCTTCGGGGTAGCCGTACCCGGCCTCGGCGTATGGCAGCGGTCTGACCTCGTAGAAGCCGCCCAGGTAGGTGCCGGGCAGGCCGTAGGGCTCGCCCTCGTCCAGGTTGCCGCGCAGCCCGATGTGACCGTTGGCGAGCGCGAACACGGACTCCGTCACGGCCAGGCGCTCTAAGTCGAGCTCGGTCTCGCGGATCTCCCAGGGCGCGACCGGGAACGCCGGACTGCCGATCATGCCTTGTCCAGAAGCTCGCTCAGGTCCTTGACGACGATGCTCGCGCCGTGGTCACGCAGCGCCTGCGCCTGACCCACGCGATCGACACCGACGACGAACCCGAACTTGCCGGCGCGCCCGGCCTGGACTCCCGCAAGCGCGTCCTCGAACACAGCCGCACGCGCAGGCTCGATCCCCAGTGCCGACGCGCCGGCGAGGAACATGTCGGGCGCCGGCTTGCCCTTCAGGTGACGCTCGTCGGCGACCAGCCCGTCGATCCGGGCCTCGAACATGTCCTCGATCCCGGCCGCGACCAGGACGTCCTTGCAGTTGGCGCTCGACGACACGACCGCGCGGTGCAGGCCGGCGTCGCGCGCGGCGTGCAAGTAGCGGACTGACCCCTCGTAGGCGTCGACGCCGTGCTCCCTGATCAGCTTCAGGACGAGCTCGTTCTTGCGGTTGCCGATCCCGCAGATCGTGTCAGCGGACGGCGGGTCGTCGGGGTCGCCCTCGGGGAGCTCGATCCCGCGCGAGCCCAAGAATGAGCGCACCCCGTCGTACCGCGGCTTGCCGTCGACGTACTCGTCGTAGTCGCGCTCAGGATCGAACTCCTTGAAACCGTCGCCGTCGCGCTTGCGCAGGAACTCGTCGAAGGTCTGCTTCCAGGCGGCGTCGTGAACCTTGGCCGTCTGGGTCAGCACGCCATCGAGGTCGAACAGACACGCCTCGATGCCGTCGGGTAAGCCGAGCACGCCGTAAACCTACCCGCGTCACCCCGCGGCGACGAACGCCGCACCCAGTAGGCAGACGAGATGAAAGCTCTGATCGACCATCAGAGAGAGGGCAGGGGCGGGGTTCGGGGCGTGCTTGACGCTGTGCATCCAACCCCGCAGCGCGCGACCGTCGTCGACCACGATGTGCGGGACCGCGATCAGCACCGCGACCAGGATCGCGCGGGCGACGCTGCGGTCGGCGGCGACCCAGATCAGCACCGGGACGAACGCGAGCGTGTAGGTCGACGCATGCGAGAGCAGCGCTCGGCGGCCCTCGGGATCGCCGAGCCCTCTGACTTTCGTCACCGCCTGCCACTCCGTCTGCAGCAGGAAGTCGCCCGCGACGTGACACGCCACGAAGGCCGCGAACACGGCGGACCAGGTCATGCGGCGGCCGGCGTGAGCAAGTGCTCAGCTCCGCTGCACCCATGGCCCGGCGCGGAGCGCCCCGAAGGTCGCGTGCGCTTCGTGCAGCAGCGGTGCGGCCTCTTGCGAACGGTCGCTGCGGGTCAGCAGCACTCCGAGATCGAGCAGACCGCGCGCCAGCGGGAACGGCGAGCCCGCCGCGCGCAGGCGCGTGACCGCGCCGACCAGCGTCTGCTCGGCCCCGCCTCCTCGTTGCGCAGCTGCAGCAGGGCCCGCGCGCGCTCGAGCTGGCCCCCGATCCCGACCGGGACGCGGATCCCGGGCGCCGGCGTCAGCACCTGGACGAGGTCAGGCCGGTCGTAGTCAAGCAGCGAGTCGATCGTGTCGGCGATGAACAGCGCCTTGGTGCTGTTGTTGATCCGCGAGAGCTCTGGCACCGCGGCGACCATCAACGGCTTCGCGTCGTCGTCGCGGCCGCAGGCCCGCAGGGCGATCGCCCGGCCGAGTGACTCCATCAGCGCCAGCTCGTGCCACTCCGACGGCTCGGCAGGCGGTAGGCACCACTCTTCGAGCGCCGGCAGCTCACCGCGCGCGGCGAGGATCAGCGGCCACGGTGCGAGCGAGACTCGGGTCGCCTCGTCGTGCGCCGCCTCGCGCAGCGTCTGCCCGAGCGCGAGCGCCTCGTCCCATTCGCCGCTGAAGATCTGGCGCTGCGTCACCTGGGCGAGCAGGTCGCGCTCCCAGGAGCGGTCGCCGCGCTCACGTGCGAGGGCGACGCCGAGTTGCAGCAGCGCGCGGACTCCGCGGGGTCGCCGCTCAGCATCCGGTAGTCGGAGAGGTTGTAGTAGCCCCGCAGCGCCTGCTCGGTGATATCCCTTCGACGCGACGCTGAGCCCGAGCTCCATCAGCGCTCCGGCCTCGGTCAGGCGATCGTCGTAGTACAGGGCGATCGCCTTCGTCATAGCCGCCTCGGCGATGACCGAGTGCAGCTCGCGCGGATCGGCGATGCTGAGTGCCAGCTCGGCCTGCTCCCGCGCACGATCGAAGTCGTTAGTCAACAACGCGAGCTGTGCGCGGCGGGCCGCGAGCTCGGCCAGCGCCGGCGGATCGCTGAGCGGTCCGCTGGGCCTGCTCGAGCAGCTCGCGCGCCTGCTCGAGCCGGTTCTCGGCGATCAGCACGGACGCCAAGCGCGTGCGAGTGTGCGCGGCCTCCTCGTCGCGCGCGGCGGCATCGAGCGCCGTGATCGCCTCGGTGAGCAGCGTCCGCGCGCCCTCGCGGTCAGCGGTGCGGGCGGCAGCAGAGCCAGCCTCGGCGAGCAAGCCGGCGCGCTCGGGTTCGTCGCGTGCGAGTGTCGCCGCCCGTTCGAAGTAGCGCCGGGCTTCGGCACCGAGCGCCAGCGAGACGGCGCGGTGCCCGCCCGGGCCAGCGTCTCGCGCGCGAGCCCGCGGATCTCGTCGGCGTCGGCGGCGCCCGGGTCGGCCTCGACCGCGTCAAGATAGTGGCTGGCGAGCACCTCGGCGATATCGGTCGCATCGCCGAACGCTCGCCGCAGGTACTCGGCTGCGGCGAGGTGGCGGGCCTTGCGATCGCGACGCGCGAGGGTGCCGAGCGCGATCGTCCGCAGCAGCGCCTGCAGGAAGTGGTACTGGCCCTGCTCGGACGAGCGCGGATCCTCGTCATGGCCGAGCGCCTGCTTGGCGACCAGCGCATCGAGCGTTCGCCTGACCTCTGACTCGTGGCGCTCGCTGACGGCGGCCAGCGCGGCCGGGCTGAACGAGATCCCGAGCACGGCCGCGTCCTGCAGCAGCGCCCGCTCGCCGGGCTCGAGGTTGTCAAGGCGGGCGGCGACCAGGGCTTGAAGAGTCTCGGGCACCTCGAGGTCCTCGATCGTTCCCGAAACGACGTAGCGGTTTCCCTCCTGCTTCAACACGTTGCGGTCGAGCAGCATCCGGACGGTCTCGACCGCATACAGCGGCACGCCGTCGGCTCGTTCGAGGATCCGGTTCGAGAGGTCGGCCGGTAGCCCCGGAACGAGCCCGTCAAGCAGCGCCAGCATCGCATCGCGGGGCAGCGGCTCCAGCCGGGTGGACGTTCCCCAGTTGGGGCGGCGAGAGTCCAGCTCCGTCCGGCCGAGCGCGAGGATGAAGATCGGATGCTCCGCCGACCACTCGAGCACGTAGTCGATGAAGTCGAGTAGCCCGGAGTCGGCCCACTGCAGATCCTCGAAGGCCAGGATCACCGGCTGGGCATCGGCCATCCGCTCGAAGAACAGCCGCCAGCCGCTGAACAGATCAGCCGCCTCACCGCCTCCGCGCTGCTCGAACCCGAGCAGCTGCGCCATCCGCGGCTCGATCAGGCGCCGCTCTCTTTCATCGGTCACGAAGCGCTCGATCGTCGTCTGCAGCTTCTCGCGCTCGCTCGATTGATCATCCTCCTCGGTGATCCCGGCCCGGCTGCGCACCATCTCGGCCAGCGCCCAGTAGGAGACGCCCTCGCCGTACGCGAGGCAGCGGCCCTGATGCCACCACCGCGGCTCCTCGATCCCGTCGATGTACTTGAAGAACTCCCACAGCAGGCGCGACTTGCCCGTGCCGGCATCCCCGGTGACGGTCACCAGCCGGGCGGTGCGGTTCTGCACCGTGTCCTCCGCAACCGAGATGATCGTCTCGAGCTCGCGGTCGCGTCCGGCGAACGGCGCTTCGAGGCCGACACCGCGCCGCGCCCCGCCGACGCCCGCGACGACGCGAATCGCTCGCCAGGCGTGCACGGGCTGCTCCCGGCCCTTGACCTGGTGGGTGCCGGCGTCCTCGTATTCGATCGCCGCCTCAGACGCTCGCCGGGTGACGTCGTCGACCAGCACCGTGCCCGGCTCTGCGACCGACTGAAGCCGCGACGCCGTGTTGACCGTGTCGCCGAGCACCATCCCCTCGCCCTCGGCGCCCAGTTCGACGGCCGCGTTGCCGGTCAGGACCCCGGCGCGCACGCGCAGCCCGGGCATCCCGACCTCCTCGCCCAGCGCGGTCACCGCGCTGGTCAGCGCGAGCGCCGCACGCGCCGCCCGCTCGGCGTCGTCCTCGCGCGCGACGGGCGTTCCCCAGACCGCCATCACGGCGTCGCCGATGAACTTCTCCACCGTGCCGCCGTAGCGCTCGATCAAAGAGCGGCAGCGGTCGAAATAGCCGCTCAATAGCTCGCGGACCTCCTCGGGGTCGCGGTGCTCAGATAGCGTCGTGAAGCCGACCAGGTCGGCGAACAGCACCGAGACCAGACGCCGCTCGGCCTGACCCACGGTCGCCTGCAAAACCGCCGCCGGCGCCAGTCCCTCCGCGAGCGGCGTGCCGCAGTTTCCGCAGAAGCGATTCTCGGGCGGATTCTCGGCGCCGCACGACGGACAGCCCCGGGCCATCGGCGAGCCGCACTGACCGCAGAACCGCTGACCGGCGGGTGACTCGGCGCCGCAGACAGCACAGACGATCATGCGACTGCCTCGCTGGTCCTCGCCTGGGCACGTGCAACCCACGGCGCTCGCTCGAGCCTCTCGAGCACCGGCAGCGCGTCTTCGCGCGCCGCCCGAGCATCCTGCGGGTCTCGAGCAATCTCGGCGTACTCGACCTGCGTCCGGGCGAGGAAGAACGGGGTCTCGAACTCGCGGAACAGGTCGATCGAGCGCTTATACCAGCGCTCGGCGTCCACCGTCTGTCCGCGGTGGGCGGCCAGGCGCGCCCGGGTCGGCACGCCTCGGCATCGAGTAGCGGCGTCAGCTGGACGGGGGTCAGCGCGTCGACGCTCGCCGAGCAATTCCTCGATCACCTCGCGGTCTGCCGCGACGAGCGCGCACTCGACTGCCTCGCCGAGCGACAGCGGCGCGTGTGACAGCGATCGCGGCAATGCGGAGAGCGCCGACTCGCGCGCGTCGTCGAGGGCGTCGAGGGGGTCAGCTGTCTCGCGCACGATGATCCGCGCGCAGATAGTGCCATGCCCTCGAACTCTCCGCCACCCGTGGCACGGCTGATCTGGTCGGCATCGCCAGCAGCCCGGCCGTTTCGCCTCTGGCGACCAGCACGTGAGGCAGAGCCAGCGTCGCCTGCACGGTCCACAGGTCCTCGCCGTGCTCGCGCAACCCCGCCACGAGCTCGATCAGCTCGTCCCAGCGCCCGAGGCACAGCTCCAGGAACGTCCGCTGGGCAAGCTGCTGTCGCTCCCCGAGGCGGTCTCCTCGCCGACGGGCGAGCGCCAGGCCGGTGTCGAGCAAGGCGTCTGCGTCGGCGAAGCGCGCCTCGGCCATCATGTTCTCGGCCAGGTTGTACGCGCTGCGGACCGCCTCGGCGCCGAAGTCCTGCTCGGTCGCCAGCGCCAGCGCATGCGTCAGAAGCGCCTTGCCTTGACTGGGTGGCCGGCCTCCACAACAGGTTGGCCTTGGTGTTCAACAGGCTGATCACGACCTGAGACAGGCGCCGCGCCTCGGCCACGCGGAGCCCGGTGTTGGCGATCCTCAGCGCGCCTTCGTCGTCGCCGACGAGGAACATCGCTCGCGCGAGCTCGGCCGCGACATGGGCAAACGCCTCATCGTCGCGTCCGTCGTCGAGCGCCGCATACGCCCGGGTCACCCGTTCGAGCCCTTGCTCGCCGTGACCGCTGATCAGCAGCGCTTCTCCCGCGCGTGAGTCGGCCAGCGCCGACTCGCGCCCCAGGCCGGCCTCTAAAGCTCGGCGGCGTGGGTCAGCAGCTCGAGCGCGTCGTCGAGGTCACCGCTGAGGCGAGCCGCTGCTCCGCCTCGCGCAGCAGCCGGCCCTCGGTGGCGGGGTCCTGGGCGAGCGTCGCCGCGTGCGTCAGGTGGCGTCGAGCCTCGGGGCCGAGCGCCAGCGAGATCGCGCGCCTGCCGGCCTCCTCGAGCGTCTCGCATGCCAGCGCTCGGATCGCCTCGGCGTCGTCGGCATCCGGCTCTGACTCGACTGCGTCCAGATAGTGGGAGGCGAGCACCTCGGCGACGTCGCCGGCTTCCTCGCCCCACGACTGCCTCAAGTACTCGGCGACGGCCAGGTGTTTTGCCTTGCGGTCTCGACGTGCGAGCGTGCTCAATGCGACCGTCCGCAGCAACCCCTGCAGGAACGAGTACTGGCCGAGCTCGGCCGAGCGCACGTCGTCTGTGTATGCGAGCACCTGCTTGGCCACCAGCGCCTCCAGTAGGCGGCCGACCTCCGCCAACGGGCGGCCAGACACCGCGACCAGCGCGGCCGGTGTGAACGACTGGCCGATCACCGCCGCGTCCTGCAGCAGCGACCGCTCGGCCGGGTCGAGATTGTCCAGCCGAGCGGCGACCAGCGCCTGCAGGGTTTCGGGCACCTCGAGGTCCTCGACCTCGCCGGTGACCACGTACCGTGTCCCGTCCTGGGAAAGGAGACCGCGGTCGAGCAGCATCCGCACAGTCTCGACTGCGTACAGAGGCACGCCCTCGGCCCGATCGCGGATCTGCTGGGCCAGGGCGTCGGGAAGCCCGGGGACCAGCCCCTCGAGCAGGGCGGTCATCGCGTCGTCATTCAGCGCCTCCAACGAGACCGTCGCGCTCCACTCCGGCCGCGCCACCAGCAACTCGGGCCGGCCCAGGGCGAGGATGAAGATCGGATGATCGGCGGACCACTCCAACAGGTAGTCGATGAAGTCCAGCAGGCCGCTGTCGGCCCACTGGAGGTCCTCGAACACGAGCACTACCGGCTCCTCGGCGGCGATCCGCTCGAAGAACAGCCGCCAGCCGCTGAACAGATCCGCGCGGTCTGTCGCTGTGCGTTGCTGGAGTCCGAGCAGGTGCGCGAGCCTCGGCTCGACCAAGCGCCGCTCGCGTTCGTCGGGCACGAAGTCCTCCACGGACGCGCGCAGCTTCTCTCTCGCTGCACCGGGATCCTCCTCTTCGACGATCCCGGCGCGGGAACGGATCATCTCCGCCAACGCCCAGTAGGCGACGCCCTCTCCATAGGCCAGGCACCGGCCCTGGTGCCAGCGGATGATCTGCTCGACGCCGTCGGTGTACTTGAAGAACTCCCACAGCAGCCGCGACTTGCCGACTCCGGCGTCGCCGATCACGGTCACCAGCCGGGCGCCGCGCTGCGCGGCGCTGGCCTCGAAGGACTCGATCACCCGCGTGAGCTCGCGCTCGCGGCCGACGAATGGCGCCTCGAGCCCGACGCTGCGTCGCGCGCCGCCGGCGCCCGCCACCACTCGCAGCGCGGTCCATGCACGGACGGGCTGCTCGCGACCCTTGACCTGATGCTCGCCGGCGTCCTCGTAGGCGATCGCCGCCTCTGAGGCGCGGCGCGTCACGTCGTCGACCAGCACCGTCCCCGGCTCGGCGACCGACTGCAGCCGTGACGCCGTGTTGACCGTATCGCCGAGCACCATGCCCTCGCCCTCGGCGCCCAGCTCGACCGCGGCGTTGCCGGTCAGCACACCCGCGCGGACCCGCAGCCCGGGCATCCCGAACTCCTCGCCCAGCAGCGTCACCGCGCTGGTCAGCGCGAGCGCGGCGCGGACCGCCCGTTCAGCGTCGTCCTCGCGCGCTACCGGCGTGCCCCAGACGGCCATCACCGCGTCGCCGATGAACTTCTCGACCGTGCCGCCGTAGCGCTCGATCAGCGAGCGGCAGCGCTCGAAGTACTGCGACAGCAGGTCGCGGACCTCCTCGGGGTCACGGTGCTCAGACAGCGTCGTGAAACCGACCAGGTCCGCAAACAGCACGGACACCAGCCGACGCTCGGACACGCTCGCCGCCTGCTGTGTCGCCGGCGGCGCTGAGGCTCCATCGCCCAGCGCGGTGCCGCACTGCAAACAGAATCTCGCCCCCGGCACGACCGGCTCGCCGCAAGCAGGACACGCCTGCTGGGTCGAGGAGCCGCAGCGGATGCAGAACCTCCCGGCCGGGGTCAGCTCACCGCAGGCGGGGCATCGCAGCTCGGCCGTCGCGCTCAAGCCACCACCTCGAACTCCTTGTCGAGCTGCTCGAGCCACCGGGTCGCGCCGAGCTCCTCGTAGATCGATCGCGCCTCGCCGAGCGCTCCGCGATCGTCCCGGCGGCGTGCGCGTTCGAGCAGGGCGCGAGCCAGCTGGGGCTTGGCACCCGTGTCGCGCAACAGCGCCTCGGCCTCGAACTCGGCGCGCATCACGCCCTCCTCGTCGCCCTGGCGGTGGGCGAGCTCGGCCGCCAGCCGTGCCGCGCCAGCCCGCCGCAGCGGCGTCGTCCGCGCCGGCTTCAGCGCCTGTAGATATGCCAACCGCTCGGCCATCAGCACATCATCTCCGTCCGCGATCGCCGCGTCGATGCTGAGCTCGAACAGCTTGTCCACGTACTCGGCTGCGAGCGTCGGCACCACGACCATCTCTCCCGCGATCGCCTGCACGGTCGCGCTGTCGCCCCGCTCTAGCGCCGCCTGCGCGATCGCGATGCCCGCCGAGGCGCGGATGTCGATCACCTCCGCATCGCGACGCTCCTCGGCGATTGACAGGCAGCGGGCGAGGATGTCGTCCTCTCCGCGCGCGATCGCAAGCTCGGCCAGAAACGCGGCGCCTGACATCGTGTCGACATCGAGCTCTCCTTCGAGCAGCGCATCGGTCAGCCCGACAGCCTCGGTCCATCGCCCCAGGAGCGCGAGCGGCGCGATCTGCTGTCCGAGCAGAGCACGCTCCCACTGACGGTCTCCGCGCTCGCGCGCGAGCACGAGTCCGGCGGCCACCTCGTCGACGGCGTCAGTCAGCCGGCCCTGCTCGATCGAGATCGCGGCGATGTTGAAGCGGGCCCGGATCGCGACGCTCGGGATGTCATAGCGCTCTGCGAGCAACAGCGCGTGGCGCAGCACCCCGTACCCCTCCTGGTTGCGGTGCGAAAGGATCAGGTAGACGGCGCGCGTGATCAGGACCGAGGCCAGTGGGGCCCACGCCTGCTCGTCCTCGAGCACGCTCAGCGCCTCCTCGATCAGCGGTCCCGCGTCCTCGATCATGCCCGAAAACACTTGTGTGACGCCGAGCTCGGCCAGCGCCTCGGCGCGGGTGACCGGATCGGTGCCGGCGGCCTCACGCGGGCGGAAGCTGTCTAGCAGCGCGCGGACCTCGTCGGCGCGACCCTGGTGGCGGAGCATGCTCGCCAGCGCGACCGCCGCCGGTCCCCCGAGCGAGGTGCCGCTGCGCTCGTGCAGCTCGATCGCTTCGCGCAGCCGGGCCTCGGCGGCCGCCTGGTCGCCGCTCATCCGCAGAGCGCGCCCGACCTCGGCGAGTAGGCCCGCTCGCTGGAGATCGCTGTCGGCGAGCTCGGCGGCATGTTCGAGGTAACGCTGCGCCTCGGGTCCGAGTGCGAGCGAGGCTGCCGCCCGGCCCGCGGCGGCGAGAGTCTCGCTCGCCTTGGCGCGCAACTCGGCTGCGTCGTCCGCCTCAGGCTCGGCACGGATCGCCTCCAGATAGTGCGCCGCCAGCACCTCGGCGATGTCCCGCGCCTCGCCCGGCCAGCTGTCGCGCAGGTGCTCGGCGGCCGCCAGGTGACGGGCCTTGCGGGCGCGGCGCGAGAGCGTCCCGTAGGCGACGGTTCGCAGCAACGCCTGGAGGAACACGTACTGGCCGCGCTCGGGCGATCGCTGATCGTCGTCGCGGGCGAGAACCTGCTTGGCCACCAGACGATCGAGCGTTGTGGTGACCTCCAGCTCCGGGCGTTTGCTGAGCGCGGCGGCGGCCCCGGCGGTGAACGATTGCCCGAGCACGGACACGTCCTGGACCAGCGAGCGCTCGTCTTGGTCGAGGTTGTCGAGTCGGGAAGCGACCAGCGCCTGCAGCGTCTCGGGGACCTCGAGATCGGTGACGTCGCCGGTGACGACGTAGCGGGCGCCTTCCTGGACCAGGAGCCCCCGGTCCTGGAGCATCCGGATCGTCTCGACGACGTACAGTGGGATTCCCTCGGCGCGCTGACCGATCTCGCCGCGTAGGTCGTCCGGGAGACCGGGCGCCAGCCCCTCGAGGATCAGCTCGACGCTGCCGGCTGCCAGCGGCGCGAGCACAACCGGATCCCACCCCGGGCGACGGTCGCGCAGCTCGGTTCGTCCCAGCGCCAGCACGAAGATCGGGTAGTCGGCCGACCACTCGAGCAGATAGTCGATGAAGTCCAGCAGCCCGCTGTCGGCCCACTGGAGGTCCTCGAAGGCGAGGATCACCGGCTCGGTCTCGGCGATCCGTTCGAAGAACAGCCGCCAGCCTGAGAACAGGTCCGCGCGGTCGGCGTCGGGACGCTCCTCGAGGCGCAGCAGGTGGGCCAGGCGCGGCTCGACCAGGCGGCGCTCGCGCTCGTCAGTCACGAACTCCGCGACCGAGGCGCGCAGCTTCTCGCGCGCGGTCGTCGGATCCTCCTCCTCGATGATCCCGGCTCGCGCGCGGATCATCTCGGCCAGCGCCCAGTAGGCGACGCCCTCGCCGTAGGAGAGGCAGCGTCCCTGGTGCCAGCGGACGAACTCCTTGACGCCGTCCATGTACTTGAAGAACTCCCACAGCAGCCGCGACTTGCCCGAGCCGGCCTCGCCGACGACCGCGACCAGCCGCGCTCGGCCGTCCTCAGCGCCCGCTTCGAAGGCGCCGATCACGGTCTGCAGCTCGCGCTCGCGGCCGACGAACGGCGCCTCGAGGCCGACGCTCCGCCGCGCGCCGCCGGCTCCGGCGACGACCCGCAGCGCGGTCCAGGCACGGACGGGCTGCTCGCGACCCTTGACCAGGTGCTCGCCGGCGTCCTCGTAGGCGATCGCCGCCTCACTGACGCCCGCCGAGTCACGTCATCCACCAGGACCGCCCCAGGCTCTGCGATCGATTGCAGCCGGGACGCCGTGTTGACGGTGTCGCCGAGCACCATCCCCTCGGCCTCGGCGCCGAGCTCGACGGCCGCGTTGCCGGTCAGCACGCCCGCCCTTGCGCGGAGGTCCGGCATCCCGACCTCCTCGCCGAGCCGCGTGACGGCCTGCGTCAGTGCGAGCGCGGCTCGGACCGAGCGTTCGGCGTCGTCCTCGCGCGCGACCGGCGTGCCCCAGACGGCCATCACCGCGTCACCGATGAACTTCTCCACCGTGCCGCCGTAGCGCTCGATCAGCGTCCGGCTGCGGTCGAAATAGCGGCTCAGCAGATCGCGGACCTCCTCGGGGTCGCGGTGCTCAGACAGCGTCGTGAAACCCACGAGGTCCGCGAACAGCACTGAGACCAGGCGTCGCTCGGACACGACCGCCGCCGACGCGGGCGCCGCGGCCATCACCGCGGGATTTGCGGTTCCCAGTGGTGTGCCGCACTCGGCGCAGAACTTCGCCCCGGCCATCACCGGCTCGCCGCAGGCCGGGCACGATTGGTTGACCGGCGTGCCGCAGTGGATGCAGAACTTCTTGCCGGCCGGCGTCTGGGCACCGCACGCGCCGCACGAGACCATCGCCGTTGCGCTCACGCGACGGCTCCAGCGCGACGGCGCGGCTGCAAGCGACGAAGCCGGCCACTCATGCGGTCACCCGGCGCCGACCGCCTGGGCTCGCTGCAGCCAGGGGGTGGCGCGCAGTCGCTCGAAGATCTCGGTGGCTTCCGCCTTCAGCGGCGCCGCCTCGTCGCCGCGCCCGCAGGCCTGGAGCAGCTCGGCGTGCTCGAGCAGCACCTGCCCGAGCACGAACGGCGCCTCGATCTCGCGCAGCTCGCGCGTCGCGGCGAGGAGCCGCTCTTCGGCAACGGCGAGGTCCCCGCGCCGTTGCGCCAGCAGCCCGGCAAACCGCGCCGCGGCGGCGCGAAGCAGCGGCGAGCGCATCGCGGGCGGGAGCTCGGCGACGTACTCGATCAGGCGCTCGACGTCGCCTGGTCGTCGAGCGCGAGCGCCGCCAGGCCTGCCTCCACGTAGCCCTCCCGGCGATCCTCGTTGGCGACCTCGCTGCCGGACAGCGCGACCGGCAAGCGCCGCGTCGAGCGCCTCCGGTGGCGGCCGAGCGCGTTCAGCGCGATCGCCCGTGCGACGGTCGGGCCGGCCAGGCGTACTCGGTCGTTGCTGCTGCTCGCCGCTGGCGACCGCGGGCTCGAGCTGTCACGCACGCGCTTCGATCTCGCCTCGGGCGGCCTGGATGCGCGCCAGCAGCGGCAGTGAGGCCAGCGCGGAGCAGATCGCTGCTGCCGTCGAGCCTCCTCGGCGAGCTCGAGCGCCTCGTCCCAGCGACCCAGCCCCAGATTCGCAGTCGACACCATCAGGGTCAGGAACTGCTGCCACACGCGGTCCCCGCGCGTCTTGGCGAGCGCGAGCCCCGGCTCGGCGAGCCCCAGCGCCTCCGCGAAGCGGTCGCGCTGCAGCGGACCGTCGGCGAGATTGTTGTAGGCGCGCAGCGCGCCTCCTGGGTCAGATCGTGGTCGAGCGCCAGCTTCAGCGCCCGCTCCCGCAAGGCCATCGACTCCTCGAGGCGGCCCGACCGCTCGCGCACGCCGGCGATCGTGTTGAACGCGCGCACGACGGTCCCCCAATCCTGCAGCGGCTCGGCGATGGTCAGGGCCGCATCGGCGGCCCCGAGCGCCTCCGCGAAGTCGGTGTTCTGGAACGCCAGATGGTGCGAAAGGGCGGCCAGCGCCGCGGCCTGCTCGGCGCTGGCTTCGGGCAAGCAGCTCGACCGCTCCGGCGGTCCAGCTCGATCGCCTCCTCGAGCCGATCCTGCATGAACAGCGTATGGGCGATCGCGGACAGCGAACGGGCCGCAGCGAGCTGTGTCGCCGAGCGCGCTCGAACAGCTTCACCGCCTCCTCCAGGCGCTGGCATGGCACTCTCGTAATCCGCGTTCAGCAGCGCGGCGCGTCCGGCCTGGTCCGAGCAGCTTCGCGCGCGTCGCGTCGTCCTCGGCGAGCTCGGCGGCGCGGTCGAACGCCCGCATGCGCCTCGGCGCCGAGCGCCAGCGACAGCGCCCGCTCGCCGGCGTCGGCGAGCGTCTCGCACGCCGCAGCCCGGATCCGCGGGGCGTCGGGCGCGTCAGGGTCGGCGGCGGCGGCGTCGAGGAAGTGAGCCGCCAGCACCTCGGCGAGCTCCGGTGCCTCCTCGCCCCAGACCTCCTGCAGGTGCCGCGCGGCGGCGAGATGGCGGTTCTTGCGGTCCTTGCGCGACAGCGTCCCGTAGGCGGTCGTCCGCAGCAGCCCCTGGAGGAAGTGGTACTGGCCGCGCTCGGAGGACAGCCGGTCGTCGTTGTAGCCGAGCAGCTGCTTGGCGACCAGGCCCGTCGAGCAGCGCGGTCACGCTCTCGACCGAGCGCTCCGACAGCGCCGCGACGCCCGCCGGCGTGAACGACTGCCCGAACACGGCACCGTCCTGGAGGACCGCGCGCTCGCTCGGCGCCAGCCCGTCGAGCCGCGCCGCCGCGAGCGCGTGCAGCGTCTCGGGCACGTCAAGCTCGCCGATGTCGCCGGTCATCCGGTAGCGGCTGCCGTCCTGCTCGAGCAGCCCACGATCGAGCAGCATCCGCACGGTCTCGACCGCGTACAGCGGCACGCCTTCCGCGCGCGACAGCACCCGCATCGCCAGCTCCTCGGGCAGCCCGGGCACGAGCCCCTCGAACAGCTGACGCATCGCCCCGTCGGCGAGCGCCGCCAGCGAGATCGCGTCCGATGACCAGGCCGGCCTGGCGTCCAGCAGCTCGGGCCGACCCAGCGCGAGCACGAACAGCGGCCGGTCGGCTGACCACTCGAGCAGGTAGTCGATGAACTCGAGCAGCCCGCTGTCTGCCCACTGCAGGTCCTCGAACACGAGCACGACCGGGGCGTCGTCGGACATTCGCTCGAAGAACAGGCGCCAGCCGCTGAACAGGTCGGCTCGATCGGATGCGGTGCGCTGCTCCAGCCCGAGCAGATGGGCGAGGCGCGGTTCGACCAGGCGGCGCTCGCGCTCGTCCGTCACGTAAAGGGCGATCGCCTCGCTGAGCTTCGCGCGCGCGGAGTCCGGCCCCTCCTCCTCGGCGATTCCGGCTCGGGCCCGCACCATCTCGGCCAGCGCCCAGTAGGCGACCCCCTCGCCGTAGGAGAGGCAGCGGCCCTGGTGCCAGCGGACCACGCGCTCGACGCCGTCCATGTACTTGAAGAACTCCCACAGCAGCCGCGACTTGCCTGCCCCCGCTTCGCCGGTCACGGTGACCAGGCGCGCGCGGCCCTGCTCGGCGCTCTCCTCGAAGGACTCGGTCACGCGCGTGAGCTCGCGCTCGCGGCCGACGAACGGCGCCTCGAGCCCGGCGCTGCGCCGCGCGCCGCCGGCTCCAGCGACGACCCGCAGTGCGGTCCAGGCGCGGACCGGCTGCTCGCGGCCTTTGACCTTGTGCTCGCCGGCGTCCTCGTAGGCGATCGCGGCTTCGCTCGCGCGATGGGTGACGTCGTCCACAAGCACGGTCCCGGGCTGGGCGATCGACTGCAGCCGCGAGGCGGTGTTGACCGTGTCGCCGAGCACCATCCCCTCGCCCTCCGCGCCGAGCTCCACTGCCGCGTTGCCGGTCAGCACGCCCGCGCGGACGCGCAAACCGGGCATCCCTACCTCGTCACCCAGCAGCGCAACCGCGCTGGTCAATGCGAGCGCGGCGCGGACCGCCCGCTCGGCGTCGTCCTCGCGTGCGACCGGCGTGCCCCAGACGGCCATCACGGCGTCGCCGATGAACTTCTCCACCGTGCCCCCGTAGCGCCCGATCAAAGAGCGGCAGCGGTCGAAATAGCGGCTCAGCAGATCGCGGACCTCCTCGGGGTCGCGGTGCTCTGAAAGCGTCGTGAAACCAACCAGGTCCGCAAACAGCACAGAAACCAGCCGGCGCTCGGAAACGCTTCCCGGGGCCGGCGCCTGCGGCCCGTTCGACTCCGACGCGGCCGAATCTCCCAGTGCGGTGCCGCACTCGCCGCAGAAGCGGTCACCGGGCTCGTTGGCGGCGCCGCACTGGGGCATGCGATCGACAGAGCCGTTCCGCACTGCGCGCAGAATCGCCTCCCGGGTCGGTTCTCCGTTCCGCACGCCGAGCAGGTAACCACGTCGCGCCGGATTCTATCCGGGGTCAGACGGCGGATTCCATCTCGGGTCAGACGGCGGAATCCATCCGGGGTCAGACCATAGACTGGCGCCGCATGGGCAGCGCACGGATCGCCTCTTGGCTGGCCAGCTACCGCTCCGTGCTCGCCAAGCGCGACGTCAAGCTCCTGTTCGGCGGGCTGGTCGTCTCGGCGACCGGCACCTGGGCCTACAACGTCGCCCTGCTCGCGTTCATCTTCGACCGCACCCACTCACTGGGCTGGGTCGGTGCCGCGGGACTGGTGCGGATCGCGCCGCAGCTGTTGCTGAGCATCTACGGCGGCGTGCTCGCCGACCGCTACGAGCGGATCCGGCTGATGGTCGGCTCCGATCTGCTGTGCGCCCTCTGGCAAGCGGGGTTGGCGGTCGTCGCGGCGGCCAACGGGGCGCCGGCACTCGCGCTCGTGTTCACGGCCCTGACCTCGGCTTGCGTGGTCGCATACCAGCCCGCGACCGCGGCCACGATCCCGTCACTTGTCGACGAGGACGACCTGACCGCGGCCAACGCTCTCAACAGCACGATCGACGAGCTGGTCGTGATCGCCGGCCCGGCGGTCGGCGCGGTGCTGCTCGTGGTCGGTTCGCCCGCGTTCGTTTTTGCCGTCAACGCCGCGAGCTTCGCGATCTCGGCCTTGATCGTCTCGCGGATCAGGGCCCGCAGCCGTCCGGTCGATGTCACCGAGGGCGGGCGCGCGGGGCCGATCGCGCAGATGAAGGTCGGCGTGCGGACGATCGCCGGTCTCGCCGCCGCGCGCACGCTGGTCGCCTACTGCGTGCTGGTCAGCTTCGTCTATGGGACCGACACGGTGCTGTTCGTCGGTGTCTCGGAGCAGAAGCTCGGCACCGGCGCGCAGGGCTTCGGATACCTGCTCGCCGGCCTCGGCGCCGGCGGCGTGCTCGCCGCGGGGACTGTCAACAAGCTCGCCGGCTCGCGACGCCTCGGAGCGATCATCCTCTTCGGGGCGCTCGGGTACTGCCTGCCGACGGCGCTGCTGGTCGTCGTCCACTCCCCGGTCCTGGCTTCGGCGATCCAGGTGTTCCGTGGCAGCTCGACGCTGATCGTCGACGTGCTGGCGGTGACCGCCCTGCAGCGCGCCGTCGCCTCCGACTCGCTCGCGCGGGTGTTCGGAGTGTTCTTCTTCTTCGTGCTCGGCGCGATCGCGCTCGGTACCGTCGTGACCCCGATCGCGGTCAGGGCGCTGGGCCTCGACGGCGCCCTGTGGCTGATGGCCCTCGGTCCGTCTGCGGTCGCGATCGCCGGCTATCCGGCGCTGCGCAAGATCGACCGCCAGACCGCCAAGCGTGCCCGTGAGCTCGAGCCGAAGGTGGCGTTGCTCGAAGGCCTCGAGATCTTCGCGACCGCCAGCAGGCCGATCCTCGAGCGGCTTGCGGCGGCGGCGTCCGAGGTCGGCTTCGAGCCCGCGACGGCGATCGTGCGAGAGGGGGACGCGGCCGACGCGCTGTTCGTGCTCGTCGAGGGCGAGGTCGAGGTCACTGCCCGCGGCGAGCGCGGCGGCCCCGAGCACAAGCTCCGGGTGATGACCGCGCCCTCGTACTTCGGCGAGATCGGCGTGCTCGAGGGGATTCCGCGCACGGCAACCGTGACCGCGCTGACCCACTGCCGCTGCGAGCGGATCGCCGGCGACACGCTGCTCGACGCGCTGACCGCCTCGCCGCCGTCGTCGTCACTGATGGAGAACGCTCAGCGCCGGCTGGCGGTCACCCACCCGACCCGCAAGGTCACTTACGGTACGGGCGCCGACGAGGGGATTGCCGCCGAGGAGCCGGGGGTACGTTGAACGGTTAGGGGGGACCCGACACGAGGGACCGGCGGTCCGTCCCGTTCGTTTAGACCGACCAGAGGAGCGTTCCCGTGAGCGATCGCCAACCACCCCGCACGACGACCGACGCCGGGATTCCGGCCGGCAGCGACGAGCACTCGCTGACCGTGGGTCCCGATGGCCCAATCCTGCTCCAGGATCACTACCTGATCCAGAAGATGGCTCAGTTCAACCGCGAGCGCGTGCCCGAGCGGGTAGTGCACGCCAAGGGCGGCGGTGCGCACGGGTTCTTCGAGGTCACCGAGGACGTGACCCAGTACTGCAAGGCGGACTTCCTCAAGCCCGGCTCCAGGACGCCGCTGTTCGTGCGCTTCTCCACCGTCGCCGGTGAGCTCGGCAGCGCCGACACGGTCCGTGACCCGCGCGGGTTTGCGATCAAGCTCTACACGCGCGAGGGCAACTACGACATGGTCGGCAACAACACGCCGGTCTTCTTCGTCCGCGACCCGTCGAAGTTCCAGGATTTCATCCACTCCCAGAAGCGCCTCCCGGACACCAACCTGCGCTCCAACGACATGCAGTGGGATTTCTGGACGCTATCGCCCGAGTCCGCGCACCAGGTGACGATCCTGATGAGTGACCGCGGCACCCCGCGCACCTGGCGCAACATGAACGGCTACAGCAGCCACACGTTCCTGTGGGAGAACGACGGCGGCGACAAGTTCTGGGTCAAGTACCACTTCAAGACCGTCCAGGGGATCGAGAACTTCACGGACGGCGAGGCCAAGTCGATGGTCGCCGAGGAGCCGGACTTCCACCTGCGGGACCTCTATAACGCGATCGCGGACGGCGATGCGCCCGAGTGGCGGCTCGAGATGCAGATCATGCCGATCGCCGACGCGCCTGACTATCGGTTCAACCCGTTTGACCTGACCAAGGTATGGCCGCACAGCGACTACCCGCCGATCACGGTCGGGCGGATGGTGCTCGACCGCAATCCGGAGAACTACTTCGCCGAGGTCGAGCAGGCCGCGTTCGAGCCGGCGAACATGGTCCGCGGGATCGGACCGAGCCCTGACAAGATGCTGCTCGGACGGCTGTTCAGCTACCCGGACACGCACCGCCACCGGATCGGCACCAACTACCTGCAGCTGCCGATCAACCGCCCAAAGTCTCCGGTTCACAGCTACAACAAGGACGGCGCGATGCGCTACGAGCACAGCGGCGACCAGCCGGTCTACGCGCCCAACAGCCACGGAGGCCCCCAGGCCGATCCGCAGTTCATGGACACGATCTGGGGCGTCCAAGGCGGCGAGATGATCCGCCACGCCTACAGCCTGCACTCAGAGGACGACGACTTCGGCCAGGCGGGCACGCTCGTGCGCGAGGTGATGACCGAAGGCGACCGTGAGCATCTGGCGTCCAACATCGTGGGTCACGCGACGAACGCGGTCACGGCTGAGGTGCAGGAGCGCGTGGTCCACTACTGGACCAGCGTCGACTCCGATCTCGGCGCCCGGGTCGCGGCCGGGATCCGGGACGCCGGCGGCTCCAACGGAGCGAGCGCTCACAACCGTCACGAGGCTCCGGTGGGCACCAGCCGCCGCTGACCGGTCGGTCGGTCGTGGGTGGGGGAGGGTTCGGGCGCGGCCGCGCGCGCGAGGCGCGGCCCGTCCCCCGGTGCGCCCGCGACGCGCCCCGGCGACCATGCCAAACGCGACAAATCTGCACCGCGGCCCCAGATTTGCCGCCAGGCGCACGCAGCGCCGCGATTTTGCGCCAAATCCAAAGGCCGCCCCCGGATTTGTCACGTTCCGCATGCCGGGTCGCGAGCCGCGCGGAGCGGGATCAGTCGCTGGCGGTGGCCGGCCGCGGGGCCGCGAGTCGCTGTCCGAGTGGCCGCGAGTCGCTGCCCGCGGGGCCGCGAGTCGCTGTCCGAGCCTCGGGCCCATGACCCGCCGTGACCCGCCGTGACCCGCCATGACCCGCCGTGACCCGCCGGTCAGCCCGCTGCCAGCAGCTGCCGCAGCGCCGCGAGCAACGTCAGCGCCGCCTCGCGCTGCCCGGCCGGCGCGGCCGCCAGCGCGTGCTCGAGCCCGGAGAGGGTCCCGGTCCCGGCGCCGGCCTCCTGGGCTCGACGCGCGGCGAGCACCAGCGCCAGCAGCGTCGCGGCGTGGCTGGCGATCCGGGCCAGCACGTCCATGTCGGCGAGCCCGACCTGCTCGCTGATGCCCTGGTCGAGCACGCTCAGCACCCCGAGTGACTGCTCGCCGTGCAGCAGCGGATAGACGGTCAGGTTGGTCGGGACGTAGCCGGTCGACTCGGCGACGTCGCGTGCGAAGCGGGGGTCGCGCTTAACGTCGGCGATCGCGAGCGGCTCCTCCGATGCCAGCGCCCAGCCGGCGACACCGGTGTTGTCGGGCATCCGCTGGCCGACCAGCGTCCCAGCCCCCTCGCCCGCGACGGCTTCGAAGATCAGCTCGCGCCCAGCCGGGTCATGGCTCATGATCGAGCACGCCTTGGCCGCGAACACCGAACGCGTCATCTCGACCAGCGCCTGGAGCAGCGCCTGGCGCTCGGCTTCGGTCGCTAACCCCTCGGCGCCCAACGAATCGTCCGCACTCATTTCCCGCTCCTGACGTTATTGGATGCAGCTCGCAGCGCCGTCTTCAGTTCGAACGGAGTCATCCCCGGATGCTTTGACAGCACCAGGGTCGCGAGCCCGGCCATGTGCGGGGTCGCGAACGAATTCCCGGTCGCCCTGATCGTCCCCCCGTCGAGCCACGCCAGCTCGAGGTCGACCCCGGGAGCGACGAACTCGACCGGCGGCTCGGGGTTGACGTAGTACTCCAGCGGCTCGTTGCCCGCGTGGCTGCCGACCGACAGCACCGACGAGAACCGCCACGGGTAGGACTCGACCGGCATGTTGTGCGCCGAAGCCACGAGCATGCTGCCGTGGAAGTAGGCGCGGTCGGCGAGCTCGCGCAGTTCGGGCGCGAACTTGCTCTTGGTCGTCGAGAGGCTGAGGTTGATCACCTCAAAGCGCTGCTCGATCGCCCACCGCAGCCCGTGCAGGAGTATCGGTCCGCTCCCGGTCAGCTCGCCGCCCAGCACCCTGACCGAGTGGATCTCGCACTCGGGCGCCAGCTTGCGGACGATCGCCGCGCAGGCTGTCCCGTGGCCGAACAGATCTCCTTCGGGATCGTCGACGACGGTCAGCTCCCCGTCGGCGTCCTGGGAGACGGCGACCGCTCCCTGGATCGGGCCGACCCACGGGTGATCTGCGTCGACGCCGCTGTCGACGATGCAGACCCGTACCCCGGCGCCGCGCGAGTCGCCCCACGCCCACGCGCGTGGATCCGGCATCGGCCAATCCGAGCGCTGTTTGCGGGCCCGTGCCGCGTCGCGATCCAGTGACCAGGCCGGGAGCTCCTCGTCCTCGATGCCCTCGGCCATCCCTGGAGATCATATGCTGCGCTTGTGTGTGCTTGGTCACGTACGGAAGATTTCCGGTCCGTCGCCCGTCTTCTTGCTAGAACGCCGAAAGGGCGAGCGGCAATCAACTTCAAAGGAGCTCAGATGAGCGACAAGGACGAGCAGCGCAAGCAGGGCGAGCAGGACGAGCAAGCCGACGTCGAGGGCCACCTTCATCCCAAGCGGGCCGAGGACGAGACCGACGACGACACTCCCGACGTCGAGGGTCACTTCAAGAGCAAGGCGCCGGCCCGCGAGCACGCGAAGCGTCGCTTCTAAATCGTATGCGTAGGCGACGGCGCCCCTCGCGCCGTCGCCGACGTCACATCCGCCCGTGACGACAGACGCGATCGGCATTGCATGGGATCTGGCCCTGCTGATGCCTGGCGGTGCGGATGGTGCCGTGGCGGCGGGACAGGGGGCGCTGTCCCACGCCACGGCTTTCTCCCAGGTCCACAAATCGCGCATTGCGAGCTATGACGCGGCGCAGCTTCGCGCCGTGCTCGATCAGCTCGAGGGCGTCCAGGCGGAGTTGACGGCGGCGTTCTCGTACGCGTCGCTTCGGTTCGACGCCGACACCGAGCCTCCCGAGCACGGGGCTCTGCTGAGCGAGCTGGAGGAGATCGCGGCGCAGGTCGAGACGATGACCACGTTCTTCGACCTCGAATGGATCGCGATCGACGACGAGCACGCCGAGCGGTTGCTCGAGGCGCCCGAACTCGAGCACTTCAAGCATCCGCTGCGATTGCTGCGGCTGACCCGCCCCCACCGGCTGTCCGAGCCCGAGGAGCGGATCCTGACCGAGAAGACCGTCACCGGCGCCGGCGCCTGGGGGCGTCTGCTCGACGAGCAGCTGTCGGGGCTCGAGTTCGAGCTCGACGGCGCGCGGCTCGACCTCGAGCAGGCGGTCGCGTTGCTGGCTGACCCCGACCGCGAGCTGCGCCGGCGCGCGGCCGAGGCGATCAGCGCCGGCCTCGAGCCCGGCCTGCGCACGCGCGCCCAGGTCTTAAACGTGCTGCTAGCCGACCACGCGCTCGACGACCGGCTGCGCCACTACTCGAACTGGCTGGCGGCGCTGAACATGGCAAACGAGGCTTCCGACGAATCGGTCAGGGCACTCGTCGAGGCTGTCGTCTCGCGCTACGACATCCCGCAGCGGTGGTCGAAGATCAAGGCGCGGGCACTCGGGGTGCAGCGCCTCAGCGACTACGACCGGCTGGCGCCGGTGGCGGGCGCGCCGGACCGGATCGGCTGGGAGCGGGCGCACGAGCTCGTGCTCCAGGTCTACGGTGAGTTCTCCGACGAGCTCGGCCGCCACGCGGCGATGTTCTTCGACCAACGCTGGATCGACGCCGAGATCCGCCCCGGCAAGGTGCCGGGCGGCTACTGCGCCTCGACCGTTCCGGGCGCCAACCCGTACGTGTTGCTCAACTACGCGGGGCGGCTTGGCGACGTGCTGACGCTCGCGCACGAGCTCGGACACGGTCTTCACTACCGGCTCGCGACGCCGCAGGGGCTGGTGCAGATGAGCACTCCTATGACGGTCGCCGAGACCGCCTCGGTGTTCGGTGAGACGCTGCTGCGGGCGCACCTGCTGACGCTCGCCGATCAGCCCGAGACGCGTTTCGCGCTCCTCGCCCACCAGCTCGACGATGCGGTCGCGACGGTCTTCCGCCAGGTGGCGATCCACCGCTTCGAGGACGCCGTGCACCACGAGCGCCGTGAGCAGGGAGAGCTGTCAGTCAAGCGTTTCGGCGAGCACTGGATCGCCGCCAACACCGAGCTCTACGGCGACACGCTCGAACTGACCGAGGGCTACACCTGCTGGTGGTCTTACATCAGCCACGTGTTCACCGCCCCTGGTTATGTATATGCGTACGCGTTCGGCCAGCTGCTGGCGCTCTCGATCTATGCCCGCTATCTGGACCAGGGCGGGGCGTTCGTGCCGCGCTACCTCGAGCTGCTCGGCGCAGGCGGCTCGCGCTCGCCCGAACAGCTGGCGACGATCGTCGGTGTAGATCTGACCGATCCCGGCTTCTGGGACGCGGGCCTGGCGCTGATCGACGGCCAGCTGGCAGAGGCGGAGTCGGCCGCGGACGCGCTCGTGCCCGCTGTCGGGCTCGAGTGACTGACACACCGCTAGCGCTGGATCAGATCGCGAGCCGGCTCGCGCTCGCCGACCCGACCGAGGGGGCCGGGGTCGTCGCCGCCGGGGTCGTGAGCCTCGCGGCCGGGTCGTGTGAGGCGCTCGCGCGCGGCTCGCTCGCCGAGTGGCCCGACGCGGGCGGCGCCGCGATCCAGGCGGCGGCCCTGCGCGAGCGATCGAGCGATGCCGGCGCGGCCAACGCACGCGCATACGCCGCGGCGCGCGAAGCGCTCGCCGCGCCGCCGAGCCCCGGGGCGACCGGCCGCGACGCCAACCTCCGCGCGGCGCTGATCGCCGCCGCCGACACGCTGTTGGCGATCGCCGCGGCGGGCGCCGACTGCACCTCGCTCGCCGCCGAGATCGCGACGCGCTGCGAGTCCGCGGTGCGGCCAGACGCGGCCGGTGCCGCGGAGCTCGCGGCGGCGGCGACGCGCGCGGCCGCCGCGCTCGTCGACATCAACCTGGCGCTGCTGCCCGACGACGAGCGCCGCCAGCGCGCGGGCGCGATCGTCGCGGCCGCCGAGACCGATCGGGCGCGGGCCCGCGCCGCGGTCTAACTGAGTTCGAAGCGGAGCGCTGCGACGAGCTCGTCAGACGGCTCGAGCCCCGCCTGCAGGACGGCAGCACGAGGATCGCGGGCGAAGCGCTCGCGGAAACCGGGGCTTGCGACCGCGCGCTCGATCTGGTTCAGCTCGCCGAGCGTGCTGGGAAGCAGGGCGGCTGCCTCGATCCACGCCTGCGGCGGACCGGCGGTCAACTTCAGGGCTGCCACCAGCGCGGCTTCCGTGTGTAGCGGATCTTGCATGTAATACAAAGACGGACCGCAGGCTCGCGATCTTCCCGCAGGAGTTCGCGGTACAGCGATTCAGCCGCCCGGCGCGTCAGTCGCGCTCGTACTCGGCCCGCAGCGCGACGAGCGCTCTCGAGATCCGGCTCGCGATCGTCCCGGCTGGGATCCCAAGCGCCTCGCCGATCGTCTGGTAGCTCTCGTCGCGGGCGAAGAAGCGGTCGAGGATCTCGCGCTGGTGCTCCGGCAGCTCGGCCAGCGCGGCGCGGACGCCGAGCGCCTGATCGACGGCCCGCAGCGGCTCCTCGAACGCGCGCTCGTCGATCGGGTCGCCGGTCGGGACCTCGCGGCTTGCCCGCCGCAGCCAGTCGAGCGCCACGTTGCGCGTCACCTGGGCGATCCAGCCACGCAAAGCCTGCTCCTCCCGGATGCTCCCCAGCCGAATGTAGAGCCGCGTGAACACCTCTTGGAAGGCGTCCTCGACATCGTGGGTCTGGAGCCTGAAGGCGCCGCGCAGGATCGCATTGACGAGTGGTGCGTGGCGCGCCACCAACGTCCGCCACGCGTCCTGGTCCCCCGCCCGGCAGCGCGCGACGAGCTCAGCGTCGCCGGAACCCGGCGCCGTGACACCCCGCGTTATCTCAGTTGATGACGTGCCCTCGCTGGACAACCGAACCCCGAAGCCGATAACGGCCCCGGCGAAACCCTACTCGCCACCGGCTCGGAGCGCTCGCGGCGGGCTTACTCATCCTCGACCGTCGTCACGCCCTCGATCAGCTGCGCCAGCCGCTCGAGCGGCTCTACGATGTCGTCGCGGTCGGCCTTGCGGTCGACCGCCAGCCGGACGGCCGCGATCTCGCGCGCGAGGAACTCGGTCTCGGCCAGCGAGCGTGCGTTCATCTCGCGGTCGCGTTCGACCTCGACCTGGTCGCGGTCAGCCGCGCGGTTCTGCGCCAGCAGGATCAGCGGCGCGGCGTAGGCCGCCTGGGTCGAGAACACCAGGTTGAGCAAGATGAACGGGTACGGGTCCCAACGGCGCACGATCCCGACCACGTTGATGCCGATCCACACGATCACGATCAGCGTCTGCGCGACCAGATAACGCCCGGTGCCGAGGAACCTCGCCAGGCGCTCGGCGAAGCGCCCGAACGCGTCCGGATCGTAGACGGGTCCGCCCGGCGTGCCCCGCGGAGTGCTGAGGTCGTTTCGCGCCATCAGCTCGGCGACAGCGTAACTCGCCAGTTGGCGGGGAGCACGCGGTCGAGCACGTCGTCGATCGTCACCGCGCCGACGAGACTGCCGGCATCGTCGATCACCGCCAGCGACACGACGTCGTAGGCGGCCAGCTGCACGGCGACCTCGCGATCCGACATCGACGTTCACCGGCTCGACGTCCTCGTCGAGGCAGCGGCTCGACGGGCTTGCTCGGGGTCTCGCGCAACAGCCGCTGGATACCGACATTGCCCAGATAACGCCCGGTGGGGGTCTCGAGCGGCGGTGCAGCGACGAATACCGCGGCGGCGAGCGGCACCGGCAGCCCCGGATCGCGCACTCGCGCAAGCGCCTCGGCGACCGTCGCGTTGGGGCCCAGGATGACCGGCTCGGGGTCATCAGTCCGCCGGCGGTGTCTGGCTGATAGCTCAGCAGCCGGCGCACCGGCTCGGCCTCCTCGGGGTCCATCGCGTGCAGCAGCTCGGCCTGGCGGGTGGCCGAGAACTCGCCCAGCAGGTCGGCGGCGTCGTCTGCCTCCATCTCGTCGAGCACCCGCGCGAGGCGGGCAGGGTCCAGCCCCTCGACGAGCTTTACCTGCTCGTCCTCGGACAGCTCCTCGAGCAGGTCCGCGAAGCGGTCGTCCTCGAGCTCGCGGCCAGCACCCGCCGGCGGCTGAGCGGCAACCTCCGAATCGCGTCTGCCATCTCGGCCGGATGCAGCCCACCAAGCTCAGCCGCCAGGTGATCGAGCGAGCGGTCGGACGCGAACAGCTCGCCCGCCTGACTCCAGTCGATCACGTCCGGCGCGCGGAGCAGCCCCGGAACCCGGCGACCGGCCAGCGCGACCGTCGCGACCTCCCAGCCGGGCCGGTCGGGGGTCTCGACCAGGCCGATGTCGACCACACGGCCTCCTTTCAGCCGCGTGCCGAGCAGCTGCCCGGCCAGCAGTCGCTCGCCGTCGCGCAGCTCGAACTGGCGCAGGTTCACTGACCCGCGGCGCATCCGCGCGCCGTCGCTGCCGATCTCGCCGATCCGCCCGATACCCACGAACACCCGCCGCCGCTGCACCGCCACCACCACGCCATGGACCCGCGGGGGCTTGGAGCCGAGATCGACGACCGCGTCGACAAGGCGCCCGATCTGGGCTCCGTCGGCGCCCAGCAGCGGCAGCCGCGTCAGCCTCGAGACGTAGACGATCCGGCGCTCCACGCGTCAGATCGTACCGGCGGCGGGCCCGCTAAATCGCCGCAATAGAGGTCAGCTCCGACCGGAGTCGGCACCGCCACTCGCGCGAGCGCGCTGCGCACCTCGGCCTCGGGCTGCTGCATCGTCAGCACGATCTCGGCGGTCGCCAGCGGCACGGACGCCCAGGCCAGCAGCTCCTCGACGTCGGCCGGTCGCGGCCTGCGCTCGAGCTCGGGCGCGATGCTGGCGATCGCGGCCTCGTAGGCCTCGACCGGGTGAAAGCCAGGCAGGCTCGCGGTCGCGCGGCCGTCGGTGCGCCGCAGCTCGTAGCTCGGGGCTGTGTAGCGGCGCTGCTCGCGGGGGCCGCCGAGCTTGTGGTTCAAGGCTCGTGCGGCAGGCGAGGGAGAGCGCGCGGCCGTGATGTCCTCGTCGAGCGCCGCGCGCGTCGCCGGCTCGCGCATCCAGCGCTGCACCTCGTCGGGCGCCAGCCCGGCGTCGGCGGCGGCCCCGGCGATCAGCTCCGGGTCGTCGAGCAGGCCACCGGCCATCGTCCGCACCCGCAGCGCGCGCAGCAGTCGCGCCTCGGCCGCCGGCGCATTCAGCCGCGCCGCGACCACGGCCAGGCAGGCGGGCTCGGACGAAGCGGCACGCGCATACGGGGCTGGGTTGATCGGCATCCCGTAGCGCCGCTGCAGCCCCGGCGCTCCCTCGGCGAGTCTCTCCGCCTCGCCGGCCTCGAGCGTCAGCACGATCATCGCCAGCCGCCATCGCAGCCCGTCGCCGTAGTGCCAGCGCAACCGGATCCGAGCGGGCTCGGCGGAGAATGCGAACGGGCACGCGGGATCCGTGAACAGGGTGACCTCGACCGCCATCGCGCGCCGGAACCTAGAGCATCGAGACCGACTAGGGTGCTGGCCGGTATGAAGATCATCTACACGCACACGGACGAGGCGCCGGCGCTCGCGACGAAGTCACTGCTGCCGATCGTCGAGGCATTCGCGGCCGCCGCCGGGGTCGAGATCGAGCTGCGCGACATCTCGCTCGCCGGCCGCATCCTGGCCCAGTTCGCCGATCGCCTGCCCGAACAGCAGCGGGTCGCCGACGCGCTCGCCGAGCTCGGCGCGCTCGCCGGCACGCCCGAGGCGAACATCATCAAGCTCCCGAACATCAGCGCCTCGGCGCCCCAGCTCAAGGCGGCGATCGCCGAGCTCCAGAAGGACGGCTTCGAGCTCCCCGACTATCCGGACGAGCCGGCCGATGACGAGCAGCGCGAGGCTCGCGCCCGCTACGACCGCGTCAAGGGCAGCGCCGTGAACCCGGTCCTGCGCGAGGGCAACTCCGATCGCCGGGCACCGGACTCGGTCAAGCAGTACGCGCGCCGGCACCCGCATTCGATGGGCGCCTGGTCGCACGATTCGCGCTCGCACGTGGCGACGATGAGCGAGGGTGACTTCCGCTTCACCGAGAAGTCCGTCACCGCCGAGCGCGACGCCACGGTCAGGATCGAGCACCTTGCGGGCGACGGGACCGTCACCGTGCTCAAGGGCGACACGCCGGTGCTGGCGGGCGAGGTGCTCGACGCTGCGGTGATGAGCCACGCGGCGCTGCAGCGCTTCCTGGCCGAGCAGATCGACGACGCCAAGCGCCAGGGACTGCTGTTCTCCGTCCATCTGAAGGCGACGATGATGAAGGTCTCTGACCCGATCATCTTCGGCCACGCGGTGCGGGCATTTTTCCCGTGGTGTTCTCCGAGCACGCGCCGGCGCTGAAGGCCGCCGGGGTCAACGCCAACGACGGCATCGGCGGCATTGCTGAGCGCGATCGAGGGGCTCGACGACGGCGAGCGGACCGGCATACAAGCCGCGCTCGAGGCCGCATACGCGGACGGGCCCGCGCTGGCGATGGTCGACTCCGAGCGCGGGATCACGAACCTGCACGCCCCCAGCGACGTGATCATCGACGCCTCGATGCCGGCCGCGATCCGCGCCTCGGGACAGATGTGGAACGCCGCCGGCGAGCAGCAGGACACCAAGTTCGTGATCCCCGATCACTCCTACGCGGCCCTGTACGCCGAGACCGTCGACGACTGCCGCGAGCACGGCGCATTCGACCCGGCGACGATGGGCAGTACGCCGAACGTCGGGCTGATGGCGCAGAAGGCCGAGGAGTACGGCTCGCACGACAAGACCTTCGAGATCGCGGCTGACGGGGTCGTCCGCGTGGTCGACGACCGCGACGCGACCCTGCTCGAGCACGAAGTCCAGCGCGGCGACATCTGGCGCATGTGCCAGACCACGGATGCGGCGATCCAGGACTGGATCAAGCTCGCGGTCAAACGCGCGCGGGCGAGCGGTGTGCCGGCCGTTTTCTGGCTCGACGACACCCGGCCCCATGACGCCGAGCTCCTGCTCAAGGTCCGGCCCGCGCTCGCGGCGCTCGACACGACGGCCTGCAGATCGAGATTCTCGACGTCGCGGACGCGACCCGATTCACGCTCGCGCGCGCGCGTGCGGGCGAGGACACGATCTCGGTCACCGGCAACGTCCTGCGCGACTACCTCACGGACCTGTTCCCGATCCTCGAGCTCGGCACGAGCGCGAAGATGCTCTCGATCGTGCCGCTGATGAACGGCGGCGGCCTGTTCGAGACGGGCGCGGGCGGCTCGGCGCCCAAGCACGTCCAGCAGTTCAGCCGCGAGAACCACCTGCGCTGGGACTCGCTCGGCGAGTTCCTCGCGCTCGCGGTGTCGCTCGAGCTGCTCGCCGACACCGACGAAAACCGCAAGGCGAAGCTGCTCGCGCAGGCGCTCGACCGTGCGACCGGCTCGGTGCTCGAGGAGGGCCGCTCGCCGTCTCGCGAGGTGGGCGAGCTCGACAACCGCGGCAGCCACTTCTACCTGGCGCTCTACTGGGCACGTGAGCTCGCGCAACAGGAGGAGGACCCGGAGCTCGCGGAGCGCTTCAAGCCGCTCGCACAGACGCTGGCCGAGGGCGAGCAGCGGATCGTCGAAGAGCTCGCGGCCGTGCAGGGCTCCCCGGTCGAGATCGGCGGCTACTACCGGCCGGACCCCGAGCGCGCAGCGGCCGCGATGCGGCCGAGCGAGACGCTCAACGAGGCACTGGCGGCGCTCTGAAATGCACCGCGGCTGGCGGATCGAGCTCGACCGCGCATAATCGCCGGATGGTTTCAGAGGCCCAACTTCAGAAGGCCGGTGAGGGCAAGGCGCCGGTCGGCGATGGCTGGTTTGTGCTCAACGCCCGCGAAGCACGGTGGTTGGAGGGGGACTTCGGCGCCTACACGCGCTTCGAGGGCGACGTCAGGTTTCCGCAGCTCGGGATCAACATCGGCGTGCTCGCTCCCGGACAGCCGGCCTGCTACTACCACGGCGAGAACGAACAGGAGGATTTCCTGGTCCTCGCCGGCGAGTGCCTGTTACTGATCGAGGGCGAGGAGCGCCACCTCAAGGCGTGGGACTTCGTCCACTGCCCGGCTTGGACGGAGCACGTGTTCGTCGGTGCCGGCGACGGTCCATGCGCGGTGCTTGCCGTCGGCACTCGCCTGACAGACGACGTCGTCTACCCGGAGTCCGAGCTCGCTCAGCGTCACCGCGCCGGCGTCAAGCACGAAACCCGAAGCCCGCGGGAGGCGTACGCCGATCTGTCGCCCGACCGCGAGGTCGCGTACCGCGACGGCTGGCTCCCCTGACCGGCGCTACCGCGCCCTCCCGCAGCGGTCCCAAAGTATTGCCACGCGGTACAGACAGGCTGTAAGACTGCGGTGCAAGGCAGATATCCCCGACTGCAGGAGGTCCAATGGCCGATAGCGTTTACCGCGTCACCGAGGTCGTCGGTGTCAGCAGCGAGTCATGGGAGGCGGCGGCGCGGGTCGCTGTCGAGACCGCCGCCAAGAGCGTGCGCGAGTTGCGGATCGCCGAGGTGATCCGCCAGGACTTGACGATCCAGGACGGCGGCGTCCTCAACTACCGGGTCCGGCTCGGCATCTCGTTCAAGTACGACCCCGAGTAATGCCCTGCGAGGCTCGCTCCGGAGGACCGGCCGGAGCGAGCCGTCAAGCCCTGGTTACCGTCGCCGACAGCCCCGGGCTGTGGGCGATCGTCTGGTAGACGACGCAATAGCGCTCCGTCAGCGCCAGCAGCGTCGCGAGCTGCTGCTCGTCGGCTTGCGTGTCGAGCTCGAACGAGAGGCGGATGGCCGAGAAGCCGACCGGTGCCTCACGGTCGACGCCGAGCGTGCCACGGAAGTCAAGGTCGCCCTCGGCGAGCACCCGTCCGCCCTCGACCTCGAACCCGAGCGAGGTTGCGACTGCCCGCAGCGTGACGCCGGCGCAGGCCACCAGCGCCTCGAGCAGCATGTCTCCCGAGCACAGCAACGAGCCGTCGCCGCCGGTCGCGGGGTGCAGGCCGGCCTGCGCGAGTGCGCGTCCGGTCTGGACCGAGCAGGAGATCCCGTCGTCGAGCGTGCCGCGAGCCGACAGCGTCACAAGCGCCGCCTGCGGCTCAGCCGTGTACTGCTCCTTCAGCGGCGCCTGGAGCGCGCGCAGCTCGTCCCGATCCACGTCAGCTAAACGTATCGGCTGTGATCCGGGTGACCTCGGTCACAACGTCGGCCGGAAGGCCGGCCCGTTTGGCGGCGGCGATGATCGCGTCGGCATTCGGCGCCTCATAGAGGCAATAGGTGCGGTGCCGGTCGGCGCTCAAAAACGAGAACAGCCAGTTGACGCCCTCGTCTGCATTGACCTCCTCGATCAGCCGCACGTCATCGCTGCTCGGGTCCAGCTGTTCGGCGAAGGTCCGCTCGATCACGTACATGGGCATGGGCCGATCCTACCGGTCGCTGTCGCGGCGCAACAGGGCGTGGCGGTAGGCGTAGCCGGCTGCCTCGGTCCGGTTCGCGGCGCCGGTCTTGCGCAGGATGTTCCGGACGTGGTTGGCGACCGTGTGGCCGCTGATGAATAACTGCGCGCCAATTTCGCGGTTGCTGTGCCCGGCTGCAACCAGCCGTAGGATCTCGACCTCCCGTCCGGACAGGTCGTCTGGCCAGCTCCGTTCGCGTTCCACGCGAGCGCCTAGCGCGTTGGCGCGGGCGAGCAATGACGGCAGGCCGATTCGCTCCGCCAGCATCGCCGCCTCGGACAGCAACTCCGAGGCCCGGTCCGCGTCGGCGCCGCGACCCCGCATCCGCAGCGCCCGCCCGAACGAGTAGAGCGTATGCGCCACCCACGTGGTGGCGCCCATCTCCCGATTGAGCGCCAGTGCCTGCTCGAAGTGGTCTGCCGCGCGGGCGTGATCGCCGAGCGTCGCCGCCAGCAGGCCGAGGTATCGATCGGCCGCCCCGTAGCAGGCGACTCCGTGGCCGACGACAAGGTTGCCGCCCGCCATCGGCGCCAGCTCGGGGTACACCTGAGCCGCCATCGCCTCGTCACCGACGGCCGCGCACGCGTCAGTCAGATACGACAGCGAGGCGACCCACAGTGCCGACCGCAGCTCGTCCAAGCCGCGGTCACGGATGCCGGCCAGCTCGCGGCGCGCCTCTGCCTCCATGCCCAGCTCGGCGAGCAGCGCGGCGTAACCGGGTCGCCACGCGTTCTGCACGAGCTCGGTTTCGCTCAACGCCCTGAGCGGAACCGCAAGTTCGGCCAACCGGCCCTGCTCGCGCCGGACGCTGAACATCTGAATCCCGTGGATCCCGGTCGCGGCTCGGCCGCTGAGCAGCTGGCTCCACTCGTGCGAGCGTCGCGCCGCGGCCTCGGCTTCGTCGAGGCTCCCGAAGCACAGCGCGACAGTCGACGCGTAATGCTCGGTGACGTGAAGCGCGAACGGCTGGCGCTCGCGGAGTGCGAGTGCGTGGACCTCGGGTAGTTCCCGTAGCGCGGCACGCAGGTCCCCGATCTCGATCAGCAATGCGATCCGCCAGGACATTGAGTCGAGTTGCAGCTGGGTCTCACCGAGCTCCTCGGCCACGACGCGTGCCTCTGACAGCGCTTCGACCGTCTGCGCCGCGTCGCGCTCGGGATGGGACCAGAAGGACCGCATCAGGACGGTCGCGAGACCCAGCTGATCGCCGAGTGCGCGGGCCGTGATCAGAGCCCGCTCCTCGGCGGCTACGCTCGCTTCAAAGTCGCCGGCGAACGCATGGGCGCGACTGAGCCCCGAGAGCAGCATCACGCGCAGGGTGGAGTCCGCTCCGAGCGTGCGATCGGCCTCCTCGAGCAGCTCGACCGCGCCCTCGTCGGTGATCCCGGGCCGCCAGCAGGCGTCCTCGAAGCCGATCGCGGCCCGGGCAAGCAGCTCGCCGTTGCCGAGCTCGCGCGCGATCTGGGCGGCCTCCCGGTAAGCGGCTAGCGCCGAGTCGGACCGGCCGGCGCGAAAGCGCGCGTCCCCGAGCTCGACCTCGGTCTCGGCACGCAGTCGGCGATCCTCGACCCCGAGTTCGAGCGCCGCCTCCAAGCGCGCCTGCGCTTCGTCGAAGTCGAGCGCCAGAAACGCTGCCCGTCCGGCGAGTAGTGCGTACTCGCAGGCGCGCTGCGGGCCGTCGATCGGCGCCGCGGCGCCGAAGTGGTAGGCGAGCTCGGCGAACCCCCGGGTATGCACCTGGACCTCGCCGGCCACGCTCGACGTATCGGCCACCAGCAGGTGAAGCTCCGCGCGTCGCCGGCCGGGCATCCGGTCGTAGAGCGCGCGACGCACGAGCTCATGCGTGAAGCGGAAGGCGAGCCCTCGGGTCTGAAGTTCCTCGATCATCCCGTGCGCGACTGCCTCCGCGAGCGCTGCACGCAGGTCGGCGTCTGCGAGCGTGGAGGCGGAGACAGTCTCGAGCTCGAACTCGGGTCCGGCGACGGCCGCAAGCTCGAGCACGGCGATCGTCGATGGGCCCAGCCGCGCGACTCGCTGATTTACCACCTCCCGCACTCCTTCCGGACTGCCAACCTCCGCCGCCGCCCTCGCCAACGATCGGGCTCCCTCCTCGGTCTCACTCAGCGAGCGCCACAGCTCGGTCATCAGAAACGCGTTGCCGGCCGTCAGGTCGTGGATCACGCGCGCGAGGTCCGTGGGTGCGGCTCCCGGTTCCCCACCGGATGCCCGTGCGACGAACTCGTACACCTCGTCGGTGGTCAGGCCGGTCAGGCGCAGGCGCGCGAGTCCCTCCGTGCGTCTCAGGTCGGCGAGCGCTGCGGAGAGCGGCTGCGGAACCTCGGCGTCGGTGTCCCGGAAAGTGCTGACGAGCAAGGCCCGGGCATCAGGCGCGCCGCGTGCGAGATGCCGTAACAGCAACAGCGTCGGGGTATCGGCCCAATGCAGATCCTCGATCACGAGGACCAGCGGCTGGCGGCGACTGACCGCGCCGATCAGATCGCTCACCGCGCTATGCAGGCGGTGACGCTCGGTGTCGGGATCGGCGGAGATGGGGGCGGCCAACTGACCGACCGACGCCGGTAGCTCGGGGAGCAGCCTGGTGAGCTCGCCGCCCTCGGGGCCGAACTCGGCTCGGAGCACCGATGGATCGCTGTCGCGCACGAGCTGCTCGAGCGCCTCCACGAATGGGCGGTACGGACGACGAACGACCGAGTCGCATGCCCCGTAGAGGATCAGGGCGCCGCCGTCGGAGGCTTCGCGCGCGAACTCGCGGACCAGCCGGCTCTTGCCCGAGCCGGCTTCGCCGCCGATCATCACCAGCTGAAGGCCTTGTCCCTGGACCCGCGGCGTCAGCATCGCCAGCGTCGCCAGTTCGCGCGCGCGGCCGGCGAACGGGAACGATGGATTTAGGCGAAGCGGTCCCGGCAGCCTAAGCATCGTGTAGATGCTCCCCAGCACGAATAGTCAGACTTGATCATCCCTAAGCGTCAGAGTCACCCCCGGGTGGGGCCGAGATCGGTCAGAACGGGTCATGACAGAGCAGTTCTCGTCGCGTAGTTTCTTGCCCGGGGCAAATTATGGGCCCAGAAATGATCTACACCGGGAGGACCGGATGACCGCCACCGCACCGCTGGTCGAGCGCGCACGTCGCGAACTCGCTGATCTCGATGACCGCATCACCGGGCCGGGCGATCCCGGCTACGACGAGGCCCGCGCGGTCCACAACGCAATGATCGACAGGCATCCGGCGCTGATTGTCCGGTGCGACCAGCGCCCCAGGATGTGGTTCGTTGCATTGCCTTCGCGCGGGCCAACGATCTTCCGATCGCGGTCCGCGGCGGTGGACACAACGGCGGCGGTCTGGGTGTCGTCGACGACGGGCTCGTGATCGACCTCGCCGGCCTCAAAGAGGTCGTCGTCGACGACGCCGCGAACACGGTCCGTGTCGGCGGAGGGTGCACCTGGGCCGAGGTCGGCCGGGCCACAGCCGAGTATGGACGTGCGACGCCCTCCGGGATCATCTCGACGACCGGCGTCGGCGGCCTGACGCTGGGCGGTGGCCTTGGCCATTTGACGCGCCGCTACGGGCTGGACGACCGACATTCTGGTCGGCGCCGATGTGGTGCTCGCCGATGGCTCGACTGTGCACGCGAGCGCCGACGAGCATTCTGACCTGTTCTGGGCGCTGCGCGGTGGCGGCGGCAACTTCGGCGTCGTCACCGAGCTTTGAGTTCCGCAGCACCCTACCGGCGCCGCCCTGATGGCCGGCCCGACCTTCTGGCCGATCGAGCAGACCGGGAGGTACTGCGCTTCTACCGCGAGTTCATCCCATCCGCGCCGCGCTTGGTGAACGGGTTCTTTGCGCTGATGACCGTCCCGCCCGTCGATCTGTTCCCGGCCGAACTGCACATGCGCAAGGTCTGCGCGGTGATGTGGTGCATCGTCGGTTCAGAACAGGAGGCGGCGGACCTGCTGGCCGGTGTCAAACAGGTCGGCACACCATTGTTGCACCACGTCGGTCCGGTGCCGCATCCGGCCCTGCAGAGCCTGTTCGACGGGCTCTACACCAAGGGGCTCCAGTGCTACTGGCGGGCGGACTTCTTCAACGAGCTGTCCGACGACTTGGCCGAACGCCGCCTCGAATGGGGTGAGAAGCTGCCCTCGATGCATTCGACCATGCACCTGTACCCGATCGACGGCGCCGTGCACGACACCGGGAGTGCGGACACCGCGTTCAGCTACCGCGACTCGCGGTGGGCGGAGGTCATCTTCGGCGTCGATCCAGATCCCGCGAACGCCGACACGATCCGCGATTGGTGTGTCAACTACTGGGATGCGACTCACCCGTACTCGGCCGGCGGCGCGTACGTCAACTTCATGATGGACGAGGGCCAGGAGCGCGTCCGCGCCACGTACCGCGATAACTACGAC
>CAVPFS010000008.1:0-14523 GCA_963703825.1 uncultured Solirubrobacterales bacterium | reverse complement strand
TGAGGACCAGGATGCGCAGTGGCAAGATAACAACAAAGAAGCTCTAGACCTTGCATCCGACCATGACCGTACCTTGACGTAGCTCTCCGCCTCGGCCTCTTGATCGGATTTCGCAAATGCGGCACAAGCAGGCTGGGATGAATCATCTATCGAAGCTTTAGTACTACAGTACGCCAGGAGACTAGTCACCGCCGAATGTCCCCAATGCGTGTTTCACACTCTTCACAAGCTGTCTCGGTAGTAACCGCGACCACAAGCACAAGTTACGCACCCCTATCTCGAAATTCAAGCCCGAGCAGAGGTGGATATCGGCAGAAGCGTGTGACTAGACCCGCCATTTTTTAGAATGACCGATCATACTCGTCGTACTTGTAGTGCTGCCAGAGAGCTTAACCGCCGGTTGCACTCGTCACTCTTGTACAACGGAGCGTGAGCTGAGGAGGGAGCGTGCTGGTCGAGGGATTGCTGACTGCTGAACGATCTGCCGCACTCGTCGCACTCGTATACTGGAGTTTGAGGGTAAAGCTCTGTGTTCTACGTGGCACCTTCGCCGCTGGCGCCGTCGAGCCCATACAGCGCGACCAAGACCGGCGCCGACCTGCTTGTCTCCAGCTACTTTCACACCTACGGGTTGCAGACACTCGTCTGCCGGGGCTCCAACAACTACGGCCCCCGTCAGTACCCCGAGAAGCTGATCCCGCTGATGATCCTCAACGCGCTTGCCGGTGACCACCTCCCCGTCTACGGCGACGGGCGAAACGTCCGCAACTGGCTGTTCGTCGAGGATTTCGGGCGCGGGATCGGCCACGTGCTCGAGCACGGCGAGCCCGGCGAGGTCTACAACTGCGGCGGCCCCGACGAGTGCGAGAACGTCGAGGTCGTCAACCGGATCGTGGCGCTGACGGGCGCCGACGAGTCCCAGATCGAGTACGTGACCGACCGCCCGGGCCACGACCGGCGCTACTCGCTGTCGTGCGCCAAGCTCCAGGCGCTGGGTGGCAGGCGCGTACGCGGTTTGACGACGGGCTCGAGCAGACCGTCGACTGGTACCGCGACAACGGGTGGTGGTGGGAGCCGATCCGCTCCGGCGCCTACCGCGAGTACTACGAGCGCCACTACGGGCGCGCGCTGAAGGCGTGAGATGACGGCGGCGAGGGGCAGGACGCGCCGCCGCCAGAGATTCGCCGGCCGATGCAGCGCGAGCGGCTGCTGCGCGCCGCCGCCCAGGAGTTCGCGCGCAACGGCTACGCCGGCACCAGCTCGGAGTCGATCAGCCGTCGCGCCGGAATGTCGAAGGCGACCTTCTACGAGCACTTCACCAACAAGGAGGAGTGCATGGATGGCGCTGTTCGATCTCGCCGCCGAGCGTTGCTACGCGAGGGGATGGCGACCGCGGCGCGCAATGCGCCGAGTAGACGCCCGCGAGCGGATCCGGGCCGGCACGCGTGCGTTTCTGACCGCGCTCTCCGAGCACCCGGAGTTCGCGCAGACGCTGCTGGTCGAGATCATCGGCGCCGGGCCTGAGAGCCGCCCAGCAGCGTGACCGTATCCTGCAGTTGTTCGCCGACCTGCTCGACGCCGAGAACGCGTCGGCTGCGCGCCGCGGGCCTGATCGGGCGCTTCGAGTCGCCCGGACGATGCGTTCGCGGTCGTCGGTGCGGCGGTCGAGCTCGTCTCGCGCCAGGTGCGTCTCGGCGTCCCGGCGGATGTGCTCGAGCTCGCGCCCGTGATCGACAGGATGATCTTCGGCCTGCTGCCGCCGAAGTGACGGCGTCGCAGCTGGCTGCGCTCGAGCGCGAGATCGTCTGCTGCCGGCGCTGCCCGCGGCTGGTGGCTTGGCGCGAGGAGGTGGCTCGGGTCAAGCGTGCCTCGTTCGCGGGCGAGGAGTACTGGGGCAGGCCGCTGCCGGGCTTCGGCGACCCTGCCGCGCGGATCGTGGTCCTCGGTCTTGCGCCCGCCGCGCACGGGGGCAACCGGACCGGGCGGGTATTCACCGGTGACCGGTCGGGCGACTGGCTGTTCGCGGCGCTGTGGCGCGCCCGGCTCGCTAACCAGCCGGTCTCGGTCGCGCGCGACGACGGGCTCGAGCTGCGCGACTGCTGGGTCTCCGCCGCGGTCCGCTGCGCCCCGCCGGCCAACAAGCCGACCCCGGTCGAGCGCGACACCTGCCTTCCGTACTTCGCGCGCGAGTTGGCGCTCCTGAGCCGCGCGCGGGTGATCGTCTGCCTCGGGGCGTTCGCCTGGGACGCCGCCCTGCGGACGCTCGGGCCGGTGCGCCCGAAGCCGAGGTTCGGACACGGCGCGCGGGCGCGGGCGGGCGACTCGAGCTGCTCGGCTGCTACCACGTCAGCCAGCAGAACACGTTCACCGGCAAGCTCACCGAGCCGATGCTCGATGCGGTGTTCGCGCGAGCCGGCGAGCTCGCGGCTTCGCTATAAAAACGAAGGGTGAAGGCGGTCCAGTTCAGCGAGTTCGGTGGCCCCGAGGTCCTGCAGCTGGTCGAGCTCCCGGACCCCCATCCGCAGCCGGCCAGGTCCGCGTCAAGGTCCACGCCGCGGGCATCAACCCGATTGACTGGAAGGTGCGGCGCGGCGGCCCGATGGGCGGCGAGCTGCCCCAGACCACTGGACGCGAGGCCGCGGGCATCGTCGACGAGCTGGGCGAGGGCGTGACTGACGTGTCGCTCGGCGATCGCATCTTCGGCTTTGCGGCCGGTGGCGGTGGCGCCGCCGAGCTGGCCCTGATGTCCGACTACGCTCCGATCCCTCCGTCGCTGGACTTCTCGCAAGCGGCAGCGCTGCCGGTCGCGATCGAGACCGCGGCGCGCGGGCTGGACCTGCTCGGCGTCGGCGACGGGACCACGGTCCTGATCGACGGCGGCGCGGGCAGTGTCGGCAGCGCGGCGGTCCAGCTCGCGGTCACCCGCGGCGCGCGCGTGATCGCCACCGCGAGCGAGCGCAACCATGACTACCTGCGCTCGCTCGGCGCCAAGCCGACGAGTTATGGCGACGGCCTGGCGGAGCGCGTGCGCGAGCTGGTTCCCGAGGGCGTCGACGCCGCCTTCGACGTCGCCGGCGGCGGCCAGCTGCCGGCACTGGTGGAGCTCGTCGGGGGACCCGAACACGTGATCACGATCGCCGACTACGCCGGCGCCCAACAGACCGGCGTGACGATGACCGGCGGCCCCGGCACCCAGCGCGCGCTCTACATCCTGCGTGACATCGCGCCGCTGGTCGAGACCGGAGCGTTCTCGATGCCGGTGCAGCAGACCTTCCCGCTCGAGCAGATCGCCGAGGCACACCGGGTCAGCGAAGCCGGGCACGTGCGCGGCAAGCTCGTCGTGCTCGTTGGATAGCTCGTGGCCGGCCCCCAGCTCGTGGGCCTCGAGATCGCCGACGGGCCCGAGCGCTGGCGAGCGCTCGGCTTTGACGTCGGGGCCGACGGCGTGGTGGCGGTCGGAGGGGTCGCGATCGCGCTTGGGGGGCGGGGTCGCGGAATCACCGGGTGGACGCTGAAGGATGCGGATGGCGTTGCCACCACGGCGTCGCCGACCGAGCATCCCAACGGCGTGATCGCTGTCGACCACGTCGTGGTCGTGACGCCAGACTTCGACGCGACGTCGGCGGCGCTGGCGGCGCGCGGGCTGGAGCTGAGCCGGGTCACCGAGATGCGTGAGCGCCGCTACGGTTTCCGCCGCGCTGGGCCGGCGATCATCGAGCTCGTGCACGTGCCCGAGGCGCGCGCTGAACGTTTCTGGGGCCTGACCCTGGTTGCGAGCGATCTCGACGCGCTGCACGAGCGCCTGGCGCCGCATCTGAGCTCGCCGCGCGACGCGGTCCAGCCGGGCCGGCGGATCGCGACCCTGGCGAAGTCCGCCGGCCTCTCGGTCCGGCTTGCCTTCATGTCACCGGAGTAGATTCGAACGGGATGCCGCTGCAGGCCTTCAGTCCCCGCACGCGCGAATGGTTTCGCGGCGCATTCGAGGGTCCGACGGCGGCGCAGGAGCAGGCCTGGCCGGCGATCGCCTCGGGTGAGCACGTCCTGATCTCGGCGCCGACCGGCTCGGGCAAGACGCTGGCGGCGTTCCTGTATGCGATTGACCAGCTGGCGCTCCAGCCGCGCCCGGCGAGCGCCAAGGAGCGCCGTACGAGCCTCGTCTATGTCTCGCCGCTGAAGGCGCTCTCCTACGACATCGATCGCAACCTGCGCACCCCGCTGCGCGGGATAGGAGCCGAGCTCGCGGTCTCCGTCCGCACCGGCGACACGCCACAGAGCGAGCGCCAGCGGATGCTGCGCGAGCCGCCCGACATCCTGATCACGACTCCCGAGTCGCTGTACCTGATGCTGACCGGGCGCGCGCAGCAGATCTTCGAGGGCGTGCGCTGGTGCATCATCGACGAGATTCACGCGGTCGCATCGACCAAGCGCGGCGCGCACCTCGCGTTGACGCTCGAGCGTCTCTCGCAGGCGGCCGGCAATGACGTCCAGCGGATCGGCCTGTCGGCGACCCAGAACCCGCTCGAGGAGGTCGGCCGGTTCATGGTCGGGCCGGGGCGCAGCTGTCGCGTCGTCGACACCGGCATGCGCAAGGAGCTCGATCTCGAGATCCGCGTCCCGGTCGAGTCGATGACCGAGCTCGATGCCGTGCCCGCACTCGACCCGCTCGAGGGCGGGACCGAGGCGACCCGGCGTTCGATCTGGCCGGCGATCTACCCCGAGGTGCTGGAGCTGATCAACGCCCACAAGTCGACGATCCTGTTCGTCAACAACCGGCGCGCCGCCGAGCGGATCGCGCTGCGCCTCAACGACCTCGCGGAGCGGGAGATCGCGCGCAGCCACCACGGGTCGCTGGCGCGCGAGGAGCGGACGGTGGTCGAGGAGCTGCTCAAAGCGGGCGAGCTGCCGTGCCTGGTCGCCACCTCAAGCCTCGAGCTCGGGATCGACATGGGTGCCGTCGACCTCGTGATCCAGGTCGAATCGCCGAAGTCGGTCGCTCGCGGGCTGCAGCGAATCGGCCGCGCCGGGCACTCGGTCGGCGACGTCAGCTGCGGACGGATCTTCCCCAAGTTCCGCGGCGACCTGCTCGAGTGCGCGGTCGTCGCGCGACGGATGCGTGAGGGCGCGATCGAGACCACGGTTGTCCCCCGCAACGCGCTTGACGTGCTCGCCCAGCAGATCGTCGCGATCGCCGCCGCTTCCGAGGACCCGGTCGCGGTTGACGAGCTGTTCGCGCTCGTGACGCGCACCTACTCCTACGCCGAGTTGAGCCGCGCGCAGCTCGAGAACGTGCTTGACATGCTCGACGGCCGCTACCCATCGTCGGAGTTCTCCGAGCTGCGCCCGCGGATCGTCTGGGACCGGGTCGCCGGGACGATCCGCGCCCGCCCCGGCGCCCGCCAGCTCGCGGTCACCAACGCCGGCACGATCCCCGACCGCGGGCTGTACTCGGTGACGCTGCCCGACGGCCGCCGGGTCGGAGAGCTAGACGAAGAGATGGTCTACGAGGCGCGGCCGGGACAGACGTTCCTGCTCGGCGCGAGCACCTGGCGGATCGAGGAGATCGGACGCGACCGGGTGATCGTGACGCCCGCCCCCGGGCTGCCGGGCGCGGTCCCGTTCTGGAAGGGCGACGGGATTGGGCGCCCGCGCGAGCTGGGCGAAGCGATCGGCGCCTTCGCGCGCTGGGCCGTCGACCAGCCCGCCGAAGAGCTCGAACGCGACTACGACCTCGACCGCCGGGCGGCCAAGAACCTGGTCGAGTTCCTTCGCGAGCAGCAACAGGCGACCCGCGTCGTGCCGTCAGACCGGACGATCGTCATCGAGCGCTTCCGAGACGAGATCGGCGACTGGCGCTTGTGCGTGCTGAGCCCGTACGGCGGTCGCGTGCATGCCGCCTGGTCACTGGCGCTCAGCGCCCGGATCCGCGACCAGTTCGGGCTCGAGTCAGACGCGATCTACTCCGACGACGGGATCATCGTTCATTTACCTGACGCCGAGGAGCTGGGTGGGCGGGAGTCGATTGAGCTCGTGATGCTCGAACCCGACGAGATCGAGGACCTGGTCGTCGCCGAGCTCGGCTCGAGCGCGCTGTTCGGTGCTCGCTTTCGCGAGAACGCGGCGCGGGCGCTGCTAATCCCGCGCGCGCGGCCGGGCAAGCGGACGCCGCTCTGGCAGCAGCGGCTGAAGTCGCAGTCGCTGCTCGAGGTCGCCAAGCGCTACGGGGAGTTCCCGATCGTGCTCGAGACGTATCGTGAGTGCCTGCGCGATGTGCTCGACGTCCCCGGGCTCGTCCAGCTGCTGACGGCGCTGCACCGGCGCGAGCTGACGCTGGTCGAAGTGGAGACCGCGACCGCGTCGCCGTTCGCATCGGCGCTGCTGTTCGACTACGTCGCGACCTACATGTACGAGGGCGACACGCCGAACGCGGAGCGCCGGGCGGCGGCGCTGTCTCTGGATCGCGATCTGCTGCGAGAGCTGCTCGGTCAGGAGGAGCTGCGCGATCTGATCGATCCGGGGGCGCTCGAGGCGGTCGAGGCCGACCTGCAGTGCCGTTCGGAAGCGACCCGGGCGAGCGGCCGCGACGGCCTGCACGATGTCCTGCGGCGCGTCGGTGACCTGAGTCTGGCCGGGCTGTCCGATCGAGTACTGGACGGTCTGGCGGCCGAGCGAATGGTGGACGAGCTGGTCAGAGAGCGGCGTGCCGCCCGGATCCGGATCAACGGCGAGCAGCGCTGGATCGATGCCGCAGACGCGGGGCTGTATCGCGACGCGCTCGGCGCCGCGCCGCCGGGCGGACTGCCGGCGGCGTTCCTAGAGGACGTGCCCGATGCCCTTGGCCGCCTGGTGCGGCGCTTTGCCGCCACCCATGGCCCGTTTACGACCGCCGACGTGAAGGCCCGCTACGGGATCGACGCCTCGGCCGCGCTGCGCGAGCTCGAGCGCGAGGGCGTCCTGGTGCGAGGCGAGTTGCGGCCGGGCGGCTCGGAGCGCGAGTGGTGTGACCCTGACGTTCTGCGGCGGCTGCGGCGCGCTTCGCTGGCGGTGCTGCGCAAGGAGATCGAGCCTGCGGAGCAGCGCGAGCTGGCGCGCTTCATGCCGGCCTGGCAGGGCGTCGACCGCCACCCGGCCTCGGGTGCCGGCATCGACCGTCTGCGCGAGGTGCTGGTCCCGCTCCAGGGGCTGGCGCTACCTGCCGACGTTTGGGAGCGAGACGTGCTGCCGCGCCGCGTGGGTGCCTACTCGCCGGTGTGGACCGATCAGCTGTGCGCCAGCGGCGAGCTGGTCTGGATCGGGGCCGGTGCGCTGGGGCGCAATTCAGGGCGCGTGGCGCTGTACTTCCGCGAGGACCTGGCGCTGCTCGGGGCGCCGCCGTACCGGGGTGTAGCTCCAGCGGGCGAGCAGCACGAAGCGGTGCGCGAACGGCTCGCTGCCGGCGCGTGCTTCTTCACTGATCTGCTGGTCGACGTCGATCTGACCGGCGAGGAGATCCAGGAGGCGCTCTGGGATCTCGCCTGGGCTGGCGTCGCGACTAATGATGCGTTCGCGCCGCTGCGCGCGCCCCGACTGACGCTCGCGCGCGCCCAGCGCGAGCACACCCGCCGTACGGCGCGGCGCTTTGGTGCCGGTCGCCGTCGCGGCGCCGCCGCCGCGCAGGTCCAGGGCCGCTGGTCGCTGACCGAGCCGCTGCTGCGCGCCGACGTCGACCCGGGCGCGCGACGGCGCGCGCTGAGCGAGCTGCTGCTCGAGCGCTACGGAATCGTGACCCGCGAGCAGGTGCTCGCGGAAGGGATCCGGGGTGGTTTCTCGGCGATCTATGCCGAGCTCGCCCAGCTCGAGACGCTCGGGATCGCGCGCCGGGGCTACTTCCTCGAGGGTCTCGGCGGCGCGCAGTTCGCGCTCCCGGGCGCGGTCGAGCGCCTGCGCGCGCGCCCGCAGGACGGCGATCCCAAGCCGCTCGTGCTGGCCGCCGTGGATCCGGCGCAACCGTATGGCGCCGCGCTGCCGTGGCCAAAGATTGGAGACCCGTCCACCCCGTCCACCCGACGGCCGGCGCGGACCGCGGGCGCCTACGTCGTGCTCGCCGGCGGTGACCCTGTGCTTTACCTGGAGCGTGGCGGCCGGGCGCTGCAGACGCTGGTCGAACGCGGCGATCCGCGCCTCGAGCCCGCGCTGGGAGAGCTCGTCGCGCACGTGCGCTCGGGCGCGATCAAACGTCTCGGGCTCGAGAAGGTCGACGGCGAGCCGGCGATGCGGTCGCCGCTGGCGCCGGCGCTGATCGCGCTCGGCTTCCAGGAGGGGCCCCGTCGGCTCACGCTCAGCGCCTGAGCGTCTCTACGATCGGGCGCGATGCCCGAAGGCGACACGATCGCGTACGCCGCCGCGAGGATGCGCCCCGTGCTCGAGGGCACGATACCGGACCGGATCGAGACCCCACAGCCGCGCCACCGGCTCGACCGCTGGCCGCAGCGGCTCGCCGGGCGCGCGGTGACCGAGGTCCGCACCCACGGTAAGCACTTGTTCATCGCCTTCGAGGGCGAGCTTGTGATCCACTCGCACCTGCGGATGACCGGCGCTTGGGGCGTCTATCCCGACGGCAGCCGCTGGCGACGCTCGCGGCGGCGCGCCTGGCTGATCCTCGGCGCGCGCGGAACCGAGGTGGTGCAGTTCGATGGCCCGCTGCTCGAGCTTTTGACGGAGGGCCGGGCGCGCTTCGATCAGCGGCTCGCGGGCCTCGGGCCGGACGTGCTCGCCCCCGCTTTCGACCGCGATCGGTTCCTCTCGCGGTTGCGCTCCGACGACCAGACGCGGTGCATCGGCGAGGCGCTGATCGACCAGCGCAACGTCGCCGGGATCGGCAACATCTGGAAGTCAGAGGGCTGCTGGGCGGCCGCCGTCAGCCCGTGGCGCGCGGTCACTGACATCACCGACGAGGAGGCCGTTGCGATCATCGACGGCCTGCGGCCCGGAATGCTGCAATCCGCCCGTGACGGCCGCATGAAGCGCGAGCCGGTCGTTTACCGGCGAAACGGCCGTCCGTGCCCTCGCTGTGGCTCGCAGATCCTTGCGAGGGCGGGCGGCGGCGACGACAACCGCACTACCTTCTGGTGTCCGGAATGTCAGCTGTGAGCACCATCAAGCGCGTCGGCCACAAGGGCGCCGACCTGATCGCGCCGGGCAACACGCGCGCGAGCTTTGACGCGGCGCTGGCCGCGGGCGTCGACATGATCGAGTTCGACGTGCTCGCCGACCCGGGGGACGGCCGGCTGGTGCTCGCCCACGATTACCACGCGCTCGCCTCCGCGAGCCGGCTGCTGACCCTCGACGAGGGGCTTGATCACCTCGCCTCGTCTCCGTTTGACGGCGTCGAGCTCGACGTCGACCTCAAGCTTCCCGGCTACGAGCTCGAGGTCCTCGACGCGCTTCGCGCCCGTGGCCTGCTCGGGCGGGCGCTGATCTCGAGCCAGTACCGCGAGAGCCTGGCGCTGATCAGGGCCACAGAGCCCGCGGTGCGGCTGGGCTGGTCAGTGCCGAAGTTGCGCCAGGACCCGTTTCGCAACCGGCTGATGTGGGGCCCGGCGATGGTCGGCCTGCTGGCCTGGCGCGAGGCGCTGCCGCTGACCGCGGCGCGCGCGATCCGCGCCCACGAATGCGACGCGCTGATGGCCCACTGGCGGCTGATCACGCCGCGGCTGGTGCGCCGTGTGCGCGCCGCCGGAGGCGAGCTCTACGTGTGGACGGTCGACGAGCGGCCGCGGATCGTTTCGCTGCAGACGCTGGGGGTGACCGGCGTGATCACCAACGACCCGAGGCTGTTCGAGCGCGACTGAGCGCCGCATGTTCGGGTGCGCTTGTGCGACGGCCTCGACGCCCCGGTTCTCGGCTGGGAAGGGGCAGCATGACCATGCAGTCCGTGACAAATCCGCACCGGGCGCTTGGATTTGTCGCCAGCTGCATGCGGGGCCTCAACAACGCGCCACATCCGCGGACGCGATCCGGATTTGGCACAAACAGCATGTCGATCGATCCGTGGGAAAACATTGCGGACCGCGCGCCGGGGCTACGGAATGCGGCACTCCTTGGCGCTGTAGTGCGGCGGGCTGCCGAAGTCAGCGCTCGGGTGATCGCCGGTCGTCGTCTGGGTCGTCTCGCCCAGCAGCTTCCCCGAACGGCGCCAGACGAACTGTACGGTCGCATCAAGCAGCGTTGGCTTGTTGAACGTCCACGTGCCGCCGCCCTGGTGGAGCTTGGTCGATGAGCGGCCGAGCCTCGTCGTGCGCGTGCCGCCGCTGGGCAGCGCCACGAAGTGCTTCGCGGTTGTCGAGTAGTACTGAAGCTGGATGTCCATCGACAGCCAGGCGGCGAAGCCCAGTGACGGCATCTGGCCGCGCACGCCGATCCTGTCCGGGTAGCGCTTGCTGTTGCAGATGTTGACCGTCGCCCAGAGCGACTTCGAGCGTTCCGCGCGTGCGACCGCGGTCCGGATCTGAGCCTTGGTCGGGCCGCCTGTCGTGGCGGTGCTCGTGGCGGTGCTCGCGGCAGCGCTCGCTCCGGCCGCAAAGGTCGCCGCCCCGGCCGCAATCGCGAGTACCGTTGCTGTTCGCGCAAGACGCACGTTCTTGACGATAACGATCCTGTGATGGATTGCTCTCCGGTTCGTAGTGAGGGTGTGAACGAATTTCAGGCGCTGACCGGCCCGTCTCAATCCCAGAGCTCATGGGAGCGGTTCGAGACGCTGTACCGCTCCAGCCGCGACGACGTTTTCGCCTACGCGATGACCCTGCTGCGCGACCGTGCGGCCGCCGAGGACGTGACCGCGCTCGCGTTTGAGCGCGCCTACCGCCGCCGCCGGACGTTCGATCGCCGGCGCGGCGCCGAGCGCGCGTGGCTGTTCGGGATCGCCCGCCACGCCGCGCTCGACGAGCTGCGACGCCGTAAGCGCGTAGCAAGGCTCGTGGTCGAGCCCGAGGATGTTCAAGCCGTGACCGTCGAGGACGGCGCCGACGTGGCCCTGCAGCGCACGGTCGTCAGCCAAGCGCTGGCTCAGCTGCCCGCCCGCGAGCGCGAGATCGTCGCGCTCAAGTTCCACGCCGGGCTTGCCAACGCGGAGCTCGCGCGCGTGCTCGGCGTCAGCGAGTCGGCCGCCGGGACGCTGCTGTACCGGACCATGGAAAAGCTCAGAAAGGCCTGCAATGCATCCGTTTGATGACGCCGAGACGGTGACGCTCGAAGTCATCGACGCGACCCTGGCCGGCGAGGCTGTCGAACCCGAGTACGCGGAGCTCGCGGAGCTGACGCTGATCCTCGCCGGTCAGCGCCCCGCGCCGAGCATCGAGTTCGCCTCAGGGCTCGACGCACGCGTCGCGCGCCGCTTCTCGTCCACCCCCGCGGTCGGCGCTCGGCGCGCTCGGCGCTGGTGGCTGTACACGCCCGGGATCGCGTTTGCGGCTGCTGCCGCGGTGGCGATCGTGGTCGCAATCGGCGCCGGCCACGGCACGGGTCAGTCGTCGGCCTCTTCCTCGTCGGCCGCGTCGTTCGCGGCCGCCGGTTCGGCCACAGGGCATACGCGGTCGGCGCTGCCGAACAGCGCCCTGACGCCGGCCAGTCGGACGGCCAAGTCGTCGTCGGCGTCCAGCTCGGCGGGCTCGGCCAGCGCGCCGGGCGCGATCCTGTCGCCGCCTGCGGGGGCCCCAGCCCCCTCGACCGCGGGCCGCCAAGTGGTCCAGTCCGCGCAACTGGCGCTCTCCACTCGCCCGAGCCACGTTGACGACGTTGCCCAGCAGGTCTTCGACGTGATCGCGGCGCAGAACGGCGTGGTCGAGAACTCGCAGGTCACCGCGACCAACAACGCCAGCGGCTACGCCCAGTTCCGGCTCAGCGTGCCGAGCTCGAATCTGAGCCAGACGATGTCCGAGCTGTCCAAGCTGCATGGCGCGGCTGTGGTCTCCCGGACTGACGCGACCCAGGACATCACCGGTCAGGTCGGCGCGGCCGGGCGCGCGCTGGCCGACGCGCGGGCGCTGCGGACCTCGCTGCTGCGCCAGCTCCAGAACGCCACCACGACGACTGCGATCGACAGCCTCAAGGCCCAGTTGCGCAACGCCGAGGCCGCGATCTCGAGCGATCTCGCGCAGCTCAACGGCCTGCACCGTCAGGTCGACTTCAGCCAGATCTCGCTGACGATCAACGCGCTGATGGTGCCGCCGGTCCATCCGGTCTCAAGCGGCGGCTCGTTCACGATCGGCAAGGCCGCGCACGACGCGGGCCGGGTGCTGGTTGTCGCCGCCGGTGTCGGGTTGATCGCGCTCGCCGTCCTGGTGCCGCTCGCGATGGTCGCCGGTGTCGCGCTCTGGGTCGCGTTCGCGATCCGCCGGCGCCGGCGCGAGCAGGCGCTCGATCTCGTCTGACGCGGGTCCGCCGCGAGGCCGTCGGGTCGTGCGCGTGTGATTATCTGTGGACGCGATGGCGGCGACCAGCGAGGAGACGATCACGCTGCTCGGAGGCGTGCCCGCGTTCTCCACGCTCGGCGACGCGGATCTGGCGGCCGTCGCCGACGTCACGGTGCCGCGCTCGTTCAGTTCAGGGGAGACCGTGTTCCGCGAAGGAGATCAGAGCGACACCTGCTACGTGGTGCGCTCCGGCCAGGCGCGCGCGATCCGCGAGCACACTGACGGACGCTCGATCACGCTGGCGACGTTCGGGCCGGGCGACATCTTCGGCGAGCTTGCGATCTTCGACGAGGAGCACCGCTCGGCGACCGTCGAGGCGCTTGGCGACACCGAGGTGATCGCGATCCTCGCCGGCGACATGCGGCGGATGCTGCGCGAGCATCCTGACATCGCGGTGAAGCTGCTCGGGGCGCTCAGCCGCCGGCTGCGCGAAACCAACGAGCGCCTCACGCGCCAGTCCTTCCAGACCGTCCAGAGCCGGGTCGCGGCGGTGCTCGCCGAGCTGGTCGCCGCCGAGCGCTCCCAGGGCGCGGGCGAGTCAGACGTCCTGATCACCGCCACGCAGACGGATCTGGCGCAGCTGGCCGGATCCTCGCGCGAGTCCGCGAGCCGCTTTCTGGCGGTGCTCGAGCGGGCGGGGATCATCACCCAGGGCCGCGGCAAGCTGACGGTGCACGAGCCGCTCGCGCTCGAGCGCTATGTCTACTGAACACGAGGAGTTCTCCGCCGGGGGCGTGGTCGTCGACGGCGACCGGGTGGTCGTGATCGTGCCGGTCAAGCGCGCCGCCGACGGCTCGCGGGTGCTCGGCTTACCGAAGGGCCATCTCGACGGCGACGAGACCCCCGAGCAGGCCGCCCGGCGCGAGGTCGCCGAGGAGGCCGGCGTCAGCGGCGAGCTGATCGGCCCGCTCGGCGATGTCGAGTACACCTACGAGCGCCGCGGGCGCAAGACCGCCAAGCGCGTCAGGTTCTACCTCTACGAGTACCGCGACGGAGATGTCGCGGATCACGACCACGAGATCGAGGACGCCCGCTGGATGTCACTGCAAGCGGCAGCGCGCGAGCTCTCGTATCCGGGCGAGCGCGAGATGGTCCGCCGCGCCATGTCGCGATCGAACGCGGACCGGTAGGCTGGCGGTCCCACGGCCTCGCCGGGAACGATCGATCATGCGCGTGCTCAACTTCTACTCGTCAGTATTTGGAGATCAGCTTCGGCGCGGGCGCAAGACGGCCACGATCCGGCTTGGCGACAAGTCCCACAAGTACCACAAGAACGAGTGCGTGCTGGTGACGATCGGCTACCAGCACTCGCCGCGCGAGAAGATCTTTCACGCGGTTATTGACCAGGTCGAGGTCAAGCGCGTGCGCGACCTCTCGCCGCGCGACATCGAGCACGACAACCCGGAGTTCCGGCGCGTCGACGAGATGATCCACTTCCTCGAGCAGATCTACGGGCGCAAGGTCTCGCGCGACGACACGGTCACGGTCGTGCGCTTCTCGCAGATCATCGAGAGTCCCCCGGAGCAGCTCCGAGACCGGATCCACGGTCTCGGCGGGGCGCGCAACTAGACCTCGGGCTCGCGCGGGGTTCGCTGGCCTCCGACGCCGGCGGCCACGAACGCATCCGCGCGCCCGGCGACCGTCTCGATCACGGACTTCGCCCGGCGACAGAAGCGCAGCCGGCGGCGCCCGACCGCGTGGTCGACGCGGGCCACGGTTCCGTCCTTGTGCAGCCAGATCAAGTCGAGCTCGAAGCGCATCCCGAACATGTGGATCAAGGAGCACTTGGGTATGTGCAGCGCGTGATCTGGATCGAGGTGATCCAGGCGCGAGAGTCCGAGCGTCCGCGCTTTCCGCGTGCCGGCCTCGACTACGATCAGACCTCCCGGGTACTCGGTCGTCGGCAAGCCCGCGAAGCGGGGCTCGAGGTCGCCTGACATGGCGACAGCGTAGCGGCGGCACCGGCGCCTGGCACTCTTAACACCAGAGTGCCAAGATGGCCTTGATTAGCATTTCGGGCGAGCTATAGTCCCAAGCGCGTTGGCACTCTGACGTTGCGAGTGCCAGACAATCGAGT
>CAVPFS010000007.1:0-59484 GCA_963703825.1 uncultured Solirubrobacterales bacterium | reverse complement strand
CCTCGATGAAGGGGATCGAGAAGCCGAAGTCACCCCCAGTTGGGTCCCCTCCCCGCCGCCCGGGACGCCGTTGTCCGGAGTGCCCGAGCCGAACACGCCCGCACCTGATGCAGGACAGTGTCCGGCGGAGATATCGCTGAGGAATCGGTCGACCTGGAGAGGATTCTGCGCCAGGGTCTGGTCGTCCTGCTTGTACAGCGACGACCGCAACGCCGAGTAGGTGGCGAAGTCAGCGACCACCAGCGCCACGACGGCGATCGCCCGACGGCCAGGAGGAGTCGGAGTCGGAGTGACGCTCAATTCGATCCGGCGGTGGGCTCCGGCTCGCGGAGGGTGTAGCCGAGAGACGGATGGTGTGAATGAGCGGCGGTCCGTGTCGCTCCAACTTCTTGCGCAGATAGCTCACATAGGTCTCCACCACGTTGCCGTCGCCGCCGAAGTCGTAGTGCCACACGTGGTCGAGGATCTGGGACTTGGAGAGCACGTGACGCGGGTTCAGCAGGAAGTAGCGCAAGAGGTTGAACTCGGTGGCCGTGAGCTGGATCTGGCTGCCCCCGCGGCGCACCTCGTGGGCGTTCTCGTCCATCTCGAGATCGGCGAAGCGCAGGATGCCGTCGTCCTCGCCCTCGTAGCCGGTCCGGCGCAGGATGGCGTGGACCCGGGCGATCAACTCGGCCAGGGCGAAGGGCTTGGTGACGTAGTCATCCCCCCGATGGTCAGGCCGGCCAGCTTGTCCTGCAAGGAGTCCCGCGCCGTCAGGAAGAGGATGGGGACCCGAACCCGTCCCAGCGCAGGCGCCGGGTGACCTCGAGGCCATCGAGGTCGGGCAGCATCACATCGAGGATGACCAGGTCCGGTGGATCGTCCTGGGCCTGGGCCAGGGCGAGCCGGCCCGTGACGGCCTCATCCACCGTGAACCCTTCGTAGCGCAGGGACGTGGCCACGGCATCGACGATGGACGGCTCGTCGTCAACCACCAGGACCCTCGGTCCGTTCTCAGTCTTCACTACGCACCTCCAGTGGAGCCACATTTCCACCGGGAGTTTCCCACCCCGTGTGGACCGGCTGTGGTCCCCCTGTGAGGTCCGGCCTCCACCACCGATGGGTGGGCAGGGCACCGAGGTCCATTCCATCGGAGGATGGACGAACCCCTGATGGCGTGGGACATCCTCGGCGTCGGGGGCCGGCCGACCCGCTGGTCAGGAGCCCAAGGCGATGAGCGCCCGGCGCAGGAGGTCGAGGGCCGAGATCGCGCCGTACTGGCGCACCCGTTCGCGGTCGCCCGGCAGGCGCATCTCGCGGGCCTCGGTCCGGCCGTGGGGTAGGGCCAACCCGACGAAGATGGTGCCCGGCGCCACCCCCTCCTGGTCGTCCGGCCCGGCCACCCCGGTGATGCCCAGCCCGACGTCGGAACGGGTGGCCCGGCACACCCCTTGCGCCATGGCGACGGCGGCCGCCTCGGAGACCACCGGGCCGACGGGCACCCCGAGCACGTCGAATTCACCTGCGAGTGGTAGGCCACCACGCCGCCCCGGAACCAGGCCGAGGCGCCGGGCACATTGACCAGGCGGGACGCGATGAGGCCGCCGGTGAGCGACTCGGCCACACCGAAGCTCAGCCCGTGCACGACCAGCTGGGCCGCCACGGCGTGCTCCATGGACTCGTCGTCGGTCCCGAAGACGATGTCGCCGAGGTGTGCCTCGATGGTCGAGCGCACCTCCTTCTCCTCGAGGTCGAGGAGGGCGGTCGCCTGCGCCAGGGTCGGGCGTGCGCCGTGATCCGTACCTTGATCCCCTCCATGCCCGAGGCGAGGAAGGCCAGCGTGACCGAGCCGCCACGGTCGAACGCATCGAGCGCGTCGATCCGGCCCTGCAGCGCCTCGGCCAGTCCGGACTCGCTGGCCCCCCAGGTCCGGAGCACCCGGCTCACGATGACGTTCTCCTCGCCCGCCGCGGCCATGCGGGCCCGGAGGTCGGGCAGGATGCCCCGCTCGAACATCTCGGCCATCTCGTAAGGCACCCCGGGCACGGCGTAGATCACCTTGTTCCCCAGTGGGCAGATCAGCCCCGGGGCGGTCCCGGCCCGCTGGGGGATGATGGTGGCGCCCGCAGGCACGTCGGCCTGGCGTTCGTTGTTGGCCGACATGGCCCGGCCCCGGGTCTGGAAGAACCCGGCGATGACGTCGACGATCTTCTGGTCCCGCACCAGCTCGACCCCCATGACGTCGGCGATGGCCTCCCGGGTGATGTCGTCCTGGGTCGGGCCCAGGCCGCCGCAGACGATGATCCCGTCGCTGCGGGCCAGCGCGGTGCGGAAGGCCAACGTCATGCGCTCGTGGTTGTCGCCCACCGCCTGGTGGAAGTGCGAGGTCACCCCGGCCGAGGCCAGATGGTCGCCCAACCAGGCGGAATTGGTGTCGGCGATCTGGCCGAGCAGGAGCTCGGTGCCGACGGCCACGATCTCCACCCTCACGCGTGGGCCTCCCGGGAGGCCCGGCGGCCGTCCATCAGGTACTGGAACCCCGTGGCCAGAGTCAGGGCGGCGGCCACCCAGATCGACGCCACCTGCACGGTGTGGTTGTTGGCCAGCGGAGGGATGATGCAGGTGCCGACCGCCCAATCCTGGACGAACGTCTTCAACTTGGCCGAGTTCCGGGCCGGGATGGAGATTCCCCGTCGACCCACCCACGAGCGGTAGACCTGCATGCCGACCTCGCGGATGGCGATGAGGATGACCGGGAGCCAGGGCAGATGCCCCTGCGCGGCCAGGGCGAAGAGCGCACCGAGGACGACCGCCTTGTCGGCCAGGGGGTCCAGGAAGGCCCCGGACCGGGTCGTGCCCTGGCGACGGGCCATGTATCCATCGAGCCCATCGCTGCCGGCGACGATCAGGCCGACGACCACATTGAACCAGGTCGCCCCCCAGATCACGATCATGGCCACGAAGACCGGCGCGGCGAGCAGGCGGGCCACGGTCACCGCGTTGGCCGGCGTGGCCAGGGCGGTCGGCCCGAACGTGAAGACGCGGGTCTCGCGGGTCTTGTCGGTATCGGTCACCGCGGCGCTCCCGCCAGGGGATGATGATGTGTCGTAGGCGGCGTCGTCGACCCTGACCGCGTGGAGGTCCGGCCCCGCCGCGGCGACGATCTCGACGTCGAGCAGGTCGCCAGCGACGGTGTCGGGGGGAGACGGACGATGCCGTCGATCTCGGGCGCCTCGTGCACCGTGCGGCCCCGGCCCGGGCTGTCCACCAGCACCTGGCGCCGCTGGCCCACCAGCAGGTCCCGCCGCGCCGCCGTGATCCCGTCCTGCAGCTCGGCGCACTCGCGGAGGCGTTCGAGGGCCAATTCGGCCGGCACCTGATCGGGCAGATCGGCCGCATGGGTCCCCACTTCGGGGGAGAACGGGAAGAACCCGGCCCAATCGAGCTGGCCCTCGGCCAGGAACTGCAGGAGCAGGTCGTGGTCACGCTCCGTCTCGCCCGGGTAACCGAGGATGAAGGAGGAGCGGAAGGTGGCCTGATCGTCGAGGCGGCGGATGTCGGCGATGCGGCGCAGGAAGCGTTCGCCGTCACCCCATCGCCGCATGCGGGCCAGCAGCGGGCGGGAGACGTGCTGGAGTGAGAGGTCGAAGTACGGCACCCCGGTGGCCACCACCGCCTCGATGAGCTCGTCGGTCAACCCGGACGGGTACAGATAGAGCAGCCTCGTGCGGTGGACCCGGGCCGAGACGGCGCGGGTCAGGGCGGCGATGGGCGACCGGCCGGCCTTCACCCGCTCACCCGGCCGCGAGCGGTCGCGGCCGTAGGAAGCCAGGTCCTGGGCCACCAGCACGATCTCGCGCAGCGGCGGCGCGGCGTCACCGCCCGGCGTCGATCCGCCGGCCAGGAGCAACGCCACCTCAGCCATGATCTCGTCGGTGCCCCGCGACCGCTGCTTGCCCCGGAAGGACGGGATGGCACAGAAGCCGCAGATGCGGTCGCACCCTTCGGCCACCTTGACGTAGGCCCACGGGGCCTCCGACGCCGGGCGGGCCAATTCGAGCAGATCGAACCCCTTGGTGGGGCGGAGGGCCGAGAGTGGGAGGGTGCGGCGGTCACGGGTGACGGGGACGGGGGACGGCGGCGCGGGGTCGCCGAAGTCGGCCCCGAAGCCGGCCACCAGGTCAACTTCCGGCAGCGCCTCGGTCAACTCCTCGCCGTAGCGCTCGGCCATACAGCCGGTGACGACCAGGCGGGCGCCAGAGGAGCGCAGGTCCGCCAACTCGAGCACGGTGTCGATCGACTCCTGGCGGGCCGACTCGATGAAGGCGCAGGTGTTGACCACCACCAGGTCGGCCTCGGCCGGATCGGCGGCGCGCCGGTAGCCCTGAGTGGCCAACCTCCCGGCCAGCTTGTCCGAATCGACCTGATTCTTCGGACATCCCAAGGTCTGCAACCAGTACCGACCTCCGACCACACACTCTCCTTACCGCCATCCGTGGCCACCACGTTGGCGGCACTGGGCAGGTCCGCCGGAGCGAACCTGTGGTTCGGGCACACCTGCTACCCGGCCCTCCGAAGCGGAGAGGGAGGGATTTGAACCCTCGGACCCGGTTACCCAGGTCAATTCATTAGCAGTGAATCCGATTCGGCCGCTCTCGCACCTCTCCCGAGGGTCCAGTCTACGTGGTCCGGCCATATCGGCCTTATCGACTGTCCGGACGTCCCGGTCCCCCTCAGGTGTGATGATCCATCGGCCACACCTGCATCGATCGAGGTGATGTGCGCACACCATGTCGAATTAGATCCACGGCCCCCAACGACACAACGTGATTGGGCACCCGCCTTCCCGACTCTCTCAATGCGCCTTGGTGTTTCTTCAGAAACTTCAAGATGGTCGTGTGATTTTTCGTATCCAGGATCGTGAGATCGACGACAAGTGCCCACAACGTAGATTTGAAAAATGGCCGAAGTCGCTTCCGCACCGGCCAAAGGCCCTGGCGGAATAGTGCCGAAGGTCATGCCTGGTTGGAATACCGAATCAGCCGAGCCACAGAGGAACTGCGATGGATCCGGGCTCAGACGAGACTCCACCCGGCCCCACGACTGCAGGCCGGGTGGAGATCGCTCGATCACCTTGGCTGTTTCGGTGGGTTCAGACGCTCTCCAGCACCCGCTCAGCTTCGGCGTGCACGGCGAGTTCCTTGTTGTCAGGAGTGCGCCGAGCGTGCCAGAAACCGAGGGCCACCAAGACGGCCATGATCGCCGGCCAGGGCGAAGCGCCGCGATGGCCCCGATGAGGGCGATCGTGGCGAAGGTGCCGAAGGCGTAGGCCTCCAGCAAAAGTCCCCGCAGCGTGGTGCCCTGGAAGACGGTCTGAGCCTTGGCCTCGGCCGCCGTGTACGCCGCTGAACCCTTGGGCAGAGCCAGGGCCTTGGCGCTCAGTTGGGCGTAGGTCTGGCCACCGCCGATCTCATTGAGGTGCACCGCGATGAAGTCATTGGCGTAGACCTCAGCCTGTTGCCCGGTCACCAACGGCTGCCCGGCGTACGTGCTCACCGTGCCGATCATGGAGGGCGTGATCTCGCTGCCCGCCACCGGGTGGGCGAAGGCCGCCGGGGCCGGGAACGTGATCTGCTGCTCGGCCAGTTGGTTGTGCACATTGGAGTTGGCGAAGCTGTAGCCCCACATGAGGAGGACTCCGGCCACGACGAGACACGCACCACCACCGCACCTCCGGCGCTTGCCAGGACATCGAATACCTTGCGTTGCATGACTTCTCCTTTGTTCGTTCGAAACAACTTGTATGTGAGCCTGCGCCCCGGCCGTCGATATCCCTAGAGGCAAAGGTCACCAGTCACAAGGACTTACGCCCGGCTGGTCAGGCGGAGACCATGCAATCGACCGGTCCTGACGATGTGGTGCGACGCTTCATCGGAATGGGCCGAGATGCATCGCTACAAGCCGGACCCGCGTAACCGTGACCGGCGAGAGCGACGATCGGCCGAGCGCTGCCGATCGTGGTGAGGGCAAGAATGGAATAAGACTCAGTTCCGTGGATCAATTCCGATCAGTGGGAACAGAACGCCCTTACGGCGGAGTGGCCACCCCCGCTGGCAATCCTGGCGGCCGGGATCCATCGCAATCCAACCTGAAGGTCACGGTTTTCCCAATCCGTCAGCAACCTTGTGGAGGTCTTGACGAAATTCCGGATGGGCAACGTCAATCAATGCGTGGGCCCGCTCTCTGACGGTCAATCCGGCAAGCTGCGCTGCCCCGTATTCCGTTATGACCACGCCGGTGTGATGCCGCGGGGTGGACACGACCGAACCCTCAGGGAGCAGCCCCACGATGCGAGAGACCGTTTCACCGTCCACCTGGGCAGTCGAACGCAAACAGATGAGAGAGCGGGCATCGAGGTGCAACTCCGCCCCGGCGACGAAGTCCTCATGACCTCCGACACCGGAGATCTGCTTCCCCCCGATGTTGTCAGCGACCACTTGACCATAGAGATCTACCGAAAGTGCGCCGTTGATCGAAACGAGATTGGCATTCCGGGCGATCACCGACGGGTCATTGACTGTTTCCACATCCAGGAAGGCAACATCGTTGTTTCCGTCAAGCCAGGCGTACAGGTCAGTCGTACCCAGCGCGAAGGTTGTGACCGAAACACCCTCGAAAATACCCTTGTTCGAATTTGACACCTTGCCCGCGAGATGAAGTCGCATGAGGCCATCCGTGAACATTTCGGAGTGGATTCCGAAGTCGCCGAGCGATCCCGCAGCCAGCTCTGATGCCACTATGTTCGGTATGGAGCCAATCCCGGTCTGCAGGGTCGAACCATTGCTCACGAACTCCAGAGCGTGGCCTGCGATCGCTGAGTCCACTTCATCGGTCGCCAGATCTTCTAGTGCAAATGGTGCGCTTTCGGATTCGACCAGGACATCGATCACATCGAGCGGAATGGTGTTCTCGAACCGCGGTGGCAGACTCATCGTGCGAGGCAAATTGCGGTTGACTTCGACAATCAGCAGTCGATCAGGATCGCGTCCAGCCCGGAGGAGCTCGGGACGGGTCGCGCCCAAATGGAGCGACAAGTTGACGTTCCCGTCGTCGCTCGGCGGAGCCGCCTGAGCCACCATGATCCGCGGCGAATCGAGCCGGTATCGGCGCGAACTGACGGAAGCCTCCCGGGACCAACTCGATCCGATGGCCCATGGAGAACAGGAGCCGTTCAGCCGGACCGAAGAATCCGCACCGATAGCTGACCCCCGGTTTGGTGAGGACGTCATAGAAGTTGAGCAAGAGGGCGCCGCCGAGAACGAGGTCCTCCCAGTCGTCACGAGAGCCCAACGCGGTCAAGAACGCGTCGGGATTGGCGGGACCTAGCCCGAACCCGATGCTATCCACCGGCCGAACGAGGGCGGCCGCCTCTTGGGGGGAAACGGTTTTTGGCACGCCGTTACGCAAAGTGACACCCGATATAGGGGGACCCAGTTCTATTCCCTCTCTTGCCGGTCGAGGGAAGGTCAGCGACGTCAAGATCGGCTGCGGGCGGTGACTCACTCGTGCGCATGAACGGGCGAGACCGGGACCCCATTGAACATCTCAGCTCGGTGGTCCAACGGGGTCGTCGAGCCACCGTGGGGGTTCGTAACGGTCTCACGAAGCGACTCCAGCCTTCCCGACCAGGATTCGGAGAGTGGACCGGGCCCCTTGGCAGAACGCGTCAACGTCGGGACACGCGTCTGGATCGGCAAACACGCCAAGGTTGAGTTGGCCCTCATAGGACATGGCGGCCACTCCGATGCTTTGGTTGCCGGCCAGCGGAACGATCGGGAAGACCTCGAGGAGCTTGGCCCCGAGTGCATAGAGGGGAACTGGTGGGCCGGGAACATTTGTGACGATGAGATTGAAGAACGGCTGGTGCTGCACCAATCCAACGACTTTCGCCAACACCTGCTGCGGCACCGGATCGAGAAGTTGCAGGAATGTCTCGGCCGCGAGCTCCTGATGTTGCTCCTTGTTCCACCCCATCCTTTCCGAAATGGCATGAAGACCGCTTACGGGATCGGCATCGCCAACGGGAAGCCTGACGAAATAGGCCGAAACTTTGTTCGCCAATCCTCGTCCTTCGCTGTCACCAAGTCCTACCGGTACGAGAGCTTGCAGCTGACTTGTGGCCGTCAGTTCGCCCCGGCTCTCAAGGAGCCTGTGCAGACCTCCTGCGACGATCGTCAACAAAACGTCGTTCATCGTCGCACCGTTGGAATGAGCGACCTCACGTACCTGCTCCAACCCCAGCCGCACGAAATCGACTGATCGACTCGGCCCTATCTCGATGTTCAGTGATGATCTCGGCGCAACGGTGCGGGGCCGAGCCAAAGTCGCGACTGCCCTCGCCACGCGGATGCCTTCCCTGGCCTGCCGAAGCGGATGCATCAAGGCCCGGCCACCCCAGCTCGCCACCTGAATTCCGAGCTCACCCAGGCGGAGCAGGTCTCGTACCGCCCCGTGAGAAAAGGACGGCGCTGAAATGGGGCTCCACCCGGCCGAGTCACCGAACTCGGGAAGGTCGGGAGAGAGATCCAAGAGCACCGTCGCCAATTCGGCCGCAGCGATGCCATCGGCCATGGAGTGATGAAGCTTCTCGATCGCCGCGACGCGCCGGCCTGATAGTCCATTGATGAAGATCAACTCCCAGAGAGGTCGACCCCGATCAAGGGGTTCCGCCAGAATCTCGCCACAGAGACAGAGCAGGTCGCGTTCCGTGCCGCGCCCAGGAAGACTTTGAACACGGACGTGCTCGGAGATGTCGAATTCGGGGTCATCAAGCCAGACGGGCGGTGCCTGGTCGAAGAGCCCAGGTTGAGCTCGCTGCCGAAGCTTCGGAACGAGATCCAGACGACTGGCGATCAGCCGCCGGATATCGCCGATACGAAGCTCTCCGGTTGCGTCTTGCAGCGGACCCGCCTCAAAGATCGCCACTGACGCCATGTGCATAGGTGTGCGCTCGGATTCGACGAGCAGAAATGCAGCTTCAAGAGGGGACAAGGCATGCGGCGCGGTCATGACGATCGTCGATCCGGGAAGGGCGGATGAGCAATTATGGTTCGCAGGTCACCTAACCGAGCGATGCGGATAATCGTGTGTGATGACGGAAGACGCATGGTCCAACTTTCTCGACAATTCCATTCGCAGATCAGTCTGTATCGTCCGAAGCGCCTGCCATAGGGTCAAAGGTCACTGGTCGGTTCCATCACCGCCAGCGGATCACCCACCCCATTAGTGCGCTTGCTGATCGTTTCCAGCCAGAATCATCCACCACGTGACAAACGCTCAGAACGCCTCCCCGTGCCGTGCGGCACGTTCGAGAATGGCAACGACCCTCTCGGTGACGCTCTTGGTCGAAACCTCATTCAGCTGCCATGGCGCGGTCGATCTGGCTTGTGCCCTGTTTTTGCCACATGTCACCTTCCCAGACGTCAATCCTCCGGTGTGCCACGTCGGCGTCGAGCTGGAGATAGGGATTGAGATCTTGGCGAGGCGCCCCAATGATGTCTCCCTCAAGCGACATCCAGAGCACCAACCGCGGCCGATGCATTGTCGTCGACCCCCCGTCCCAGATGAGTCCACCGCCACCGTCCTTTCGGAGACGCTGAATGATCTGATCCATCGCTGGTTTGATCACGTGCTCAGAGAGCTCCTTGAATTCGTCCAGAAACCTCTTCGATTCGGCCTGCGCCTGAGCTTCCCTCGCGGCAAGTTGATGTTGTCGATCGGTCCAGTGTTCGAGAATTTCGTCGATTTCGCTAATCGGGTCCTCTGTCTCATTTTCGGCCGAGTCTTGAACAGCTGGTTGAATGAACGGCAGATCTTGGGTGTCCCGTCGTTCGCCGCTCGGCTTTGGTCGCCCGTTCGGAATGTCGATGCCGCACATCAGAAGTCTCCATCTCTCTTCAACAACGCATCCAGATTGGTCTCAAAACGGGCGTAGAGATCGCGCATGTCGCGCAGCCGGTGATCGCACTCATCGCCGGCAGAATCAAGGGCCTTATCGGCCACCCTTCGCATTTGCACCAAGTCTTGGAAGCGAACCTCGAGTGCCCGTGCCCAACCACCCGGATGTAGACGGTAATAGATGTGGCGATCGCCAGGGCGAGCGATTCGTTCGAGCATCCCAGAATCAACAAGCATGTGCGTAGCGGTGCTCACGCTGCCAGAAGACAGCTTCAACGCAGACCCGATAGCGCTTGCCGTCTGCTCCGGCGGTTGGCAAACCGCCATCCAGCCGAGCACGCGGACCACGGCACGGGGCATGCCGGCGTCCAGGACCAGGCCCCCGAGCTCCTCGATGAACCGTTCACGCCACCCGGGCGCAGCGGCAGCGCGAACCTCGGTAGGCATCATTCGCCGGCCAGATCGCGACGAGCAAAGGCAACCGCAGCCAGAGCGGCGGTGACAGCACCGATCCCAATCATGACCGCACCGCTTGACCAATCCGGTGCGATGGCGGGTGACGGTGCCAGCTGATGCAAGATCGAGGTGTCGAGGAGCCAGTGGCTCGAATTGACGATCCCACCGAGCAGTTCGACGAGGAAGGACCACGCGAGGATCCCGTACACGGCTATTGAGGCCGCACGAGGGGCGACGCCCCACACCAGCGCACCGAGTCCGAGAAGGCAGAGCCCCGCCGGCACGGTGTTCAGCCCGGCGCCGAGCAGATCGGAAAGGCTGACAGTGACACCCTGGCTGGCCACGCCCAGCCAGGCGAAGATCCCGCCCAGGGTCCCCGCGATGACAACGACCGTGGCCGCAACACCCAGACGACCTAGCATCCATCTGGCCCGCGACACGGGGCGCACCAAGAGTTGCTCGACGCGGCCGCTGGACTCCTCCCGGCGCGCTGCGGTGATCTGGCCGGCAGCGATGAGGACGACCAGCAAAGTGATGATCAAAAAGGACAGACCGAGATAGGCCTTGATCGCGCCGCCGCCCCCGTCGAGGCGCTTCAATGTCGCCTCGATGCTCGGCGAGGCCTCGAGGGACTGCGCGGCCTCCTTGGCCGACCCGCCGAGCAGCAACCCGAAGGCACAGATGCCGGCCAGCCACCCGAGGATGGTCGGTCGGATGAGCCGGATGGTGAGCCCGACGTTGCCAAAAAGCAGCGCAGTGTGCGCTGCGGTGCGTGAGCGGTCGGGCAAGGTGCTCTCGCCGAGATCACGTGCGCCGGCGAGGAACACGGCAAGGGCGACCATCGCTCCGGCCGAGCCAAAGATCAAGGCGAGCATCGCCGGTTGGGGATTGGTGAAGGGCTGCAGCTGCTCGATCCAGCCCAAGGGGGTGACCCAGTGCAGCCAGCTGAGACCTGGGCTCGAGTCGGCCACCATGCGGACGGCGAAGAACACACCGAGCGCGCCGCCGGCATAGGCGGCGGCTTGACGACGGCTGGCGGCCAGCTGACTGGCCAGAGCACCGGTGGCCATGAACATGAACGCGCCGGACGTGACGGTCAGGGCGAAAAAGACAGCGGATGACGTGCTGAAGTGGATGCTTGAGGTATGGCCAATGAGGACTGTTGCCACTGCGGTGATGGACAACAGGGCAAGAAGGCTTGCCCCCAAGCCAGAGATGGCTTGGACCGCAGCGCCGCGCCGCGTCGTCTGACCGGCCAACAGCAGCTCCCAGCGACCCGCGTCCTCTTCACCGCGCATCAATTTCGTGACGAGCAGAAGGGCCCATACCGCTCCCAGGACGCTCAATATGCCCACCGACTTCCATGCCGTGTAGCCGGCGACGGTGTTGAGCTGATGGGCGGGCCCGACGAGGGCGTTCAGGCCGCCGCTCGACGTAAACGACTTGGACAGGGCGTCCCGCTCCGCCTGGGTCCTGTACGTCGATGCATAGGCCAGCGCCTGGGATGCGACATAGATGCCGAAGACCACTCCCCAGAGCGCTCCCGAGCGCAGTGCTTTTCGCGTCGTGATTCGACGGACCATGCGCGAAGGATTCCTGCCGGCGGGAACCGGATTCGACGGGACGAGCGTGACGGACGACGGTGTCGACAGAGCCAGAAGACCTGCGGCGGAATCAATTGACATGGGCTGTTGCTGTCTCGGGCGGCACGTCGTCGGCGCCGTAGTGAGCCAAGAAGAGCTCCTCGAGGGACGGTTCTCGACTGAGAAGCTCATGGACACCTGAATTGGCGAGGACCTTCAGGAGAGGCTCGACGGCCCCTTGGACCTGACAGCGAACGACTCGGCCGTCGACATGCACAGCGTTCACGCCGGGAACCCGCGTGAGATCGGGCACGGAGCCGTCGAAGGTGGCCTCCACGGTGAGGGAGGAGAGGTGGCGCATCTCGGCCAAGGTGCCCATGTCGACGAGCGTTCCGTTGCGCAAGATGCCCACCCGGTCGCAGAGAGCCTCGACCTCGGAGAGAATGTGGCTGGACAAGAACACCGTCTGGCCCCGTTCTTTGGCTTCGAAGACGCTGTGACGGAAGGCCTGCTCCATGAGCGGGTCGAGCCCGCTGGTGGGCTCGTCGAGGACGAGGAGGTCGGAGCGGGACATGAGGCCGGCGACGAGGATCAACTTTTGCCGGTTTCCCTTGGAGTAGGCCCGCACTTTCTTGGAGGGGTCGAGGTCGAAGCGGCTAATCAGTTCGTCGCGGTAGGTAGCATCGATCTGTCCTTGGACCTGTCCAAGGAGGTGCAGGGTCTCGGCTCCGGTAAGCGAGGGCCAGAGATTCGCCTCGCCGGGCACATAGGCCAGTCGCCGATGAGCTTCTACGGCCTGCCGCTGGCTGTCGAGCCCGAAGATCGATGAGCGTCCGGCACTTGGATGTATCAGACCCAAGAGCAGCCTGATCGTCGTCGTCTTGCCCGCTCCATTTGGTCCGAGATACCCCAACACCTCGCCGACAGGCACTTCGAGGTCGAGATTGCTCAAGACGTCAACGTGCCCGTAGCGCTTCGTCAGTCCTTCGGTGTGGATCGCGGCGACCGTCATGGGTCCTCCTTGTAATTTCAGTATTTACCGAAAGACCGTCCGCATCCAGAGGCCAAAGTCCCGAGCAACGGCGCCAGTGAGCGGCATCCCCCCTCGAGTGCCAGTGGTCAGAGGTCACAATTCGACCGTCTGGTGGGGTGCTTGCGGCGACATGGGACCAAATGCCCTAGCACCACGGCCCGATTCCCAGCAGCATGTGGGAATGGACGAGTACCCGGTAGGTGATCTCACCACCTCACTTGGCTCGCTCCACCTGAGCGCGCTGACTGTGGTCGCCGAATCGGACAGTCTGGTCGACGTGGCGTCCTCCCTCTTGGAGGACGGGGTCTCATGTGCCGTCTTGGAAGAGCCGCCACTCCGGGTCGTCACCGAATACGATTTGGCCGGAGCCTGGGCAAACGCGTGTAGCCCCTCCGACGAGGTGGCGAGCATCGCCACCGTCAATCCTTGTTGGGCACCGGCGTCGGCCAGCATCGCCGAGGCGGCCGCCCTGATGGTGAACCTCGGGATTCGTCACCTGGTGGTACTTGACCCCGCACAGCACCCTCTGGGAATCGTTTCGATGAGCGAGCTGTTCTCGGTGCTCGTTCGTGCCCAGGAGCCGATGGTGCACTACGCCAGCTTCGCCAACATCTTGTTGCGCAGTGACACCAGCCACTCCGTGGCCTTCGGCGACGCGGGCTCAGACGTCCGCTCCACGCGTCACCCACTCGGCCAATGAGATGAGCTTCGATCTCTCACGCCGGCAATTCACATCACGACCGTTTTCCGACTCATCTGTTCCCCTCACCATCGGTCCCGCCCTGATGCTGGCCCTCACTGACGGGTTGCCTGCGGCCGGCCTGGTTATCGCCACGGGAAGGGCCTTCTTCCCCTAGCGCAACGCTCGCGAACCTGTCATCGTACAGGCGTCATGTCCATGTACACACAACTCCTCGAGGCAGCGCTCGAAGCGCGGGCAACGTCCACGTCCGGCGATGCGGACGCCCTCGAAACGCTGTTCGCTGAAGCGCTCCGATGTCGACGGCAATTGGTAGCGGCCGCTTCGGCGGGTACCGATGGGGATCGAACGTCAGCAGTTCTGGCCCACCAAGTGTCCTATGACATATCCCTCATGGATCTGGCCCGCTCCGTGGGGATCGTTTGCGATCCGCATGAATTCGACCGACCTGACCAGCAGCGCCGTAAGCTCGAGCAAACCTTAGAGTCCCGCGGGATCGACCTCGCGCAGGCTGAAGAGTCAACCCCCTCCACAAGATGACACACAGGTCTGATTTTGTATCTTCAGGTGCCCGCGGCGTCTTTCCGGGCATCCCGCTCTGACCGCTCTTCGAGACGAGCGGCGTAGGTAGCGGCCTGAGTCCGACGCTCCATGCCGAGTTTGGCCAAGAGGTTCGATACGTAGTTCTTCACCGTCTTCTCGGCCAAGAACATTGCCTCGGCAATTTGACGATTCGTCTTTCCGTCGGCGATCAGATCAAGGATGCGCCGCTCTTGCGGGGTGAGAGAGGCCAACCGCGGGTCCTCTTTGGGTCCCTGTCGAAGTCGCTCGAGGACAGTCTCGGTCAGCGCGGGGTCGAGGATCGATTGGCCTGTGCCAACTCGCCTCACCGTTTCCACGAGGTCGGCGCTTCCTACCTGTTTGAGCACATATCCGGCGGCTCCCGCCATGATGGCCGCAATGAGTGCCTCGTCGTCGGCGTACGACGTGAGCATCACACAATAGATTTCGGGTGAACGAGAGCGGATCTCCCGGCACACCTCCACGCCGCTGCCATCGGGCAGCCGGACGTCGAGGATTGCCACGTTAGGACCGGTGGCGGGGATCCGAGCCAAGGCTTCGGCCACCGAGGCCGCCTCACCGGCCACCACGATGTCGTCATTGGACTCAAGGAGCGCCCGAAGTCCGGTGCGGACCACTTCATGGTCGTCGAGCAGGAAGACACGAAGCGTCACCGTGCCATTCTCCCATTTAGAAACCGGCAGGGCATCCCATGTCTGATCATGGCTTCACTGGGCTCGTTCGGGGCAATTTTCTACCTGGAAAGAGCATTTCCCTACGGTAGTCTCTTCGTGTGCCGTTTCGGTCCATTGATGATCCGACCAAGCTGCGGCGGGTGCTTGAAGCAACACTGCTGATCGAGGGAGACCTTGAATTGCCGGCTCTGCTGCGTCATGTCGTCGATGAGGCCCGTTCCATGACCGGAGCCCGCTACGGCGCCCTCGGCGTGCTCAATGACGACCGTACAGCCCTGGCTGAGTTCATTACCGTCGGCCTGGAGCCGAAGCAAGAAAAATTGATCGGACCTCGCCCGACGGGCAAGGGAGTCCTCGGGCTCCTCATCGCAGATCCTCGACCGTTGCGCCTAGGCCATCTGAGTGATCACGCCGAAAGCTACGGATTTCCCGCCAACCACCCCCCCATGTCCTCGTTTCTCGGCGTCCCGATCAAAGTGCGCAACGAGGTCTACGGGAATCTCTATCTCACGGACAAGGTCGGCTGGTCGGAGTTCGCCCTCGACGATGTCGCCCTGGTCGAGGCTCTTGCGTTGGCAGCTGGAATTGCCATCGAGAATGCCCGTCTCCACCAACAGGTACAGGTGGCCGCAGTCCACGAAGACCGAGATCGCCTGGCACGCGATCTCCACGACACGGTGATCCAGAGGCTCTTCGGTGTGGGCCTGGCCCTCCAGAGCATGGCTGGGCGAGCCTCAGACGACACGGGAAAACGTCTCGAAGCCGCAGTGGGCGAGATCGACCAGATCATCCATCAGGTTCGCTCCACCATTTACGAACTCGGTATGAACGGGGAGAACCGGGGCATCCGGGATCACGTCATCACGCTCGTTCGCGAACTCGATCCCGTCGTTGGCTTCGAGATTCAGGTCTCGACTGGAAGGCCCCGTTGACGCCTCCATCTCCGACCTGGTGGGCGAGCATCTCCTAGCCACCCTCCGGGAATCCGTGACCAACATCGGACGCCACGCCAATGCCACGGAGGCCTTGGTGCATCTTGTGGTCGAGGGTGACCAGTGCCGCCTGACGATTTCGGACAACGGCATCGGCATCGGTTCTTCCGAGCCAGGCGGCGGCCATGGATTGGCCAACCTCCGGCGACGTGCGGAAAAGCTGAATGGGTCGTTCTTCATTGAAGAGGCCGAGAACGGCGGTACGTCACTGGTCTGGCAGGTGCCCGTCCGGCCGTAAGCCGGGTACCGAACTCATTTCCTCCGGGAAGGATTCCACGGCTCGAGTAACGAGCTGCCGCGCTCAATGTGCCTGCGGCATCTCCAGCACTGCGCCCGATTGACCAATTGCACTGTTTGACGCCGTTCTGGTCCTATTTCGTACCGTGAAATGAACCCAACGCTCCCAGGCCATTAAGGTCCGGGCGCAACGGAGCCGTCAACGGTCTCAATGCACGATGGGATATCGTCACAGCACTCACCACGGCTCATCCGGCAGCAATCCGGATGTCGCTCGGCAACAAGAAAAGTCCGGCCCTACTGCGCGGCACCGCGACTGGCTGCAGGACCTCGCTTGCCTATTCCGCCGCGCCGGAATATCCGGTCTCCCAACCCTCCCGCGTTGAGAGCGGGAATGGCCTTGTTGGGGAGCAGGAGTAGGCCAGGCTGGTCACTCCGAAATCGGATATGGTGCAACCAGTTGAGCTACTTCCCGTCATGTAGCACGAGCACCGGGCAATGAGCATTGGTCACACAATGCTCACTCACCGATCCGAGCAGCACGCCGACGAACTCCCCATGACCCCGGCTGCCCACGACGAGCAGGTCGGCTCCCTCCGATGCCTTGACCAGCAATGGAGCGGGGTGACCCTCGATTGCAGCTGCCTGGATCGAGATGTCGGGATGCGCGTCACGTACCGGCTTGAGATGATCGCTCAATGCGGTCTGGCAGACGCGTTCCTGGTCGAACTCGGGATCGATGGGCGACCATCCATAGCCATTGAACCATTCCCATGTCATGAGAACCTCAAGGGAGGCTCCGGTGAGCTCCGCCTGTTTGACGGCCCACTCCAAGGCGGCGATCGAGGAGGGCGAACCGTCGATGCCGACGACGATCCGGTGGGCGGTTTCGTCTCGTTCGTCCATGAGAGTGTCGGATCCGTGCTCTGGATGGGGGACGACAACAACGGGGCATCTGGCCCGATGGACGCATTTTCGGCTTACTGAGCCGAGCAGGAGGCCTTTGAACCCACCGCGACCTCGAGAACCGACGACGAGGAGATCAGCCCCTCTGCCTTCCTTTGTGAGAATGGTCCCGGGAGGACCCTCGAACGTGACACTGGTGATGTCGACCCCGGATGCAAGTTTCTCCGCTCGCACCATCGCCTCGTCGACGTCGTCCTGCATGCATTGGTTCGCCTGGCCCCGGCTCAAAAACTGGTAGCTCGGGCCGAAGGCGGCAACGATCTCAAGAGCGACGCCAGTCCGCTGGGCCTGAACGGCCGCCCACTCCAGGGCGGCCATCGAATGCCCTGATCCATCGACACCAACGACGATCCGATGTGTAGTGTCATCCTTGTTCATGCTGATGCTGGCACTAGTTTCCATGATCATCCTTTCTGTTCATGGCTTGTGCGGAGCCAATGTCTGCGCCTAGAGCTCGCTGCGACGTCCAGGTGGTGCGATGGTCATGACCTCCTCACATTCACGGTGACACCGTTGGTGTGGGATGGACAGGGTCAAACGTCCTCTTCTGAGCGCCGAAGCGGTCCAGGCAGCTTCTGATCACGGTGCCGGGGCCGTCAAAGAGATGACCCTTGTGCCGCCTGCGCCCATTTTCATCGGCTCGCTCTGTCAAGAGACGGCGACGCCAGACAGTCCTCGAAGGACGCAAACGGAAGTACCCGGGAGCCGTCAGGCCACGCTTGAGAGGGGAGTGAGGATGCCAACGATGTAGCGGACGTAGAATCCTCCGCCTCACTCGTGTTTGACCAGGCCGAGAACCGGCTGCACACCATCAAGGCGCTCATGGTTGCCGCGCTGGGCGACGATGAGATGGGATGTTGACAAGATGAATCAAGAGAGCACTCGATAATGAGGATCGTGGCTGCCTTGGGCGGGAACGCACTCCTCGAGCGCGGAGAGGTGCCGGCGGCCAAGATTCAACAAAATCACGTGATCTCGGCGGTAGAAGCCCTGGCACCGCTCGCCGTCCACCACGACCTGGTCATCACGCACGGCAATGGGCCCCAGGTCGGTCTCCTGGCACTGGAGAGCGCCCGGGATCCTGACCTGCCCCATCCCTACCCCTTCGACTCCCTGGTCGCCGAAACACAAGGCATGATCGGCTACTTCCTGCTGCAAGCTCTCGAGAATGCCCTCCCGGAACGGGAGGTGGTTGGACTCATCACTCAGACGCTGGTGGATGCCGACGATCCGGCATTCGGGCAACCCACAAAGTTCGTCGGCCCTGTCTATGACCACAACGAAAGCCACCGGTTGGCGCAGCGTTGGGGTTGGCAGATCCAACGCGACGGTCAAAGCTGGAGGCGCGTGGTGGCTTCTCCCGAACCACAGGGCGTGATTGAGCTGCCCACGATCAAGACGATGCTGGCGGGCGGTGCCGTCGTTGTCTGTGCCGGTGGTGGGGGCATCCCGGTGCGCCGCAGTCAGGACGGACACCTCCACGGCGTCGAGGCTGTGGTGGACAAGGACCTGACTACAGCACTTTTGGCCCGGAGTGTGGATGCTGATGCGCTATTCCTTCTGACCGACGTGGCGGCAGTCGAGAGCGAATTCGGAACGCCTCATGCCCGTCCGATCCGACGGATCACGTCGAGCGAGCTTGACCATCTTCACTTCCCCCCTGGGTCCATGGGTCCAAAGGTTGCAGCGGCCTGTCGCTTTGTACGGGGTACTCATCGCGTGGCGGTTATCGGTCGACTCGACGACGCTGCCGAGTTGCTGACGGGATCGGCCGGCACCACTATCACCGACGATGGACACCACGGAGATCAAGCAGGGGGAGATGCACCATGACAAGGGAACATGTGGCCGAAACAGGAACAATCGTAGTGGGAATCGATGGTTCCCACTCGTCTCTGGAAGCCCTGCGCTGGGCTGGGCGGCAGGCTGAACTGACCCGTTCGGCTTTGCACGTGATCATGACCTGGGAATGGCCGCTCTCCTATGGTTGGGCCATGCCCTTCCCCTCCGACTATGACCCTGAGGAGGACGTGCGTAAGGTTCTCGACGAGGCCGTGGCCGACCTGCGCGTCACATGCTCGTCACTCGACATCACGGCCAAGGTGATGTGCGGACATCCAGCCCCTCTCCTGGTCGAAGCGTCCAAGGGAGCCGACCTCTTGGTGGTGGGCAGCCGTGGACACGGCGAATTCGCGGGGATGTTGATCGGCTCGGTGAGCGAGTTCTGCGCTACCAACGCCCACTGTCCGGTGCTCGTTCACCGAGCCGTCAGCTGAGAATGCCCAGTCCATTCCCCACGTCGGACGAGGGAGATCCTGATGGCACATGACGACGGCGCCGAATTTGGTGCTCCTGAAATTCGAACACCGCATTGTGGTCGGGGTGGACGGCTCGGTCCAAAGCGAACGAGCCCTCGATTGGGCCATCACTCAAGCGCGACGCGGTGGAGCCACCCTGGAGATTGTGACGGCATGGACATTTCCCATGGCCCTCGGCTACGCGTTTACGGCCACGGTCAATGACGTACGTCAAGTGGCCCAGAACGTGGTCGATGACGCGATCGCTCGTGTCACTAAGGTCGCTCCAGGCGTGATCGTGCGCGGTCACCCGGCCGAGGATTCGCCGGGTCCAGCGTTGGTGACCGCCAGCGAAGGCGCCGAGCTCCTGGTGGTGGGGCCACGGGGAATGGGCGGGTTCAAGGAGTTGCTCCTGGGCTCAGTGAGCCAATACTGCACTGGCCACGCGTCCTGTTCGGTCGTGGTTGTGCGTTAAGTGTTGACTTTGACAGCGGGCAAACAATCGTCAACATTGGGGCCGTACTCCAGCCGAGCTCAGACCGGGACCGGATCCCCGAACCCACTTTCGGCCGGCACAATCAGTACAGGAACTGCCGCGTGCTGAGCGAGTTCCAGGCTCGTGCTCCCAAGGAGCGATCCTGCATGGGCGTCGGATCCTCGAGAGCCCACCACTATGAGATCGGCCGACTCGGGTGCGATCGTCATGCGCAGCAGGGCCGAGCATGGGTCACCATCGACCACTGTCCACTGGACATCTGCAGAGCGCACTCCAGCATCCGTGACGACTTGCAGCGCCGTCTCTCGATGCACGGCGGCGTGATCGGACAGGCCCGCGTGCTCGAGAAGGCCGACGGCGTGGACTATACGGAGCTGAGCTCCCGTTGCTCCTGAGAGATGGGCGGCCCAACGGAGAGCCGCTTTGGAGTCCTCGGAGCCGTCGAATCCAACAATGATGCTCTGTGGTGCCCTCATCGTGGCTCCACGTTCGGGTTCAGCGTGTGCCGTTGGTCAATCGCTCGCTCGCGATCGGATTCCGCGGCACGAAGCTGCTGCATCCCCGGGCCGCCATAGGTCGGCGCAACAGAATGCGTGTCGATTCCAAGCAAGGCACCAAGCGTGGCAGTCACCGAAGTCTGGAGAGCCACCTGGTTATACCCACCTTCGAGGAACAGTGCCAGACGACCGGGGTGAGAAGTAAACCCATTGACGATTCGGGCCAGCTCGGCGAAGTCCCCGCTCGAGAGGGCCAGCTCGCTCAATGGGTCAGCCTGATCCGCGTCGAATCCGCACGAAACCAATACCCAGTCAGGGGCGAACCGCTCAATGGTCGGTCGTGCCACACGGTCAATCGCCGACCGAACCACGTCGCCTGTCGCACCAGCCGGCAGGGGCACATTGACCGTCAGTCCGACTGCCTCGGGGCCCCCGACCTCCGCGGCCTTGCCGGTGCCGGGATACAGGGGAAATCGATGGGTCGATACATAGAGCACGTTTGGATCATCCCAAAAGATCGACTGCGTTCCGTTTCCGTGGTGCACATCCCAGTCCACGATCAGCACCCGTTCGCCCCGCGCTGTCAACGAGGCGGCCGCCACCGCCACATTGTTGAGGAGGCAAAATCCCATGGCCCTGTCGCGCTCTGCATGGTGACCGGGCGGGCGTACGGGAACGAAGGCCACCCCATCGCCGTACTCCTCCAGCGCCGCGACCGCCGCCAGTCCTGCCCCTGCGGCACGCCTGGCCGCCGTCCATGAGTCGGCTCGGGCATAGGTGTCGGGATCGAGATCACCCCCGCCCTGCTCACAGAAAGCCTCGAGCTCGCGCAGGTAGGAGACCGAATGCACACGGGAAAGGTCGCTCAATTCAGCCTTTGGCGTCGGAGGGTACACAATCTCGTCATCGAGCTCGAGCGCGCGTACCCCATCCATCACCGAAAAGATCCGCGCCGGTTGCTCCGGGTGGAAGACACCACCATCATGTTCGACCGCGCCGGATGGTCCGCAGACAATGAGTGTCATATCTGTTGGGGCGCTGACTTGGATCCGGATTGTTGAGGGGTCGCGGCAAGGTGACGCCGGGATTCGCGCTCGGCCAGAGCCGCGCCGTACTTCTCGGTCGGTGCAATCGGAAACCGAAGAGTGACCGTTCCGTACTCGATGCTTGAGGACACGGGGAATCCAGCATGCCGGAAGACATCGAGCATGGTGTGGTTCTCGCACAGTGTCTCGGCCCTGAATGTCGTGATCCCTCTTGCTCTGGCAGCCTCAGCCAATTCATCAAGCAGCAGGGAACCGATTCCGTGGTGCTGATACTCGTCGGCGACTACGAACGCCACCTCTGCTTCGCTGTCCCCCGGCTTGGAGTCAAAACGTCCAACCGCGATCAAACGTCCGTCGATCTCCGCCACCAGCGCCAGTCGATTGATGTAGTCGACACAGGTGAAACGCTGTACTTCAGTCGCCGAGAGTGTTGGATGAAAGCTAAAGAACCGGAGATAGACAGAACGCGGTGCCAGGTGGCGGTGGAACTCGATCAATCTTGCCGCGTCATCCGGAAGGATGGGTCGCAGACGGTAGACCGTACTCGCGTCGCTCACGACCTCGCGATCAAGATCTCGTGGGTAGTTGGCTGGCTCTGCGGTTGTCATGCGAAGATCCCTTTGCTCCGCGCCGGCCCCGGGCCAGAGGCCAGCGCACACTCATGACAGGGCGAGTGTTGATCTACGCACCCGTTTTCGACCTGCTCGAATGGTCCGACCGGTCGATGGAGGAGCGCGTATACAACGGATGCTCTTCTCATGTTGGGCCTCTTCTGCTCTCACGCTCGATCACACCAGCGTCGCGCTTACGGCGCGAACGACGTAGAGGCAAAGGTCCCCATCGGTCCGCCCGTACCTACGCCTATCCCTTTGCGTCCCACACGATTTCGACCACGTGACGTTCAGCACCGAGAGCGTCATCAATGACCCGTCGGACTGTGGCCGCGAACTCTTGCCCATCGGGTGTTGGCGACAAGGGGGAGTAGAGGCGAATGTTGAGCACATTTCCCCATCCGTGCCGAATGTCGAGCCTCGTCAGGTGGCCATAACCTTCCTCAGGCAGCACCTGGCCCAAGGCGTCGAGCACCCGCCTCACCGAGCCGACTCCAGCCCCCTGATCAGGCAAGGACGACAGCACACCATCACCCTCGGACACCCATTTGCTCGCCCGTCATGTCTCACACCTCAGTGAGCCTTGCCATCAGCTCTGGTCGATATCGGTGGTCACGTCAACGGTCAGCGTCATTTCTCGCTTCCGTACTTTTACCCATCACTTCACATTAACGATAAGGGTCATTCAGCATCCTGCGTAGGGCCGAAGGTCCTTAGGGGGGGTCCGCGCTGACCTCCATGCCCCAGGCCCGGGCGATGAGTTCGCCATCGCGATCGTCGGACTCGCGATCGTCGGACCGCCCACGAGCTTCGGGCTGAGAGCGCTTTTGCGGCGGGAGGGCTCCACCTCGGGGCACGGAATGTAGCCCCACGCTCTTGGCCGGAATTTGGTGGGCGCTCCTGATGTCGGTCAACCTGTTTTCGGCACGTTCAACCTTCTCCCTGTGATGCCAATGAACGGAGGGCGGGTGTTTGCCGTGCTCGCTTTGAAGCGCAGCCGCCTCGGAGCATCGCCAACCGCCGCCCGTCCCGCCATGAACGTCCCGATGACGCGGGAGACACGTAATGGATCTCCTTCGGCATCTGGCTCATGGTGATCGCACTCTTCTTCCAGCTCGGGTCGGGGGAAGAGGAGGCAGCCCACGCCCCTTCGAACACGGAATCGGCACCGTGATCCGTCATCATGAGGCTGGTGATCGCGCTAGGCAGCCATCCCTTTTCGGAGAGAGGAGAGACTCCGGACTCTGGCCAGTTGCGGATGTTTGCTGCTCCTGTCCTCCATCGGGCTCTCGAAGCCGAGTTCGCGCCCTCCAGACAGCCCGGGTCCCTGGTGACGTCAGAACTCCAGCCATTAGGGCGCATCCGGCCGGGGAGCCGACTCGGTGCGACTCTGAGCTTCCCACCTTGTGCGGGGCGGCCCCCGGCCACATGATGGGTACCCATGGCTGACATCATTCCCACGACTCGCAGTGGCATCGCCGCTCCTGGCCTCTCTGACCTCGAGCTTGTCCGTCTCAACACCTACTGGAGAGCAGCCAACTACCTCGCCGTCGGTCAGATCTTCCTGCTCGACAACGCCCTGGTTCTGAAGGCGCTTCGACCGGAGCACACCAAACCCCGCTTGATGGGCCACTGGGGTACCAGCCCCGGTCTCAACTTCATCTATTCCCATCTCACTCGGGTCATCACCCAACGCGACACCGACGCGATCTTCGTCTGCGGGCCCGGGCACGGGGGTCCTGCGGTCGTCGCCAACGCGTGGCTCGAGGGCACGTACTCCGAGCGCTACCCTCACATCTCGAGGGATGCGATCGGCATGACCAGGCTGTTCCGCCAGTTCTCCTTTCCCGGCGGCATCCCCAGTCATGCGGCACCCGAGACCCCGGGCTCGATTCACGAAGGAGGGGAGCTCGGCTATTCCCTTTCGCACGCCTTCGGAGCGGCCTTCGACAACCCCGACCTCGTCGTGGCCTGCGTCGTCGGCGACGGCGAGGCGGAGACCGGAGCGGCCGCGACAGGCTGGCACTCAAACAAGTTCTTGGACCCGGTGCATGACGGTGCCGTCCTCCCGATTCTGCACCTCAACGGCTACAAAATCGCAGCACCGGCCGTCCTGGCTCGAATCCCGACCGACGAGCTGCTCTCCTTATTCTCTGGGTATGGCTATCACCCCCTTCTCGTCGAGGGTGGCTTCGACGGCGAGGACCCGATGGAGGTCCACCAGCGCATGGCGGTCGCTCTTGACTACGCCCTCGACAGCATTGCGGAGATCCAGTCCCAGGCGCGGTCGCGAACGAGTGTGCGTCGCCCCGACTGGCCCATGGTCATCCTGCGCACCCCGAAAGGCTGGACCGGACCCAAGATGGTCGACGGACTGCCCATGGAGGGAACGTTCCGCTCCCACCAGGTGCCGCTCCCGGACGTGCGGACCAACCCCGAGCAACTGGCCCAGCTTGAGGAGTGGCTGCACAGCTACCGTCCTGAGCAACTCTTCGACCATCATGGCCGGCCTGTGGTCGAGATCGACGAATTCGTGCCTGTCGGTGATCGCAGGATGAGCGCCAACCCGCACGCAAACGGTGGAACTCAGCTGGTCGACCTCGAACTGCCGGATTTCTCGGACTACGGCGTCGAGGTACGGCGACCGGGCGTCGTGTTACGGGAAGCGACCAGAGTTCTCGGGACGTGGCTGCGCGACGTCACAGCGGCCAATCCTTCGAATTTCAGGATCTTCAGTCCGGATGAGACCGCCTCCAACCGGCTCCAGGACGTCTTCGAAGTGACCGACCGCGTCTGGGAGGCCACGATCCGGCCCGGTGATGACCATCTTTCGCCCAACGGTCGGGTTGTCGAAATGCTCTCTGAGCATCAGTGTCAGGGCTGGCTCGAAGGGTACCTCCTGACCGGGCGCCACGGGCTCTTCAACTGTTACGAGGCGTTCATTCACATTGTCGACTCAATGTTGAACCAACACGCAAAGTGGCTCAAGGTCTCACAGGAGGTCGACTGGCGTCCCCCTGTGGCGTCCCTGACATACCTACTCACGAGCCATGTCTGGCGTCAGGACCACAATGGATTTTCTCATCAGGATCCCGGGTTCCTCGACCACGTGGCCACTAAGAAGGCGTCGGTAGCACGCATCTACCTGCCGCCCGACACCAACTGCCTGCTCTCGGTGGCCGACCATTGCCTGAGGAGTCGCCACTACGTCAACGTGATCGTGGCAGGGAAGCAGCCCCAGCACGACTGGCTCGACCGGCAGCAAGCCGTCGACCACTGTACGAGGGGGCTTGGCATTTGGACATTCGCATCCACCGACGAAGGCACAGAGCCCGACGTCGTCATGGCCTGCTGCGGTGACGTCCCGACTCTCGAGACCATGGCCGCCGTCCAGCTACTCAATCAGCGACTCCCCACACTCAAGATCCGTGTGGTCAACGTCGTCGACCTGATGCGCCTCGAATCCACGGCAGAGCACCCGCATGGTCTCCCCGACGTCGAATTCGACGCCATCTTCACCAAAGATCGGCCGGTGATTTTCGCCTTTCACGGCTACCCCACTTTGATCCACCGGCTGACATACCGGCGCGCCAACCATGACAACCTTCACGTGCACGGCTATCGCGAAGAGGGCACCACGACGACACCGTTCGACATGGTCATGCTCAACAACCTCGACCGCTTCAGCCTGGTGATCAACGTGATCGACAGGGTGCCCGAACTGGGAGAGCGAAGTGCGTCCCTGCGCCAGGAAATGGTCGATGCCCGTCTCGAAGCCCGTCAATACACCCGCATCCACGGGGAAGATCCCCCCGACATCCTGCGGTGGACATGGATGCCACGGCGCCCAGACATCGCGCCGACAATTCCGAGAGGAGTGGCCGATGGCCAATGATCAGCGCGGTTCCGTCATGCTCAGCGAGGACGAGTGCCGTCGGCTCCTCGCGCTGGCAGGAGCGTCGGGCGAGGTCGGTCGTCTGGCAATGAGCCGGGAGGGGGCTCCGCACCTCGTCCCGCTGAATTTCTCGGTCTGCGGTGACGACATACTGGTCAGACTTGGACCTGGCTACGCCGCGTACCATCTGGGAGGAGAAACCGTCGCCTTCGAGATCGATCACTCTGAGTCCTATTCGAGAAAAGGATGGAGTGTGCTGGCCGAAGGGACGGCCCGGGTATTGACGTACGACGAGATCGCCCAGCTCGGACGCAATGTTCCTCATCCGACGGTCATGGAACCCGGCATGCGGGTGTTCGCCATACGGCTCGAAACGGTGAGCGGTCGTTCCATTCGGCACGACTACCAGAGTGTGGACCCGCCGCCGTCGGCCGTGTGGCCAGATCGATACCACGAGGGCACGCCGGGTCCTGTATCAGCCGGTGAACCAGAACTTCCCGGCGATGAATCTTCTGCCGATTGAAGCCGCTGCATCTCGACTACGAGCAGGCCCGCGAGCTCCGACGCGTTGCTGTCGCAATCACTGGGAGAACTGAGTTCAGAGATCGCCGACAACGCTGCATCTTTAAAGGTCTCGGCGAGACCCGCGCCGCCAACCGCAAAATATTGCGCAGTACTCGATGCCGGCCGCGGCATCTGACTTGTTGCTTTCCTCACCTCATCAGTTGAAAGGGCACCTCGGTGACCGCAATGCCGGCATGGTGCTCGACCGCGCGCCGCAGCCGCTGACCCAGATGATCGTGGAGGAAGCGGTGCCACCAGTGGCGCACCCGTATCTCGGGGACGACCACGGTAAGAATGATCTCAGGACTTTGCGCATCGAGCGCCTCGAGGTAGTTCACGATCGGACCAACTACGGCGCGATAGGGCGACACGACCACTTCCAGCGGGACGTGGACACCCCAGCGGTCCCACGCTTGTTGGAATCGCCCAGCTTCGATCTCCTCTGGGCTCACGTGGAGAGCCAGGGTCGGTTCGCCGAACGACACGGCGTAGGCCAGAGCCTGCACGCTCGGAAGGTCGATACGGGCCATCGGTACGACCAGAAGATGGTGGACTTCCTCTGGGGTCGCGATCAGGCGAATGGGGCCTGCGGGACCCTCCGGGCGAAGCGCGGTCGGGGCGAGCTCGAGATCGGACGCCCGAGCATGAGCCACGCTCGTCTGTTGCTCGACGGACGCGTAGTGCGCCTTGATCCGTAGAAGCAGGAGCGTCAGCACGGGCACGGCGACAACCACCACCCATGCCCCCGCGACAAACTTGGTCAGGGCGGCGGTCACCAGCACCAATCCGGACGCCGAGGCACCGATGCCGTTGATCACCATGCTCTTGCGCCAGTGGGGACTGCGCAGCCGCCACCAGTGCACCACCATGCCGGCCTGGGACAGCGTGAAGGCCAGGAACACGCCGACGGCGAAGAGCGGTATCAGTGACTCGGTCTGACCGTGGAAGGACACGAGGATCAGGGTCGATGCGACGGCCAACAGGATGATGCCGTTGCTGAACGCTAGACGGTCGCCCATTCGGAGAAAGGCTCGAGGTGCGTGGTCGTTCCGGGCCATGAAGAACAAGACGCGGGGTAGATCATTGAAGGCAGTGTCGGCGGCGAACACAAGCTCCAGCGCCGTCGCACCCTGGATGAAACCGTAGAGGGCATGGCGCCCAAACACGCCAGCGGCGAGCTGGGACAGGAGTGTTTCGTTGCTCTTGGGCACGAGACCCTGGAGGTGAACAAGTAGAACCAGTCCGGCGAACAACACGATGAGGATGGCGACCATGCAAGTGAGGATGGAGCGAGCATTGCGCCACTGCACCGGTCTGCAAACGGGCACAGCATTGGAGACGGCTTCGATCCCGGTCATGGACGTTGCGCCCGAGGCGAAGGCACGCAAGACGAGCAGCGGACCCAGGACGACGACCGCCGTCAGGTGTGGTGGTGGCACAGCGGTGAACCCCCGGGACGCCACCTTGACGAATCCCCCCACGATCAGCATGGCCATGGCGAGGAGAAAGAGGTACGTGGGCAGGGCAAAGAGATTGCCGGCCTGGCGCACGCCTCGCAGATTGCCGGCCAACAGAATGACGATCACCAGGACGCCCAGCAGGACCGTGTCGGGACGCAGGTCCGGGAGCGCCGAGGTCACCGAAGAGACGCCCGCGGTCACCGAGACCGCCACGGTCAGGATGTAATCGATGATCAGTCCCACGGCCGCGGCGAGTCCGGCCACCTCGCCGAGGTTGTCCGTAGCCACGATGTACGACCCGGCTCCCGAGGGATAGGCACGGATGGTCTGGCGGTAGGAGACCCCTACCACGACCATCAAGCCCAGCAGCCCGAGCGCCAATGGGAGCTCGAGCGCCAACGCACCGCTTCCAGCGAGCACGAGAACGGTGATCATCGCCTCGGGGCCGTATGCCACCGACGACAACAGGTCGCCAGAAAGCACGGGCAGGGCGATGAGCTTTCGCATCCGCTCGTGGACAACGGTCGAGCTTGCCAGCGAGGGGCCCAGTACGGCGCGGCGAACTCGATGCGCCACCCGCGCCGATGTCGAGCGATCACTCTCAGCCTCCTCGGAGGCCACTACCTCTCGGGGTCCCTCAGTGTGGAACAGAGATATGGGGGCGAATCGCCCAAAGCGAGAAGGTGTAGGCAATTCCGGAGACCGCTCCAGCGACGGGTCCACGGGGAGACGCGGGGGCCGCCCCGCGGCGTCGTCTCGCCAGCTCTGACCGAGACGACTCAGGGCATTGAGTTCCTCCTCGCTGAGCCCCCGCAAGGCTTCAGAGACGCTCGGGCTCGAGCTCGACTCAGTCGGATCGGAAGAGTCCGGTTTCATGGTTTGATCCGGTGGTGGCTGACGAGATCAACGGGCACTCGCGCAGTGGGTGCGCTGGGGCGCCTCGTGACGGCAATTGCATGTTGCCGACCCTGACCCGCAACAGGGGGCCCCGAACCTGGTTGTCCACCTTCCCGCGATTGGGCCACGACAGGTACGGTCACACGACATTGGTCGTTGCGTCAACGCTAACTCGCATCAATGGGACCATCGAGACCGGATCTCCTCTAATTCTGGCACCGCCACGCTGCATCCTGCCAGCTTGGACCGGCAAGACCTCGGCACTCCGGACGCGCTAGGACATTCGGCCCTACCGCAATGAAGCGATGCTCCGACACCGCTGAATTCGGGACATGGACGAAGGAGTCCACCACGTCGAAGAGTGCCACGATGGGCACGAACGGGATTCCAGAGAACGACGTGTGATCCACTCCAGCCGATGGGAACTGGAGGTGACCATCCAATCACTGCGGCGGCTGGAGCACGTCACACCCGATTGGAGCAGTACCGGGGTCTAGTGACCTTTGCCTCTGGTCCGGAGTCGACCCAAAAGGCACTGTGGAGACGGCATCCCGATCTCGTCAGATGGGGTGTGGGACGGAACCAGTGAAGGAGCAAGCGTGACTGTTCGCATAGGGATCAACGGGTTCGGCCGCATGGGGCGGGCGCTGGTGCGCATCGCCGTCGCCGAGGGGTCGCCGCTCGAGGTGGTGGCGGTCAATGACCTGGCCCCGCCGGACCAGCTGGCCAAGTTGGTGGCCCGGGACTCGGTGTACGGACGATTCCCCCAAGAGGTGGTACTCGAGGGGTCCCAGCTGACGCTGGGCCCGGCGCGGCTCCAGACACCTCAGAGCGTGGTCGCGACCGAGCGCGGCGCCGTCGTCGGCGCGCACGCGCATCCCGGTCAACGGCCCGACCTCGTTGACGGTGCCGCTCCATCCCTCGCGCGAACGGCCGCTGCCTCGTCGAGTTCACCGTCGGGCGCACCCGCGTCCCCGCCCGCGTCGAGCGCGGCTCGATCGACACGCGCGCGCTCGGCGCCCACTTCCTCACCTTCGACTACCTGCCCGTGAGGATCGCCTTCGACGTCTCGCCGCTCTCCCACGAGCGGACGGGCGTGAACAACTACATCCGAGGCTCGCTGCAGGGCCTCGCCGCAGGCCGCCGCGGCGGCCGGGCGACGAGGTCGTCGCCTTCGCGCCGACCTCGCCGGCCGGGACGGCGCGTGATCCCCGAGGCGCTCGACGGGATCCCGGTCGAGCTGCGGCTGAAGACGCTGCTCGGCGCGCACGCCTGGCGCACCGCCTGGTCGCGGCTCGGGTGGCCGCCCGCCGAGCGCTGCCTCGGCGCGCTTCGACGTGCTCCACTTCACCGACTGGATGTACCCGCCCCAGCGGGCCGGGCTGCGCGCGACGACGATCCACGACCTCGTGCCGCTCCACTTCCCCGACTGGGTGACCGCGCGCACGCGCTCGATGCACACGCCGCAAGTACCGGCACGCCGCGAGCACCTGCGACGTGATCTTCGCCAACTCGGCCTTCACCGCCGCCGACGTCGCCGCGACGCTCGGGTTCCCGCGCGAACGGATCGTCGTCGCCCACCCCGGGATCGGCGCCGAGTCCGCGCCCGACGGCGAGGCCGCCGAGCGCGCCGCGCCCTACCTGCTGACCGTCGCGACGCTCGAGCCGCGCAAGAACCTCGGCACGCTGGTCGAGGCGTTCGCGCTCCTCGGCGACAGCGGGCTCGAGCTCTGCGTCGTCGGGCGGCGCGGGCTGGGGCGAGCAGCCGCAGCTCGACCGGCCCGGGCGTCGTCGCGGCTCGGCCGCGTCCCCGACGAGGAGCTCGCCGCGCCTCTACCGCGGCGCCGCCGCGGTCGTCTACCCGTCCCGCTTCGAGGGCTTCGGGATGCCGATCACCGAGGCGATGGCCTGCGGCGCGCCCGTCGTCGCCTCCGCCCATCCCTCGCTCGACGAGGCCTCGCGGCGAGGCGGCGGTCCGCGTCGACCCCGAGAGCGCCCGAGGCGATCGCCGGGGCGATCCGCGAGGCGCTCGAGCGGCGCGAGCAGCTGCGCGCGCTCGGGTTCGCCCACGCCGCGAGCTTCTCCTGGCGGCGCACCGGCGAGCTCTTCCTCGAGGGGTACCGGCGATTCTCGTAGGGCTCGACACGACGCCGCTTCGCCAGACGCGCGCCGGCACCGCCCGCTACCTGCGCGGCCTGCTCGCCCACCTCGACGTGCCCGTGAAGGAGACCGCGTTCCCGGCCAGCTCGCGCCTGCGCACCCTCGCCGCCGACGCGCTCTGGTACCCGCGGCTCAAGGTCGCCGGCGTCGACCTCCTCCACTGCCCGACCTTCCGCGGGCCGTTCTCGTCGCAGACGCCGCTCGTCGTCACGGTCCACGACCTCGCCGTCCTGCGCCACCCGGAGTGGTTCAACGCCTGGACGCGGCGCTACTCGCGCGTCGCGGTGCCCCGCGTCGTCGCGCGCCGCCGACGCGGGTGATCGCCGTCTCCGAGTTCACCAAGCGCGAGCTGCGCGACCTGCTCGGCGTCCCCGAGGCGAAGATCCGGGTCGTGCCGAACGCGGTCGAGGACGTGTTCATGCCGGACGGGCCGAAAGCCGACGGCGACTACGTGCTCGCCGTCGGGACGCTCGAGCCGCGCAAGAACCTCGCCCGGATCGCCGCCGCCGTCGAGGGCGAGCTGCGCGTCGCGGGCGCGCGCGGCTGGGGCAAGCGTCGAGCCGCCCGCCAACCTCACCTGGCTCGGCGAGGTCGACGACGAGGAGCTCGCGCGGCTCTACCGCGGCGCCCGCTGCCTCGTCTACGCCTCGCTCTACGAGGGCTTCGGGATCCCGGTCGCCGAGGCGCTCGCCTGCGGCTGTCCGGTCGTCACGAGCCGCGGCAGCCCGATGGCCGAGTTCGCCGGCGACGACGCCGACCTACGTCGACCCCACCGACGTCGCGCTCGATCCGCGAGGGGATCGCGCGCGCGGTCGCCGCCCGCGCCGCGCCGCGTCTCCTCCTGGCCCGAGGTCGCGCGCGCGACCCGCGAGGTCTACGAGGAGCTCGCGTGATCCTGATCGACGCGGACGTGCTCGGGCGCGCAGCGCACGGGCGACGAGACCTATGTCAGCAACCTGCTGCGCGAGCTGCCGCCGCCGCTCCCGACCTCCGCTTCGCGGCCGTCACGCGCCACCCCGAGCTCGTCCCCGACGGCGTCGAGCCGATCGAGCCTCGCCCGCGCGCTTCCAGGAGACGAGGATGGCGATCGTCGCTGCCGCGGCTGCTGCGGCGGCTCGAGCCGGAGCTCGCCCACTTCCAGCACGCGCTCCCGCTCGGCTGGCGCGGCCGGACGGTGGTCACGCTGCACGACCTCTCCTTCGAGGACAACCAGACGAGCGATGGGCCGGCTCGACCGGCTCACCTTCAGGACGGTCGTCCCGCGCGCGGCGCGGCGGGCCGACCACGTGCTCGCCGTCTCCGAGCGGACGAAGCGCGACATCGTCGCCCGCTACGGCGTCCCGCGCGGCGAAGATGACGGTGACCCCGAACGGCGTCGACCCCGCGTTCACGCCCGGGCGGCGCCCACGACGGCTACCTGCTCTTCGTCGGCGCGATCCAGGCGCGCAAGGACCCGCTCGCCGCGCTCGCGGCCGCCGCTGCGGTCGGCCTGCCGCTCGTCGTCGCCGGGCCCGAGAAGGACGCCGCGCTCGCGCGCGCGCTGCGCGAGGGCGGCGCCGACCTGCGCGGCTACGTGCGCAAGGACGGAGCTCGCCGAGCTCTACCGCGGCGCGGCCGCGCTCGTCCTGCCCTCGCGCTTCGAGGGCTTCGGGCTGCCCGTGCTCGAGGCGATGGCCTGCGGCACGCCCGGTCGTCGCCGCCGACGAGCCCGCGCTGCGCGAGGTGGCAGGCGAGGCCGCCGTCTACGCCGACGGGCGGCGACTTCGCGGCCGCGGCTCGCGCGGGCGCTCGCCGATCGCGAGCGGCTCTCCGCCGCCGGGATCGAGCGCGCGCGGCTCTTCTCCTGGGCGGAGACCGCGCGCCGGACGGCCGACGTCTACCGGCAGGCTGCTCGGATGAAGGTCTCGGCGGTCGTCATCTCGCACGGCAGCGCGGCGCGAGGTCGCCGAGTCGCTGCCGGCGCTCGAGCCGCAGGTCGACGAGCTGGTCGTGATCGCGAACATCCCCGGCTCGGTGCCCGACGGGGTCGAGGCGATCGCCAACGAGCGCCCGCTCGGGTTCGCCGCCAACGCCAACCTCGGCGCTCGCGCGCACGAGCGGCGAGGCGGTCGCGGTCGCGAACCCCGATGCGGTCGCAGAGCCCGGCGCGGTCGCGGCGCTCGCGCGACTTCATGGCGGCGCATCCGCGCTGCGGCGTCGCGGGCCCGCGCATGACCTACCCCGACGGCAGCGCCCAGCCCTCGCGGCGCCGCTTCCCGACCGTCGGCGGCACGATCGTTCGCCGGACGCCGCTGCGCCGGCTGATCGGCCAGCGCCGCCATCTCCACCTCGACGAGCCCCCGCCGACCGGCGCCGGTCGAGGCCGACTGGATGCTCGGCGGCTTCCTGCTCCTGCGCCGCGCGATGCTCGACGAGCTCGGCGGCTTCGACGAGGGCTTCCGGCTCTACGGCGAGGACATCGACCTGCAGTACCGCGCGATGCGGGCCGGCTGGGAGCGCTGGTACGTGCCCAGCGCGGTCGTCCGGCACGAGCACCAGCGCCGAGACCGACCACCGCTTCCTGACCCGGCGCACGCTCTGGCACTGGCGCGGGATCGTCCGCTTCGTCCGCAAGCACCCTGAGAGACTGCGCGCCCTGTGAGCGCGCACGCGGAGATCGGCCGTGAGCTCCGCCGAGAAGTACGACCGCCTCGCGGCCGGCTTCTCCGAGCGCGAGTACGCCGACGCGTTGCAGTACGCCGCGCGCCGCGCGCGAGATGATCGTCGCGCTCGGCCCGCGCGCCCGCAGCGGGCAGAGCGTGCTCGACCTCGGCTGCGGCGACGGGATCATGGCCGCGCCGCTCGGCGACTACGGCCTCCTCTACTCGGGCGTCGACTCGAGCGAGCAGATGGTCGAGGCGGCGCGCCGTCGCCACCCCGGGCTCGGCTTCGCGCGTCTCCCGCTCCGAGGAGTACGAGCCGCCCGAGCCGGTCGACGTCACGATCTGCCTGCGCGCGTTCTACTACCCCGAGGACCGGGTCGCGCTTCTTCCGCCGGGTCGGCTCGCTACACGCGCGGGAAGTTCGTCTTCGACTTCCGCGAAGCCGTGCACCCCCGCGGCCCGATCGTGCGCGACTTGCAGGCGGCCGGGTTCTCGCGGATCGAGCTGCGCCCCTTCTTCACCCCCCAGAGCCGCCGCATCCCCGCCCCGGCGCTGCCGCTGCTCGACGCGCTCGAGCGCACGCGGCCCGCTCGCGGCCGCGCTCTCGCACGGCTCGGCCGGATCTTCTGCAGCGCATCGGCCTGATGAACAGGCGGCGCCTCGCGGCCTTCGCCGGCGTCTACGGGTCGGTCGCGCTCGGGATCGCCGCCGCGCTGGTCGGTGCTCCGCGTGCTCGGGCCCTCCGGGGCGGGCCGCTTCTCGATCGTCGTCGGCGCGGTCGACTTCCTCGCGCTGCTCGTGTGGCTGACGAGCGACGACGCGCTCGTCAAGTACGGCTTCCGCTACTCGGCGGCCGGGGACTGGGGGCGGTTCCACCGGCTCGTGCGGCTCGCGTTCACCTGCGAGGTGGTCGCCTCGCTCGCCGCCTCCGCCCTGATCGCGGCGATCGCGCCCTTCACCGGCTCGATCTTCCGCCACGGCGGCGCCGGCCTGACGACGCCGATGCTGATCGCGGCGCTGCTGCCGCCGCTCCAGGCGTTCGAGTCGATGGCGCGGCCGCGCCCTGATCCTCCGCGGCCGCTACGACCTGCGGGGGATCTGGCTCACGCTCTCGATGGGCCTGCGCCTGGCGGGGATCGCGACCGGCGCCCACTGGGGCGTGACCGCGGCCGTGCTCGGCGTCGTCTGCGCCCAGGTGCTGACGACGATCTCGATCCTCGCGCTCGGCCTCAGGCGGCCTCCGGCTCTTCCCCGCCGCCGACCGGCTGCCGCTGGCCGACGACCGCACAGCCGATCATCCGCTTCGTCGCCCAGAGCGCCGCCTACACGGGTCTGATCTCGCTGCGCACCTGGATCGCCCCGCTCACGCTCGGGATCGTGCGCAACACGACCGCGGTCGGGCTCTTCCGGGGCGCGCAGGCGCCCCGAGACCGGGTTCGCGGCGCTCTCCTCGCCGCTGCGGATGATCCTGCTCACCGAGCAGACGCGCGACTGGGAGAACGGCCGGCCGGAGCTCGTGCTCGCCGGGATCCGCCGCTACACGATCGGGGCGAGCTGCTGTCGCCGTGGTCGCGCTCGGGCCGGCGCTGTGGGTGATGCCCTGGGCGGTGCGGGTGGTGCTGACCGCCAAGTACCTCCCCGCCGTTCCGCCGCGCGCCTGATCCTCGCCGCGGCGGCGATCCAGATGATCCTCAGCTGGACGAAGACGTTCCCGGTCACGATCGGCCGCCCAGGCCTGCGCCTGATCGCACACGGGGTCGAGACGGCGGTGCTGCTGCCGCTGATCGTCGTGTTCGGGAAGCTGTGGGGGGTGACCGGCGCCGGCGTCGCGGTGCTCGTCTCGTCGGCCGCGTTCGCGCTCGCGTGGGCGGCGATCTACCTCAGGCTGCGCCGGACGGGGTTCGCGGCCCCAGCCTGACGATCGCCGAGCGGTGCGCGAGCATGGGGTCGTCGAGCTCGTGAACGGTGAAGCGCGCCTCGGCCCGGAACGGCTCCAGGTGCTTGGCGTTGTAGTAGACGATGGTCGCCGCGGGGAGGGCGAGCAGTGCGGTGGCGAAGCGCTCCATCACGGCGCCGTCGAACGGGTTGAAGAGGTAGAAGATCGTCCCCTCGACGGGCAGGAGCTCGACCGCGTCGCCGCAGAGGACGGTCACGTTGCGCCGCCGCCGCAGCCGCTTCGCGGTCGCGGCGCAGAGCTCCGGGTCGAGCTCGATCCCCACGATCGCGTTCCCCGGGTAGCGGCCGAGCAGCCAGTTGAGCGAACGGCCCTTGCCGCAGCCGACATCGACGATCACGTCTTCCGGCCCGGGCTCGAGCCCGGCGAACAGGCGCGCGATCTGGTCGTAGGGTGTGTTGGTCGAGTGGAAGGCGCCGAGATGGGCGTAGCGCGTTCGCACCGTGCCGCCCAGCGGCCGCCCGTAGCGGAGGTCGCGCAGCGCCGCCCGCAGCATCACCGGGGCGCGGCGGGCGAGCGTCGCGAGTTTCACCCTCGCAGCCGCCCCCGCCAGCCCGAGCGCACCCGCCCGGTGAGCCCGCTCGCGTCGAGCACGCTCCGCGCGGCCCGGGCCGGGCCGAGGATCGCGGTGCGGGCCGCGTTGATCCGTCGTGCGCGCAGGGTCGGCGCGAACAGCACCAGGTTGCGCTCGAGCACCCCTTCGCTGCTGAACTGCTGCTTGTAGGGGGCATCGCCCGGGCCGAAGTCGAGCACACGGAGCGCCGGGTCGAGGCAGGCGTCCTCGATCACCCGCATCAGCAGGTAGATCCCGACTCGATGCTCGGTGTAGGCGTGGTCGAAGCCGCCGGTCTTGAGCAGCATCGTGTCGCCGTAGAGCGAGCAGAGCCAGTAGGCGATCGGGTCGCTGTCGAGGTAGAGGAGGTAGCCGCGCACCCAGCCGTGGCTCAGCCCCACCTCGGTCAGCGCGCGCTGCTCACCGGTGTCGGCGAACCCGGCTCCGAGCGCGCGCTGGTAGGTCGAGCCCGCGACCCGGTCGGCGTTCCCGATCAGCCGCTCGAGCCCGGAGCGGTCGCGGGTGATCTCGACCGAGAGCCGCTCGCCGAAGGCGGCCTCGAGCCGGCGCGCGTCCTGGCGGACCCGTTTGCGCGTCTTGTGGCTCCGCGAGGCGAGGAACTCCTCGAAACCGGCGGGCAGCACCAGCCGCCTCCGCGTCCAGGGTGCGATCAACGGCTGGCGCCCGAGCGGGCCGGCGAGCCGCGCGAGCTCGGAGTAGAGAGCGGTGCCGCTCTCGATCGGCGGCAACCCGACGACGTCTGCCTCGTTGCGTTGCAGCACCCCGGCCAGCGCGTCCAGCAGCGCCCGCCGCGGCGCGCCCTCCGGCGCGACGAGCCCGCCGTCGACGACACGCAGGAAGCGAACGAGCGGCGCGTAGACGACCTTGTAGCCGATCGCCGTGCTGAGGCGGCGCGACTCGAGCCGTCCCGCGAGGCCGGCCACCGCCCTCTCGCCGTCGAAGACGACCACCGCGAACGGCGCGATCACCTCGGGCCGCGTGCGCAGCCGCGCGGCGTAGTAGGCGAAGGCGGCCTCTTCGCGCTGCCACGGCAGCTGCTCCCAGGCCGCGCGCAGCCGTTCGAGCTCGCTCTCGCTGCGGGCGATCTCGAGCCGGAGCGGCCCTTCGCCCCCGCTCACTTGGCGGGGTGGAAGGCGAACGCGACCTGGGCGCCGAGGTAGCGGATCTCGGATCCCTCGGGCGGAATCGGGTTCGGAATCGAGATCTCGACGCGCACGGGGGTGCGGGTGACCGCGATCGCCACCATCTCCTGGGTGCCGTTGTGGATCAGCGTGTGCACGACCTTGAAGGGATGCCCGAGCTGGGGGTTGTGGTTCGCGTCGAGCACGACCGGCCCGACCTGCACGGTGACCCGCCCCGCGGGCGCGTTGCCCTTGTAGGCGGTGCGCCCGAGGATCACGTCGAGCGTCCCTCGCTGGTTGGGCACGTAGTAGGTGTACCCGCAGAGGCTGCCGCACCAGCCGTCGTTGTAGACGCCGTAACTGTTGCCGGCGAGCCGCCAGGGGCCATGCTTGCGGTAGAGCACCCAGGCGCACGAGCCGCCGCTGCAGCCTTCCTGGGCGACCACCGGGGCGCCGATCACGACCCCGTTATAGGCAAGCACGTAGGGGTAGCTGGCATAGCCCGCGAGGATCCCGGTCGTGCCGAGCAGGCTGGTCGTCGCATGCGGCCCCGGCCCCGGTGCGGTGCCGTCGAGGTCGTTCACGTGGTCGATCGTGCGGTTCCAGAACTCGGTCTCCCAGATCTGGTTCGGGTTGCTCATGCTCTGCCCGAGCAGCGCAACCGGCTTCCCCTGGGTCGCCAGGTCGACCCAGTTGGGCGGAGCCGCGACGAAAGCGCCGGCCTTGTCGGCTCCGTGGTCGAGGCCGACGGTCATCGCGATCTCGCCCGAGAGCATCCAGGCGAGGAGCAGGGCGGCGCTGAGCACGGTCACCGCCCGCCGCCTGCGGGCGGCGAACAGCGCGAGCACGAACGCGAGCAGCCGAGCAGCGCCAAGCGCTCGCGGTGCAGGCTCCAGTGCTCGTAGAAGTTGAGGATCCCGGGAATCGTCGAGCCCTGGCGCCTCGTAGTAGGGGAAGGTGTCCTGGATCGGCTTGAACAGGATCAGCACCAGCACGAAGGCCGAGGCAGCGGCGACGGCGAGCCGGTTGATCCGTTTCGACTCGTAAGACGATCGCCGTCCCGAGCAGCAGCAGCGGCGAGAGGTAGACCATGTTGCGCTCCTCCCAGAGCGTCGCGAAGTTGGTCGAGAGGTAGGCGGCCTTGTCGGCGGTGTAGACCGAGAGGGCGAAGATGCTGGCGCCGCTCCAGGCGGCGAAGGCGCGGTAGGTCGGGTCGCCGCGCCGCTCGGGGAGGCGAAGCGCTGCGAGGCCGCCGATCACCGGCAGGACGCCGAGGCCGATCGTGAGCGAGAGCGCCGCCCGCAGGCCGAGGTCGACCATCCGGTTCTTGTAGTACTGGGTGATCACCTGCCACTCCTGGACGTGCTGCAGCACGACGCGGTTGAAGAGGTAGAAGGCGCCGAAGCGCGAGCACGACGGCGCCGAGCGTGTCGCCGCGCGTCCAGTTCGCGGCGCCACGCGCGGCCGCGCGGGCCGGTCAGCCAGAGGCCGCCGGCCGCGAGCACGAGCGCGATCGGGAGCGACAGAGAACTCCTCCTGGCGCGACGAAGTAGCCCGCCGGCGGTGAACACGACGGCGAGGACGACGTCGAGCTGCTTGCCCGACTTGAGCGCGCGCACCGCGAGCCACGAGCAGAGGGCGTAGTAGGGGTACGCCGATCACCTCCGGGATGATCGAGGTGACGTACGCCATCGCCGGAACCGAGATCGAGAGGACGGCCGACCACGACCGCGCTCCGCCGCGAGACGAGCATCCGCGCGAGCAGGTAGGTCGGGATCGCCGCGAGCGGCATCAGCACCGCGTTCGCGTACTTGATCGCCGAGTAGGCGGCCGGGGTCGAGTTGATCCACCACCAGATCGGGCGCGATCAGGTAGGCGTACACCGACTTGAAATAGGTCGGCTGCGTCCGGCGCGCGGCGTGGCCGGTCGCGGCGATCGAGCGCGAGAGCTGCGTCCACTCGAGCTCGTCGCTGAAGATCCATGGCGTCTTCCGCGACCACGCCTCGACGGCGTAGAGGACGAACACGGTCAGCGCGAGCACGAAGCCGGGGAAGGCCGAGAGCACGCGGTCGAGCAGCGATCGCTGTGCGCGCGCCTGCAGGCGCGTGGCCGGAACGGTCGTCATCGGGCCTATTCTGACGCCGCGCCGAAGATCACGCGCGGGTCGAGGTCGATCTCGCGCCTGACGAACCGGCACGTCACGCCTGCCTGCGCGCACGCGTCGACGACGGCCTCGAGCGTCTCCCGCGGCGCGTTGGGGATCGTGACCAGCACGATGTCCGCCTGCACCTGCTCGAGCGTCCGGGCGAGGCCCTCGGTGCTTCCGATCACCCTCACGCCGCTGATTCGCCGCCGGCGCAGATGCGGGTTGTCGTCGACGAAGCCGACCACCCGCTCGCCCGCGGTCTCCCGCAACTCGCGCATCAGGCTGAGCCCGGTCTTCCCGGCGCCGACGATCACCGTCCGCCGGGAGGCCCGCTCGCGCACCGAGCGCTTGCCGATCACGATCGTCCGCTCGGCCAGCCTCGAGCCCGCGATCGCAACCATGCAGATCAGCGCGTCGACGATGAAGAACGAGCGGTGGAAGCCGCCCAGATCCAGCGTCAGCACGACGAAGGAGAGGGCGGCGAGCTCGGAGACGATCACCGCGGCGGCGAGCGGCGGTGACATCGCGGAACGCCGGCGTAGCGCCAGACCGAGCGATAGAGGCCGAAGGGGATGAAGCAGAGGTAGCGCGCCGCGAGGATCACCGGCAGCGCGTGGTCGCGGATCGTTCGCTCGCTCGATCGTCCCCGGCCAGCCGAACACGATCGCGTAGGCGGCGAGGTAGGAGGCCGTGATCACGACGAAGTCGACGATCACCTCGACCAGCCGCCGCCAGTGCACCGCGAATGCCTGCGTGAGCCCGAGCGGCTCGCCGAGCTGGCCGGGCGGCGGTCGATATCGGCGAGGAAGCTCGCGAACTGGACGAGCAGCACGAAGGTCAGGAAGACGCCGATGATCGTGTCCTCGAAGTTGTCCAGCACCGTGTAGGCGAGGCTCGAGCCGCCGATGCAGAGCGAGATCAGCGCGAGCAGCGCGACGGTGTGGCGCTCGGAGAGCCCGAAGCGGACGAGGCGGTGCGAGGAGTGGTCGCGCGCGCCCTGGTAGATCGGCCGCCCGTCGAGCAGGCGCGCGACCGTCACGAGCGCCGTATCGAGGATCGGCACCGCGAGCACGAGCACCGGCAGCACGAGCGTCGCGACCGTCGAGCCGGCGACACGCCAGCTCGAGGAGAGCCCGAGCGCGGCCAGCGCGAACCCGAGCGCCTGGCTTCCCGAGTCGCCCATGAAGACGAGCGCGGGCTTGCCCGGCCGGAGGTTGAAGGGCAGGAAGCCGACGCAGGCGAGCGCGCCGGCGAGCGCGAACGCGAGCGCGGCGTCGTCGGGGTGGTCGGTGACGGCGTCGACCGCGAAGAAGCCGAACGCGATCGCGGCGAGCGAGGCCGCCAGCCCGTCCATGTTGTCGAGCAGGTTGAAGGCGTTGGCGATCCCGATCAGCCAGACGACGGCGACCGCGTCTCCGATCACGGCGTTGTGGACGAGCTGGACGTGGGTGCCGGTCGCGATCACGATCGCGGCTGCGCCGCCCTGCGCGGCCAGCTTCGCGATCGGGCCGAGCCCGTAGAGGTCGTCCGCGAGCCCGGCGCTGAACACGAGCGCGACGGCGGCGTAGATGCCGACGAAGGCCCTGCTCGGCTCGTACGCGCCGGCGGCGGCCGCCGCCCAAAGCCCGGCGCTGAAGCCGACGAAGATCCCGATCCCGCCGAAGCTCGGAGTCTGCGTCTCGTGCCAGCGATCGGTCGAGGGGACCGCGACCAGGCGGCGCGTGACCGGCGAGTGGAGCAGCGCCCAGATCACCGCCGAGGCGGCGGGGAGGGCGACGATCGCCACGGCGGTGCTCACGGTCTCTGAGGGTAATCGAACGCCGTTAGCACGTTGTGAGGACGCTACTGCGAGGCTCGGCCGGACCGCCGCGCGAGCGTCGGGGCGAGGGCGGGGCGCGCCTGCGGGCGCCGGGGGCGGTGGGGCGAGCGTGTCGGCTGCGCCCGCCGGCACGCGCCTGGCCTGGAGCCGGCGGCGCGCGGCCCTACACTGGCGGGGATGGCGGTCTACTCCGACCTCGTCCGCTACCGCGAGCTGTTCTCGAACCTCTTCCGCCGCGACTTCCAGGCGAAGTATCGAGGCTCGGTGCTCGGCGTGCTCTGGTCGCTCGTCAACCCGGTGGCGCTGATGGGCGTCTACCTGCTCTTCTTCGGGGTGATCCTCGACCGAAGCGGCGGGATCCCGCACTACCCGATCTACCTGCTCGCCGGGATCGCCTGCTGGCTCTTCTTCGCCTTGTCGCTCCAGACCGCGGCGCGCTCGATGATCGACAGCAGCGAGTTGATCAAGAAGGTGCGCTTCCCGCGGCAGCTCGTCGCGTTCTCGGTCGTCGCCACGCAGGCGATCACCTTCGCGGTGATGCTCTCGATCCTGATCGTGCTCTCGCTCGTCTTCGTCCCCCAGGCGCGCACGACCGTCTGGCTCGTGATTCCGCTCGCATTCCTCTTCGCCGCTTTCGTCGCCGGCGTCGCGCTCGTGATCGCGTGCCTGAACGTCGTCCTGCGCGACATCGAGCACATCCTCACGGCGGTGCTCGTCCCCTGGTTCTTCCTCACGCCGATCCTCTGGAGCGTCGCCTCGCTCTCGCCCCACGCGGCCTCGCATCACAAGTTGCTCGAACTGCTGCGCTGGGGGAACTTCGTCGCGCCGCCGATCGACGCGCTCAGGGACCCGATCTGGCTCGGGCGGGTGCCGCGCCCCGCCGACCTGATCTACCTCGCGCTCGCCGCCGCCGTCTCGCTCGCGCTCGGCTCGTTCGTCTTCAGCCGCGTCGACGACAGGCTCGCGGTCGAGCTCTGAGCGCTACCTCGGGCGCTTCGAGGGGCGCGCCCGCAGCACCGCGCGGCCGTCGTAGAGCCACGGCTCGTCGGCGGGCGCCGCGAACGCGGGCAGGCCGGCGATCTCGGGCAGCCGCTCGAGCTCGATCCCGCCGAGCACCGAAGGGCAGATCAACGGGTGCGCGAACCCCGATCACGCGGCCGCCTCCCGGCTCGTAGGGGGCAAGCTCCTTCGGCCGCGTCCGGCCGAGCCCGCCCTGCCAGTGGATGCTGCCGGCGACGACGCCGTACCCCTCGGCGTGGGCGGCGGCGACGCGCTCCTCCCAGCCGGCTGCCGGCTCGACCCACTCGGGCAGCTCGACCCGCCGAACCCCTTCACGGGGCCCCACCTCGACCTCGGCCGAGGCGAAGCCGCGCTGCCGAGCTGCGAGAACCAGGCCCGATGCTCGACCACGAGGTCGGGCGCGAAGCGGTAGGCCCCGGGCGGGATCGGCGCCCGTACGCGCGCCTCGACCGTGATCTGCTCGCCCGGGGCGACCACCGGGAGCGGGGTGCGATCCCCGTCCCACACGATCGGGTTGTCGCGGTGGTCGAGCCAGTGGTAGGAGAGGAAGATCGTGCCCCCCCAGGTGGCGGTGCCGACGTTCTCGAGCTCGGCGCGCAGCACCGCGAGGGCGCCTGCGTGCGCCTCCCCGAGCGTCCATTCGCCCCAACGGGCAGCCAACGGCCCCTTCGTCATGGGCGGCTAGTCTAGGGCCGTGGAACCGCTGCTCGTGCGCGCCGCGCGGCGTGAGGCCGTCGAGCGCACGCCGGTGTGGTTCATGCGGCAGGCGGGCCGCTCGCTTCCCGAGTACCGCGAGATCCGCCAGCGCCACCAAATTCTTCGAGATCAACCGCTCGGCCGAGCTGACCGCCGAGGTGACGCTCCAGCCGGTGCGCCGCCACGGGGTCGACGCGGCGGTGATGTTCGCTGACATCATGACGCCGGTCGTCCCGATGGGCATCGAGGTCGAGCTCGTCGAGGGTGTCGGGCCGGTCGTGCGCGAGCCGATCCGGAGCGCCGCCCAGGTCGAGCGGCTGCGAGTTCCCGACCCGGCGGAGGTGGTCGCCCCGATCCTCGAGGCGATCCGCACCGTTCGCAGCGAGCTCGCCCCCGAGCGGGCGGTGGTCGGCTTCTGCGGCGGCCCGTTCACCGTCGCGGGCTATCTCGTCGAGGGCAAGCCGTCACGCGACTTCGCCCTCACCAAGGCGCTGATGTACCGCGAGCCGGCCGTCTGGCACGGGTTGGTCGAGAAGCTCGCCGCCACCTTCTCCGCCTACGCGCTCGCCCAGGCGGCAGCGGGCGCCGACGCGGTGCAGCTGTTCGACTCCTGGGTCGGGGCGCTCAGCCCCGCCGACTACGCGGAGTTCGCTGCGCCTTCCTCGCAGCGGGTGCTGGCGGCCCTCCGCGAGGCGGGCGTGCCCACGATCCACTTCGGCACCGGCAGCTCGACGCTGCTCCCCGCAATGGCCGCCGCGGGCGGCGACGTGATCGGGCTCGACTGGCGGTTGCCACTCGACGACGGCTGGGCGCTCGCAGGCGCCGACCGGGCGGTGCAGGGCAACCTCGACCCCGCGCTGCTCCTCGCTCCCTGGGAGCGGGTCGAGGCGGCCGCGCTCGACATCCTCGCCCGTGCCGGCGGACGGCCGGGGCATATCTTCAACCTCGGGCACGGTGTCCTCCCGGGAACCGATCCGGCCGTCCTCGGACGTCTGTGCGAGCTCGTCCATGCGCGCAGCGAAACGGGGACGCCGTCCGGCGGCACGCAGCCGGCCGGCGCGCCGGCGTGAGCGGGCAGCAGCCGCGCGGGCAGGCGAGCGAGCCGCCGCCGTCGGCTAGCGTCTTCGCCGTGAGAGCCACCGCCTCGAGCAGAGCGGGGGCGGGCCTGAGCGCCGCGGTCGTCCTGATGGCGTACGGCTCGCCCGAACGCCTCGACGAGGTGCCCGCCTACTACGCGGACATCCGCGGCGGCCGCCCGATCGCACCCGAGCACCTCGACGATCTCGTCGGCCGCTACCGACGGCTCGGGATCGAGCAGTCGAACCCCTCTGAACGCGATCACCGAACAGACGCGCGCGCGTCTCGCCGAGGCGACCGGCCTGCGCGGTCTTCACCGGCATGAAGCACTGGACGCCCCACATCGAGGAGGCCGCGCGGGCCGCGCTCGCGAGCGGCGCGCGAACGATCGTCGGGCTCGTGCTCGCCCCGCACTACTCGGCGCTCTCGATCGCCGGCTACCGCGAGCAGCTCGAGCGCGCCCTCGACGGCGCGGCCAGGCTCGAGTTCGTCGAGAGCTGGCACGACGAGCCGGCGTTCGTCTCCCTGCTCGCCGAGCGGGTCCACGGCACCGACGCGCACGTCGTCTTCACCGCGCATTCGCTCCCGGCCCGGATCCTCGCCCAGGGAGACCCCTACCGCGACCAGCTGCTCGAGACCTCGGCGCTCGTTGCCGCCGCGGCTGAGATCGACGAGTGGTCGTTCTCGTTCCAGAGCGAGTCACCAACCGGTGAGCCCTGGCTCGGCCCCGACATCCTCGACCACCTGGAAGCGCTCCACGAGGCCGGCAGCGACAAGATCCTCGTCTGCCCGGTCGGGTTCGTCTCCGACCATCTCGAGATCCGCTGGGACATCGACATCGAGGCGCAGGAGAAAGCGCGCGAGCTCGGGATGCGGCTCGAGCGGATCGAGATGCCGAATGCCGATCCGCGCTTCGTCGCCGTTCTCGCCGGGATCGTCCGGCGGGCGCTCGGCGACGGCGAGGGATGACCCCGGGGCGGCTGGGTGTGGTGAGGCCGGGCGAGATCGTGGTCGACTCCGTCTCGCAGCGCTTCCGCGTCTCCGAACGCCCCTACCGCACGGTCAAGGACATCGTCGTCGCGCGCAGGCGCCGCGCATCGACCGAGGTGTGGGCGCTCCGCGACGTTTCGCTCGCGGTCGAGCCCGGAGAGGCGCTCGGCCTCGTCGGCCGCAACGGCTCGGGCAAGACGACGCTGCTGCGCCTCCTCTCCGGGATCTTCAAGCCCAGCTCGGGCCGGATCTCGGTCGGCGGCCGGATCGGCTCGCTGCTCGAGCTCGGCGCCGGTTTCCACCCCGACTTCACAGGGCCGGGAGAACGTCTACCTGAACGGCTCGATCCACGGCCTCAGCCGTGCGCGCATCCGGGAGCTGATGGACGAGATCGTCTCCTTCGCAGAGCTCGAGCGTGCGATCGACCTGCCCGTGCGGACCTACTCCTCGGGGATGTACATGCGGCTCGGGTTCTCGGTCGCAGCCTACGTCCAGGCCGACGTGCTCCTGCTCGACGAGGTGTTCGCGGTCGGCGACGAGGAGTTCCAGCGGAAGTGCTTCGGGAAGATTCACGAGTTCAAGAGCCGCGGCGGCACGATCGTGTTCGTCTCCCACGACGCGAAGGCGGTCGAGCGGCTCTGCGATCGCGCGGTGCTCCTGCGCCAGGGGTCGGTCGTCTTCAACGGCCCCACCCGCGAGGCGATCGCCCAGTACCGCGTGCTGCTCGCCGGGGATCGCGCCCCGGACGAGCTGGCCGCGGGTCTGCGCGAATGGGGAAGCGGCGAGGCGCGGATCACCTCCGCGCGGCTGCTCGGCGCCGACGGTGGAGAGCGGCCCCAGTTCGCGGCAGGCGAGCCGGTCGTGCTCGAGCTGAAGATCGTCTCGGAGGCGGAGATCGCCCCACCAACCGTCTCGCTCGAGCTTCGCGACGACGCAGGGATCGTGCTCGGCGGGCTCACCGAGCCGACCGGGCCGCTCGGCTGGGGCAGCGGGCCCGGCGAGCGGGTGCTCCGCTTCGAGTGCGAGCGGCTGCCGCTCGCCGAGGGCCACTTCCACCTCCGCTGCGCGCTGATCGAGGCGCAGGGCGGCCGGCTCCTCCACTCCCTCGACGACGCCGTCCGCTTCTACGTCCACCCGACGGGCGCCGAGACGGGCGCGGTGCTGCTCGAAGGCCGCTGGACGATGCAGGAGATCCCGCCCTCCACGCCAATCGGAGAGCGATGAGCTCCCGCAGCTGCCCCGATTGGCCACGCCTGATGGAGCTCGCCCCCGAGCTTCAGTTCAAGCACTTCACCGTCCGCGAGGCGCAGCTCCCCGCCGACGCGCTCGTCAGCATCGAGGGGCTCGACCTCGACGGAGTCGCGGTCTGCTGCGACATCGACAGCCATGTCTTCTTCGATGAGCACACCGAGCCGCAGGTCGCCGACGCGCTCCGCGCCTCGCACTGGTTCGACCTGCGCGAGTGGGTCGAGCGCGGCGCCGGCTAGCAGGCCCGGATCCCGCGAGTTGCGGCGGCTGTTCCCCGGCCTGCCCGCGCCGCGGCGGTAGTGTCCAGGCGGATGCCGTCGCTAGTCGTTCCCTTCCGCGGAGCGGAAGGCAAGAGTCGGCTCGGACCGCTTCCCGTCACCGCGCGGGCGGCGCTGGCTCGCGCGATGCTGGCCGACGTCGTCTCGGAGTGCACGGCCGTCGGGCCGACCTACGTCGTCGCGCCCGCGACCACCCGGGCCCAAGGCGCGGTGCACGTGCTCGACCCTGGGGGCGGGCTGGGAGCGGCCGTTCGCGCCGGGCTCGAGGTTGCCGCGCTCGCCGCCGGCGCAGCGGGGCCGCTGCTCGTCGTCAACTCCGACCTGGCCTGTGTGACCGCCCGTGACCTGCTCGCGCTCGCCGGGGCCGTTCCGGCGGGTGGGTCTCGCGCTCGCCGCGGCGGCCGACGGAACGACGAACGCGCTCGCCTTCGCGGCGCCCGGCCTCTTCCAGCCGCTCTACGGGCCGGGCAGCGCGGAACGCTTCGCCGCTCTCGGCTCCCTCGCGCAGGGTGGACGCGCCGAACCTGATCGACGATGTCGACACCGTCGCCGACCTCGAGCGGGTCGAAGAACGGCTCGGCCCCTGCACCACCGGCGTGCTCGCCTCGCTGCGGTCGGGGGCAGTCGCATGAAGGCCGCCGTCCTCTCGGGCGGCGTCGGAGGCGCGCGCTTCCTGCGCGGCGTCATCGCTGTCGTCGAGCCGGCCGAGGTCACCGTGATCGGCAATGTCGGCGACGACATCGACGTGCTCGGGCTGCACGTCTCACCCGACCTCGACAGCATCCTGTACGCGCTCGCGGGCATCTCGGACGAGGAGCGGGGCTGGGGGCGGGCGGACGAATCCTGGAACGCGCTCGCGACCGTCGCCGACCTCGGCGGGGAGTCGTGGTTTCGGCTCGGCGATCGCGACATCGGGCTCCATCTGCGTGCGGACGGAGCTCCTCCGCGCGGGGATCCGGCTCTCCGAGATCAGCGGCCGGCTCGCGGCCGCGCTCGGCCTCGGCTGCGCGCTGCTGCCCGCGACCGACGACCCGCTGCGCACGTTCGTCGAGACCGAGGCCGGCACGTTCGCCTTCCAGGAGTGGTTCGTCGCCCGCGGCCACCGCGACGAGGTCGACGCCGTGCACTACACCGGCGCGCACGAGGCGCGCGCCGGCGCCGGGTGTGCTCGAGGCGATCGAGGCCGCGGATGCGATCGTGATCGCCCCCAGCAACCCCTACGTCTCGATCGGCCCGATCGTGGCGGTCGACGAGATCCGCGCAGCGCTCGAGGCTCGCCGCGCGCCCTGCATCGCGGTCAGCCCGCTGATCGGCGGGCGGGCGGTCAAGGGGCCCGCCGACCGCATGCTCGCGCGCCTCGCCGGCGGCACCGGTCCGGCGGCGGTCGCGGGCTGCTACAGCGGCCTGATCGACGCGCTCGTGATCGACGAGGCGGATGCCCCGGCCGAGCTGCCCGGTGTCCGCGATCGTGGTCGCGAAGACGCTGATGGTCGACGACGACGCTCGTCGCCGGCTCGCTCACGTCGTACTCGACGCCGCGGCCGCGGTCGCGTGAGAATCGCGATCCTCGGCGGAACCGGCAGTTTCGGCCGCGCCCTCGCCGCCCGGCTGGTCGAGCTGCGGCGAGGACGAGGTGGTGATCGGCTCGCGCGACGCAGCCCGCGCGGAGGCGACCGCGACCGAGCTCGGGGCGGGGGCGAGTGGCGCGACGAACGACGACGCCGTCCGCGGCGCCGATCTCGCCGTTCTCGCCGTTCAAGGCCGAGGCGGCGCTCGAGACGGCCGGCGCCGTCGCGGCGTCGCTCGGATCGACGCCGCTTCTTTCGGTTGCGAGCGCCCTCAGCTTCGCGCCGGGCGGGCTCCGCCCCGACCCCGACGCGCGCTCGCTCGCCGAGCGGATCCAGGATCTGCGTCGCCGGCCCGGTCGTCGCGGGGCTCCATTCGATTGCGGCCGCGAACCTCGATCAGGCGCCACCGGAGGAGGACGCGCTCGTCTGCGGTGACGACGCGGACGCGAAGGCGCTCGCGCTCGCCTTAGCCGGGAAGGTCGTCGCCGGCCGCGCGCTCGACGCCGGCCCGCTCGCGAGCGCGCGCACGCTCGAAGGGCTGACGGCCGTGATCGTCAACCTCAACCGCCGCTACAAGGCGCACGCCGGCGTTGCGTCACCGGGCATCCCCGACCCGTGATCGAGATCGTGCCGGTCGTCGGCCTGCCCGAGATCGGCGAAGGCGACGATCTCGGCGCTCTGATCGCCGCAGCGGCAGAGCTGCGTGACGGCGACGCGGTGGTGATCGCGCAGAAGGCCGTCTCGAAGGCCGAGGGACGGGTCGTCGCGCTTTCGACCGTCGAGCCTTCGGGCCGGGCGCGCGAGCTCGCAGGCCCCGCGACCGACCTCCGCCAGCTCGAGGTGATCCTCTCCGAGACGGCGCGGGTCGTGCGCTCTCGCGGCGGGCTCGTGATCGCCGAGACCCGCCACGGCTTCGTCTGCGCCTCCGCCGGTGTCGACCACTCGAACACCGCCGCGCCGGACACCGTGATCCTGCTCCCGCTCGACCCCGACGAGAGCGCGCGGCAGATTCGCGCAACGCTGCGCGAGCAGGCCGGGGTGGAGGTGGCCGTGATCGTCACCGACTCCTTCGGGCGCCCGTTCCGCAAGGGCACGACCGACGTTGCGATCGGAGTCGCCGGCCTCGCTCCGCTTCGCGATCTCCGCGGCACGGGCGACCGGGCGGGCGCCCCGCTGCGCTCGACCCAGATCGCGGTCGCCGACGAGATCGCCGCCGCCGCCGACCTGGTGCGCACCGGAAAGGCCGACGGCCTCCCCGCCGTGATCGTGCGCGGGGTCGCTTTCGAGGGCGACGGCGCGGCGACCGAGCTCGTGATTCCCTCCGACAGAGATCTGTTCCGCTAGCCCGCCCCTTGCGGCGGAGGCTCGAGGCCGTCTCCCGATCCGGCCGCGCCGGCGTCGCTCTGCGCCTCCGCCGTCCTTCCTGACCGGCGAGGGGGCAGTCGCACGGGTGCGCCGGCGGGCGCGGTCGGCAATCATTGCGGCGATGTCTCGCGAGATCACCGTCGGCGAGTGCGAGCAGGCCCAAACCTCCTGGTATCTCACCGGCGCACGGCTGCTCGGTGGGGAGGCCTGGAGCGAGGGCGGGCTGAGCGTGGGCGCGCGGGCTCGGGCACGCCGACCTTCTCTTCCCGATCGAGATCGACGCTCGTGCGCTTGCCCGAGGGCTCGGTCGCGCGCGCCGACCCCGGGGAGATCGTCGGCGCGTGGCTCTCGCTCGATGTCGACACGGCACCGCTCGCCGCCGCCGGCTTCGAACGCGGCTGGTCACCCTGGTGGATGACCGCACCGATTGCCGAGATCGGCGAGACGAACGACCCCCGCGTGAGGCTCAAGGAGTCAACGACCGACTACAGCGGCGAACACGCCGGGTATGCGAGCATGCTCGAGCTCACTCGCGAACGGCCCCAACACAGCTGGTATGCAGCCGCCTACGTCGGCCCCGAGCTCCCCTTCGCCGGACACGCCTGGTCGCATCTGAGCGGGACCGCAAACACCATCGCCGGGGTCTTCGACATGGCTGTCTGGCCCCCATTCCGCCGACGAGGACTCGGCACCGCGCTCCTCCAACTCGTCTGTGCCGCGGCTCGTGACGGCGGCGCCGAACACGCCGTCCTCAACGCCACACCCGAAGGCAAGAAGCTCTACGAAACCTGCGGCTTCCGCCAGATCGGCGAAGGCATCACCTGGTGGCTCCACCCCGACAAACCCTGACCCGTCCGCTCAGCGCACGGCGTCAGCCGACCCTCAAGGCGCGGCCACTCCGAGCGCGGTGAGGGCAGAGCAAGCGCCGATCGGCGGCAGTGCTGCGTGAGTTCGGCGGGGCGCAAGGGTGCGCTTCGCGCGAACCTGCCGCGACCCCCGCCGCCGTGCGGCCCTCAGCTCGAGGAGAGAACGGCGTCCCCGGGAATCCGCGTGACGAGCGCCTGCAGGACAGACCACTGGACGCCGGGGGCGTCTCGGAGGAGCTTGTGGAAGCTTGCCCGGGTGATAACGAGCACACGGAGCGGCATGGTTGCCGTGACCGTCGCGGTCGTCGAGCGATTCGCGAGCAGCGAGATCTCCCCGAAGAAGTCGCCGTTGCGGAGCGTGTTCAGCTTGCGGCCGCGCCGTCGGACCTCCGCCTCGCCGTCCAGGATCACGAAGAACTGGCTCCCGAGCTCGCCCTCCCGGATCAGCTCTTTCCCTGAGGGAAGGTCGAGCTCATCGGCGATCTGGCTGACGGATGAGAGCTCCTTCTTGCTCATACCCGCGAAGAGCGGCACGGTCTGCAGCGCGACGAGCTTGGGATCTTGTCGGCGGGCGATCTCGCAATCCTATCCAGCTCGAGACGGGATCCGTGCGCGGACTCCGGCCAACCCGAGAGCCCGTCGCCTCGGTCGACCGTCGAGGGCCTCGAACCTCGCTCGACGACACGCCTGCGCGTGGTATTTGCAGCCGTGAAGTGGACGAGGCCCGCGAAGCTCCCGCCGGTGGAGAAGCGGCTCGCAAACGGCGCCGTTCGCGTTCTCGGTGAGCGGGCTCGCGCGGTAGCCTGCGCCTGCGGGAGCCGTGGCCGAGCAGTCGAGGAGATCGAAGGTGACCGCGCGGGATCAGCGGCCGAGCCAAGTTGAGGAGTGGGATGAACTGGCCGAACCAACCTGAGGAGTACCGCCTCGCGCGCGCCGAGCTGCTGGAGGCGGAGACCGAACTGCGCCGGCGCGAGGAGGCGGTCGCGGCGCAGCGCCGCGCGCTGCCGCTCGGCGGCGAGGTGGCCGAGGAGTACGTGTTCGACTCGCCATCCGGGCCGGTGACGTTCGCCGAGCTGTTCGTGAACGGCAAGGACACGCTCTACCTCTACAACTTCATGTACATCCCGGGCGAGCAGGGTACCCCGCTCGAGGTTGCCTGCCCGTCCTGCACGTCGATCATCGACGGGATGGACGGCGCGATCCGCCACCTGCTCGAGCGGGTCGACGTTGCGATCGTCGCGAAAGCCCCGATCGGCCAGTTCGCGGCCTGGGGGAGAGGAGCGCGGCTGGCGATTCTCGCCGCTGTACTCGTCCTCGGGCACGACCTTCAACCGCGACTACAACGCCGAGTCGGACGAGGCGGGCCAGCGCCCAGGTCGCGCACCTCTTCACACGTGGCGGCGGGAGGATCCACCACCGCTGGAGCAGCGAGCTGTTCGCCGCGCCGCGCGACCCGGGCCAGGAGCCGCGCCATGTCGACTACATGTGGCCGATCTGGAAGGTGCTCGACCTCACCCCTGAGGGCCGCGGCAGCGACTGGCATCCGCGCTACCGCTCCGACCCCTGATCGCCAGCGCGTCTGTCCGAGCGGTCGGCTCGCGGTGGCCCGAGCGAGGAGCGGCCGAAGCCTTGATCGAGCAATCCCGAACGGCCCACACCCGGTTCCCACCCGGGCGGATCCCGTCACCGTGGGCGCCCCTCAAATCGGTTCCTACGAGGGGCCCTTGCGGGGCGACCGCGCGCCGGCAACGGGCCCGGATCCGGCGCCCTCGCGGGAGCCTCCACACACCTGGTTCAGGTGACCTTGAAGCTCGCCGCCGCGATCACGAGCGGCTTGCTCGAGCTCGGCGCTCCGGCCGCGAGCATGTACCCGCACGCCTTGTAACTGCCGGCCGGGGCGGTCCCGCCGAAGACGACGATCTCCCCGTGCCAGTCGAACGAGCCCTTGAAGTTGACGGGGTTGGCCGGGAAATGCTGCGGATGACCGGGGGTTGCGGGGACGGGCTGAAGCTGGCTTGCGCCCTTACGGGTCATCTCGCCTGCCGCGGTCGAGGCGCAGCTGCGGAGCTTGACCAGCTGGTAGTAGATCGCCACATCGACGGCCTTGCTCGAGTGCCCCGACACGTTCACCGTGAACGCAGGTGGGAGCGCGGCCTGCGCGAGGCTCAGTGACGAGGGGGAAACGACGAGCTTGAGCGCCACAGACGCGGCCGCGCCCGAGGCGAGCGGCGCCCCGCCGGCCGCGAGCAGGAGGGACGCCGAGATCGCGTAGCGCGCCAGCCGTCGGCGGCGTTCGGGGCAGGCTCGGCGGGGAATCTGGTCTGCGCTCATCGGGCACGAACTCCAGTCGCTCAGGGCCGCTCAGGTGTTGGGCGTGAGGATGATCGCCTGCGTCTTGTTCGGTAAGAGCTGGAACTGGAATCCGTATTCGATCGGAAGTGTGAGCTTGTCGATCGTGCCCGACTCTTCGCTGTCGGCGCTCGTGGGTAAGGGAGGCGTCGCGAGTGGCAAGGTCTTCCGTATCGGCTCGCTGAGCTGCTTCGAGAGCCCGCTGCGCTCGAGGAAGAGGAGCGTCGTCGGTGGTTGGCCCGGGGGTGGCGGCATGTAGGCGAGCACCCCGTTGATCGAGGGGACGAACTTGAACGTGTAGAGCGCGATCTCGAGCGCCTCGCGGCGCACGAGCCGCTCGCGGTTGGCCGAGGGCGTCCCGCGCGAGATCGCGCACGAGGGCCCGAGCCCGCAGAACTGCTGCTGGACCATCCCGGTGGTGGCGACGATGCGGCTGAGCGTCTGCGCCGTCGGCGTCGAGCGGATGCCGATCGTCGAGACGTCGTAGTTCTTCGTGTTCTGGTTCACCTCGGGTGCGCTCGGGAATACGACCACAAGCTGGTCGCCCGCGGCGCTCAGCTTGTACTCGCGCGAGATGTGGCTGATGATCGCGTCCGTCACCGTGGTGGCGCTCCCGCCGGGCGGGCGCCAGCTCGACCAGGGCGGCGGCTTCGGCGGCGCCGGCTTCATCGCGAGTACGACCGACACCCGTCACCGAGGCGACCAGCACGATCGCCAGCCCCATGTAGATCAACAGGAACCGCCCCGTATAGATCCGGGGCGACATCCCGAACGACGGCATTCCCTGGCTGCTCACGCACTCATCATGCCCGCCCGGACGAGAATCCGCATCCCTTACCGCGAGTCACCGGTACACGCTCCCGCGCCGGCAGCGTTACTCACGGGCCTGCGCCGCCCTGCCGCGACGGGCTCGGCAGAGGAGCGAAACCCGGGCCGGCAGCGGTGACCGACCGAGCCGCTCGGCCCCCCGAGGGCGTTCCCTCGCCCGCCTGTCGGCGCGGGAGCATAGATTCCGCGCTGTGCGGCTCCTCGTCCTCGGCGGCACCGCCTTCATCGGACGCCATCTCGTCGAGGCCGCGCAGGCCGGCGGGCATGAGCTCACGCTCTTCACGCGCGGGCGCACGAATCCCGCTCTCTTCACCGAGCTCGAGCACCTGGTGGGCGACCGCGAGCTCGACCTCTCGCCCGCTCGCCGGGCGCAGCTTCGAGGCCGTGATCGATACCTGCGGCTATCTCCCCCGCGTCGTGCGCGCCTCGGCCGCGCTGCTCGCGGACGCGGTCGAGCGCTACGTGTTCGTCTCCAGCATCTCGGTCTACGTCGATGCGCCCGTCCTCAGCGAGTCGACGCCCACCCGGGGGTGCGCCCGTTCCCGAGAGCGAGGAGATCGGCGCCCACTACGGGCCGCTGAAGGCGCTCTGCGAGCGGGCGGTCGAGGCGGCGCTCCCGGGTCGTGCGCTCGTGATCCGGCCCGGGCTCGTGGTCGGGAGCCACGACTACACGGGCCGGTTCGGCTACTGGCCCCGGCGGGTCGCGGCGGGCGGCGAGGTGCTCGCGCCCGGGCGGCCCGAGAGCCGTGTCTGGCTGCTCGATGCCCGCGACCTCGCCGAGTGGATGATCCGCCTCGTCGAGGAGCGGGCGAGCGGCGTCTTCAACGCCGCGGGCCCGCCTGTCCCGCTCTCCTTCGGGCGGCTGCTCGAGCAGTGCAAGGAGATCACGGGCAGCGAGGCGCGCTTTGTCTGGGTCGGCGACGACTTCTTGCTCGCTCGCGGCGTCGTCCCCTACACCGAGCTGCCGCTCTGGGTGCCCGAGCTCGACGGCGGCTACCCCGAGCTCGACCTCTCCCGCGCGATCGGCGCCGGTCTCACGCTTCCGCCCGCTCGCGGAGACGATCCGCGACGTCCTCGGCGGCGAAGGGTTCGATCCGAACACGGCGGGGGCCTTCGGTCCCCCGCGGGCCCGGGCGGGGCTCGAGCGCGAGCGCGAGCGGGCGCTGCTTGCCGGTTGGCGCGGCGGAGCCGGGGCCGCCCCCGGCGCCGCCAGCCGGCTAGGCTTCGGTATGTCCGAGCTGCGGCTGCTCGCCCTGGTCGCCCGCTATCCCCACCGGGTCGCGCTCGCCCGCCGCGCCGGGACGCGAGTCGTTCTTCCCCCTGCTCGGGCGGCTCGAGCGCGCACGGGCTCGTCAGCACTCGCGGCGAGACGTGTCAGCTCACCGGCGCCGGGGAGAGCGAGTTCGCGCTGCGGTGCTCGCTCGCGCGGGCGCTCGCCCGCGCGCTTGCCTAGTCGACGAACTCGTCGGCGATCGAGAGCGCCCCGTCGAGGATCGCGATCCCCTCGTCGAGCTCCTCGCGCGTGATCGTCAGCGGCGGGCAGACCATGACCACGTTCCAGTGCGTCATCAGGTAGAGGCCGTCGTGAGCGCGTCCTTCGCCATTGCGGCGACGGGCTTCGCGGCCTCGCCCGAGCCGTTGAACGGCACGAGCGGCTCGCGGGTCGCACGATTCTTGACCAGCTCGAGCCCCCAGAAGCAGCCGAGGCCGCGCACCTCGCCGATCGACGGGTGCTTCTCCGCCAGCCTCGCCAGCTCGACGCCGGAACAGCTCGCCCATCGCGGCCGCGTTCTCGACGATCCCCTCCTCGCGGAAGGCCTCGATCGAGGCGACCGCCGAGGCGCAGGCGAGCGGATGGCCGGAGTAGGTCAGGCCGCCGGCGAAGAAGCGCGGCCGGATCCATTCGGCGAGCGCCGGGCTCACCGACCATCGCGCCGAGCGGGACGTAGCCCGAGTTGATCCCTTTCGCGAGGGTGATGATGTCGGGCACGACCCCCCAGTTGTCGACCGCGAACCACTTGCCGGTGCGGCCGAAGCCCGCCATCACCTCGTCGGCGATCAGCAGGATCCCGTGGCGGTCGCAGACCTCGCGGATCGACTGCAGGTAGCCGTCGGGCGGGACGATGATCCCGTTCGTGCCGGTCACCGTCTCGAGGATCACGGCCGCGACCGTGTCGGCGCCCTCGTACATCAGGATCTCCTCGAGGTGGGGCGCGCCGCGTGCAGACCGGGCAGGGTCGGGATGGCCGGCCGGGCAGCGATAGGTGTACGGGTCGAGCATGCGCACGACGCCGGGGATGCCGGGCTCGGCCGGCCAGCGGCGCGGGTCGCCGGTGAGCGTGATCGCGCCGGCGGTCGCGCCGTGGTAGCTGCGGTAGCGGGCGATCACCTTGTGGCGGCCCGTGTACCAGCGCGCGAGCTTGATCGCGTTCTCGTTCGCCTCGGCGCCGCCGTTGGTGAAGAACGAGAAGCCGAGGTCGCCCGGCGTGACCTCGGCGAGCAGCTTGCCGAGCCGTGAGCGCGACTCGGTCGCCATCGGCGGGCCGATCGTCGCAAGCGTCTCCGCCTGCTCCTTGATCGCCGCGATCACCTTCGGGTGGCCGTAGCCGATCGAGACGTTGACGAGTTGCGAGGCGAAGTCGAGGTAGCGCTTGCCGTCGTAGTCCCAGAAGTACCGTCCCTCGCCGCCCGCGACGGCGATCGGGTTGATCGCATCCTGCACCGACCACGAGTAGAGGACGTAGCGCTTCGCGTCCTCGACGATCTGCCGCCCGAGCTCCGAGTTGTTCTCGACCGTTGCCACCGGCTCGATCCTACAAGCGCTGGGTCAGCAGGCGGACGCTGCCCGATCGGCTCGAACCCGAGCCGCTCGAGGATCGGCGCCGACTGCGGCCCGGCGCTGACCGCGATCCGGGGGACGCCGCGCTCGACCGCCTCTTCCCAGCGTGCGTGGACGATCGAGGTGTAGACGCCTTTCCCGCGCGCCTGCGGCAGCGTCGCCCCGCCGAGCAGGAGCGCCGCGTCTCGGTGTGAAGACCGCCCTCCCGAACCCGACCGGCTCGCCGTCCTCGTAGGCGACGTAGGTGCTTTGGCGCCCATCCGCCTGCAGCTGGGGCCAGGCCAGCTCGGCTTCACGGCGGCGCAGCTCGCGCTCCTCCTGCGGGATCTCGAAGCTCGCCCAGTCGATCTCGAGTGCCGCCAGCATCTCCTCGAGCGTCTCGGCTCGGCGCACCTCGACGGTCGGCTCGCCCGCCGGTGGCTCGGCGATCGTGAACGAGACCATCTCGGGCGGGTCGCCGGGCTCGAGGCCGAGCTCGCCCAGGCGGTCGGCGAGCCCGGATGGGGTGCTCAGCTCGCCCACCCACCAGGTCGCCTCGGGGAGGCCCTTGAGGCCCAGCATCGCGGCGATCCGGTTGACGGTCGGCTCGACCTGTTGCTCCTCGAGCCGGAGCCTGTGCACCCAGGCCGAGCGGCCGTAGGCGATGAACGCGAACCCCTCGCCGCGGAAGACCATCAGCTTCGGCTCGCCCGGGAGCCAGAGCCCCGGTTCCTCGGCCAGCTCGAGCAGCTCGTTGCGCAGAGCCAGAGCCTCCGGCTCCTCCCCGTCGGCTCCGTCCTCCTCGTCGGCCTCCTCCAGCACGAGCTCGTCGTTCACCGGGGAAACGCTAGCGCGGCGGGCGAACGATCTGCCGGCGGAATGCGAGCCGGCCCCGGCGCGCTTGTCCGCCACCTCCGTCGAGCCGCGGAGAAGCGATACCCTGCGCTCGAGGAGCGAGGAGGAGATGACCGACCTGATCGATGCGCCGCGGGCGGTAACGCCGATCAACCACTGGATCGGCGGCCGGCGCCGCGAGGGCGGTTCCGGGCGCACGGGGCCGGTGTTCGACCCGGCGAGGGGCGTGCAGACGGGCGCCGTCGACTTCGCCTCCCCCGAGGAGATCGATGAGGCCGTCCAGGCCGCGAAGGCGGCCTTCCCCGCCTGGCGCGGCCTCTCGCTCGCACGGCGGGCCGAGCTCTTCTTCCGTATCCGCGAGCTGTTCGACGCGCACCGCTCCGAGTTCGCGCACCTGCTCACCGCCGAGCACGGCAAGGTGCTCTCCGACGCCGGGGGCGAGGTCGCGCGCGGGCTCGAGGTGATCGAGTTCTGCTGCGGAATCCCCACCCTGCTCAAAGGCGAGTACTCGGAGCAGGCCTCGACCGGGATCGACGTCTATTCGATCCGCCAGCCGCTCGGCGTCGTCGCCGGGATCACGCCCTTCAACTTCCCCGCGATGGTGCCGATGTGGATGTGGGCGCCGGCGCTCGCCTGCGGGAACACCTTCGTGCTCAAGCCGTCCGAGAAGGACCCCTCCGCCTCGGTCCTGACCGCCGAGCTGCTCGCCGAGGCCGGCGTCCCCGAAGGCGTCTTCAACGTCGTCCACGGCGACAAGGTCGCGGTCGACTCGCTGCTCGCCCATCCCGAGATCGCCGCGATCTCGTTCGTCGGCTCGACGCCGATCGCGCGCTACGTCTACGAGACCGCCACCGCGGCCGGCAAGCGCTGCCAGGCGCTCGGCGGCGCGAAGAACCACATGGTCGTGCTGCCCGACGCCGACATCGCGATGGCCGCCGACGCCGCCGTCTCCGCCGGCTACGGGTCGGCGGGAGAGCGCTGCATGGCCGTCTCGATGCTGGTCGCCGTCGGCGGGGTCGCCGACGAGCTTGTCGAGGCGATCAAGGAGCGGATCCCGAAGGTGAAGGTCGCAAACGGGCTCGAGGAGGGCGCCGAGATGGGCCCGCTGGTCACGCGCGAGCACCGCGACCGGGTCGCCTCCTACGTCGAGCGCGCGCCCGGCGAGGGCGCGACGGTCGTCGTCGACGGCCGCGAGGGCACCCCCGAGGGCGACGGCTTCTTCCTCGGCCCCTCCTTGATCGACAACGTCACGCCCGAGATGGACTGCTACCGCGACGAGATCTTCGGGCCGGTGCTCGGCGTCACCCGGGTCGCGACCTACGACGAGGCGATCAGGCTGATCAACGAGAACCCCTACGGCAACGGCACCGCGATCTTCACCCGCGACGGCGGCGTCGCCCGGCAGTTCCAGTTCGACGTCCAGGCCGGGATGGTCGGGATCAACGTCCCGATCCCGGTACCGGTCGCCTACTACTCCTTCGGCGGCTGGAAGAACTCGCTCTTCGGCGACCGCCACATCTACGGCCCCGAGGGGATCGACTTCTACACCCGCACGAAGGTCGTCACGTCGCGCTGGCCCGACCCGGCCACCTCCAAGGTCGACCTCGGCTTCCCGCAGACCCGTTGACCCGGTCGCTCCTCCTCGCCCTCGCGCTGGCGCGCGGTTGCTCCGCGGCGCGGCGGCCGCCGCGCAAGCCGGCGCCCTGGGTTCGCGGTGGTCGTGCACAAAGGCAGCGGCGCGGTCGGCGCGGTGCTCACCGTCGAGCGGCAGCGCTCGAGCTACGGCATCTACGACTACCGCAAGCTGCACCTCCGGGTCGCGCTCGACGGCAAGACCGTCTTCGACCGGGGGCTCTGCAACGCGAACGACTGCGGGATCGCCACCCAGCACACGCTCTCGCTCCGCAACGTGTGGGGGGACGCGGTGCCCGAGGTGCTGCTCGATACCTACTCGGGCGGGGCGCACTGCTGCTTCGGGACCTACGTCGTGTTCCTCGACGGCTCGCGCGCCGGCCGCTCGGTCTTCCGGCTCTGGGGCGACCCGGGCTACCGGCTCGAGAAGCTCGCCGGGAGCGGCCGAGTTCGTGACCGCCGACGACCGCTTTGCCTACGAGTTCACCTCCTTCGCCGGCTCGGGGCTCCCGATCGAGGTGCTCGCGCTCGACCCGAACGGGGCCTTCGAGA
>CAVPFS010000006.1:0-82412 GCA_963703825.1 uncultured Solirubrobacterales bacterium | reverse complement strand
CGTCAAGCAACACACCAACGAGAACACCGCGCTGGTCACGTTCTCGCAGGTCAACTACCGCTCGGCCTACATCCTCCACACCCGCGAGATCACCGAGATCGCGCACGCGCAGGGCGCGCTACAATCTGGGACCTGTGCCACAGCGCCGGCGCGATCCCGGTCACGCTCGACGATGACGGCGTCGACCTCGCGGTCGGCTGCACCTACAAGTACCTCAACGCCGGGCCGGGCTCGCCGGCGTTCATGTACGTCGCGACCCGGCACCAAGGGCACCTGAGCCAGCCGATCTGGGGCTGGCTGGGCCGAACCGACCCGTTCGAAATGGCCCAGGGCTACGAGCCGGCCCACGGCATCCGCTCGATGCTCTCCGGCACGCCGCCGGTGCTGGCGCTGACCGCGGTCGGTGCGGGAGTCGACCTCTCGATCGAAGCCGGAATCCAACAGATCCGCAAAAAGTCAACGAGCTCACAGAGTTCGCGATCGCACTGATCGACGAGCAGCTCACAGACCACGGCTGCAGCGTCGGCTCCCCGCGCGACCCAGCAGAGAGAGGCTCGCACGTCGCGCTCGTGCACCCCAAAGCGAGAGAGCTCTCAGAACAGCTGATCGACGACGGCGTGATCGTCGACTTCCGCACTCCGGACGTGATCCGCCTTGGCCTGTCGCCGCTGACTACGAGATACATCGACGTCTACGACGGCATCGAGCGAATCCAACAGTTCCTCAGCTGACGGCTCTCAAACGCGGCCGTGACCGCGTCGAAGTGGCGCTGGGACGCATCCTCGAGCCCCGCGTAGAGCTCGTGGAAGATCGACGCCGCCCGCCCCCGCGGGCCCGACAGCGGCGCGAGCGACTCGGGCAGCTCAGGGTCGATGACCGGAAAGCCGCGGAACTGGTGCACGAGCCGCGTCCTGGTCAAGAAGGCGTCGCGGTCTGAAAGCCCGGCCAGCGCCCGCCGCGCGCACAGCGGCGCGAACGCGGCTTCGAACGCCTCGTAGCGGTCGACCAGACCGCTCAGGTCCCAGGCGCGGGAGACGAGCGCCGGCAGACCGACGACCGCGTCAGGGTGAGCCGTGAACACCGTCGCGTGGTCGGACACGCGCAGCTCCTCGAGCAGCCGCACGACCTCGACCGAGTGATCGTGGGGCGAGACCCAGACGCTGCCCTGGACCGAGCCGAAGCCGAGAAACCGAAGCCGCCGCGCGAGCCGGGTGAGCTCGAGCCGGCGATCCTCGGGGATCTGGTGCCAGAGCACCGTCCAGGTGCCCTCGTCGTCGCTGGGATCGCCGAGCGAGAAGATCCGGCCGTCGCCCTCGGCCAGCAGGCGGTCGCAGCGAGCGGTGACGCGGTAGTGGACGAGCCGTCCCGAGCGCACCCGATCGAGCAGACCGCGGCGCACGAGCCGTGTCAACGCGACCCGCGCCGCGCCCTCGCTGAAACCGAGCTCGCCGAGCAGCACGACGAGGCCGCCGGACCACACGCGGTCGCCGAACGGCCGCACGTAGGTCCCGAGCATCGTGATCACGACCTCCTGGGGCTGGAGCTGGTCACTGGCGGGCAGCGCGCCCGGCGGCGTCAGCAGCGCCGGGACGGGCAGCGCCCGACCCGACGCCCCGAGACCGCCCCGCAGCGCGAAGGCTCATGACCACCCCTCCGGCGCGACCAGCACCTCCGGCGGGTCGGGCTCGAACGAGCGCTCGAGCTCCTTGCGGACCCCGTCGGCCCGGCCGGTGGGCGGCTTGCGCGAGCCGGCCTGGTACTGCGGGACCCAGCGCACGCCGTCGCCGCTGTACTCCTGCTCGGCGGCGGCGTGCAGCGTCCAGTGCGGGTCATACAGGTGCGGTCGGGCGAGCGCGCACATGTCGGCGCGGCCGGCCAGGACGGTCGTGTTGACGTCGTCGTAGCTCGCGATCGCACCGACGGCGATCGTCGGGATCCCGACCTCGTTGCGGATCCGGTCGGCGAACGGGGTCTGAAAGCTGCGCCCGAACGCGGGCCGCTCGAGCGGCGTGACCTGGCCGCTGGATACGTCGATGATGTCGCAGCCGTGCTCCTGGAGCATGCGAGCGAAAGCGACGGAGTCGTCGGGCGTGAAGCCGCCGTCGACCCAGTCCGTGGCCGAGATGCGGACGCTCATCGGGCGGTCGGCCGGCCAGACCGCGCGGCAGGCGTCGAACACCTCCAGCGGGAAGCGCGCCCGCCCCGCCAGATTTCCGCCATACGCGTCGTCGCGCACGTTGGTCAGCGGCGACAAGAAGCTCGACAGCAGATAGCCGTGCGCGCAGTGGATCTCGAGCAGGTCGAAGTCGGCCTCGAGCGCCCCGCGGGTCGCGGCGACGAACTGCTCGAGGACCTCTTCGATGTCGGCCAGCGTCATCTCGCGCGGCACCTGGTTGCGGTCCGAGTAAGGCAGCGCCGAGGGCGCGAGCACTTGCCAGTTGCCGTGCTCGAGCGGCTCGTCGATGCCGTCCCACATCAGCTTCGTCGACCCCTTGCGGCCCGAGTGGCCGAGCTGGGCCGCCATCGCGCAACCGGCGTACTGATGCGCGAACGAGACGATCCGCTTCCATGCCTGCACGTGCGCGGGCTCGTACATCCCCGCGCAGCCGGGCGTGATCCGCCCGATGTCAGAGACGCAGATCATCTCGGTGTATACGAGCGCCGCGCCGCCGAGGGCGCGCGATCCGAGGTGCACGAGGTGAAAGTCCGACGGCGTCCCGTCGACCGCGGAGTACATGTCCATCGGGGAGACCACGACCCGGTTGGGGAGCGTCAGCTCGCGCAGCTGCAGCGGCGCGAACATCGGCGGCCGGTCGGCGGTCCGTCGGCTTCGGACGACGTCACTCACGAACCCCTCGTCACGCAGCCGCAGGTTGTCGTAGGTCACACGCCGGCTGCGGGTCAGCAGGTTGAACGCGAACTGCATCCGTCCCTGGTCGACGTAGCGCGAGATCCCCTCAAACCACTCCAGCGACGCCTGCGCGGCGCGCTGGGTGCTCTCGACCACCGGCCGGCGCTCCTCCTCGTACGCGGCCAGCGCTGAGGCGACGTCCTCGCCGCCGCCGGACCGAAACGCCCACGCGAGCGCGACCGCGTCCTCCATCGCGAGCTTGGTGCCCGAGCCGATCGAGAAGTGCGCGGTGTGCGCTGCGTCGCCCAGCAGCACGACGTTGCCCGATGCGCCAGCAGCGGTTGCGGACGGTGACGAAGTTGATCCACTTCGAGTTGTTGGCGAACAGCCGGTGGCCGCGCAGGGCGTCGGCGAACAGCTCGCCCGCGAACTCGACACTGGCGTCGTCGGAGACGCCCGGGGGTAGTGAGCCGGCTGGGACCGCGTCAAGCCCCGCCCGGTGCCAGGTCTCCTCGTTGGTCTCGATGATGAACGTGCTCATCCCCGAGTCGTAGGGATAGCCGTGGGTCTGGAAGACCCCGTACGGGTCTCCTTGACGAAGAACTTGAACGCGTCGAACACGAGGTCTGTCCCGAGCCACATGTAGCGGCAGAAGCGCGGGTCGAGCGACGGCACGAAGTCCTCGGCGCGCGCGGCGCGCACCGCACTCGAGGCGCCGTCGGCGCGCGACCACCAGGTCGGCCCGCCAAGGTCGGCGAAAGGCGGTGCCTCGGCGAGAAGCGCACATCGACGCCCAGCGAGAGCGCGCGGCGCTGCAGGATCCCGAGCAGCTCGCGGCGGCCGAGCGCCGAGAAGCCGTGGCCGCCCGACCGCGTGCAGAGACCACGGTGGTGGATGTCAATGTCAGTCCAGTGGACGAAGTTGCGCGTGATCTCGCTGTAGCTGACCGGGTCGGCGTGCTCGAACACGGTCAGCGTCTCGTCGGAGAACACGACCCCGAAGCCGAACGCGTCCGACGGCTTGTTGCGCTCGAAGACCGTGATCTCGCAGTCGGGCGCGGCCCGGCGCATCAGGATCGAGAAGTACAGACCCCCCGGGTCCGCCTCCTGCTACCGCGATCCGCATCGCGCCGACCGGAGCCTCAGACGCCGATGTCGGACAGGTGCTCGTACTCGAGCGCGAGGCCGTTGACGACGTTGTGCATCAGCGCCAGCGCCGCGCGGAGGTTGGCGGCGGCGACCGGCGGCAGGTCCTCGGCGCACAGCGCCTTCATCTCCTCGTAGACGGCCAGCAGCCGCTCTTCGGAGGCGGACAGCTTGTTGCCGAGTAGGTCGTCGCTCATGTCGCGGCTCCGATCGGGGCGTCGCGCGTGTCGACGGTGCGCTTGGCCTTGAGCTCGAAGCGGGGCAGCTCGCCCTCGCCGGCGCGCTCGACGCGGAAGTTGAGCCCCTCGTGGGCGTGGGCGAGGCGCTTGTGCAGATCCTCGTGCAGCGCGTCCCAGCGGCCGGCGTCCCAGTCGGGCTTGAGCTCGACGCGGAGCGTGATCTCGTCACGCACGCCCTCGCGCGTGATCACGGTCTGAAACTCGTCGACCTCGGGGTACTCGCGCACGATCGCCTCGATCGCGCGCGGGTAGACGTTGGTGCCGCGGATGATCTTCATGTCGTCGACGCGGCCGAGGATCCCGCCCTCGTAGATGTCAAAGCCGCGGCCGCAGGCGCAGGTGGCGGCCGGGACCTTGCAGACCAGGTCGCCGGTCCGGTAGCGAATCAGCGGGATCGCGCCGCGCCCGAACGAGGTCACGACCCGCTCGCCCCGCTGGCCGTAGCCCACCGGCTCGAGCGTCGCCGGATCGATCACCTCCTCGATCACGTGGTCCTCGATGATGTGCGTCCCGCCGGGCTGGTGCGCGCACTCGAAGACCATGATCGTGCCGATCTCGGTCATGCCGGCGGTGTCGTAGGCCTTGGCGCCCCACATCTCCTCGATCAATGCCTTGGTCTGCGGGATCGAGCCGGCGGGCTCGCCGGAGAGGATCAGGCGGGACACCGCCGACCCTGGCAGATCGATGCCCATCGTCGACGCCTCCTGGGCGAGGCGCAGTGCGTAGGTCGGCGTCGAGGCGACGACCGTGGCGCCGAAGTCGACGATCTGGCTCACGCGCGACTCGGTCGGCTGCGCGCCGCCGGGAACGTTGAGGACGCCGATCTTCTCCATCGAATAGTGCAGGCCCCAGAAGCCGATGAACGACCCGTAGCCGAACGCGATGTAGGCCGTGTCGCGGGGGCGGATCCCGCAGCCCCAGATCCCGTACGCCCACATCTCGGCGATCCACGCCCAGTCCTTGCGCGAGTCGATCGCGCGCAGCGGCCCCTTGCCGGTCGTGCCCGAGGTCGTGTGGATGCGGATCGCGCCCTCGCCGCCGATCGCCGGAATTTCCCCATAAGGCGGGTGCTCGAACTGCGAGTTCATCCACTCCTCGCGGGTCAGCATCGGCAGCCGCCGCAGGTCGTCGTGCGAGTTCAGCGACTCGGGGTCGACGTCCGCCAGCACGCGCTTGAACCAGGGGCTGCGCTCGCGCGCCCACGCGACCTGGCGGCGCAGCTTGGCGATCTGCAGCGCGTCGAGCTGCTCACGCCCGAGCGTCTCGATCTTCGGATTCCAGTAAGCGCTGTCGGCTGCCACCGCGGCGGCCGAGCATACCTAACATTGCCCCGGACTTCTATGTCGAGTATCGTCGCGAGGCGATGAGCCCGTACCGCGCGAGCGCGCCGCTGACACGCGACTGGGAGCACTTCGAGTTCGCGGTGCAGGACGGCGTCGCGACGATCAGGCTCAACCGCCCCGAGAAGCTCAACGCGCTGACGTTCGACGTCTACGCGGACCTCCGTGACCTGTTCACCGAGCTCCCCCAGCACGGCGACGCGCGCGTGGTCGTGATCACCGGCGAGGGGCGGGGCTTCTGCTCGGGCGGTGACGTCGAGGAGATCATCGGTCCGCTGACTGAGATGGAGACCGCCGAGCTGCTCGAGTTCACGCGCATGACCGGCGGCGTCGTCAAGGCGATGCGCGAGTGTCCGCTGCCGGTGATCGCGGCGATCAACGGCGTCGCGGCCGGGGCCGGATCGGTGATCGCGCTGGCCTGCGACCTGCGGCTGATGGCCGAGTCGGCATCGTTCGCGTTCCTGTTCACGCGCGTGGGGCTGGCCGGAGCCGACATGGGGGCCGCGTATCTGCTTCCGAGGATCGTCGGTCTGGGCCGCGCGTCAGAGCTGCTGCTGCTGGGCGACAAGGTCACGGCGCACCGCGCGGGACAGATCGGGCTCGCGAACGAGGTCGTGCCCGACCGGGATCTGCTCGAGCGGGCCGGCGCGATCGCGCGGCGGCTGGCCGACGGCCCGGCGTTCGCGTTCGGGACCACCAAGTCGCTGCTGACGCGCGAGCTCGACATGAGCCTCGGCGCTGCGATCGAGCTCGAGGCGATCACCCAGGCGCTGCTGATGCAGTCAGAGGACTTCGAGGAGTTCTACATCGCGTGGAGTGAGGGGCGCGCCCGGAGTGGAAGGGGCGGTGAGCGGCGAGCTGATCAACGCGCCCGAGCTGGGCAAGCCGGTCGGCTTCTCGCACGCGGTGCGAGCCGGCGAGACCGTCTACCTCGGCGGGCAGATCGCCTCGACTGCTGAGGCACCCGTCGTCGGCGAGACGATGGTCGCCCAGTTCGACCAGGCCGCCGCCAACCTGATGACCGCGCTGCGCGCCGCCGGCGGCGGCCCGGACGACCTCGTCTCGCTCCAGATCTTCGTCACCTCGTGACCGAGTACCGCGACTCGCTGGCCGAGCTCGGGCAGGTGTGGCGCAGGCACTTCGGCCGGCGCTACCCGGCGATGGGGCTGTTCGGCGTCACGCAGCTGTTCGAGCCCGAGGCGAAGGTCGAGCTGATGGGCGTCGCGGTGCTCTCGCAGAGCACCTGATGTCCGACCTGCACCTCAGCGAAGCCGAGCTCGAGCTTTACGAGGACACGCGCCGGATCGGCCACAAAGCTCAAGCCGATCGCCGACGCGGGCGAACCGGGGCGCGTCAACCGCCCGCTGATCAAAGCGCTCGCAGACGATGGGCTGCTGCACAAGCTGTTCGGAGACGGGGCCAGCGCGATCGCGCTGTGCCTGATCCGCGAGGCGCTGGCCCGTGAGTGCACCGAGGCCGAGACCGCCTTCGCGCTGCAGGGCCTCGGCGCGTACCCGATCGTCCAGGCCGGCGCCGAGCAGACGCAAGGGTGACTGGATCCCGCGGGTCGCAGACGGAACAGCAGTCGCGGCCTTTGCACTGACGGAACCCGAGGCCGGCTCTGACCCACGCGCACTGCAACTCAAGGCGGAGCCGGACGCCGGCGGGTACCGCCTCACCGGCGAGAAGCTGTGGATCTCAAACGCCCCCGAGGCCGACGTCTACACGGTGTTCGCGCGCACCGAGGATGGGGGTGACCGCGTTCGCGATCTCCGGCGACTCGCCGGGACTCAGCGGCGAGCGCCGGCAGATGCTCGCGCCGCACGCAATCGGCTCGCTGCAGTTCGACGGCGTCCATGCCGAAGCCCGCCCAGGTACTCGGCGAGCCCGGCGCCGGCTTTCGGGTCGCGATGCGGACCCTGGATCTGTTTCGGCCCAGCGTCGGTGCGTTCGCGATCGGGATGGCGCGGGCCGCACTCGACAGCGCCACGCGGTATGCGGTGAAGCGACACACGTTCGGCAAGCCGCTGTAAGACCGCCAGGCGGTCGCCCATCGGCTCGCCCAGTTGGAGGCAGAAACGACAGCCGCCAGGCTGCTGGTCCACCAGGCGGCCAGGTCCCACGACGCCGGGCACCACGACGCGGCGCTGGCGGCGATGGCGAAGCTGCTCGCGACCGAGGTCGCCCAGCAGGCGGTCGACGCCGCGGTCCAGTTCCACGGCGCGGTCGCGCTCGAGCAGGGTCATCCACTCGAGCACCTGTACCGCGACGTGCGGGCGCCGCGGATCTACGAGGGCGCGTCGGAGATCCAGCGCGAGATCATCGCGCGGGCGATGTTCAGGAGGGCTGAGCAATGAGAACTGTGGTCGTCACGGGAGGCTCGCGGGGGATCGGCCTCGCGGTCTGCAACCGCTTCGCGCAGGCCGGCGAGCGTGTGATCGCGCTCGCCCGCGACGAGCGAGCGCTGGCGAAGCTTGACCACGAGACGTTCGTCTGCGACGTGACGAACGAGTCCGCAGTCGCGACCACCTTTGAGCAGATCGGCCGCGTCGACGTGCTCGTCAACAACGCCGGCTACGTCGAGTCCGCGCCGCTGACGAAGACCACGCTCGACTCCTGGACGCGCCACTTCGACGTCAACGTCACCGGGCCGTTTCTCTGCATGCGCGCTGTCGTCGACGGGATGCGCGAGCGCGGCGACGGCGCGATCGTCACGGTCGCATCGGTGGCCGGGCGGGCCGGCGGCGCGTTCACGAGCGCCTACAGCGCCTCCAAGCACGCGGCGGTCGGGCTGACGCGGGCCGTCGCGAGCGAACTCGCAGGCACCGGAGTAACGGTCAACGCGGTCTGCCCGACCTACGTCCACGGCGAGATGACGCGAGGCTCAGTGGCGCGGATCGTCCAGGCGACGGGGCGCACGCCCCAGGAGGTCGAGTTGGCGCTCAAACAAACCACGCCACTCGGGCGGATGCTCGAGCCCGACGAGGTCGCCGCCGCGGTTGTGTTCCTCGCGTCTGCCGTCGCCAAAGCGATCAACGGCCAGGCGCTCGTGATCGACGGCGGCGGGATCCAGGCTTAGGGCCCCTTGGTGCCGTGACCAAAGCCAGGGAATTCGCAGGCCCTCGCCGCGCGCTCGAAGGTCGGCGCCTGCGGGTTGATCGTGCTCGGCACCGCGATGAACGACCCCGGAGAACCGAACACGATGCTGTAGCCCGCGGGGCTCGCTGGCGGCGAGCTGATCGGGTCAGGGAAGCCCGTGACTCCGTGCTCGCGCATGCACTGGGCGGTTGCCAGCATCCGCGCCTTCTGCTGCGCGGATGCTTCAGGCGGGCCCTTGCCACCGTTTGGCAGCAGGGAACGACAATCGCGTTGGGCTGCGGCGAAGGCCGGTGCGCCCGGACTGAACCCCGCGCCAGTTGGGAACGCGAACCCACCCCCCGCAACCGGGTCAGGGAAGTTCGGAACCCCGTGCGAGCGGATGCAGCTGGCGAACTTGACGGCCTGGGAGTAGGCACCGTTGCTGCTCAACTTGCTCGACGTGCTCGACGAGCCGCCGCACGCGGTGATCGCCGCCGCGCAGCCGAGCGTGATGAGTGCAACCGAAAGAAAGCGGGCCACCACCCCCCACTTGTAACGGGCGCGGAATAACACCGCCGTAACGCCGTTACGCGGCTGTTCGCGGAGATCCGCTGCGGCAGCCGCACGCCAGCGTCGGCGTGACGACCTCCAGGTGGGCGCCGCGGGGCGAGCGCTACGGCTCCTGCACCCTCGCCCGCGAGCTGACCGTTTGCCGCCCGTGTAAGACCGGTTTAGATCGCGTTAGCCGGGGGCCTTGGCGCCCCCGGCTCCGTGTTGGGCACGCAAGATCCGGCTAGCTTCCGCCCCGACGTGGACGAAAGGGCGCACCCTTCCCGACACCGGTCAAACGGCAGGTTCTGGCGTCGCCGCCTCGTGTTGGCGTGCGGGGTAGCGGTCGCGCTCGCGCTCGTGCTGGTCCTGACGTCGGGGTCCTCGCCGCGCCTGGTGCCCGATGTCGACCGTGCCCGCGCCGACCCGGTCGGGCCACCGGTCCGGATGACGGTCGGCGGTCCGCTGCGCGCGCGGCCGATCCCCCCCGGCTTCCTCGGGCTGTCGATCGAATACAAGGCGATCAAGGAGTACGCGGGCCGCAATCCGAGCGCGATCAATCCGGTGCTCGTCGGGCTGATCGACGCGCTCTCACCCGGGCAGCGCCCGCAGCTGCGGATCGGAGGCGACAGCACTGACCGCAGCTGGTGGCCGGGGCACGGGGCCCGCAAGCCGCTGGGCGCCTACATCAAGCTCAAGCCGCGGTGGGGAGAGGTCGCCGCAGCCCTGATCCACGCGACTGACGCGCGCACGATCCTCGGCATCAACCTTGAAGCCGACAGCACCGGCACGGCGCGCGTGGAGGCGCGCAAGCTAATCGCCGCGATCGGCCGCCATTGGGTGGAGGCGCTCGAGCTCGGCAACGAGCCCGAGCTGTACGACAAGTTCACCTGGTACCACGCCGACGGCCACAAGATGACCGGCCGCTCGCTGGCGACGTGGGACTTCCCCACCTACCTGCAGGAGTTCTCGCGCATCAGCGGTGCGCTCCCGCGGCTGCCGCTCGTGGGTCCGGCGGTCGGACTGCCGAGGTGGACCTCGCAGCTGCCTGACTTCATCGGCGCCGAGCCGCGGGTCAAGATCGTGACGCTGCACAAGTATCCGCTGCAGCTCTGCTACATCCCGCCCAGCTGGCCGATCTACCCGACGATCGCCAACCTGCTGCGCCCGCGTGCCTCGACCGGGCTCGCACAGGGCGTCGCGCCCCAGGTGCGGATCGCGCACGCCAACGGACTTCAGCTCCGAATCGACGAGATCAACACGATCTCCTGTGGCCAGGCGCCCGCCGTCGGGAAGTCGTTCGCCTCGGCGCTCTGGGCGCTGAACACGCTGTTCGCGTTCGCGAGGGTAGGCGTCGACGGCGTCAACATGCATACCTACGTGGGTTCGTCCTACGCCCTGTTCCGCTTCCGCCACCTCCACGGCGCCTGGAGCGGGATCGTCAATCCCCGAGTACTACGGGATGCTGATGTTCGCCCGGGCGGCGCCCCCGCGGGCCCGGCTGCTGCGGATCGGCGGCGGCCGGCGGGCCGGTGTGCAGGCGTGGGCGACCCGGGCGCGCGACGGCGTGATCCGGGTGGTGCTGATCAACGACGGGAAACGCGAACGGCTGATCACGCTACGGGCGCTCGGGGTCGCGGGTGACGGCACGGTCGAGCGGCTGATCGCGCCGAGTCTCGCGGCCCGCTTCGGGGTCACGCTCGGCGGTTACGGCTTCGGCCGGCAGACGACGCGTGGCACGCTGCCGGCGCCGCAGGAGTCGACCGTCGAGCCCGTCCACGGCTCCTACGCGGTCGCGGTGCCGGGCGCGAGCGCTGCGCTGCTGACGTTCCAGCCGCGCTGAGCTCGGGATTCAGCGCGTCGAGCGGGGGCAAGATTTGACCCGGGCTGAGCCCCGAGATCTAACCCTGGCTGAGCCCGAGATTTGACTTTTGATCAATGATCGGGGTACTACTCCTCACAGATGGAGTCCGAGCTCTCAGTGCTTGCTGCCAACGGCTCGCATCGCGGCCACCGCACGCTCGCCGAGAAGGCATTCGAGACCCTGCACGTGGCGATCATCACCGGTCAGCTGCGTCCCGGGGCGCGGCTGCCGATCGAGGAGCTGGCCGAGTTGCTGGAGATGAGCCCGATGCCGATCCGCGAGGCCGTGCGCAGGCTCGACGCTGCCGGCCTGGTGGAGAACATCCCCCACCGCGGTGCCCGCGTGACCGGACTCTCGATCACCGACTTGACCGAGGTCTACGAGGCGCGCCTGGCGCTCGAGGTGCTCGCGATCCGCCGCGCGGCGCAGCGCTTCACGCCCGCGCGCGAGCAGGAGACGCGCGAGAAGCTGGCGGCGCTTGACCCGAAGTCGGACGACAACTCGGCAGCCACCTCGCAGGCCCACGAGGCGTTTCACTTCGCGCTCTACGCGGCCGCCGAGTCCGCGTGGCTGCTGCGGCTGATCCGGCCGGTCTGGGAGACCAGCGAGCGCTACTGCCTCGAGGTCCCGCAGTGTCGCCAGCTCGCCGCCCGCACGGCGGAGCACGAGGAGATCGTCGCGGCGTGCGTCGCCGGCGATCCGGACCGGGCGGCGCTCGCGCTGCGCCGGCACCTGGCGACGACCGCCAACAACATCGCGGTCGCGATGGGCGGCGAGCCGCTCTACGAGCTCTGACCCGCCGACCCTGCTGTTTGCGACAAATCCGCAGGTGCTCGCCGGATTTGTAGCCAGGTGCACGCCCTACCCCAACTTCGCGCCAGATCCAAAGGCGACTGTCCGATTTGTCGCACCTGGCAGGTCGGGGCGCGTGCCGCAGAGGGCCGCAGAGGGCCGGAGGGCCGCAGACGGCCGGAGGGACCGAAGAGGCGGCCCGACGGACAGCCGGGAGCTAGACGGTCAGCCGCCCAGGTAGGCGTGCTTGAGGTCCTCGCTCTGCAGCAGCTCGGCGGCCGGGCCCGAGAGGACGATCGAGCCGGTCGCGAGCACGTAGCCGCGGTCGGCGATCGAGAGCGCCATGGTGGCGTTCTGCTCGACCATCAGGATCGCGACGCCCGACTCGTGGACCTCCTTGATGATCCGGAAGTTCTGCTGCACGAGCGCCGGCGAGAGGCCCATCGAGGGCTCGTCCATCAGCAGCAGGCGCGGGCGCGACATCAGCGCGCGGCCCATTGCGACCATCTGCTGCTCGCCGCCTGAGAGCGTCCCCGCGAGCTGGGTCTCGCGCTCCTGCAGGCGCGGGAAGAGAGTGTGCACCCGCTCAAAGTCGGCGGTCAGATCATCGCCGCGCCGCAGTACGGCGCCGAGCTCGAGGTTCTCGCGCACGGTCATCTGGCCGAACAGGCGCCGGTTCTCGGGCACGATCGCCAGCCCCTTGGAGATCCTGGTCGGGACGTCGCAGCTGTTGCAGTTCTCGCCGTCGATCAGCACCTGCCCCGACCGCGGGCGCACGATCCCGAGCACGGTTTTCAGCGTCGTCGACTTCCCGGACGCGTTACCGCCCAGCAGGCATACGAGCTCGCCCGCGCCGACGTCGAGCGAGATCCCCTCGAGGATCCGCATCTGGCCGTAGTACGTCGTCACGTTGTCGAGCGCCAGCAGCGTCACTATGCCTCCGCGAGTGCCTCGGGATCGCGGCCCATGTAGGCCTCGACGACGCCCGGATGGGTCGAGACGTGATGGAAACTGCCCTCGGCGATCTTGACGCCGTGGTCGAGCGCCACGACGCGATCGGAGATCCCCTCGACGACGTGCATGTCGTGCTCGATCACGAGGATCGCGAGCCCGAGCTCGTCGCGCAAGCGGCCGATCACAGCGGTCACCTCGTGGGTCTCGTTCGGGTTCATGCCGGCGGCCGGCTCGTCGAGCAGCAGCAGCCGCGGCTGGGTGGCGAGCGCACGAGCCATCTCCAGCCGGCGGCGGTTGGCGTAGGAGAGCACGTACGCCGGCTGGTCCCAGCGGTAGCCCATCAACCGCTCGCCGAAAAAGCCGAGCGCCTGCTCGGCGAGCGCCTCGACCTCGCGCTCCTCGCGGCGTGCCCGGGGCAGCCTGAGGACTGACTCCAGCGGTGAGGCCCTCGTATGGCCGTAGGTCGCCGCCTTGACGTTCTCCTTGACCGTCATGTTGAGGAACAGGCGCAGGCTCTGGAAGGTGCGGGCGATCCCGAGCTTGGTGATCGCGTGACGGCGCTTGCCCGCGATGCTCTCGCCGAGGAACCGAACGTCGCCCGAGCTCGGCTGGTAAACGCCGGTGATGACATTGAACAGGGTGGTCTTGCCGGCGCCGTTGGGGCCGATCACGCTGACGATCTCGCCGTCTGCGACCTGTAGGTCGACTTCAGTCAGGGCCGCGAGCCCGCCGAAGCTCAGCGACAGCTTGTCCAGTTCGAGCAGCGGAGCGTCGGACCCGGCCGGCACTAGACCATCTCCACGCGTCGCGTTCCGAGCAGCCCGTTCGGTCTCGCCGCCATCGTCACGATCAGGATCACGCCGAGCATGATCTGGGTCGTGATCGCCGGGTTGACGATCAGCCGCGACTCCCAGCAGCAGGCGGCCAGGTAGACCGTCGGCACGATCAGCACCAGCCGCGCCGTTCCCTGGACGCGCATCAGCGCGATGATCAGGCAGATCACGAGGATGAAGAGGATGTTTCCGTAGCCGACTGGGTCCGAGGGCACGATCACCCAGCCGTTGACGGCCGAGCCGATCCAACCCGAGCTGCCCGGCGAGCCGGCCGTGAACGAGCCCGAGATGGCGCCCACGATCAGGTTCGCCAGATAACCGAACACGACGATTCCCACGAGCACCGCGGTGAGGTTGCGCCACGGTCTGATCTTCAAGCACAGGGTCAGCAGGATCAGGCCGTAGAAGAGGTAGCCGGCGTCGAGCGGGCTCGAGAGCATCTGCTCGAGCGCCCAGACGATGATCCCGCCGGCGATCGCGCCGGCGATGCTGCCGGCGCCGCCGAGCACCAGGCAGGCGTAGATCAGGATCAGGATCGTCTCCGTGAAGTTGGTCGGAAAGACACTCGCCTGCTCGGCGGCGAACAGGGCCCCGCCGAGCGCACCGATGGCGGCGCTGAAGCTGAACGCCATCACCTTGAGCTTGTTGACCGGGATGGTCATCGCCTGCGCCGCGAGCTGGTCATCGCGCAGCGCTCGCCAGGCGCGGCCGGTCCGCGACGTGTCGAGCAGGTGCAGCACACCGGCTAAGCCGACGATCACGATCAGCGCCACGATGTAGTAGCCGCGCGGGGTCGTGACATTGCCGCTGAACCCGTGCAGCGAGTCGAGGCTGAATAGGCCGTTGACCCCGCCGAGTGTCCCGGGGTCGACGTTGTTGACGACCTCGAAGAACGCCTGCCCGACGAACAGGGTGACAATCGCCAGGTAGTCGCCCTCGAGCCGCAATGCGATCAGGCCGATAACTACGCCGACCAGGCCGCCGGCGACCATCACGATCGGGATCGACTCGAACGCGGCCAGGTGTGAGCCGCCGGTTCCTCCGGAGCCCAGCGCGGTCGACGAAAAGATCGCATAGCCGTAGGCGCCGAAGCCGACGAACGCGATGTAGCCGAGATCGAGCAGGCCCGCCCAGCCGGCGGCGATGTTGAGGCCGAGTGACAGGATCGCGTACAGCAGGCACGTAAAGCCGACCGTCAGCAGGTTGACGTTGCCGGTCAGCAGCCCGAACGCGAGGCCGGCGAGCGCCGCCAGCCCCAGCCTCTGCCACCAACCAACGCGCTGCTCGAGCTGGTTGAGGATCCGGCGCAGGCCGGTGCCCTGGTCTCGGCGCTCGCCGGACTGGGCCACCCATTCATCGACGCCGATCTTGGGCATCAGACCTTCTGCAGCGCTCTCCGGCCGAAGATGCCGGCCGGCCTGACCAGCATCGTCAGGATCAGGATTCCGAACACGATCAGATCGGAGTACTTGGTCGAGATATAGCTGAGGCTGAATGACTCGCACAGTCCGATCACGAGACCGCCGACCACCGCGCCGGGGATGCTGCCGATCCCGCCGACGACGGCGGCCGTGAACGCCTTCAGACCGGCGAGGAAGCCGATCGTGTTGGAGATCGACTGAAACTCGAGCCCCGACATCACACCCGCGAAGCCGGCGATCACGGAGCCGATGAAGAACGTCAGCGCGATCGTCCGGTTGACGTCGATTCCCAGCATCTCGGCAGCCTCGCGATCGGACGCGACGGCCCGCATCGACTTGCCGAGCGTGGTGCGGTCGACGATCAGCATCAGTCCCCAGCAGATCAGCGCCGTCAGGACGATGATCATGAGCTCGACGCTGTCGATGTGCACTCCCCCGATCCGGATCCCGTTCGTCGACGAGATGAAAGCCGTGGTGTTGTAGCTGCGCACGAAGCCGCCGAACAGCAGCAGCACCGTGTTCTCGAGCACGAACGAGACGCCCAGCGCCGTGATCAGCGGGGCTATTCGGGGCGCATCGCGTAACGGCCGGTAGGCGAACCGCTCGATCGCGACGCCGAGCACCCCGGTACCCAGTCCCGAGATCAACAGCATCAGCACGATCAGCAGCGGCACCGGGATCGCGAGCGAGTTCGGGCCGCCGAACCACTGGATCACGAAGTAGCCGATGTAGGCGCCGACCATGTAGACGTCGCCGTGGGCGAAGTTCAGCAGCTTCAGGATCCCGTAGACCATCGTGTAGCCAAGGGCGATCAGGGCGTAGATGCACCCGGTGATCAGCCCATTGACGACTGTCTGGATGAAGACGGTCACGTCGGTGGTTTATCTCACAAAACGGAGGCGCCGCCCGTGGGATCCACGAGCGGCGCCATCCAGCTCCTTACGGGCGAGTCCTCAAGTGAGGATCACTTGGGTGGGATCTCGCTGTACGTCCCGTTGCTCCCGATCTTGAACAGGTAGCCGGTGTTACCTGCCAGGTTCCCGTTCGACGCGAACGCAACTGGGATCCCCAGCGGAGTCGACGCGGCCGGGATGTTGGTCTTCTTGATCGCCGCCAGGACGTTCGAGCGGCTCGGGGTTCCACCCGACGCGCAGACCGAGTGGATCGCCTGCATGACCACGTCGGCCGCCTCGTACGTCGGCACGCCGAACGGCCCGTACGGCCCGTACTTCGCCACGCCCTTGACGATCGACTGATCGAGGGAGCTGGTCGAGTGCGCGATGTCGGGGCCGAACGCCGACACGTAGCTGTTGGGGATCTTGAACTGCGACGGCGAGTTGGTGCCGTCAGTCCCGAACAGGATCGTCTTCTTGCCCTGCTGCTTGGCGTCCTGCCCGAACATCTGGGCGTTGGTCGCCGTCTGCCACGGCAGGAAGGTGACCGTCTCGTTCGGCGTCAGCTGCGAGGTCACCAGCGACTTGATCGCATTCGACAGCGTCGCGCCGGTGTCCGTGCCGTTGAGCGTCTGATGGTTGACCTTGATGCCGGCCTTCTTGAGGATCGGCACCATCACGTTGACCAGGCCCTGTGAATAGGCCTCGTCGTCGTCGATGATCAGAACCGCCTTTGGGTGGAAGTGGTTGATCGCGTAGTTGGCGTCCTGCGGTCCCTGGATGTCGTCATCCGGGACAACGCGGAAGAACGTCGGGTTCTTCCCGTCCGTGGCGAGCGCGGGAAGCGTCGCCGAGCCGGAGACGAACGCCATCCCGGCCTTTCCGAACAGCGGCCCGACGGCCTCGACCTCCTGGCTACCGGCGGGACCGATTGAGGCGACTGCCGGCGAGGCGATGATCGACTGCGTCTTGGAGACCGCGATCGATGGCGTCAGCTGCGTGTCGTCCTGCGCGAGCGTGACGTTGGTGTGGTTGGCCGCGTTGTCGTTGGCGACCGCAAGCTGCGCGAAGTGCAGCTGCTCGAGACCCACCTGCGCGACCGGACCCGTGAACGGGCCCTCGATCGCGATCGACGCCTTGCACGACGCGGAGCTGCTCGACGAGGCGCTCGCCGCCCCACTCGAGCTGCTACTGCTGCTGCTGCTTCCGCAGCCTGCCGCGATCAGCGCCAATAGCGCCCATGCGGCTAGGAACGTTCGTCCCTTCATAGCTTTTGCATCCTCCTGTGGAGTTGTTCCTGCTTGCCGCCCTGGTACGCGGGCGTCCCGTCCGGGTAGTAAGCGGCCGCCGGTGACCCGGCCGGCCTGAACACCGCGACGACTCGCATCGGCTCAGAGCCGGTGTTCTCGAGGCAGTGCACTGTTCGCGCCGGGAGCTGAATACAGGCCCCGGCGAGAGAGGTTCGTTGAGATCGCCGGCGTGCATGACGCCCTGCCCGTCGAGCACGTAGATGACCTCGTCGTAGGTGTGGAAATGGTCAGGCGCGCGCTCGGTCGGGATGTAGCCGACGAAATGGGTCGCCGACCGCAGGCCGGTCGATGGGTCGGCCACGATCCTGAACTCGCGCTCGGCCGTCGCGGCTTCGAGCTCCTGCTCGCCAAGCCTGCAGACGGTCGCCTGCGTGCTCATGTCGCCGTTTTGGACCGGCTCGGGATCGGGGATCGCGGACGGCGACCACCCGCAGCGGGCCGGCGCCGGTGCTGTGTAGCTCGAACTGCGACCCGGGCGGCAGGTAGACCCCGACCTCAGGCTCGAGCGCGTGCTCGTCGCCAGCGACGGTCACAGTCCCCTCGCCCTCGACCACGAACAGCGTCTCCTCGGCGGGGCCGACGTCGATCGTCTGCTTGCTGCCGGCTTCGAGCTCGAGCACCGCCTGCTCGAGCGCGTCAAAGCCGGTCTGCGCGCCGAGCGTGCGACGGACCGCAAGCCCGGTCTCGGGGTTGACGCGGGGCACCACGCGGCCGGCATCGATCACGGCGACGCTCGCCATCAGCACGTCTGGAACGGGTTGGAGGGCTCGATCAAGAGAAAGCGGGCAGGCCGCGCCCCGGCCAAGAGGTTGCGCCACCCTCGCATATTCGCGTTCCGTCGGTCAATTGCCTGCATTAGATCTGGCTTAGGCAACGCTCGCGTCGAGCGTGATTTCGGTTCCGGCGAGCGCCAGCGAGACCGGACAGGTGGCCTTCGCCTGCTCGGCGAGAGCCTTGAACTGCGCCTCGTCGACGCCTGGCACGTCGCCGACGGTCGTGATCGCAATCCGGGTGATCCGGAAGCCCTCCTGGAGTTGCTCGAGCCGAACCCGGGCCGTGGTCCGGAGATCGCGCGGCGGCGGGCCCGCCTCGCTGAGCAGGTTGGCGAGCGACATCGTGAAGCAGCCCGCCTCCGCGGCGGCGATCAGCTCTTCGGGATTGGTCACGCCCTCGACGTCCTCGACCCGGGCACGGAGCGTGAACGGACCCTCGAAGACGCCGCTGTCGAGCGAGATCCGCCCGCCGCCCTCGGGCACGGTGCCTTGCCAGCTTGCCTTCGCACTGCGGCTCACGCGGATACTCAAAATCACTCCCCTCCCCATCAGGCGTGCCCCAGATCTGATTTTGTAGTGTTGATCAAATCATCGTCATCGGGTCGTGCAACCGCGACGCCTTGAGATTTCGTTAGCGCTGCCCGTGCTGAAGAGACCATCGACGTCGAGGCGCGTGCGCCGAGCGCTTCTCGTCGCTGCAGCAGGGCTTCGCGTTCCTCGACGCACCCGGCGGCTCGCAGGTCCCAGATGAGGTCGGCGACGCGATCGCTCGCGCCCTGCGCGAGGCCAGCGCCAACATCGGCGCCGGCTACGCGACCAGTCTCCGCGTCAAGGAGATCCTCGAGCGCGCCGAGGCCGGCGCGGCCCGGTTTCTCGGTTGCGAGCCGCACGAGGTCATGTTCGGCGCCAACATGACGTCGCTGGACTTCGCGCTCTCGCGGACCGCCGGCCGCGAGTTCGCAGCCCGGCGACGAGATCCTCGTCTCCTCGCTGGACCACGACGGCGGCGTCGCGCCGTGGCTCGAGCTCGCCCACGACCGCGACCTGGTCGTCAAGCACGTCGAGCTGCAGCCCGACACGACGCTCGACTACGACGATCTGCAGTCAAGCTGTCCGATCGCACGCGCGTGGTGGCGTTCGCCTGGGCCTCGAACGCGATCGGGACGGTCGTCGACGCGGCGCGGGTCTGCAGGCTGGCCCACGACGCCGGCGCCCTGGCCTGGATCGACGCGGTCCACTACGCGGCGCATGAGCCGATCGACGTCAAGGCGATCGACGCCGACGTGCTGATCTGCTCGCCGTACAAGTTCTGCGGCCCGCATCTCGGGCATCGCCTACGGCCGCGCCGCGGTCCTCGAGACCTGGCGGCCCTACAAGGCCAGGCCGGCCCCGAGCGACCCGCTCGGCCGGCGGTTTGCGACCGGCACCGCCCCCGTACGAGCTGCTCGCCGGCCTCAACGCCACGTTCGACTACCTGGACTCGATCGGCGGCTTTGACGCGATCGTCCCGTACGAGCGGGCGCTGGGCGAGCGGTTTCTAGCCGGCGCTGTCGGACGCGGTCACCGTCTACGGGCTGCAGACGATGGAGGGGCGGGTACCGACATTCCTGGTCAACGTCGAGGGGGTCGCCGCGGCCGAGGTCGCGCGCCAGCTGGCCGCGCAGGAGATCGGCGTCTGGGCGCACGACTCGTGGTACTCGCTGAACCTCTATAAGCGGCTCGGCTACGAGCAGGACGCGATCAGGATCGGCTTCATCCACTACAACACGGCCGGCGAGGTCGACCGGCTGCTGGCCGGGCTCGAGGCCGCGCGGGGCTAGCGAGCCGCGCCGGCTCGAGGCGGCGCGGGCTAGGAGGTCTCGGGCGACGCCCGCTCGGCGTCGAACACCTCGGTCAGGCGCGTCCTGACCTCCCACAGCTTCGGCAGCTGGCGCTGGGTGATCAGCTTGCCGAGCACCGCGACGGGCGTGCCGGCGATCCCGATGCTCTCCTCGCCGATCGCCCGCGCGACCACCGAGTAATGGCGAAAGCGCCACAGCCGCAGCCGCTCGTCGTAGTCAGTCAGCGCCTCGGCGAGCTCGTGGAGCGGTCCGAACTCGCTGCGGCGCCGATACAGATCCGTGAGCGGCACGCCCGTCCGCTCGAGCGCGCGATCGAACGCGGCAGCGAGCGCAGGCGTCAGGTGCGCGAGGTCGCGAAACCCAGGCGAGTCGAAGCCGCTGCCGTGACCGAGCGCCGTGCGGACGAAGTGGTAGTCCCACGGATCGCAGCAGATCGAGCATGTCCAGCGCGCCGGTCACCTGGTGCAGGCACAGCACGACGCGGCGCATCCGACGGGCCGCCGCGAGCGGCTCGTCGGCGTCAATCAGGCGGGTCGCCTCCCGCAGCTCCGAGCCGGCGAACTTGAGCCAGATCTCCGAGGACTGGTGAACGGTCTGGAACAGCAGCTCGTCGGGGTGCGACCTGCTCCTCGGCGGACTTCTGGAGCGACAGGCAGCTCGTCGGTGCGCAGATAGCGCTCAGTAGTCGGTGGCGCCGATCCCGGAGGACCGGTCCGTGTCGTCATCGCTCATCGCTCACCTCCGCGCTATCGAGGCGCACTCAGGATCTCGGCCAGCGTGCCCAGGTTGATGTTGCCACCTGAAACCACGCACACGACCTTCCCGCCGCCGGCCCGCCCGCCAGCGCGGCGGCCGTCGCCAGCGCGCCCGCGCCCTCGGCGATCACCCGTACGCGCTCGGCCAGCGTCCGGACCGCCGCGGCGGCGTCGTCGATCGGGACCGCGAACGCGCCGTCGACGACCTCCTGCAGACGCGGCCACATCGCGTCGAGCACACGGCGGCTGCCCGAGCCGTCGACGAACGATGCCTCGTACTCGACGTCGACCGGCTCGCCGGCCGCGAGCGCGGCGTGCAGCGCCGCGCCGGTCGCCGGCTCGGCGGTGTAGATCCTGGTCTGCGGGCGCAGGGCCTTGACCGCGCTCGCGATCCCGACCGTCAGCCCGCCGCCGCCGAGCGGGACCACGACCGCGTCGACATCGGGCAGGTCCTCGAGGATCTCGAGCCCGATCGTGCCGTTGCCGGCCATCACGCCCTCGTCGGCGACCGGATGCACGAACAGCCCCTCGACCCCTTCGATCCGGCTGGTCACGATCGCCTGCCACCACTCGTCGTAGGGGACCTTGAGTACGCGTCCGCCAAGGCGCTCGATCGCCGCCAGCTTGGCCTCGGGCGCGTGCTCGGGGACGACGATCGTCGCGCTCAGGCCGAGCTCGCGGGCCACCCACGCGACGCCCTGGGCCATGTTCCCCGCGCTGGCGGTCAGCAGCCCCCGCTCGCGCGCGGCCGCCGGCGCGCTGCGGACCGCGTTCGCGGCGCCGCGGATCTTGAACGAGTTGATCGGTTGCAGGGTCTCGAGCTTGAGGTAGATCTCGGCCGGCGCGTCGTCGATCGCGAGGCGCACGAGCGGCGTCCTGATCGCGACGTCGGCGATCCGCTCACGTGCGGCCTCGATCTCGCGCAGCTCGATCACAACTCGACCTCGGTCCCGATTCCGAGCTTGGCCGCGCAGGCGACCGCCAGCTGTGCGGCCGCGAGGTCCTCGATCCCGACGCCCAGCGAGCGAAACACGGTCAGCTCGTCGTCGCTCGTCCGACCCGGCCTCAGGCCCGCGAACAGCTCGCCGAGCTCGGCACGCACGTGCTGCTCGCCGGCGATCGCGCCCTGCTCGATCGCGAGCTGAAACTCTCCCGCCTCGTTGCGCAGCGATTCGCGGCTGTCACAGAACAGGGCCGCGGCAGCGACCGTCTCGACGTCGAGCTCGCGCGACGCGGGCGATGCTGGCGCCGACCGCGTTGACGTGCGCGCCGGCCGCCAGCCAGCCGCGCTCGAGCACCGGCTCGCGGGAGCTGGTCGCGGTCACGACCACGTCGGCACCGTCGACCGCCTCGCGGGCGCTGGCCGCGATCTGCGCGCTCGGCGTCTGTTGCGCGACCGCGCGCGCGTGCTCGGCGCTGGGCGCGTAGACGCGGATCTCGGTCCAGTCGCGCACGGCGCGCAGGGCCCCAGGTGAGACCGTGCCCTGGACCCCGGCGCCGAGCACCGCCAGCACGCGGGAGCCATCGCGAGCCAGCGCGCGGGTGGCGGCGGCGGTCACGGCCGCGGTCCGGATCTCGGTCACCGCAGAGGCATCGAGGATCGCGGTCGGTCGCCCGGTCTGGTCGTCGAACAGGGTGACGGTGCCCTGATGGGTGTCGAGTCCACGCTTGGGGTTGTCAGGTATCAGGCAGATCGCCTTCAGCCCGAAGGCTCCCGGCGAGCCATCGCCGCCGGCGCTGTAGGCGGGCATCAGGCCCATGAAGCCCGGAGCGCCCGGCGGAGCCATGATCGAACGCAGCGGGAAGTACGCCTCGCCACGGGCGTGCGCGGCGAGCACCGCGTGCATCGCCTGCTCGCAGTCTTCGGGTGCCAGCGCTGCGTGCAGGTCCGCATTGCCGAGCACCAGCACGCGCGTCAAGCGAACATCGCCCCCACCTGCTCGCGCTCCTCGGCGTGAGCGGCCGCTGCAGCGCTTCGCGCACGGGCTCGAGGTGCTCCGGGCGCCCCGGACCGACTACGACCTGCGCCACCCGCTGATCTCCCAGCACCCAGGCCAGCGCCACGCCGGCCATCGACATCCTGCGGTCGGCGGCGAACGACTCCAGCGCCTCGAGCGCGTCGAACGTCCGTGGCTCCGACCAGATGCTGGTACGGGTCGGCGCGCTGGGTCATCCGCGAGCCCGCCGGGAACGGTTCGCCGCGGCGGTACTTGCCGGTCAGCCAGCCCCCTGCCAGCGGGCTGAACGCGATGTAGCCGATCCCGCGCTCCGCGCATATTGGTAGAACGTCCAGCTCGTCGCCGCGCTCGAGCAGCGAGTAGCTGTTCTGGATCGCCGCCGGCGCGTTGAATTTCCGCGCCGCGCTCATCAGATGCACGACGTTGAAGTTGCTGACTCCGTAGGCGGAGATCTTGCCAGCCTGCTGGAGCGCGTGGAAGGCGTCCAGCGTCTCGATCAGGGGGACACTCGGGTCGAAGTCGTGGGCCAGATAGAGCTCCACTCTGCGCACCTCCAGCCGACCGAGGCTGGCCTCGAGCCGGCGCGGGATGCGCTTGGCACCAGGCCGTGGTCGCCGCCGGGAAACATCGGGATGAAACGTCTTCGTCGTCAGCGTCGGCCTGACCCCGCGTGACTTGATCCACTGCCGATCGCGCGCTCGCTGTGACCGCCCCCGTAAGCATCCGCGGTGTCGAAGTGCGTGATGCCCATCTCCCACGCCGCGTCCATCAGGACCATCGCCTCGTCCTCGGTCAGCCCTTGGCCGATCAGCTCCAGCGCCGAACCGACGCCGCCGAAGTTGCCGCACCCGAGCGCGATCCGCGGGAGCGTCGGCCCGTAGCGACCGAGCGGTCGACTGTCGATCTCGAGCGGTTCAGTCACTGATGTCCGTATTTGATCAGCTTTCGCCGACCGCTCGCATCGGAAGAGGTTTAGTCGAGGTTCCCTACGTCAGCTGGCGAAATCCGGTGTCGAGCTGCGCGCCGAGGCCGAGCGGCCCTTCGGCTCCTCCCACTCCTCCTGGCGGCCGAGCGCGGTCTCGTCGAGCAGGTAGTACGAGCCGCCCATCGTCTCCAGCCCGCGGGCGAAGACCGAGTAGGTGTGGTAGACGCGATCGCCGTCGCGCAGGAAGCTGCTGCGCCCGGGCCACTCGCCGTTGAGCTCGAACTCGCGTCCGAGGCTCAGGTACTCCTGCTTGGAGCGGTAGTTGTACTCAAGCGGCGTCCGTGTCTCGTCGATCGTGACCCCGAAGTCGTAGTTGAAGGCGCTGCCGTCCGACGAATACCACGGGAACTGCCAGCCGCGCCGGCGGCGGTAGTCCTCGAGCTTTGAGAACGAAGCCCTGGAGACGTAGGCGAACGTCGTGTCGCGCCTGTGCAGGTGCTCGAGCAGGCCGGGAGCGATCTCATCGGCGCCGGCGGTGCAGCTCGGGCAACCGTCCTCCCAGCTGGGGTCGAACATGAAATGACCGACGATCAACTGCCGGCGTCCCTCGAACAGGTCCAGCAGGCCAACCTCGCCGTCGGGACCCTCGAAGCGATAGTCCTTCTCCACCTCCACCATCGGCAACCGGCGGCGGTTTGCGCTCAGCTCGTCGCGGGCGCGGGTGAGCTCCTTCTCCTTGGCGAGCAGCTCGAGGCGGGCGCTCAGCCACTGGTCGCGCGAGACGATCTCGGGCAGGCTCATGCGGACTCCTCTCGTTCGGGTCAGGTACACGATAGGACCGGCCCGGGGGCCGAAACTAATCGCCGGCTCGAGGAGCGCAGTGCCGGGAACGTCGCGGGTCCTGCCGGCCCGAGGAGCGCAGTGGCGCCGGGACGTCGCGGGCCCTGCCGGCCCGCGACGCCCGGCGACCCACACTAGTGCAGGAGCCGCAACGAGTTCGCGGCGGCGCCGCTGCCGGCGTCGTCGACGAAGTAGATCCCGCGCGCGTTCGGGGTCAGCGCGAGGCCGAACAGGTCGCCGGCGCCATTTGGCACCAGCGTCCGCTTGCCGAGCTGGTGGCCGGCAGTGCTGGTCTCGACCAGGTTGCCGTCGCCGCCGTTGGCGCTGATCACGTCCCCGTTGGGGCCGATCATCAACCCGAGCGGATCATTGAGCGCGCCCCCGGTCGACAGCGTGGCCGCGCCATGGCCGAGGACCTGGGTCCGCGTCAGCGCGTTGGGGATCGCGGCGATCCGGTTGCCGTTCGAGTCGGCCACGTAGAGCGTCCCGTTATGGCCCAGCCCGACCCCGGTCGGACCCACGACCAGCGCGTTCGGATCGGTGTGCTCGGCGAAGCCGTTCGCGATCACCGTGTTCGAGGTGACGCGAGGCACAGAGCCCGCCAGCGACAGCCCGATCCGCACCACGGTCCCACGGTGGACGACCTTGCCGTTCGCGGCGACGGTGCCGTTGAGGACGTTGGTCACGAACAGCACCGCGCTCGAGCCGCGGTCGACCGCCGTCATGTCCCACGGGCCGTTGATGTCGGAAGCGGTGATCGTCTTGACGACGTTCCCGCTCGAGTCCAGCACGGACAGCGCCCCTGCGCCCGCCTTGCTCGAGTCGCCGCCCGGCGCCGGCAGGCTACCGACGACCACGAAGCCGCGACGTAGCGCAACGAGAGCGGTTGTCAGCCCGACGGCGGGCGTCGACGTCGGCCGCGGCACGACCGCGAACACGTGCTGCGCGCCTGATGGGCTGATTTCGACGATGCTCGAGCCGGTCCCCTGCTGGTTGGCGGCGTTGTTGAAGTTGCTGACAAGCACGTCGCCGCTGACGAGGTCGCCGCTGCTGCTGTCGCACGACCGCGACGCCGTAGGGGTTCTGATCCCCGCGCGCCGGACCCGTGGTTGGAACCGCTGACGACAGGGTCTTGATCTTGGTAAGGGTGCCGATGAACGGCTTCTGCCCGGCGGCCGCGGCGGTGACCGCGAATGCGCCGGCTGCTGCGAGCGCGACGACCAGCACCCGCAGGCGTGACGAGACGAAACGTTTCATTTATGAGGCCTCCTTCGACTTCGATTTGCCTGACACGGCTGCCGTGTGCGCCGGCAGGCCTTTAAGGAGGGACGCCGCCGGCCGGCGATCCTTCCCGGCCGCCGCGCGGCGGGCCGCGATCGTGAGGCGGCCGCGCGCCGCGCGGCCGCGATCGTCAGGCGCCCGGCGGCGCGGCGGGACCGCGATCGATACGCGGCCGGCGCGTCAGCCGGCCGAAAGCAGCCCGAGCATCTCCGCCCGCGCGACTACCTCGCCGCGGAGCTTTACGCCCAGCTTGCGCGCGATGTTGGCGAAGTGGACACCGGCCGTACTGGGGCTCATGTAGAGCTTCGCGCCGATCTCGCGGTCAGTGAGGCCCAGGCCGATCAGCTCGAGCACGGCCTGTTCGTCCTGGGTCAGGATCGGCCCCGAGCCATTGCTCGTGGCGTCGGCGCCGGACTCGAGCTGCTCGATCGCGGCGACCGCGATCTCGATCGCACGCGCCAGCTGCAGCGCGCGGCCCTGCGACCATGCGGCGTCGAACGTCTCGGCGTCGAGGCGTTCGCGCAGCCGCGCGATCGCCGCCTCGCGGTCGGGCCCTTCGGCCGGCGAGACCGGCGTGCCGATCTGGTCGCGCAGCGCCTGCGCACAGCCGAGGAGGGTGGCGGCAAGTGCCGGATCGCGGTACACAAACACCGCATCGGCGATCTCCTCGAGCGCGCTCGTGGTCCGCCAGCGATCGCCGAGCTGCTGGTGGATCAGCAACACGTCGCGCAGCATCAGCTGGTGCTCGCGCAGCTGGCGGCGCTCGCGGCGGGCGAGGATCGCGAGCTCGTGCGAGGACCATGCGACCCCTTCCTCGAAGCCGAGCCGGCGCGAGATCGAAAGCGCCTTCTCGAGGCGCTGGCGAGCGGTCTCCGGAGCACCGCCGTACATCGAACCGGCGCCAAGGTTGACGAGCGTGACCGCGACGTCAGCCTGACTGCCGGACCTGTCAAACGCCTCCAGCGCGCACGAGCCAGCCGACTCGGCGAGCTCAAAGTCGCGCGACAACCAACCGACGAAAGCCAGATAGTTGTCGGACGCGGCGATCGCGCCGCGGTCGCCGAGCGCCCGCCAGATCGCCGCGCTGCGCTCGTGCAACGCGCGCGCCTCCTCGTAGCGCCCCTGCTCGCGGGCGATCGATCCCAGGCGCTGCACGGCGGTCGCCTCCGCGTCGCGGTTGCCGGCACTGCCGGCGGCGCTGAGCGCCCGCTGCAGGTAGGCGACCGCGGTCGCATAGTCAGACTGCAGGAAGGCGACCTCGCCGGCGTTGAGCAGCAGATCGATCGCGGCCGCGGGGCCAAGCTGTGGCTCGTATCCGAGCGCGCGTTCGAGCCACGCGCGCCCCTCGGAGTAGTGGCCGCGCTGGAACTGAAACGGCCACAGGTTCGACGCCGCTTCGGCCGCCTCGGCCGGCTCGTATTCGAACATCCACTGCATCGCATCTCGCAGGTTCGGGCGCTCGAGCTCGACGGTCGCGTCCCAGCGGGCCTGATCGCCGCGGCCGAGCCCGGCGCGGGCGCCGCGGGCGAGCCCGAAGTAGTACGTGGCGTGGCGCTTGCGGGCCGCCGCCAGCTCGCCGCTGCCCTCGAGCTTGCCGGCGGCGAAGGCGCGGACCGTCGCCTGCATCCGGTAGCGGCGCCCGTCCGGGCTGTCGGATGCCTGACGAGCCCGCGCTGGACGAACAGCGCGATCAGATCCTCGAGCTGGCCCTCGGGCAACAGCTCGTCGGCGCACACAGCCTCGACCGCCGCCGCCGAGAAGCCGCCTCTGAACACCGCAAGGCGGCGGAACAGGAGCTGATCGGTCGGGTCGAGCAGCTGGTGGCACCACTCGAGCGTGTCCTGCATGGACCGGCGACGACCGTGCCCAACGCCGTCGACGTGGCGCTGACGGTCGGCCTCGCGCTTGAAACGCTCAGCGATCTGGCCGACGCTCAGCGCCGCCACACGGGCAGCGACGAGCTCGATCGCGAGCGGCATTCCATCGAGCCACAGGCAGATCTCGGCGACCGCTTCACTGGTCCCGGCGTACCCCGCCTCGAAGGTCCCGGCAGCCGCACGGGCCCGCTCGTTGAACAGCGCGATTGCGCTCGCGATGTCGTGATCGTCGCCGCCGACGATGCTGCTGAAGCCCTCGACCACGAGCCCCGGGACGGGCCACACGTCCTCGCCCTGAATCCCGAGCGGCTCGACAGTTGTCACGATCACGCGCAGCGCCGGGTGGTGGGCGAGCAGATCGAGGACCAGGTTGGCGACGCTGGGCACGACCTCGTCGCAGTTGTCGATTACCAGCAGCGAAGGCGCCGTGAGCCGCCGCGATAGCGCCGCCTCCGGATCGACGACCGTCACCCCGCGGAGGATCGCCGAGGCGACGTCCTGGGCCACCCGCCCGGGATCCGCGCTGTCGGACAGGTCCGCCCACCAGGCGCCGCCGATGAAATCGTCGCGCACCGCCGCCGCGAGGGCAGCGGCGAGCCGCGACTTGCCGACACCCCCTGGTCCGGTCAGCGTCAGCAGGCGCGTCTGCCAGATCGACGAACGGAGTTCTTCGAGCGCGCCGTCGCGGCCGAACAGCCGCTCGCCGGCGACAGGCAGGTTCCCTAGCCCTGCCTCGGGCTCATGGACTAAGCCGACTTGGACTTCCGGTCCAACCAATCGCTACTCCGTGCGTTCAGGTCAGGCATTCGGCGAGCGCCACAGCCGCTCACGAACGTTTCATTCTAGACGCCGCCGACCCTACCGCGCCACCGCTTGCCGATCGGACCGAGATCTCCGCCGCCGAGCTGCAGATATCTCTCACGGTGTCCCCTTCCCGGCTCGTTTTACGTCGTGAGAATGAGAGCGGCTAGTATGTACGACGATCGTCGTACCAAGGAGAACCTGAGACATGAACGAGACGCCCCAGGAGAAGGCCCACCCCCATCTGCGCGCGACCCTGCTGCTGGCGTGCCTGGCGCAGTTCATGGTCATTCTCGACGTGTCCGTGGTCAACGTCGCGCTGCCGGCGATCCGTAACGGCCTGCACTTCTCCGAGGTCGACCTGCAGTGGGTCGTCAACGCCTACACGGTCACCTTCGCGGGCTTCCTGCTGCTCGGTGGGCGCGCCGCGGACCTGCTCGGTCGCCGCAAGGTGTTCGTCTCGGGCCTGATGCTGTTCGCGCTCGCGTCCCTCGCCGGCGGCCTGGCCGACAGCCGCTTTTGCTGATCGCCGCGCGTGCGGTCCAGGGTCTCGGCGGCGCGGTCATCGCGCCCGCGTCACTGTCGATCCTGACGACGACGTTCCCAGAAGGCCGCGAGCGCAACCGCGCGGTCGGCATCTGGGGTGCGATGGGAGGCGCCGGCGGCGCCGCCGGAGTGCTGCTCGGCGGCGTGCTGACGACGCTGCTCGGCTGGCGCTGGATCCTGTTCATCAACGTGCCGATCGGACTGCTGGCGGCGTTCTTCGCGCAGCGTCTGATCGCCGAGGGGCGCGACCGGACCCGGACCCGCGACTTCGACCTGCGCGGCGCGCTGAGCGCGACGATCGGCCTCTCGCTGCTGGTGCTCGGCATCGTCCGCACTGACCAGACCGGCTGGGGGTCGGCCAGCACGCTGGCGCTGATCGGCGCCGGGATCGCACTGCTGGTCGTGTTCGTGGTGATCGAGGGCCGCTTCGCCAGCGCGCCGCTGATGCCACTGCGGATCTACGCCTCGCGAACGCTTACCTCCGCCAACATCGTCGTGCTGCTGGTCGGCGGCTCGACCTTCGGGATGTGGTTCTTCGTCTCGCTGTACCTGCAGCAGGTGCTCGGCTACTCGCCGATCAGGGCCGGCCTTGCGTTCCTGCCGATGACGCTCTGCATCGTCGTCGGTTCGACGGTCGCCTCACGAGCGGTGACCCGCATCGGGGCCAAGCCTCTGCTGCTGGCCGGAATGGCGTCACTGACGATCGGACTGCTGCTGTTCACCGGCATCTCGGCCGACGGCACGTATCTCAGCGACGTGCTGGCGCCGTCCCTGCTGGTCGCGATCGGGATCGGGCTCTCGTTCGTACCGGCGACGATTCTCGCGGTTGCCGGCGTCGCGCCGCACGAAGCGGGGCTCGCATCCGGGCTCGTCAACACGTCGCGGCTGGTCGGCGGGGCGCTCGGGCTGGCGATTCTGGCCGCGATCGCGACCTCGAAGACCAGCGACGACCTGCGCAGCGGGGTGACGCACAGCGTCCACGTGGCGCTGACGAGTGGGTTCCAGCTGGCGTTCGTGGTCGCCGCGGGCTTCTCGCTCGTGGGTGGGCTGGTCGCGCTCGGGCTGCCGCGCCTCGCACAGCGCGAGCCGGCGCGCCGCGCCCCGGCGGTCGAAACCTCGAGCTGAGCACGCCTCGCGCGCCGCGACCCGCGCGACCAGCGACAATGCCGCCACCTTGGCGCGCTGCTTCGTGACCCGCGACCTGCCCGGCCCGGCGCTCGGGCGGCTGCGCGAGGCACACGAGGTCGACCTCTGGACTGACTCGGTGCCGCCAACCCGCGAGCAGCTGATCCGGGGCGCGTCGGAGGCGGAGGGACTGCTTTCGATGCTGGTCGACCAGATCGACGCGAGTTCCTGGATCAGTGCCCGAAGCTGCGCGCGATCTCCAACTACGCGGTCGGTTACGACAACATCGACCTCGACGCGGCTCGTGCACACGGGGTCCGGTCGGCAACACGCCAGACGTGCTCACGGACGCTACCGCCGACCTCGCGTTCGGGCTGCTGCTGGCGGCCGCGCGCTGCATCCCTCAGGCGGCCGCCTCGGTGCTCGCCGGCGAGCTGGACGACGTGGGAGCCGGAGCGCTACCTCGGCCGGGATGTGCACGGGGCCACGCTCGGGATCGTCGGTATGGGGCGGATCGGACGCGCGGTCGCCCAGCGCGCCGCGGGTTTCGAGATGACGGTGCTTCACACCGGCCGCGACGGCGTGCCACTGTTGCAGCTGCTGGCGCAGTCGGACTTCGTCACGCTCCACGTTCCGCTGACGCCTGAGACCCGGCACCTGATCGACGCGGCGGCGATGCGAGAGATGAAGCCGACCGCGATCCTGATCAACACCGCGCGCGGCCCGATCGTCGACCAGTTGGCATTGCGCGAGGCACTCGTCAGCGGCACGATCGGCGGCGCGGCGCTCGACGTGACCGATCCCGAACCGCTGGCGCTCGACGACCCGCTGTTCAACGCGCCGAACCTGATCGTGGTCCCGCACATCGGCTCGGCGACTCACTCCGCGCGCGAGCAGATGGCGACGCTCGCGGTCGACAACCTGCTCGCCGCGCTCGACGGCAAGCCGATGCCACACCAGGTGGCGTAGTGTCGCGGTTGGCCTGAGCCGGATGACGTAGCTGTCGTCGACATCGGGTCCAACTCGACCCGTCTGCTGATCGCCGACGTCGAGCAGGGGCGCGTGACCAGCGAGCTCGTGCGGCGCACGGCGGTCACGCGGCTCGGCGCGGGTGTCGACGCCGACGGCCGGCTGCGCGACGACGCAATGCAACGCGTGTTCTCGACGCTCGACGAGTACGCCGCCGAGATCGAGCGGGCCGGCTGCGACACCGCCCTGGCCGTTCTGACCAGCGCCGTGCGCGACTCGGCCAACGGCACCGAGTTCGCAGCCGCGGTGCAGGACCGCTACGGCCTCGAGCCGCACGTTCTGACCGGCGACCAGGAGGCGCGGCTGACGTTCCTCGGCGCGACCAGCGATCGCGACCCCGGCGATAGCGCGCCGACGCTGGTGTTCGACATCGGCGGCGGTTCGACCGAGCTGGTGATCGGCTCGGGCTCGGAAGTCGGCTTTCACGTGTCCACCCAGGCTGGCGTCGTTCGCCAGACCGAGCGCCACATCCACTCCGATCCGCCGTCCGCGGCGGAATGCGCGGAGCTGTCGGCCGACGTGCGGGGAATCCTCGCCGACGCCGTGCCCAGCGGCGAGCGCAGCGCCGTCCAGCACGCGGTCGCGGTCGCCGGGACGGCGACCTCGCTGGCCGCGATCGCCCAGGACCTCGACCCCTACGACCCTGCCCGCGTCCATGGTTACGTGCTCGACCGCGAGCGCTGCGACGCGATCCTGACCCGGCTCTCGAAGCTGACGCTCGAGCAGCGCCGACGGGTCGCGGGCCTCCATCCTGACCGCGCGCCGACGATCATCGCGGGGGCGCTGATCTTCGAGGCGGTGATTGACCTGTTCGCGCTCCAGCGCGTCGAGGTCTCAGAGCACGACATCCTCCGTGGAGCAGCGCTCGGGCTCGCGTAGGACAATCTGGATAAGCGGTTCGCCACTCTGTGGACAAATGTTCGATTGCCGACGCTTTAGTGAGGGATCATGATGTTTGGTGGGGTGCGGGACCGCATCTACGTGTTCTCTCACCACCACATAGGTCCGGACGAAGCCGCAGACATCGGCGCCTCCCGCCGTCTGGACCACTGAAAAACTGGCCCCATCAGGTACGTACCCCTGCCCGTCCCGATAGGGCCAAACCTGGATCGGAAGCCGCCCGCAGCAATGCGGGCGGTTTTCGTTCGGGGCTCGCGCCGCCGGCGCCCGACGCCGTACCGGGCTGGCCCGCCGGTGTGAAGCGCGCTATGCCAGGTTGGAGCGCCTGGGATACGCGACGGTTGGGTCAGTCAGCACGTTGACCAACGCCGGTCCGCCGGCTGCGAACGCGCGCTCGAGCGCCGGACGCAGCTGGGCGGGCTCGGCGACAAGCTCGGCGTGGCAGCCGAGCGCCTCGGCGAGCTTGTCGTAGCGGGTCCCGGGTCGTAGCTCAGCCGCCACCGAGTACCCGTAGACCGCTTCCATCGGGAACTTCTCGAGCGCCCAGATTCCGTTGTTGCCAACCACCGCGACGACCGCGACGCCGTGGCGAGCGAGCGTGTCGAACTCGATCGCCGAGAAGCCGAGCGCGCCGTCGCCGAGCAGCAGCACCACCTGGCGCTCGGGGTGCGCGAGCTTGGCTGCGAGCGCCTGCCCGGGGCCGGCGCCGAGGCAGCCGAACGGCCCCGGGTCAAGCCAGCACCCCGGCCGGTATGAGTCGACCACGCGGCCCGCGAACGAGACGAAGTCGCCGCCGTCGCCGACGACGATCGCGTCGCGGTCGAGCAGCTGGGCGAGCTCGCCGTAGATGCGCATCGGGTGAAGCGGGGCCTGGTCGCTGGTGAGCTCGGAGCGTTCCTGCTCGCGCTTGGCTACCTCGATCTCGCGCAGCGAGCTCACCCAGGCGTCGCGCGCCGCGATCTCCCCTCCCTGCGCCTGGCCCGCGAGCGCCTCGAAGGTCGCCGGCAGCGCGCCGTAGAGCCCGGCGGCGACCGGGCGCGGGTGGTCTCGCTCCGGCTCGGCGACGTCGATCGCGATCAGCTCGCACTCCCCTGAGAAGGCGGCGCCAAAGCCGAGCCGGAAGTCGAGCGGCACGCCGACCACCAGCGCCACGTCGGCCTCGCCGAGCCCGGCGCTGCGGGCGCGCGAGAAGCAGAGCTCGTGGTCGGCCGCCACGCAGCCGCGACCGAGCCCGTTGAGGAACACCGGCACCCGGAGCCGCTCCGCGAGCGCCTGCAGCTGGCGCTCGCCGCGCCCCCAGTAGAGACCGCTGCCGGCCATGATCACCGGCCGCTCGGCTTCGCGCAGCAGCGCCGCGGCGCGGTCTAGCTGGATCGAGTCGGCGCCCGGTCCGCGCCACGGCTCGTAGGCCGGCGGCGCATCCTCCGGCGCGTCCGCCTCGCCAAACACGTGATCGAGGGGGAAGTCGATGAACGTGGGCCCCGAGTGCGGCGTCAGCGATTCTCGGATCGCGCGCGACAGCAGCTCGGGAATCTCGGCCGTGCTCTCGGCGGTCGCGGCGAGCTTGGTCAGCGGCGCGACAAACGGGATGTGGTCGATCTCCTGCAGCGAGCCCTGCCCCCAGCGAAACGCCGGCGCGCGCCCGCCCAACACGAGCACCGGCGAGTGGTTCTCGCGTGCGGAAGCGATCGCGCTGATCCCGTTGGTGACCCCGGGCCCGGCGGTCAGCGCGCAGACTCCGAGCGAGCGCGTCACCTTCGCCCACCCCTCGGCGGCGAACGCGGCCGACTGTTCGTGGCGGACGTCGATGATCTCGATCCCCTCGGCCCGGCAGCCGTCGTAGATCGAGAACAGGTGGCCGCCCGAAAGCGTGAACAGCTTCTGCACGCCCTGGGCGCGCAGCGCGCGGGCGATCAGGCGGCCGCCGTGCAGCCGGGTCTCGGTCTCGGTCGCCATTCTGGGCTGCACGCTAACACCGGGCCGGTAAGCGGCGGGGCGTCACCGCGCGCGGGTAACGCAGGCGCCGCCGACCCGGCACCGTCAGCGCAGCCGCAGCGCGTTGACCACCGCGCCGCTGAGGATGATCAGCGCCAGCAGGTAGAACCAGCCGAGGGTGATCAGGATGAAGACGATCGTCGTCCCGAACCGGGCGATCGTCGAGATGTTCGACAGGTAGAGCGGGAACACGAAGTCGACGACCGCGATCGCCAGCGTCGCGCCAAGCGCGCCGGGCCACACGGCGCGCCATGGCACGCGGCGGTTCGGGACCCGGGAGTAGATCACCGCCAGGCAACCGAACAGCAGCACGATCGAGATCCCGAGCGACAGCGCGTATACGAACACGGCCACGTGGGCAAGATCGAACGGCAGGTCGGCGACGCCGGCGCGCAGGATGGTCTGCGCCGCCGGCACGGCGACGGTCGCGAGCATGAACACGATCACGACGATCAGCATCCCGAGCGCGAAACGCTTCTGCTCGAGCCAGCGGCGCGACGGGCAGCCATAGATCCGAGCGAACGCGGTGTCGAGCGCGCCCCAGAACGACGACCCGAGCCACAGGCTGACGAGCAGCGCCAGCACGCCGGTGCTGGTGGTCGAATCGGTGATCTGGTCGAGCAGCGAGTCGAGCGTGTGCTCGGCTGTGCCAGGGAAGACCTCGCGCAGATCGGCGATCACGCTGTGCTGGATCGCCGAACTCGACAGCACCTGGCCGGCGATGAACAGCCCCAGCAGCGCGAGCGGGATCACCCCGAGCAGCATGTTGTAGGCGACCATCGCCGACTGACCCGTGATGTTGGCGTCCCAGGCGATGCGCCAGAAGCGGCGCAGCGCACCGAGGATCCCCGACCGCCTGCTCAACCGCTCACCACGGCGGCGCGCGGCCGCCCGCGCCGGTCAACTCAGTCCGCATGCGGACAGTCTGTCAGCGGGGTCCGTCAGTAACCCCGGGCGGGTGCGGCGGCTCAGCAGACCGGTGCCAGGGAGCGGGCGCGGCGGCTCAGCAGACCGGTGCCAGGGAGCGGGCGCGGCTGCTCAGCAGACTGGTGTTGGCCACCGGCGCCCAAGCGACGGGCCGCTCGACGCCGGCCCGTGCTGCCAGCAGACCCGCCTCGCCGTCGAGCACTCGCCCACCGACGCTGATCGCGGGCAGGTCATTGACCCCCTGCGAGCGCAGCTCGTGGGCCGCCGCGCGCAGATGCTCGTCGCGGCGGACGTCGCCGGCGGCCGCCAGACAGTCGTCGAGCGGGACGCCCGCCGCCGCCCCCGCCTCGGCCAGCGTCTCTGGATCCTCCAGGTCGAAACCGCCGCAGAAGGCGAGCCGCGTCGCGGCGAGCGCGAAGCACCGGCCGGCGCCGAGCTCGGCTGCCCGACTGGCGGCGCGCAGCGCGCAGGGAGTGTCGGCCGGATAGCGGTCAGGCCATACGAGCGGAAGCCGCAGCGCGGCCGCTCGGGCGTGGGCACGCTCGCGCAGGTCGGCGTGGTCGCGGTCCGGGCATACGGCGCTCGAGGCCACCGGTACCCAGGTCGCGTTGCCGAGTGTGCGCTCGACGCGCTCGGCCGTCAGGTACGACAGCGGGCAGGCGACGTCGAAGAAAAACGTCGGCCGGTCCACTCGCTGGCGCTGGGCGCGCCTGGCCCGCAGATCTTCGATCGCGATCAGCTCTCCCACACAGTCTGCAACGAGCGGTAGGGCTGAAACTGTCGGAAAACTGGCCGGACCGGTTGCGACATCCGTTATGCTAGAAGTCGGTAGGTGGGCACCGTCCAAAACTGAAGGGGACCGAAAATTCCACACGTACCGCCCCCCAAACGTCATCCGTACGACCAATGGTCACCGGATTCGCGCACCCTGGATCTGGTAGGGGACAAGTGGACTCTGTTGATCGTCCGCGACCTGATGTCGGGGCCGCGGCGGTTTGTCGAGCTACAGCGCGTCCTACCCGGAATCTCAACCGAGCAGCTGCGCTCGCGGCTGAACCGGATGGTCGCCGACGGGATGCTCACCCGTCAGCGCTACCGCGAGGTGCCGCCGCGCGTCGACTACGAGCTCACTGACCGTGCACGCGAACTGGCGCCGGTGATCGGCGCGCTGTCCCGCTGGGGCCTGGAGTGGGTCTGGGGACCGCCCCGCGAGTCCGAGCGCATTGACCTCGGCGCAATGTTCAGGCTGATCCCCGGGCTCGTCGACCGTGACAGCACCGCCAGCGGCACGATCGAGCTGACTGTCACTGACGGGCACCATGGTGAGTCGATCTCCTACGCGGTCACGTTCGTGCCCGGCGCGGCGACGATCGCCGAGCGCTCGTCGGACAAGGCCGACGCGCACCTGCGCGGGAGCACCGAGGCGTGGATCCAGGCGATGTCGCCGCTGGGGTCCGTGAAGTTCCTGCGCAGCGGCGGCGATCGCACGCTCGTGGACGCGGTGTTCGGGATCTTCGTGCTCGGCGAGGACCGCACGGCCGAGCACGCCGCCACGGTCGCGGCCACCGCCTAACTAACGCGGCTGCCGCCTAACTAACGCGGCTGCCGCCTGACCCAGGCCTCGTGGTGCTCGACGGGCACACCTCGCCGGCGCGCCGGGGCTACTTGCTCGAGTAGTGCGCGGCCTGGAGCTGCGGGAACTTGCTGGCGTTGTTCTGGCCGATCAGGTTGTCGAGCGGCGGCGCGACCCAGCATGCCTGCTGGCCCTGGGTGAACTGCGTCGCCGAGCCACTGGCAGGCTTCGGACCGCCCGCGTTGTTGCAGTCCCATGACGGCAGCGCGAAGCTGCCCGGGAACTTGCCGCCTGCGGAGAATGCACCCGGACCGGCGAGCCACGTCGGCGGCGGGTAGGTGTTACCGCGGTTGTCGGCGTCGCGGTTGGATGCGTACGAGAGCGTCTCCGGACCGACGGGGCCGAACTGCCGCAGGTAGTGCCCGGTGCCGCCGAACGAGCTCGTGGTCGGCGAGAAGCCGGTGGCGCCGTCGGAGATGAAGTCGGAGATCAGCTGCTGGTGCAGCGACAGCCAGGTCAGGATCGGGTTGAGCTGCTCCAGGAACGGGCCGAGCGAGGCGAGCAGCGGCGTCGTCCCGTTGAGCACATTGCTGTAGGCCGGCAGGCCGGTCTTCGAGGCGGTGATCAGCGGACCGAGGTTGTAGAAGAACGACTTCAGGTACGGAGACAGGATCCGCACAGACTTCAGCGTCGGGCCGAGATTCTGGGCGACCGGCACGAGCTCCTTGATCAGCGGGTCAGTGTTGAGCGAGAACGACTGCAGCTGCGCCATCGTCAGCTTGGTCTCGTGCAGGAAGGTCGGGAAGACGTGGAACGTGTTGATGATCGCCTGGTTGTTGGCGGCGGTCGTCGCGAACGTCGTCTCGCCAGAGGTGATCAGGTTGTGCAGCGCGGACTGGTTCTGGCTGAGCGCGGCGAACACGGTGCCGCCGTTGCGGACCAGGTTGGTGACCGCGGTGTGCTGGATGTCGAGCACCTGGACCAAGTCAGTCAGGTCGGCCGCGAAGGTCGGCAGGTTGCCGAACACATTTGACAGGTTCTGATCGTTGCCCTTGACCGCTACCGCGAGCTCCTGTTGCCACTGTCTGAACGCCGCCCGCGTCTGCGGGTTGAGCGCATTGAAGATCTGGTCGAGTTGGACCGCGGACTGCACGTTGCCGGGTGCGAGCTGACCCCCGTCGGGAAGGATCGGGCTCTTGGGGGTGCCCGGCGTCAGCTGAACGTAGGTCTCGCCGAGGATCGTCTTCTCGCGCAGGATCGCCTGCGCGTCCTTGTGGATCGGCGCGAACTGCTTGTCCATCTGGACCGTCACCAGGGTCCGGTTCCCCCTCGGATCGAGCTGCTTTGCGACCACCTTGCCGACCGACACACCGGCGATCCGGACGTCGGCCTGGTCAGCGAGCTGGCTCGCGTCGGGGAACGGGACCTCGAAGCGATAGCCCTCGGGGTTAAACGGGATCGTGCCGCCGAACGAGAGCCACAAAAACAGCAGCAGCCCGATGCACGAGAGCGCGAACAGGACCATCGTGGCGATCTTGGCGATTGACGGGCTACCGGTCTGCATCAGGGCTTGGAGATCGTGTTGAGGGCGGAGTTGGCGGCATTTGCTGCCGATTGCGCGGCACTCGAAGCGGCCGAGCTGGAGGTCGTGCTGGAGCTGGAGGTGCTCGAGCTCGTGACGCCGGGAGCGGCAGGCGTGCTGGGTGCACTCGGCGTCGAGCCGGTGCCCGTCGCGCCGGTGGTGGTGGGCAAGCTGCTCGAGGAGCGAGCGCCCGAGCCGCCGCCGTTGGCACCGCGGGCGGTCGAGCTCGAAGAGTGCTTCTTGGACAGCGGGATCGGCAGCGACGGCAGGCCGGTGCCCGACGACCCCGACGGGCAGAGACTCGAATCGGTCAGGATCGGCGTCAGGTTCAGCAGCAGCGACGAGCCGCTGATCCCCTGCGCGATCTGCTCCATCGACTGACAGCTGAGCTGCAGGAACAGCGGCCTGAAGACGCCGTTTGCGTCCTGGATCGAGAACAGCGTCCGGACGTTGTGGTCAAGCCACGCCAGCCACCAGAGGTAGCCGTGCTCAGAGTTGCCGGGGTTGTAGCCGAGCATATTGCCGAGGTGGTTGAGGACCGCGAACGTGTTGCTGAGGTTCGGCGTCGCGGCGGCGAGGTTGATCGCCGCCGGCCGCAGCTGGCGCACCAGCGGCCGCGCCGCGATCACGAACGGCCTGATCTGGTTCTTGACGATCGGCGTGCTCGGCTTGGCGAGCGCGACCAGGGCGGCGTTCGCCGACGGGATCGCGCGCGCGGCGGGCAACAGGTTGGTCGCCGCCGGGCCGAGCACCTTCGCGAACGTCTGCACCTTCTGGAGCGTCGCGGTCGTCTGGCTCAGCGTTCCCGGCAGCAGCTTGATCGCCTCGGAAATGTTGCCGTCCTCGGACGCGAATGCGTGGAACACCTTGGCGCTGGAATCGACGAGCTGGACGATCTGCCCCTGCTTGGTCGCGAGCGCGGTGTTGAGGCGCTGCAGGGAGTTGATCAGCTGACGCAGGTCCGCACCTCGGACGGCGACCGCCTTGTTGAGCCGCGCGAGATCGCGATGGGTCGGCTCGAAGCGCTCGAACACCTGCGCCAGCTCGGAGCCGCCCTTGCCCGCCAGCCCCTGGCCGGCGCCGTTGACGAGCAGCTGCAGGTAGGCCCGCGAGTCGGCGTCGAGCGAACCGAGAATCTCGTCGACGTCGATGTCAGGGTTGGTGTTGGACACCGGGATCGTGTAGCCCGGCTTGGCGACCGGCGAGGAGCCCTTGCCCGGCGTCAGCTCGATGAACATGTCCTTCAGTCCGGTCTTCGGGCGCAGCAGCGCGGTCCAGTTCTGGTGGATCACACCCTTGTACTTGGGGTCGATGTCCATCTGCACGGTCGCCATCCCGTTGTTGAGCGTCACCCCACCCACGGTTCCAACCTGGACACCCGACACCCGGACTGACTGGCCCTGGCCCGGGGTCACGGCCTGGGCGGTCGAGAACTCGGCGTTGATCGTGAACGGCGAGGACTGGATGAACGGGAACCGCAGGCCCTCGTGGTTGAGGATGTAGCCGGCCACCACGACGGACAGCACCAGCAGCACGATGATCGCCGAGAAGTCGACAGCGTGGGTTTTGATCGCGCGCTTCATCGCTTACGGCATGCCCTTCGGGACGTTGACCTTGACACCCGACGCGCGCGCCGAGGACTCGACCGCCGTCAACGCCTGCTTGAGCTGCGCCTGTCGCAGCGGCAGCGGCAGCGACGACAGCGGGTTCGTGTTGATCTGCTTGATCGGTCCGCTCTCCGGCGCGGAGAGGTCCGTGATCGGAGCCTGCGTCTCACACGGAACGTTCTCCTCGTAGGGCGGGCGCTTGCCGCCGGGCGGCATCGCCGGCTGGGCGCCCTCGAGCTGCTCGAGCGACTGCCCGAACAGCCCCGGCGACAGCGAGTAGGTGAGCGACCCGCCATTTAGCAGCACCCGGATGTACGGGCCGTTGGCGTCGAAGTTGCGCGACTCTCCGGCGAGCCCAGGCAGGTAGTCGACGGCCTCGACGTAGACCTTGTGCGGCGGGAAGCCGTTGGAGGCGTTGAAGTGGCTGTCGGGAACGGTCAGCTGCGACCACGGATAGATGACGTTCGCGACGCAGCTCGAGGCCGGGCGCACCTCGTTCTTCATCAGCGGGATCGTCTCGTTGGTGAGGTTCGCCAGCGCCGGAACGGTCGGCCTCAGGTCCTTGGTCAGCCCCTGCAGTTCGGACGGCTGCACCAGGAGGCGAAGCTGGGTGATGAACGGGAGGCTCGCGTCGATCGTCGGTCCGGTCGACTTGACACCCGGGATCAGGGTCTTGGCGAGCTCGCGCAGCGGCGGGAAGGCCGCGTTGAGCGCGTTGAACGCCGGGATCGCGGTCGACAGCGTCCGCGGCAGCTGGATGATCGTGTTGCGCAGCGCGACGTTCTCGCGCGCGAACGCGCCGGCAGTCGTGTTGAAGTCCGTGATCAGGCTCTTGAGGTTGTCCGGGTGGGCGTCGATCGCACCGGCCACGGTCCCCTGGGCGGCGATGTAGTTCGACAGATCGTTGGGCTGGATCCCGAGCGCGTCGTGGGCGACCAGCGCCGAGTACTCATACGCGGGCAGCCAGTACTGGATCGACTTGTTGAACGAGCTGCCGGACTCGTCGACGGCCTTGCCGTACTGCTGCAGCAGGGTCTGCAGGTTCGCCCGCGTGCCGGCCTGGAGGCTGGTCAGCACGTTGTCGAGCTGGACCGGCTCGACCCCCTGCTGGATCGGGAACGTGTGGCCGTTGGAGGCGACCGGGGCCTCGGGCGTGCCGGGGCTGACATCGACGAAGAAGTTGCCCTCGAGGAAGATCCGCGGGCGAATTGCGAAGGTCGCGTCGTCGTGGATCGGCAGCCCGTTGCTGTCGATCGTCATCGTCACGTCGGCGGCCTGGCAGGCGGCGGGATCCTTGGTCGCCGAGTGGCAGCCGGGCTCGGTCGAGACGCCGGTCACGGTGCCGACGTCGACGCCGGCGATCCGGACGAACGAGCCCGGCTGAAGCCCGTTCGCGTTCGAGAACACCGCGTGGATCGTGTACGGACTCGCGAACGGGTTAGCGAACTTCGTGTACGCGCCGTAGGAGAACAGCACGATCAGGATGATCCCGATCGCTCCCGCTTTGAACTTGCTCAGTCCCGGTCCGCGCCGGCCTTTTTTGCGTCTCATCGTCAGTTGTTTCCGGGGACGCTCGGAAGCTGAGGTCCGGTCTGGGGGTTGCGACTGAACGTCTCGCCGTTCGGCACGCGCGCGCGGCCGGCGAATGTCGGGCCCTGGTCGCCGGGCGTGTGCGGATCGGTCGCCAGATCGCGACCCTCGGGGTCGTAGTAGTTGAGTTTCTTGACGAAGCCGCGCTGGCCGGTCTCGCAGTCGGCGAGTCCGTTGTTGTCGACCGCGGCGCCGTAGGCCTGCGCGTGCAGGAACTCGTTGCCGCCAGTTGGCCCGTCGCTGCCGCCGCCGTTGGCCGGCGCGGTCGCGCCCTGCGTACCGACGTTGTTGGGCTGGGCCGGGTTGGCGGAGTTGATCAGCGCCCGCTGCGCGGTCCCGAAGCCGGTCGGCTCTGAGACCAGATCCGAGATGTAGGTCCAGAAGTAGTTCCAGTCGTCGCAGACCGTCTGGTAGGGACCGAGGTAGCGGATCATGGGATTGAGCGTCGAGACGGTGCCGGTCAGGGCATTGATCGCGACGTTGGTCCCGGGCGCCAGCGACAGGTTCTTGAGCGCGTTCATCACGTCTTGAAGCTTGGAGTTGAGGACCGGCGTCCGGATCAGGGTCTTGGTGCCGACCTCGATCGCCGGGTTGATGACCGGCAGTGCGCGGCGCAGCTCGGAGGTCGCCGGCGTCATGTACTTGCCGAGCGTCGTCAGGTCGGCGAGGAACGGCTGCTGGACCTTCAGTGACGAAGTGGAGACGGCCTCGGTCGACGGCGACTCCTGGATCGTCTGCTCGAGGTTGGTGGGGCTGTGCGAGATCGCCGCGAAGGTGGTCGCCATCTTCGTGAACAGGGTCGCGTTGGTCTGGGCGACCGGCGCGACCGTCCCCATGAATGACTCGAGCGAGTTGAAGAACCGCGTCAGCTCGGTGTTCGGGTTCGAGAGGTTGGCCATCACCGGGCGCAGATACAGAAACAGCCGCGGCAGGCTCGAGATCGTGTCGTTGAGCGCCGAGCCGCGGCCCGCGAGCGCGTCGCCGAAGCCGACCAGGTTGCTGTCGACCGCGGGCCTGGTCTTGGCGTCGAACATCTGGTTGAGATCCTCGAACTGGACCGGAACGCTGGTCTGGGTGATCGGCATCGTGCCGCCGTCGACGAACGCCTTGTGCGACGTGCCGTAGTGCAGATCCACGTACTTGAGGCCGAGCACCGAGCGCGGACGGATCTCGGCGGTCGAGTTGACCGGCACCTTGCCGTCGCTCTGGCTGAGCTGCAGTGTCAGCTGCGCCGCGACCTGGCCACTCGGCAATGTGATCGGCTTCATCGACGAAACGACCCCGACCCTGTAGCCGCCCTCGGTGACCTCGTCGCCGGGCACCAGGTCAGAGCCGCTGCCGACGTTGACCTTCAGCTGGCGCGTCGGCACGAACGGCAGCCCGTTGTTGGCGTTGTAGGCCAGGAACACGGCCACCAGCACGACCAGCACGGTCATCGCGCCAACGAGCACCGGGTTGGCGAGGGCCGACTGCTGGCGGCTGCGACCTCCGCCGTTGCGGCTGGGCGGCGCGGGCGTTGCCGGAGGCCTGTCGCGGGTGGCGGTCACGGGGCGAGGAGGTAGTTGAGGAGTTGCTGGGCCTGGCTGCTCGAGACGTTCGAGGAACCGCCCGAGCTGCCGGCCGTCTTGGACACGATCTGGCCGATCGTCTTGTTGACGCTGCTCGCGGAGTTCGATGAGGAGCTCGAGCTGGTCGGGGCCGCCGGCGCCGACGAGCCGGTCCCCGCCTGCGGCTTGCCCTGCGAGCGCTTCAGCGCCTGGTTCTCGGCGTTGACCTCGGCGACCGTCAGCTTGGCTGCGTTCGTGCTCGGACCCGGGCCCGGTGGCGCGCCACCCGGATCAGGGACGGGAGCGCCCGGATTACTCGGGTCAGGCTCGTTGACGCCCGGCTGATTGGGCCCGAGCCACGAGTAGCACTGGCGGTACGAGGCGCCGTACGTCTTGAGGTTCATCGCGACCGTCGCCGGCGTCGCGTACGGCGAGCACATCTTGCTGTAGAAACCGTCGACCGCCAGCACGTGGCCGAACGGCCCGTAGGTGTTGACCGCCAGCGCCTGGTTGAAGACGTAGCCGAGCAGCGACTGCAGGCCGCTGAAGCCGACGCCGCCGGGGCTGCGCGGGTCGCGCTCGACCGCGCGGCTCTGGGTGTCGAGGTCCGCGAGCACGATCGCCAGGTTCTGCGCCAGCTCCGGCGTCGGCTTGGCGAACTGGTTCAGATCGGCGACCGTCGGAGTCGCCGCCTTGACGGCGGTCTTGCCGGTCACCGACGCCTGGCCGAGTGACTTGATCGCCGGCTGGGAGGAATGCGAGAAGCCCGGCAGATCGGTGAAGAACCGGTGCAGCTGGCCCGAGGCTGCGTTGAGATTCTGGAGCACGGGCGTGTTGGTTTCCGCGGTCGTCTCGAGCTTGGCCATCGCCGGGCGCAGCTGCTCGAGCACGCCGGGGAGGTTCCGCCAGGTCAGCTTCAGGTTGTTGTCCTGGGTCGCGGTCGCGGTCGCTGTCCGGTTGGCCGTCTCGATGAACCGCTGCACCTGCGAGCTGTTGTTGGCCAGCGCGGTGATCACCGAGTTGGAGTCGCGGGTCAGGTTCTGGAGCGTGCTCGAGTCGTTGGCGAGCAGGTTCAGGGTGTTGTCGGTCTCGGTCAGTGCCGGGACCGCGCGGGCGAGCGCCGCCTGCAGGTCATCGGAGCGGCCGGCGGCGGCGGCGCCGAGCTCGTTGACGATCAGCGTGAAGCGCTCGCGGTAGGGCAGGCGCATCACGTCTTGGACGAGGTCGGCGGGGATCGTCGACTGGGTGTGCGTGACCGAGAGCGTGCTGCCGGGCTTGAGCACCGGGCTCCCCTTGGTGCCCGGGTCGCACTCGATGAAGTACTCACCGATCAGCGATTCCGGCCGTGACTGGCACGAGGCGTCCTGGTGGAACTGTCCGAAGCCGCTGCGCGTCACCGAGACCGTCACGACCGCGTACAGAGACTTGCGATCGAGGTTGATCGCCGTGATCGTGCCGGCGGGCACGCCCGCGACCTTGAAGTCTGCGCCGGTCACGAGCCCGAACGCGTTGTCGAGCTGGATCTTGTAGGTGCCCTGGGGATTGCCGCTCGAGGCGCCGCCGGCGAGGAACACGAAGGCTCCGGCCGCGAGCAGGATCGCCCCGCAGATCAGGATCCGCTTCATGACCCAGTCGGGACTTCGTTCGGGTTACAGGGGAAGCCGCTCTCCGGGTAGAAGACCGCGCCGCGCTCCATCGAGCCCGGGCAGCGGTCGCCCTGGCCGGTGGTGAGCGCGCCGCCGTGGCCGTTCTGGCCGAACGCGAGCGCTGAGCGCAGCCCAGGGTCGGCGAACGCGGGCAGGATGTTGAGCGCGCCGTTGGAAAGCGAACCGACACCGACCACAGGCGCGATCCGGCTCGAGCCGCCGTTCGCGTCCTGGGTGCCGGGGTGCGAGTAGCCCTCGAACCAGCCGGTCAGGTCGACCGCGTACGGCCGGTCGGTCGCGAGCTCGGGAGTCGAGTCGTTGAGCGCCGTGATCGAGGCGGGGAACGCTCCGGGGCGCTGCTTGCCGTTGGCCTGGATCGAGTCGACGGTCGCGCTCTCGAGCGGCACGCCGAGCCTGGTCAGGTCCGTGAGGTCGTTGTTCGCGCCTGGGCGGTGGATGATGAACGACAGGTCACGGACCGTCGGCACCGAGTCCTCGGCCAGCGGCCGCAGCTGGACCAGCAGCTTCTGAAGCTTGGGCGCGACCGGCTTTGAGACGTTTACCAGTGGCGTGAGGTCGTCGAGCGCGCTGCGCAGGTTGACGAACGTCGTGTTCGCCAGGCGCATGAACGGCGGCAGATCGCGCAGCGACTGGCCAAGGTCCACGCGCTCGGCCGCCAACGCCTGCGTGGTGGTCGACAGATGTGACACCAGCCCAGCGAGGTCGGCGCTGCGCTGGGCGGCGTCGGAGACCAGGTGGCTCGACTTGACGACGAAGTTCGTGAAGTGGCTCTGGGGGCGGGTGATCTCGCTGAACAGGACACTGCTCGCCGCGACCGCCGGGTTGAGGTAGGCGAACGCCTGCTGGGCTAGCTTGCCAGCGCCCTTGTACTGCGCGGCTGAGCCGAGGAAGACGTTCTGCAGGCCCTTGCGGGTGGGCCCGTTGAGCGTGTCGAACAGCTGGTCAAGATCGACCTCGCTGGTCGTGTTGTTGGCGCTGATGACGCCGTTGTTGGGGATCTTGGCCGCATTCGGTGAGCCGAGGTGCAGATCGACGTAGCGGCTCGCGACGCCAGACAGCGAAAGCTCTCTGACCGTCGCGGTGGTCCCCTGACGCAGCGGCGAGTAGGCGCCGTTTGAGATCTGAAGCGTCAGCTGCGCCTGTCCCGCCGGCGTCAGCGCGATCCCAGACACGGTGCCGATCGGGTTGCCGGAAACCTCGACCAGGTCGCCCTGCACGATCTGACTGGCGTTGACGAAGACCGCGTGCACCTGGTAGCTGCTCCCGCTCGAAAGCAGGATCACGGCGACCGCCACGATCGCAACCGCTAGGGCCGCGACAGCCGCGACCCGGCCGATCACACTTGAGTTCCGCACCGAGCGGACCTATCCAATTTGCGCTCCTCCTTGCGCGCCGGACGGGGGCCTGTCGGGCGCGTATTTCGGGCCCGAAGCTACCAAGGCGCTCATTACACTGTCAATTAGGAACCTGCATGTGCCAACGTCCGGTGCATCGCATTTGCAGGCCTTGCCCCGCATTCGGCGAGCCCCTTGGCGGGGGCTCTGTGAGCCGCTAGCGTCTGCGGCTGCGCCCGGGTGGTGGAATTGGGTCAGACACGGTCGCCTTAAGAGCGACTGCCTTCGTGGCATGAGGGTTCGAGTCCCTCCCCGGGCATTTACTGCGGTGGTTGCGCGCACGACCCGGCAATCCTTTCCCTAAAGCGCAACTTTTACGCTGCTACGGTGTCCTGAGCGATAAAGCGGGGAAACATTCGCTCGCGCCTGGATGGAAGTCTCAGCTCTCAAATATTCCCCAGGGATCGGGCTTCACGGACGCTCCCCGTTACTTCGGATTCAGTCCGATGAGCGGCTGATCGCCTACATGCGGAGGGGCAACCTGGCCGCGTTCGACGTTCTCGTCTCGCGCTACGAACCCCGGTTGCTCTCCTTCTGCCGCCACCTGCTCGGCTCGCGCGAGGACGCCGAGGACGTCATGCAGGAGGTGATGACTGCGGCCTTCAACGCGATCCTCGCCGACGAGCGCCCGATCAACGTTCGGCCGTGGCTGTACCGGATCGCCCGCAATCGCAGCCTCAACCACCTGCGCAAGATCCAGACGATCGGCGTCGACTCGATGGACCTGCACTACTCCGACAACGGGGCCAGCACCGCCGACAAGGTCCACGAGCGCGAGGAGTTCCGGCTCCTGGTCGGGGACATCCAAGAGCTCCCGGAGACCCAAAAGACCGCGCTCGTGCTGCGCGAGATGGACGCGCTCTCCTACGAGCAGATCGCCGAGGCGATGGAGACCACCGTCCCGAGCGTCAAGTCACTGCTCGTGCGCGCACGTGTGTCGCTCGCCGAGGCGGCCGAGGCGCGCCTGCTGTCCTGCGACGAGGTCCGGATCGAGCTCGGCGAGGTCGCCGAGGGGCTGCGCCGCCGCCCGAGCCCGCTCGTCCGCCGCCACCTGCGCGCGTGCGAGCGCTGCACCGTCTTCCGCGGCCAGCTCAAGCAGACCAACAGGGCGCTCGCGGCACTGATGCCGATCGGCCCGCTCGTGATCCTTCGCAAGCTGGCACTCATCCACCTGGGCCACTCGGCCGGAGCCGGCTCGGGCGCCACCGCCGCCGGTTCGAGCGCCGGGGCCGGTGCTGCCGGGGCGGGCGCCACAGGCGCCGGAGCGGCCGGCGCGGGTGCGGCAGCCGGAGGCACAGCGCTGGCCGGCTCGGGTGTCGCGATCGGTTCGGGGGGCTTCATCTCAACCGGTCTGGGGGCGATCGCGGCCAAGGCCGCCGCCGGGATCGCGGCCGCTGCGATCGTCACCGCCGGCGCGGTCGAGGCGGGCCGCACACCGGCCCGGGTCCACCACAACTCGGTCATCGCCTCAGTGCCGTACTCGGACTCCCCCGCCCAGCAGGCGGGCCTGGCGCCGGTCTACTCCGGTCCCGAGCGCCAGTCGAGCTCGCCGTCGCACCACTCCACCCGCAAGAGCCTCGCCGCGCACCACAAGGCCTCTGCCGCCAAGGCCTCTGCCGCGGCCACCACTGCCCCCGCTGCCAAGACCGCCGCTGCGAGTACGACGGCGCCGGTGAACACAAAGGCGAGCCCCACCGGGCGCGATCAGACCCAGACCGACCCAACCGTGATGCCGACCCCGCCTAGCCCCGGCGCTGGCAGCTCGGGTACGACCAGCTCTGACCCGGGAACCACGCAGCCCGCCCCGACCCAGCCGCCGGCGAGCAGCCCGCCGCCCAGCAGCGAGCCAGCCTCGACGCCGGTGACGACCGCGACCACGCCGCTGACGAACGTCACCTCGCCCCCGATCACGACGACGACCGGCACCACGACAACGGGCACGACGACCCCTGGCAAGCCGACCCCGGGTCCGCCCACGCCTGGCACCCCGGCTCCGGGCAAGCCGGGAACCGGGACCACCCCGCCGACCGGCAGCGATACGCCGCCACCGCCCGAGGGCGGACCACCGCCGTCTGCGGGCGGGGAGCCACCGGGACCACGCCGTCGCATACGACGGCGCCCGCCGGTCCCTGAGCGTTGATCGACTTCGGGCAGTTCGAGGCCGTCGACATGCGCGTCGGTCGCGTGATCGCGGTCGACGACTTCCCAGAGGCACGCAAGCCCGCCTGGAAGCTGCGGATCGACTTCGGGCCTGAGATCGGGGTCAAGCGGTCCTCGGCGCAGATCGCGCACTACTCACGCGACGAGCTGCTCGACACGCTGGTCGTCGCGGTCGTCAACTTCCCGCCGCGGCAGATCGGCCCGGTCTCCTCCGAGGTGCTCGTGCTCGGTGCGCTCGACGACGAGCGCGGCGTGGTCCTGCTCCGTCCCGACCGCGGCGCCGAGCCGGGCTCGCGGATCGGCTAGGTCTAAGCGCGGTACAGCTCCATCAGCCGGTCGTAGTACACATCGGCGGCGAACCGCGCTCTGGCGTCGCGCAGCGCGCCCTCGCCGGCCCACGCGCGCTGCTCGCGATCGTTCCAGATCTTCGTCAGCGCGTCGGTCCAGGCGGCGATGTCAGTCGCCGGCAGGACGGCACCGTCCGAGACAAGCTCGGGCAGGCCGCCGCGATCGCTCGCCAGCACCGGCACGCCGGCGGCGAGCGCGTCCAGGACCGCGTACGGGCACGGCTCCTCCCAGCGCGACGGGACCAGCGCCACGGCCGCGCGGGCGCGCAGCTGCGCGAGCTCCTCAGGCGATACGAGTCCGCAGAACCGCACCTCCCCTCCGGCCGCGAGTCCTCGCAGCCGCTGCTCGTCGGGACCCTCGCCGGCGACCGTCAGCGGCACCCCCGCTGCGCGCGCGGCCGCGATCGCGATGTCGAAGCCCTTCTCCTCGACCAGCCGGCCACTGACGAGGGCGAACTCGCCTTCGGCGGCGCGCGAGGCGGCCGCAAACCCGGAATCCCGAACGAAGTTGTGCAGCGCGGCTGACTTCTCTGCCGGCAGGCCGAGCTCGACCAGCCGCTGCCGAGTCGCCTCGCTGACGGCGACGAACCGGTCGGCGTACTCGAACAGGCGCGGCTGTTGGCGATGCAGGCCGACCGCGTAGGCCGCCGCCTCGGCCACTGACCCCCGGCAGTGCAGCCGCAGGCCCGGCAGCGTGCTGGCCCCGCGGCAGCGAAAGCAGACCGCGCCTTCGCGATAGCCGATCGCGACCGCACAGAAGAGCCTGAAGTTGTGCAGGTGCAACACCGTTCGTGCCCCGGCCTCACGCGCCGCCGCCAGCGCCTTCCAGCCGAACAGCGGGTGGATGTTGTGGACGTGCACGACCTCGGCCCGCATCCCCTGGACGGCGCGTGCCACCTCTTCGGGGCGCGAGCCCCCGGTGGTCAGCGACCGCGCCGCCGCAAGGCCGCCGAGCCCCGCGCTCGATCGCTCAAGCGTCGCAACCGTGTGGCCTCGATCGCGCAGCAGCTGCTGCAGATCGGCGACCGCACGCTCCTCGCCGCCGGGCGAGCGATAGCTGTTGTGCAGAACCAGTACGCGCATTTTCTTGCGGGGCGCATGGCTCGGCGCCGAGCCGAGCGATTCTGTCATCGTCGCGTCGCCCCCTTGATCATGAGGCATCGTGTGCCGATGAGGAATCTGTCTTGACCAGCGCTCTGCGGTGTGCCGTACTGGCGCCAGCCGCAGCACCCTACCGCGAGCCGTTGTTCACCTCTCTGGCAGCACGAGATGAGCTCACCCTCCGGGTCCTGTATCTCACTCGCCGGCTCGCCGGCTGGGATGTCGAGGATGGCTGGTATCCATCGGAGCAGGCCTACGACGCCCGCTTCCTCTCGGCGCTGCAGCGTCCGCGCGTCGGCCGCAGCCCGATCACGGTTCCGCGTGGCCTGGGACGGGCGCTGGATGAGTTCGCCCCGGACGTCGTGGTGGTGTCGGAGTTCGGGCCCGCGGCTTTGATCGCGCGCGCGTGGTGCACGCGCCGGCGCACAGGGCTGGTTCATTTCAGCGAGCTCGGCGAGGCGGCGGCCCGCTCCGTGCCGGCTCCGCAGCGGTGGCTACATGGGGTTCTGGCGCGCCGCGCGGCCGCGGCGATCGGGGCCAGCTCGCAGGCACGAGACCGCCTGGTGGCTCTGGGTGTCGATCCGGCCCGAACGGTGGTGAGCCTTCAGAGCGTCGATGCCGACCCAATCCGTGCCGCTGTCGCTAGTCGCTCTGATCAACGCGCCGAGCGCCCGATGCGTCTGCTCTGCGTCGCCCGCCTGGTGGCTGACAAAAACATCGCCGCGCTGATCGAGGCAACGGCAGCCGCCGGACCGGGCCAGGTCGAGCTCGAGCTCGTCGGTGAAGGGCCGCTCCGAGGCGAGCTCGAGGCCCAAGCGGTTTCGTGTGGGGCGGCCGTCCGCTTCCGCGGTGCCCGTCGCCGGCCGACACCGCGCTTGCGTACGCCGAGGCCGACGTCCTGGCGCTCGTCAGCCACCACGAACCCTTCGGAGTCGCGCTGCGTGAAGGTGTCGCCGCCGGGCTGCCGCTGATCGCCAGCGCCCGGGCGGGCGCGACCGGTGACATCGCCGTGCACGGGCGCAACGCGATCGTTGTCGACCCTTCGGATCGGCTGGCGATCACCGCTGCGGTGCGCACGCTGGCCGGCGACCCGGACCGCCTCGCTGCGATGGCGGCGGCGAGTCGCGAAATCGACGGTGACTGGCCGCTACAACGCAGTGTCGACGCGTATGCGCACGCGGTCGTGCTGGGCGCGCAACGATCGCGTTAGCCGCGGGCGCGTCGAACTCAGCGCCCGGGCAGCTAGTCGCGCTCAGCGGCCGGCCGGGCCACCGTCAGCTGTCGGGCGGGCCACCGTCAGCTGGCGGGCGGGCGACGGCCGGCTGCGAGCAGCGAGCCTGGATAGAAGTGGCCGACCGGCCGTTCTGCCACCTCGTGATAACTCAGCCCGTGTGCCCGGCATACCGAGGCGAGCGCGCCGTTGTGCGCGTCGTCACTGACCAGCACGCCGCCATTTGGCAGGCGTGCCTGCACAGCTTCGAACTCCTGCAGTTCGGCCTGCATCGAATGCGTCCCGTCGTAGATGAACACGCCCGGCGATACCGGGCCGGCCAGCACCTCGCCGAGCCCAGCTTGCGAGGATTGAATGCGCAGCTCCCAGAGCGGATGGGCGCCGACCAGCCAGCCGGCCTTGGGGTTGACGTCGAACGAGACGAGCCGGCCCGGCGTGCCTTCGTCGGCGTTGCGCTCCAGAGCGCGGAGCAGGGCCATCGATCCCAGCCCGTCGTGGACCCCCGTCTCGATGATCAGACCGGGCCGCAGGACTCTCGCCAGCGCATACCAGCCCAGCCGCTTGCCGAACCGAGGATCGCGCTTGGTCACAACCACCGTCCGGTGGTGGCCGCCTGCAGCCGGGCTGCGAGGACCTCGTCCTGGTCTGGCTCACCGACGTAGCGGCTCGCCAGTGCGGGCTCGCAGCCGGTTATTGCCGCCACCCACGCGGCGAGCTCAGGCTTGTTGGCCAGGTCATAGGTGAAGTTGTCGGTCTCGGGGTCCAGTAACACGTAGCGCAGGTTGCGCCGCAGCGACGCGCCGTCGCGGTGAATGACCGCCGCCTTGTGGATCCAGCGCAGGCGGCGCAGGTAGCGTGGGTCGACGCCGAGCGCCTGCGCCGTCCGCCGCGCTGTGACCTGCCAGGAGTCGTTGCCCATCCGCTATCCCCGGCGCTCGCTGGCGAGCAGGCTCGGGAGCACGTTCGTACGTAGGGACTCGACCGCCCGGCCCCAGCGGTAGGGCTCCAGCCGCTCGGCCGCGCGCTCCTGATAGGTGGCGCGGGACCGAGCGTCGCGTGCAAACGCAGCTCGGATCGCGTTTGCCAACGATGCCGGCTCCACATCAGCGGCGACCAGGCCGGCGTCAAGCGCCGTGGCGATCGGCAGCGCCTCGTATGGCCCGTCGGCGGGCGCCGTGACCAGGAGCGCGCCATCCCGCAGCGCCTCCAAGGGTGCCTGTCCGTAATCCTCCCAGCGTGCGGCCGAGATGAAGCAGTGCGCGCCGCGAAGCGCCGCTCGAAAGGCCTCACCTGACACATATCCGTGAAATGTGACGCCGGCGGGCTCGATCAGACCCCAACGCGCGAGGAAGGCGCGGGCGGTGGCGCCGTCGATCCCGAACACATCGAGCCGGCGAGCGCCGCCAGTGACCTGCGCCCACGCGGCGCAGAGCAACAGCAGACCCTTGGTCTTCGGATCCGGCACATAGGCGACGGCCAGGTCGGGGTCCCGGGCGCCGTCTATCGAGCCGGACGGATCGATCGGGACGGGCACTATCTCGGCGCGTGCGCTGCCGGCCGGAAGGGCCGCGGCTCCCGCCACACCGAGCGTGATGATCAAGCGAGCCCGGACAGGCTTCGACGCTCGAGCGCGCGGACGGGAGCGCGTGTCAGGCCGCGTCGATTGAGAGCAGCCGGCGAGTCGAGCCGCACTGCGAACGGCAGCTCGGTGTGCGGGTTCAACAGCGCGGCCGTTGTCGTTGAGAACAGCAGCGCCTTGGGTGTTGGACGGCTGGCAAGCGCGCGATGGACGGCGCGGCGCGCGGCGATCGCCTCGACGAAGTCGTTCACCGGGTAGCCGCGGCGCAGGGCGTTCGTGGCACCGATCCTGACCCGGATCGCGTCCGTGCTCGCCCCGCCTCGCGCAGCATCTCCACCAGCATTGAGTCGGCGACCCGCAGCCCGTGTGTTGTCCCGAGCGAGACCAGCAGCACGTCACTCATGCTCGGCTCGATCGCGTGGCCAGCGCGCGCTCGTAGGCCGCGACGGTGCGCTCGCCGCAGTGCGCCCAGGTGAAGTGCTCAGACACGGTTCTGCGCGCCGCCGCGCCGAGCGCGCGGTCCTCGAGCGCTTGGGTGATCGCTGAAGCGAGCGCCCGATGGTCGTCGCGCGGCACGAGCACGATCCCGTCCCCGGCGGCCGCGATGTCCTCGGGACCACCCTCGCCGCGGACGCCAATCGCAGGCAAGCCGGCGGCCATCGCCTCGACATAGGCGACACCGAACGGCTCATTGACGCTCGGCATGACGAATAGATGACAGCGCGCGAGCTCGGCGAGCGCGCGCTCGTTGTCGAGCTGTCCGGTCATCTCCACTCGCTCGGCCACGCCAAGCTCGCTGGCCAGCCGGGCCAGCTCTGGCCGCAGCGGGCCATCACCGATCACCAGGTAATCCGGTCGCTCTGACTCCGGAATCGCCGCCAGGGCGTACAAGACGAGATCGTGGCGCTTGCGGCCCACCAGATGCGCGAGCGTCACGATCGTCGGTCGCGTCCGCCGGTCGACCAGCGTTCCGGGCAGGTCGGCGCCGAGATGAACGACCTCCACCGGCAGCGGATGCCCGGCGATCGCCTCGCAGCGGGCGCCTGCCCAGCCGGAGTTGGCGATCACGACGTCGGCCGTATCGAACGCCACCGCGGTTGCGCGCTTTGCCCATCGGCTGCTCGCATAGACCGAGATCACGTCCGGACCGTGGGTCGAGACAGCAAGGGCCGCGGCCCCGCGCCGCTGCAGCCAGCGCGCCGCCGCATAGCCCGGCGGAGTTACACAGTGAGCGTGGACCAGATCAAACGGCCACCGTGCGTGCAGCGCATCAAGCGCTCGGGCCACACCTGGCGCCATCCAATACCCCCAGGCCCCATAGCTCAGGGGCCGCGGCGGGCTTAGGAACGGCGCCGTGGCGATCGCGATCCCGTCGAGCTCCATCGGCGCCAGCAGTCCCGGGATGCGACGCGTCCAGCCCACGACCGCTTGGGGACCGCGGCGCACGACCGAGAGCGGCGGGATCGGACGCCGGGCGACCACCACCCGCACGTCAGCACCGGCGTCACGCGCCGCCACCGCCTGGCGATGCGCCCAGACGCCATGCACCGGATCGCTGCGCGACGGGTACCACTCGGCCACAACCGCAACCCGCACGTACCGTCACCTACGCGGCGGTCGTCGGCGTGGATGGGCGCGGATGGGCGACCGCGATCAGGCCGTCACCCACGGGGCCCTGAAAGAGTCGGTGGCTCGCCTTCAGCAGCGGGTTGAAGACGAGCTTTCCGGCCCGGCCGGCGACCGGCGCCAGGCAGGAGGCCATCTGCTCGGTCTCGAAGCCGGCGCCGTCAAGCGTTCTCTGCAGCGTTCGCGGCCCGTAGTAGACGCGATGATCGGGGTGCACCGATTCGCGCCCCGCGAGCGAGCGCAGCCCGATCTTCGGACAGCAGGCGTTGGGGACGGTGACGCACAGCCGGCCGCCCGGCGCCAGGAGCGTCGCGCACCCGCGCAGGAACGAGTCGGCATCGGGCACGTGCTCGAGCACCTCGCCGGCGATCACCAGCGCGTAGCGATTCTTGTGCTCCGCGGGCACGTTCCCGGTGACATCGGCGACCACGAAGCGCGCGCCGGGCATCCGCTCCGCCAGCAGCTGCAGCGCCTGCTCGTCGACGTCGAACCCGGTCACGTCCGCCACCTTGACCAGGCGCTCGTGCAGGAGCATCCCGGCGGCGATCAGCTCGCGCGTGTAGGGGCTATCGGCGCAGCCGAGGTGGGCGACCGGTCCCGCGGCCCTCTCGCACAGCTGCGCCAGCCAGGCGGCGCGATCGGTCGCGAGCGCCATCCGCAGGCGCTCGCCACCGTGCATCTCGGCCGAGCACGAGCTCACTGACCGACTGAGAACAGCGCCTCCAAATCGTGGCGGGAGTAGACCTCGAACGCAACCATGGTTTGCGTCCGGCGGACCCCGTCGAGCTGGGAGAGCTTGCCGGTCACCACCTGCGCGAGCTGGTCCGCTCGCGCAGGCGCAGGATCGCGACGAAGTCCCATTCGCCGGTCACCGAGTAGGCCTCGGCGACTCCCTCGATGCCCGCCAGCTCGCCGCCGAGCGTCGCCAGCGCCTTGCCCTCTGCCTGGATCAGGACGATGGCGTGTGTCATGCCGAATGCGTCTCCCCCGGTTCGAGCACGACGACGCTCGAGCTGGTCGCGGACTCGACCTCGGACTTGAACGCCTGCGCGTCTGTCTCGATCGCTTCAAACGTGTTGTAGTGGCACGGGATAACGGTGCTGGCGCCGACAAATTCTGCTGCGTCCACCGCGTCATGCCGGTCCATCGTGAAGTGCCCGCCGATGCACATCAGCGCGATGTCAATCGGATTGCGCTTGCCGACGAGCTTCAGGTCACTGAACAGGCATGTGTCGCCGAGGTGGTAGACGACCTTGCCGCCGAAGCTGATCAGCATTCCCGCGGGGGTCGAGACCGTGCCCTTCGGTGTCGTCGAGGTGTGCCAGGCGGGCACCAGCTTGACCCAGCCCCAGTCGAAGCTCGCGGTACCCCCGAGGTTGCAGTTGCGCACGTCGCACCCCTCGCCCTCGAGCTCGCCGGCGACCTCGGTGATCGCGACGACCGTCGCCCCGGTCCGCTTCGCGATCGCGACGGTATCGCCGTAGTGGTCCACGTGGCCGTGGGTCAGCAGGATCGTGGTCGCTTGCACCTCGTCGGCGGTCGCCGCCGCCTTCGGGTTTCCGGTCAGGAACGGATCGATCAGCAGCGTCGTGTCGCCGTCTGAGAGCGTGAAGCAGGCGTGGCCGAGAAAGCGGACATCCATGGGTATGCGTCCTCCAGGTTCAGGGGTTGGGTGTGGGGAGCGCGCGGGCGAGCTCGAAGCCGACCGCGACCCCGACCAGCATGCCGAGCCGGGTCTCCTCGGCCAGCAGCGTTCGCAGTGACCGCAGGCGCAGTTCGGGGTCAGTCTCGCTCGCCGCCTCGCGAACCGCCTGCTCGTGCGCGGCATCGAACCAGCCGCCGTCGGCGATCGCCGCCGCGAGCACGCGCTGGAGCTGGGGCGCAGCGCGCATCACCAGCTCCTGAGCCTCCCGAAACCGCATTGGATCGGTGATCTCCGCGATCGCGGCGTCGAGCTGCTCGTCTGTGTAAGTGGGGTCCGGCACTCGCTTCGGCATCATACGAACATGGCTGTTGAGCTCACCTCGCTCTCCCATGGCGCCGGCTGCGGCTGCAAGCTTCCGGCGGCGGCGATCGCCCCGCTGCTCGCGGGGCTACCTGGAGTGGCCGATCCGAACGTGCTGGTCGGATTCGATACCTCCGACGATGCTGGGGTCTACAAGCTCCGTGACGACCTCGCGATCGTCCAGACGGTCGATTTCTTCACTCCGATCGTCGACGACCCGTTCCAATTCGGGCGGATCGCCGCCTGCAACGCGCTGTCGGACGTCTATGCGATGGGCGCGGAGCCGGTCTGCGCGCTGAACCTGGTCGCGTTCTCGATCGAGCAGCTCGGCGGCGAGGTGCTGGCCGAGATCCTCCGCGGCGGGGCGTCGATCGCCGCCGAGGCCGGCGTGTCGATCGTCGGCGGCCACTCGATCGACGACGCCGAGCCCAAGTACGGGATGGCGGTCACCGGGGTCGTGCACCCCGATCAGCTGCTGACCAACGCCGGCGGGCTGGCCGGCGACGCGCTCGTGCTGACCAAGCCGCTCGGCGCCGGGGCGGTCTCGACCGCCCGCAAGCGCGGCCTCGAGGCGCCGCTCGACACCGCGATCGAGGTGATGACGACGCTCAACCGCGACGCCTCGCGCCGCCGCGCGGGAGGCCGGCGCGCACGGTCTCACGGACGTGACCGGCTTCGGGCTGCTGGGCCACCTCCATGAGCTGGCGCTCGCCAGTGGGCTCGCGGCCGAGGTCCGGGCCGCCGACGTACCGGCGATCGAGGGCGTGCTGTCGCTGCTGGCTCGAGATGACGACGCCGCGGTCGCCGGCGGCACGCGGCGCAACCGGGAGTTCGCGGAGTCCTTTGCGACCTTCGGCGCGGGGGTCGAGCGCGAGCGGCGCTGGCTTGTCTGCGACGCGATGACCTCCGGGGGTCTGCTCGCGGCGGTTTCGGCTGACCGCGCCGAGCGGATTCCGGGCGCGGTGATCGGGCGCCTTGTGGCGGGCGAGCCCGGGACGATCAGCGTCGTCTAGACCGGCGGCGGCTTAGCGGACCGAGACTGTCAGCGGCTCAGCGGCTCAGCGGCTCAGCGGACCCGCGATCCGCGACAGCGGCAGCCCGACCGCGAACCCGGTCCACGACCCCGACCCCGGCGGCGAGCCAGCTGGCCTGCGGGACCGCCAGCGGCATCAGTGCGACGACGACCGCGATCACCGCGGTCCCGATCAGGTCGCCGTCGACGTCCTCGCCGGCGCGCAACGCCAGCAGGTCCGGCGTCACCCACGCGCACAGCAGCGCCAGCGCACCGCCGTTGGCGCCCATCGCAATCGGCAGCTGGTAGGCGGCCGCGGTCGCGGCCAGTCCACCCACGCCCCCCACCAGAAACAGGCCGAGAACCACGAGTGGGCCATGACGCCGTTCCAGCAGCCACCCGAACAGCGCGATCGTCGCCAAGGTCACGAACGCGTAGCCGGTGTTGTTGTAGGTGAAGGCGGCCGTGAACACGTGCCAGAAGTGCGAGCCGAGCTTGCCCTGGATCTCGAGGTCGTTGTTGGCGCCCAGACCGGTGCGCCAAAGCAGCGTCCCGACCATCCCGGCGAGCACGAGCGCGAGCGTCGCGTACGGGCGCCTGTCGGGCCGGATGCCCGGAATCTCGTTGCTCCGCAGGCGGGTGAGCAGCGGCGGCGGCGTCCGGCGGGCGCGGCGCTCGGCGACCCGCCCCTCTCGATCGAGCTTCGGCGCCCGCTTTCGCAGCCGGTTGCCGCAGTAAGGGCACTCGGTGATGTACGTGCTGACTTCCGACCCGCAGCTCTTGCAGATCACGAAAAGGTCTGGCCCGCCAGCGCTCACAAGCCGATTGTAGAACTGCCCTGAAACCGGCCCGCTGCTCGAAACTAACTGGCTGTCGTGGCGGCCATGATCTCGGCCACAACCTCGCGCAGATCGTGGTTCGCCTCGTAGACGACGACCTGGCGCGCGGCGCCGTTGCCGCGGTCGAGCAGGTCCTGCACCGCCTCGAGCTGGTCCGTTGACCCGAGATCGGTCGCGTGCTCGCGGATCCGATCCAGCAGCCGCCGCGCGAGCTCACGGGTCGCGACCCGGTCCGAGCTCGGCAGATCGACGAGCTCGCCCTCGAGGCCGTGGCGCGCCGCGAGCCACTTGTTCTCGTCGAGCATCTCGAACGGATAGCTCGCGAGCTTGGCGCCGGACTCGAAATGCTCGGCGAGCTCGCGGACCAGCGCCTGGACGAGCGCCGCAAGCCCGAGCGAGTGCTCGACGTGCGTCTGCGAATCCATCACGCGAACCTCAACCGTGCCGAGGTTCGGGTGCGGACGGACGTCGTGCCACAGGTACGTGTAGTCCTCGAGCACACCCGCTTTGACCATGAACTCGATCCGCTGCTCGTAATCGGCCCAGTCCTCGTAGGTCGGTGGGATCCCGACCCGCGGAAAGGCGCGGAAGATCGGCGTGCGGGTCGAGGCCAGCCCGGTCGTGTCCGCGCGCCAGAAGGGCGAGTTTGCCGACAGGCCGAGCAGCAGCGGCAGGTGGACCCGCATCCCGTTGGCGACGTGGATCGCCTTCTCGGGGTCGTCGATCCCGACGTGCACGTGCATCCCGAAGATCAGCTCCTGGCGGGCGACGAACCGCATCGCCGAGATCAGGTCCCGGTACCGGGGCCGGGCGACGATCCGCTGGTCCTCCCACATCGCGAACGGATGCGTCCCGGCCGAGCCGATCGCGAGCCCCTGTCCGTCTGCACGCTCGCTCACCTGGCGGCGCAGCTCCCGCAGCTGCTCCGAGGCCTCGCTGACATCCCGGCAGGGGTCAGTCGAGATTTCGAGCACGGATTCCATCAGCTCGGGCTTGATCTCCCCCACCGGCGAGGGCTCGAGCATCGACTCGATCGCGTTCGCGAGTTCGAGGGTACCGGCATCGAGGATCATCAGCTCCTCCTCGATGCCAATCGTGTAGGCGTGTCCGGCGAAGCTGTGGTCCACTGCGCCCAGAGCGTACGGAATTTGGGATGGTCGGCTCGCCCCGCGGCGCCTAGACTCAGTTCGCGAAACTCAAATTGACGAAGGACGGTGCCATGCCCCTGGGTTACGACGGCAAGCTCTACATCCTGGCGTTCGACCATCGCGGCTCATTCCAGAAAAGATGTTCGGGATCGAGGGCGACCCGACCCCGGAACAGGTCGAGACGATCTCCGACGCCAAGCGGCTGATCTTCGAGGGGGTGCTGGAGGCCGTATCGCGCGGCGCGCAAGCCGGATCGACCGGTGTGCTCGTGGACGAGCAGTTCGGCTCGAACATCCCCGAGCGCGCCCGTGAGGCCGGGCTCAAGCTCGCGATGCCGGTCGAGAAGTCCGGCCAGAACGAATTCGACTTCGAGTACGGCGACGACTTCGGCGCCCATATCCAGCGTTTCGAGCCGGACTTCTCAAAGGTGCTGGTCCGTTACAACCCCGACGACGACCCCGAGCTCAACCACCGCCAGCTCGAGAAGCTGAAGCGGCTCGCCGACTGGCTTCATGACAACGACCACAAGTTCCTGTTCGAGTTGCTGGTGCCGGCGACTGCCGAGCAGCTGGCCGGCGTCGGCGGCGACGAGGACCGCTACGACGCCGAAGTCCGCCCCGAGCTGATGCGCCGCACGATCGCCGACGTCCAGGAGTTCGGGATCGAGGTCGACATCTGGAAGATCGAAGGAGTCGACGAGCGCGACGACGCTGTGATGCTCGCCGAGCAGGCCCGCGCCGGCGAGGGCCGTGAGGGCGTTAGGTGTGTACTGCTCGGCCGTGGCGCCTCGACCGCGAAGGTCGAACAGTGGCTCGAGGCGGCGGCCACGGTCGAGGGCTTCATCGGCTTCGCGATCGGCCGTTCGATCTGGTGGGATGCGCTCAAGGGATTTCTCGCAAACGAGCTCGACCGCGCCGCGGCCGCCTCGCAGATCGCTGACAACTACCTGCATTTCGTGGATGTTTACGAAGGCCAGCAGGTCCACTGACGGCCAGCGCACACCGGGGCTCGGTGCGCACACGGCCCGTCGTGCCGGGCAGTTGGTAGGCTCGCCGCGATGGCGATGAAGATGCGCCAGAGTCTTGCGCAGCTCGAGCAGCAGTTCCGGCACGAGACGCAACTGGACCGGAGTCGAAGGGAGACGCTACGCCGTCAGGCGGTGCGTAGGTCCCGCATACGCACGCACGCACGCGCCCAGAAGCGCAGCTCGATGCGTTACTGGGTACTGGTGCTGAGCCTTGTCGCGACCGCGGTGATCGTCACGGCCGCGATGTTCGAGACCCTCTACCTGCTGCTCTCTTAGCGTGAACCCGTCAGGCGCTGTCTTTGCCGAGTCCCCGTAGGGCGGCATCGACCTCTTCCCGCGCCGGCTTTGGTCCATCCGTCCGCTCCTGCTGGATCTCGAGATAGACCTCTTTGCGAAACACCGGAACGTCGCGGGGCGCCTGAATACCGATCCGAACCTTCTCCCCCATGATCGCCAACACTGACACCTCGATGTCGTCGCCAATCATGATGCTCTGGTTGGATTTTCGAGTCAGGACGAGCATGACTTGCCTCCCTGCTTGACTGCTTATGGTCGGGACTGAACATGTGCGCGCTAGCGCCCAACCAACCCGGGTCGCAGCATACCTGGAAGTCGGGCCCACGAAAAGCGGTGGAGCTTTTGTCACGGCTAGCTGCTGCGACTGCCGGGCGCTGTACTAGTCTCCGGACTCTTATGGCCCGAAAATCTCTTAGACCAGAGCTGAATCGAATCCGCGCCTGGGTCCGTCAGGGACGGACCGATGCTTGGATCGCGCACCAGCTCGAAGTAACCGTTCAACAGATCCAGACCTTCAAGCGCGAGCAACACCTCGAGCCCGGCGACGACGCCGACAGCGCCAACGGCGGCGACTTCGACGACGAGATCGATCTCCGCGCCGAGGACGACGCGCTGATCGCCGCCCAGCTCGAGGCTGCCGAAGCCGAACGCACCGACGACGACGAGTCAGAAGACGACGAATCCGACGAGGACCGCCCTCGCCGCCGGCGCGGCCGGCGCGGCGGTCGCGGTCGAGGCCGGCGGCGCGCCTCCGAGACGCTGGAGGCGACCTTCGACCACGGCGACGAGGGCTACGGCCTGTGGCTCGATCCCGCCGTCCAGGACGACCCGATCTACGCCGAGTACTGGGCCGGGCACCGGCCGGTCGAGGTGGCGATCGAGGAGGACCAGATCGTCATCAGGCGCGGCCGGCGACTCTGAAGGCGACGGCGAGAGCGAAGACTCCTAGTCGCGCGGGTCCTCGGCGACCCGGCGCCCGACGGTGTAGTCGGTGGCTTCGCGCGCGAAACGGGCGAAGGCGGTGCCCGCGACGGTCGTCAGATCCCAGGCTGCGGGGTTGCCGGGCGCAACGCGGGTCGCGATCGAAAAGCACCAGTCGGTGCCCTGCTCGACGTACAGCCGCGCCAGCTCCTGGACGCTGAACGGCCCGCCGAGCCGGTGGCGAAGCTCGATCACGATCGACTCGGCCACGCGCTCGAGCACCGGGCGGTCCACGGGGTCGGCCTCCTGCAGGCGGCGCTGGCCCTCCTGCCAGAGGCCGATCAGGTCCTCGAACCGCGGCTGCCCGTAGCCGGTCACGGGCGCTCCGCGTGCGTCAGTGGCCCGAGTGGCCCGTGATCACGTACGGCCGCTCGTTCGGGCGCACCATCCCGAGCGCCCGCGCGTCGCTGACGATCGTCGCGGCACTGTTGAGTGACCGCTGCTGCGCCGCCAGGCTGGCATTCTCGTGCGCGAGCTGAGTGACGATCGCCTGCTCGCCGTTGGCCTGCGCGTGCGTGGAGAAGTAGGAGACCGTGTGCTGCACGTACAGACCCACACGATCGCGAACACGACCAGCAATCCCACCCGTCCGGCCCGGTCCCATCGAAACCGTAGCTTTGGCGGGCGCGTCGGGACGCGGCGGGGTCGGGGGGGCGCCGGCCGCGGCTGACGACGAGGGGCTGCGGTTGCGGAGCGAGCTGACGGCATTGTCTACCGCGTTCGTTCGACGCTGCAATGGTCCTTCCTGCTGCACGAAGCGATGCAAGGGCGCCTCTGGACGGATGTCCGATGCGGCCGGGGCTCAGGCGCGGAACGCGCTGCGCCCCGGGTAGCGCGCTTCGGCTCCGAGCGCCTCCTCGATCCGCAGCAGCTGGTTGTACTTCGCGACCCGGTCCGTGCGCGCGGGAGCGCCGGTCTTGATCTGCCCGATCCCGGTCGCGACGGCGAGATCGGCGATCGCGACATCCTCGGTCTCCCCCGAGCGATGCGACATCACCGCGGCGTAGCCCGCCTCCTTCGCCATCTGGATCGCGGCGAAGGTCTCGGTCAGGGTTCCGATCTGGTTGACCTTGATCAGGATCGCGTTGCCGACGCCCGCGTCGATCCCGCGCTTGAGGCGCTCAGTGTTGGTGACGAAGATGTCGTCGCCGACGAGCTGGATGCGATTGCCGATCTGGTCAGTGAGCGTCGACCACCCGTCCCAGTCCTCCTCGGCCATCCCGTCCTCGAGCGAGATGATCGGGTAGCGCTCCACCAGCTCGGTCCAGTAGGAGGCCAGCTCGTCGGCGGTCAGCGTCCGGTCCTCGTGCTCGAGCACGTAGTGATCGTCCTTGTAGATCTCGGATACCGCGGGGTCAAGCGCGATCGCGACCTGGTCGCCGGGGATCAGCCCGGCGGCGCGAATCCCATCCATCAGCGCCTCGAGCGCCTGCTCATTGGATTCGAGGTCGGGAGCGAAACCGCCCTCGTCTCCGACCGCGGTCGAGAGTCCCCGATCGTGAAGCGTGCGCTTCAGGCTGTGGTAGACCTCGGCGCCCATCCGCAGCGCCTCGGCGAAGGTCGGCGCACCGACCGGGACGATCATGAACTCCTGGAAGTCGAGCCGGTTATCGGCGTGGACGCCGCCGTTGAGCACGTTCATCATCGGCACCGGCAGCACGTGCGCGCTGCCGCCGCCGAGATAGCGCCACAGCGGCTCGCGCTGCTCGGCCGCCGAGGCCTGGGCCGCCGCCAGTGACACGGCCAGCAGCGCGTTGGCCCCCAGGCGCGACTTGGTCGGCGTCCCGTCGAGCGCGATCAGCGACCGGTCGAGCGCCGCCTGGGCGGAGGCCTCCTCGCCCCGGATCGCGTCGGCGATCTCGCCGTTGACGTTCGCGACCGCCTGGCTGACGCCCTTGCCGAGCCACTCGTCGCCGCCATCGCGCAGTTCGGTGGCCTCGAACTCGCCGGTCGAGGCGCCCGACGGGACCGCGGCGCGACCCCAAGCGCCGCTCTCGAGGCTGAGCTCGACTTCGACCGTCGGGTTGCCTCGGCTGTCGAGTATCTGACGTGCGTGCACGTGCTCGATGTGGCTCATGCTTGCGTGCTCCTTTGAGACATCCGTGCGCGGACGTAATAGGAAAGCTGCTGCTCCGGCGGCAGATCCTCCCAACTCGCGCCTTCAGATGTCGCCAGCTTCGCCGCCGCCACGACTCGCTGCGAGAATCGGCTCGACGCCTGGCGCAGCGCCAGCTCTGGGTCAAGCTTGAGTTTGCGCGCCACGTTGACGGCCGCGAACAGCACGTCGCCGAGCTCGTCGAACCGATCCTCGGGGTGAGTGCGCCTGCTCGAGCTCGGCCAGCTCGTCTTTGACCGTCTGCAGCGTCTCGTCGACGTCCTGGAAGTCGAAGCCGGTCGACGCCGCCCGGCGCTGGACCTTGCGTGCGTGCAGCAGCGAGGGCAGGTTCTCGGGAACCTCACCGAACAGGCCCGGCTCGCGGCCCGGCTCCTCGCGCTTGATCGCGTCCCAGTTGCTCAGGACCTGCTCGGCCGTGTTCGCCTCGACGTCGCCGAACACATGCGGGTGGCGGCGGATCAGCTTGCTGGTCACGTGCTCGGCGACCTGCTGCAGCGAGCCCTGGCCGCGCTCCTCGAGCAGCAGCGCCAGGAAGTGGACCTGGAAGAGGACGTCTCCGAGCTCGTCGAGCAGCTTCGCGTCGTCTTTCTTGTGGGCCGCGTCGGCGAGCTCGTAAGCCTCTTCGACCGTATGGGGGACGATCGTACGCTCGTCCTGCTCGCGGTCCCAGGGGCACTCGCGGCGCAGCCTGCGGGTGATCGCGTCCAGGCGCGCTATCGAGTCAGCGGCGCCGGACGTCGCGTCTGGCACTTACGGCGCGGCGGTGCTGGTGGACGAGCTGGTCTTCGGCGCCTTGTAACCGGCGCAGTCGGCCATCGCGTACGTCGCGCGTGCACTTGGTCTGGCTGAGCCAGTCCTTCTTGGCTTCCTTGGTGACCGCGTTGGCGGCGATCGTCTGCGCCTGGGTGGTCAGCGTCTGCTTGATCAGCGCCGTCGACTGCGCGAGGCTGCGGCTGGTCGCCGGGTTGACCTTCAGCACGTCGATCACGTAGTAGCCGAATTGGCCCTTGACCGGGCCCACCAACTTGTTGGCGGGCGCCGCGAAGGCGGCCGTTGACAGCGCTGCGTCCTGCGAGCTCTTACCGACGTTGGTCAGCAGCCCCCCGGTGTTCTTGGTCGTCGGGTCGATCGAGTACTTCTTGGCAACCGCGGTCCAGCTCTGCCCGCTCTGGATCGCCTTCTTGGCCTGGGCGGCCTGGGCTGCCGTCTTGGCGAGGATGATCCGCATGTTGCGCGTCTCGGGCGTCCCGAACTGAGACTTGTGGGCGCTGTAGTAGGCCGCGATCGCAGCCGGCGTGACCTTGCTCGGGTGGCGCGCCAGCAGCTTGGAGTAGATCTGCTCGATCTTCACGCGGTACGTGACGTCGGCGACGGTCTGGCCGGTCGAGTTCAGGAACGTGTTGAACTCGGCGGCGGTCGAGAACTGGCCCTTCTTGGCGGCGGCAAGCGCCGTCTGGACCTGGGCGTCGGTGACTTTGATCCCGAGCTTGTGCGCGGTCGCCTGGTACCAGTAGGCCTTGATCAAATAGTCCATCACCGTGCTCGACAGCGAGGTGAAGACGCGCTGGCAGTCCTGTTGCAGCGTCTTCGCCGGCGTCTTCTTCAGGGACGGGATCTCGGCCCGCACCTGCGCGATGCACTTGGTGAAGCTCGGCGGATCGTTCGGCACGATCACCGGCGCGCCGGGCGACTGCGCCGACTGCGTCTTGGCGAGCACGTACATCCAGTGGTCGAACGCCTGCGTGGTGATCGGGTTGCCGGCCACGTCCGCGACCGAGTTGCCCGGGATACCGCTCCCGCAGCCCGCGATCGCGACGGCGATGGCCACAAAAAAGGCGCCAGGCGCCGGGATGGTCTTCTTCAGAGCCTTCATATGACCCGGCCGATGGTAGCGGCCTCTGTCCCAGATGCGTTGACACTCTTAATTCACGCTTACGTTGCACACGCGTCACACGATCCTTGCGACGCTTAGTGGGTGGCGAAAGAACCTCCCAAAACCACTGTTATACAGGGGAAAAGGGAGGTAGATGCGGTGATCCGGGCGTTGGCGGAGCGCCAGTTCGGGATGGTGGCGCGGAGGCAGCTTTTGGCCCTTGGGGTCACCGAGAGTGCAATTGCGGTGCGGATCGCCGCGGGCTTTCTGATCCGCGTCCACCGCGGCGTTTACGCCGTCGGCCACGGCGCCCTCCACCCTCGCGCCCGGTTCATGGCCGCCGTCCTCGCGCTCGGCCCGTCCGCCGTGATCAGCCATCGGACCGCGGCCTCGCTCCACGATCTCCTCTCGACGAGCCAGACGCTGATCGACCTCACCGTCGGCGGTGTCAAGCACGTGCGCCCCCACCGCGGTCTGCGGATCCGTACGACCGCGGACTGGCACCCCGAGGACATCACTGAGCTCGACGGCATCCCTGTGACGTCAGTCGCGCGTACGCTGCTCGACCTCGCGGCGATCCTCAGCCCAACCCAGCTGCGCCGCGCCCTCGAGCAGGCCGACCGCAGCGGCGTCCTCAACATCCTGGCGCTGCAGCGCGCGCTCGAGCGTCGCCCCCGTGCCAAGGGCCGCGCGAAGCTCCAGGCGCTGCTCGACGAGTACACGGGTGCCCCGCCACCAAGTCCGAGCTCGAGCGGCGGTTCCTCGAGCTGATCGCTGCAGCCGGCCTGCCCAAGCCGCTCGTCAACACCGTCGTCGGCGGCCTTGAGGTCGATATCTACTGGCCCGATTGGGGGCTCGTGATCGAGCTCGACAGCCGCGCCTTTCACTCCGCTCCGCGGGCGTTCGAGGCTGATCGGATCCGCGACGCCCGCCTTCAGCGCCTCGGCCTGCGGGTGCTCCGCATCACCTACAAGCGCCTGACCCACGAGCCCGACGCCGTGATCGACGACATCCTCGCGCTGGCGCGGCTAAGCGGCAGCGGCGGCGGTCTCGACCTCCGCCTCGCGCGTAACTGACAGCAGCACGTCGGCGGCGCGGACCAGTGCCGGGAAGCGCTCGGCTGGATCCTTGGACACTCGCACGGAGAGCTGGGACTTGCCCGATTCGTAAAGCGCCTCGGGGATTTGGGCCCGGAACGCCTTCGCGCGCACCGAGTCGAGCTCGATCGGCGTCATCGCCAGCCGGTCGCCTCGGAACGTGACCGCCCGCGCGCCCGCCTGACCGAGCTTGATCCGCGCCTGCTGGAGCAGGATCAGGTTCGACAGCGGCTCGGGGACCGGGCCGAACCGGTCCTCGAGCTCCTCGCGCAGGATCACCAGGTCGGCGACCTCGCGCGCGGCGGCGATCCGCCGGTGGACATCGACCTTCGCCTGCTCGTACGGGATGTAGTCGGCGGGCACATAGGCATCGACATTGACGTCGAGCCGCACCGGTTCCCACTCGTCTGACGCGCCCTCCTCCTCCAGCGCGGCCACCGCCTCATCGAGCATCTGCATGTACAGCTCGAACCCGAGCGCCGCGACGTGCCCGGACTGCTCGTCGCCCAGCAGGTTGCCGGCGCCGCGCAGCTCGAGGTCGCGCATCGCGATCTTGAACCCGGCTCCGAGCTCGGTGTAGTCGCTCAAAGCCGAAAGCCGCTGCGCCGCGTCGGGCGTCAGCGCCGCCGCGCTCGGATAGAGCAGGTAGGCGTACGCGCGCTCCGTGGACCGTCCGACGCGCCCACGGATCTGGTACAGCTGCGAGAGGCCGAACACGTCCGAGCGCTCGACGATCAGCGTGTTCGCCTGGGGGATGTCAATCCCGGACTCGATGATGCTCGTGCAGACCAGCACGTCAGCGTCGCCGCGCAGGAACGTCAGCATCCGCTGCTCGAGCTGGCGCTCGTCCAGCTGGCCGTGAGCGACCTCGAACCGCATCCCGGGACACAGCCCGCGCAGGCGGACCGCCGTCTCCTCGATCGTCTCGACCCGGTTGTGGAGGAAGAACGCCTGCCCGCGGCGCTCTTTCTCGCGCAGCAGTGCACGCCGCACGAGCTCCTCGTCGTACTCACCCACATAGGTCTTCACCGGCCGCCGTCCCTCGGGCGGGGTCTCGATCACGCTGATGTCGCGCACCCCGGCGAGCGACATCTGCAGCGTGCGCGGGATCGGCGTCGCGCTCATCGAGATCACGTCGACGCGGAGCTTGAGCTGCCGCAGGAGCTCCTTCTGCTTGACGCCGAAGCGCTGCTCCTCATCGACGATCAGCAGACCGAGATCCTTGGCGCGCACGTCGCGCGACAGCAGCCGGTGGGTTCCGATCAGGATGTCGACCTCGCCACGGGCAAAGCGCGCGACTGACTCCTTCTGCTCGGCCGCCGGCCGGAAGCGCGACACGTGCTCGATCGTCACCGGATAGTCGTTGAGCCGCTCGGTGAAGGTGCCGTAGTGCTGCTGGGCGAGGATCGTCGTCGGTACGAGCATCATCACCTGCTTGCCGTCCTGGACTGACTTGAACGCCGCCCGCAGCGCGACCTCGGTCTTGCCGTAGCCGACGTCGCCGCAGATCAGGCGGTCCATTGGACGCGGCGCCTCCATATCAGCCTTGACGAACTCGATCGCGTCGCGCTGGTCCGGCGTCTCGGTGAACGGGAACGCGTCCTCGAACTCCCGCTGCCAGTCTGAGTCGATCGGGAACGCGTGGCCCGGCCGGCGCTTGCGCTCGGCGTACAGGTTCAAAAGCTCGCCGGCCAGCTCCTGGGCCGCCCGGCGGGCGCGTGCCTTCAGAGTCTCCCAGCGCGTGCCGCCGAGCTTCGACAGCGGCGGGTGGGTCCCGCCGGCGCCGACGTAGCGGCTGATCTTCGCCAGTTGATCGACGGGCACGAACACGCGGTCAGAGCCCGCGTACTCGAGATACAGGTAGTCGCGCGTGACGTCGGCGACGGTCTTGGTGTCAAACCCGGCGAAGCGCGCGATCCCATGGTCCTCGTGGACGACGATGTCGCCGGTCCGTAGGTCGGCGAAGCTCCGCAGGACCCCGCGCCGTCGTTCGCGTCCCGGCGCTTCGGGCGCGCGGCGGCGGTGAAACAGGCGGTGGTCGGGGATCACCGCGAGGTGGAACTGCGGCGCGATGAAGCCGGATTGCAGCCGCGCCTGCGCGAGCGTGATCAGCCCCGCCTGGGGGTCGACTGCTCCCCCTCGCCGAGCCACTTGACCTTCAGCCGCCCGAGGTTGTAGGCAAAGCGCTCGCCCTCGCCGCGGCGCGCGAAGGTCAGGACGGTCCGGTACCCCGATCGTGCGAGCTTCTCGAGCTCGGGCTCGGCTTCCTTGAGCCCGCGCGCGGCGACGTCCGCCGCCTGGGCGCGGAATGCGAACTTCTGGTCCTGGTCAATGCTCGACAGGCGGATCCGCACGCGCTGATCGAGCGCCGCGACGATCTTGTCGGGCGCGACGTAAAGGTGGTGTGCGTCCTCGTCGTGGAAGGCCGCCGTCACGTCCTGCCAATGGTCGGCGAGCGCCGGCGCGACATCCTCGTCGCCGGCGATCAGGACGGTCGTGTCCCCCCGCGGCGAGCTCGAGGAACGGGTGGAAGTTCTCGACCGGCAGCAGCTCGGCGATGTCCGGCCGGTCTGAGGCGTCCTCGAGCGCTGCGATCTCGGCCAGCTCGCGATGCTCGGGCGCGAGCTCGGCCGCGGGCGCGACTTCGACCAGCTCAGCGTCGCCGAGCGAGCGCTGCGTGAACGTCGAGAACCACCGCAGCGATTCGATCTCGTCACCGAACAGGTCCACCCGAACGGCGCGGTCCTCGGTCGCCGGGAAGACGTCGAGCAGGCCGCCGCGGATCGCGAACTGGCCGCGGTCCTCGACCTGGTCCACGCGCTCGTATCCGGCGGCGACCAGGTCGCTCGCGGTCTCGTCGAGGTCGAGCAGCTCGCCGACGCGCAGCTCGAAGCCGTGTGGGCGCAAGGCCGGGTCCGGGACCTTCTCCGACAGGGCAACGGCGCTGACGACCACCACCGGCGCCAGGTCGCCGGCTCGAGCAGCGCGTCGAGCGCCGCGATCCGCAGACCGACGAGGTGCGCAGGTGGCGCCAGGTGCGACTCGTAGGTGACGCCGCGGCTCGGGTAGTAGCGAACGGTTCGCGGCGCCAGCCAGGCCCGCAGCCCGCCCGCCAGCTCGCGCGCGGCCCGGTCGTCGCCGGCGACGACGATCGCCGGCTTGTCCGGATCGCGGTCCAACAGCGCTGCGACCAGGTAGGCGCGCAGTGATTGGGAGACGAACGCGGACCCGCCGTCGCGGGCCAGCGCGGCGGTCTGATGGTCTTCGTCGGCGTTGACGAGGAGGGCGCGAAGCACTTCTGTGCTCAGTCTAGGCGCCGACCGTCAACCTCCCGGCGGCCCTTCGCGCAGCACGGTTTCGGCCGCGTCGGCGGCCTGCTCGACGAGCAGCGCGACCTCCTCGCGCGGCTCGCGGAAGCGGCCCAGGACGTATGCGGCGACCCGGTCGGGATCGGTGGTCGGCGGCCGGCCGACCCCCACCCGAACGCGCGCGAAGTCTGCCGATCCGAGCTCCTGCTTGAGCGACTTGAGCCCGTTGTGGCCAGCCAGACCGCCGCCGAGGCGGACCCGGATCTCGCCGAACGGCAGGTCGATCTCGTCGTGCAGCACGAGCACGTGGTCGAGCTCCACCTTCAGCGCGCCGCGCGCGGGCGACACTGACGTGCCCGCGTCGTTCATATAGGTCTGCGGCTTGAGGATCGCGACGCGCGGTCCGGTGGGGCCGGCTCGCCCTTCGGTCAGCAGGCCGCGGTACTTGGCCTTCGGCTTCGGGAGCCCCCACCGCCTGGCGAGCAGGTCGGCGATCTCGAAGCCGATGTTGTGCCGCGTTCCGGCGAACTCCCCGCCGGGATTGCCGAGCCCGACGACCAGCCAGTCGACCACGGCGGGCTACTCGCCCGAGTCGCCCTCGTCCTCGCCGCGGCCCTCTCGGCCGGCGCGCCTCGCCCTCTTCGCCCTCGGCGCCTTCCTCGCCCTCGCCCACGACCTCGGTCTCCTCCTCGATCTCATCTTCCTCCTCGAGCTGGAGCTTCGGCGGGGTCAGGGTCGCGATCACAGTCTCGGGGTCGTCGAGCAGCTCGACGTTGGCGGGCGGGCGGACGGACTCGAGGGTCAGCGTGTCGCCGATCACCATCTCGGAGACGTCATGCTGGATCGAGTCCGGGATGTCGTTCGGCAGCGCTTCGATCGCCAGTTCGCGCGTCACGTGCTCGAGCACGCCGCCCTCCTTGACGCCGGGCGCGTCCTCCTCGCCGGTCAGCTCGAGCTGCACGGTCGACTGGATCTTGACGTCGAGCCGGACACGAAGCAGGTCGATGTGGACGGTCTCGCCGTTGACTGGATGGCGGTTGAGCTCCTTGACGACGACCGGCGTCGCCGTCGAGTCGTCGATCGCGAGGTCCAGCACCGCGCCAGCGTGCTGCAGCGCGAGCCGGAGATCGCGGGCAGCGACTTTGAACGTGACCGGCTCGTCGCCCCCGCCATACACGATCCCGGGCACGTTGCCCTCGCGTCGCAGGCGGCGCGCGCCGCGCGACCCATCGGGCTCGCGCGTGGTCACCTTCAGTGAAGTCGACTCTCTGGCCATTGGGGCGTTTGATGGTAGCGAGCGGCCCGAGCCCACGCCGGCGCGCGGCTGGAGCAACAGTGGCCAAAGCGTGAAAAGCGGTGGCGCCCGGCCCTAACCGTGCGGTAACCTTTCGCTATGTCAAGCGACGCTCAGGTGTTGCTTTGGATCGCTGGGGTTCATCTGCTGGGGCTGGCGTGCGTGGGCGTGCTTCTGATCCCTGCGCTACGGGAGAACGGCCCGGGCACCGCCCGCCGTCCTGACAACGAGGGCGACGACGGCTGGGGCCGGGGGCCGAAGCTGCCGCCGACGCCGCCGATGCCCCCGCGCGGAGGGATCCCGCTTCCGGACGCCGTGCAGTCGTCAGTCCGCCTGCGCGAGCCCGGCCGCCTACGTGAACTGCTCCCGCGGCCCGATCGCCGTCCCGCGCGTGAGCCGGCGCGACGCCCGACGCGCACGCCCCATCGCTGATCCCGCGAGGCACCGCACTCAGTAGTGCTTCGGGCAGGTGTCGGCGCCCCGGATCTTGACGCTGACCTTGAGCAGGTGCACACGGAATCCGGTCAGCACGTCGCCTGAGTTGCGGACCAGCACACACTGAACCCGCGGCAGCGAGCCGCCCGCGACCCAGGCCACGCGCGCCGTGCCGAGCGTCGGCCCGAGCGTGAACCCCGACGACGGCGAGTAGTCGACCACCGACACGTTGCCAGCGTGCTTGAGCTTGGTCGAGACCGCCTCGGCCCTCGCCCGGCACGCGGCGCTCGCGCGTGCATCCGTCGATCTCGGCGATCACCGCAGCCGCGTCCCCGCGCGCCTCCGCCTGCATGAGACTCGCGACCGCCGACTGCTCATCGCCGCTCAGCGTCAGCGCCCGTGCGAGCAGCGCGCTGATGAACAGGAAGACGATCACGCCGAGGACGATCAGCGAGATGACGTACAAGCGCCGCATCGGCCGGGCACGCTAGCGGGCGTGCCCTGGCAGCGCCGCAGGGCCTCGCCCGCGCGCCAGGGCCGCGGACGCTCTCCCGCGCGCGGGTCACGCGCGGCGCTGAGGCTAGCTGTCGCCGCTGAGCTCGAGGAACCGCTGCACCGATGCCTCCTGGTGATCGAGGCGCTCGGCGAGCGCGAGCGCGTGCTCGGCAGCGAGCTCGAGGAAGTCCTGCACGCAGCGCTCGGGGTCGTCGGCGAGTGGATAGACCCGGGTCAGGTCCTGCTGGGCGCACGCGATCCCCATCGGCGGGCGGCCGTCCGCCAGCGTCCGCGCGCCGCAGACCGGCGTGACGACCAGCTGTGATTCGGTCGCGACGAGCGCCGTCGGCAGCAGCCGCGGAGCGGGCAGGCGGACCGAGAGCTCGATCGAGTGGTCGACGGCGACGCCGCTTCCGGCCAGCTCCGAGAGCGGCGCGCGCCACACGTCGAGCACGGTGTCTGCGCCGACCAGCGCGTCGCGAAACGCCGTCGCCTGCTCCACGTAGAGGCGCTCGGCCTCGGCGCGGTCATCGGCGTCGGCGAGGTCAAGGTCACACGGGACGCGAAGCAGGTCGCTCGCTGCGACGGTCGCGCCGGCGGCCCGGCTGCCCCAGGTCACATAGGTCTGCAGCGTTCCAAGGTCGCGGCGCCCGTGGAATATGACCGTCAGCGCCTCGCTCAGCGGCAGGCCGTTGACGCGCAATGACACGGTGACCGCCGAGGAGTCGTCGAGCAGCGCGCGCCGCAGTAGCTCCTCGGCTCCATCATCCTGACGGCTGTGATCCTCCTCGAGCATTAGCTCTCCTTGAGATCCACAACTTATAGCCCCTCATTTACCCATGAGCGCCGGTCATCTTGCATCTCCAGATGGAGAAATATCGGCATTGCGTGCCCGCCACGTGAACAGAGCGAGGGTGAGCCGGGCAGGTGGACGAGGGCGGGGTGAGCCGGCGGTCCGAAGCGGGTAGCCTCCCGGTGCAGATGATGAAGCTCTTGTACTGGCCGTTTGCGCTGATCGCCGGGTGGATCTCGGCCCGGCTCGGACGAACCGTGTTCCGCAAGCTGTGGTCAAAGATCGACGACGCGCCGCCGCCCAAGCCCGGTTCGGGCGAGGGCAGCACCGCCAAGGTGATCGGCGCCCGAGCGCTGCAGGCGGGCGTGATGGCCGGCATCGCCGCCGGGGTCCACCGCGCGTCGGCGAAGACGTTCCACCACCTGGTCGGTGCCTGGCCGGACAAGCCGGCCGCGGCCGAGCAAGAAGCAGACAGCTAGCGCTCGAGCGCGAGCCAGGGTTGTATGCCCTCGCGCGCCCAATCCGGGAGCGGCGTCTTGGCGGCCGTGCGCCGATCGATGAACACATGGCGCAGCGTCGCCTCAAGCAGCACCTGATCGGCTCGCAAAAAACGGTACGCGGAGGTCACGCTGGTGGTTCCGATCTTGGTGACCGTCGCCTCGATCGTGATCTCGTCGTCGAACCGCGCCGAGCCCAGGAACTTGAGGTTCGCCTCGGCGACGACGATGTCGACGCCCCGCTCGAGCATCTCGTTGTAGCCGCCGTACGCGGCCCGCCACAGCTCGGTGATCGTGTGGTCGATGTACGCGAGGTAGTTGGCGTTGAACAGGACACCCTGCGGGTCGCACTCTGCGTAGCGGACTCGCAGCTCGAAGACGAACGGCTGAAAGCCGTCGTGCGCGGGTGACTCAGGGGGTGACTCAGCCATCGCCGCCGCCCCTACCGCCGCCGCGGAGAACGAACCCGCGCTGTTCGAGCTCCCCGAGCGCATCCTCGAACGCCGCGAAGTCGCGCCGCACGAGCGCATCGATCGGGCGCCCAGCCGGGCCCGACACCCGGACCCAGCGCTTGAGAACCTGCTCCCCGGCGCGCTGGCCGGCTTCGTCGAGCAGCGCCAGCAGGATCGGCAGCTCGGCGCTCTGCTCGAGCTGCCCGGATAGGACCGTCAGCGGGTCGGCGTCAAGCGTCGCGCAGAGCTCGTCCTCGGTCAGGCCGAGCAGCTCCATCAGGCGCACGGCGCGCTCGCCCTGGACGCGAGCGCCGAACTGCGGGTCGTGATTCGAGGCGCTCATCGCGGGCGGCCGCCCGGATTCAGAACAGCTGGTTCTCGCCGCCGAACACGTCACTGACCGAGCCGTCAGTGAAGATCTGGCGGATCGAGTTGGTCAGCAGGTCGGCGCACGACAGCACGCGGACGTTGTCGGGGGCACCGGGCGGCAGCGGGATCGTGTCGGTCACGACGACCTGCTCGAAACCCGCCGCGGCGAGGTTCTCCCAGGCGTTGCCGGAGAAGTTGCCGTGGGTGGCGGCCGCGTAGATGCGGCGTGCGCCCGCGCCGCGGACCGCCTGCGCCGCGGCGGCCAGCGTCCCCGCGGTGCCGATCATGTCGTCGACCAGCAACGCCGTCTTGTCGGCGACGTCGCCGATTACGTAGCCGATCTCGGCGACCTGCTGGGCCGGACGCTCCTTGTTGAGGATCGCCAGGTCGGCGCCGATCTTGGCCGCGAACTGCTTGTTGAGCTTCACGCGCCCGGCGTCGGGAGCGACCACGACCAGATCCTCGAGTCCGAGGTCGTCGAAGTACTGGGTCAGCATGAACAGCGCGGTCATGTGGTCACACGGCTTCTGGAAGAAGCCCTGGATCTGCCCCGAGTGCAGGTCCATCGTCAGGATCCGGTCGATCCCGGCGGACTCGAGCATCCGAGCGACGAGCCTGGCGGTGATCGGCTCCCGCGGCGCGGACTTCTTGTCCTGGCGCGAGTAGCCGTACCACGGGGTGACCGCGATCACGCGGTGCGCCGAGCCGCCGACGGCGGCGTCAATCATCGCCAGCAGCTCGAACAGCGTGTCGTTGGCGGTCATCCCGGCGGCGACGTTCTGGCAGGTCGGTTGCACGATGAACACGTCGGCGCCGCGCACCGACTCCTCATAGCGGCAGTAGACCTCGCCGTTGGCGAACGTCTTCAGCGTGACGCCACCGAGATCGACCCCGAGCTTGGCGGCGATCCTCGCCCCCAGCTCCGGGTTCGCGCGGCCGCAGAACAGCATCAGCCGCTTGTCGTAGACGGCGCGCATGTCAGTCTGCGTGCGCCCCGGTCTGCGTGTCGAAGACTCCCAATGTGCCTGCGAGTCTATGCCCGCCAGGTGACGTTACGCCGGTCGTCATTCGTCGTCTGACTCGCTCTCTTCGAGCGCCCGCCCGGCGCGCTCTGCGTATCCCTTGACGTTGCGCTGTTGCGAGCGAGCTACGCCGGGCGAACCGGCCAGCGCGCCGGGCGGCACGTCTGTGCCGATCACCGAGCCGGCCGCTGTGAAGGCGTCGTCGCCGACCGACACGGGAGCGACCAGCGTCGTGTCGACGCTCGTCTTCACACGGCTACCGATCTTCGTGCGGCTCTTGCGATAGCCGTCGTAGTTGGCGGTGATCGTGGCCGCCCCGAGGTTCGTGCCCTCACCGATGTCCGCATCACCGATGTAGGACAGGTGGGGCACCTTGGTCCCCGCCCCGACGTCGGAGTTCTTGATTTCGACGAACGTGCCCGCCTTCGAGCCCTCACGCAACACCGTGCCAGGGCGCAGATAGGCGAACGGACCTACGCTCACGCGGTCGCCGACGGTCGCGCCCTTGACGTATGAGTGGAGGATCGTGGCGCCGTCACCCACGCGCGCGTCGACGAGCGTCGCGCACGGGCCGACGGTCGAGCCGCTGCCGATCCTGGTGTCGCCGCTGAGCGTCGTCGATTGGGCGATCAATGTGTCCTGGCCGATCTCAACGCCGGCGTCGATCACGGTCGTCGCTGGGCTGACGATCGTCACGCCGGCGAGCATCAGCCGCTCGAGGATCTGGCGCTGGGCGACCGCGGTCACCTCGGCGAGCTGAAGCCGGTCGTTGATCTGGAGCAGCTCGCTCGCGTCGGGGAGCTCGTGCGCGAGAACCGTGCGCTCGTGCTCGCGCAGGATCGGCAGCACGTCAGGGAGGTACTGCTCACCCTGCGCGTTGCTCGCGCGCACCTCGTCGAGCGCCGCCGTCAGCGCCGCGCCGTCGAATGCGAACATCCCGTGTTGACCTCGCGGATGTGCATCTCGAGCTCGCTGGCGTCGCCCGGTGCCTTGGTCTCGACCACGCGGTCGACGGTCCCGTCGGGCGCCCGCACCACCCGCCCGTAGCCACGCGGGTCATCGAGCACGACGTCGCGATCGTCCCCGCGCGCGCACGGCTGTGCTCGTGATCGGCGACCAGGCGCTGAGCGTCGCGCCCGTGATCAGCGGCACGTCGCCGTTGAGCACCACGACCGTGCGCCGCCCCGCGATCTCTGCGGCTGCGGCCTTGACCGCGTCGGCGGTCCCCAGCGGCTGCTCCTGGATCGCGAGCACGACGTCGTCCGCGTCGAGAACCGCCTCCAGCCGCCGCTCAGGCGAGTCGACGACCACGATCTTCGCCGCCCCAGCCGCCCGCGCGGCGCCACCGGCCACTCGATGATCGGCCGCCCGCACAGCGGATGCAAAAGCTTCTGTGTCGCAGAGCGCATCCGAGTTCCCTGCCCCGCAGCAAGGATGACGACGACGGGCGCGGTCACGGCGTGATCGTAAGCGATATCGGAGGTTCGCTGGGCCTGACTCACGCTGCCTCCATCAGGTCGTCCCCGCCAATTGCGGCCTCATACCAACGAATCCATTTGCGCACGGCGTTGTCAGACACGCCGTACTTGCGCCCGATCGCCACGAAGCTCATCGTCTGAACGTCCTTCATCAGCTGCTCGTAGGAGCGGCCTGAACCACCTTCCGTCTGGCTGGCTGGGCAACGCCTCGCAGCCTGGTCCCCGACACGGTTCCCCAGCACTTCTGCGAGCAATACCGATGTCGGATGTGCCTGCGGCGCAAACGGCTCCGCGGCAGCCCGGGCAGATGTCGCTCCCGAGGCAGGTTCCGGCCGCAATGAGTCTCGAGCGTCGCGGCGCAGTTCGGACAGACGATCCGCAGGTTCTCGAAGGCGGTTGTCATTTGAGATGCCGTTGATGTGATCGAGGACCAGCGACATTCGGCGCGCCATCGCCAGAGCTCGTCTTGACCGCACATCTCGCATACGCGCTGCTTCAGACCTGAGGCGAATAGGCGGTCCTTAACGCTCCGCGTGGGTAGCGTCGAGCTCTCGACCAAAACTTGCTCCAGCGGGTAGCGCGCGCGCCTGCGACGCTGCGCCGACGCGCGACATTCGGATCGAAGTGAGTGCGTCGCGATATTCCACCGAGCCGCCCAACGCTGAACTGTCCTGTGGTTCGCGCCCTTCACCTCGTAGCCGAGCAGTCGCAATGTGCTCCGGCCCAGCACGTAGCCCCGGCCACTGCCTCCCGAAGTCGGCTTCAGAGAATGGCGGCCGCAATGGCATGCCCGAACACTAGTTCGTGCGCCGGACGGAAAGCCTGCTTTTGCAGGGAATTGTTACAAACTGGGGAGCCCGGATTCGAACCGGGACCTCACGGCTCCAAAGGCTGGCGGGCTGCCGTTACACCACTCCCCAGTGCATTGGGTCACGTTTCCTCTCACGTAGCCGCGTCAGCCATTCGGTCCAAGCTGCGCCGCAGCTCCGCGTCAAGCAGCGGGTCGGCGAGCGCCGCGCGCACGTCCCCGGGGCTGTGCAGGCCGCGCTCGGCGCGCAGCACCCCGCCTCGGCCCCGGCGCGTGGGCGGCGGTGAAGGCGATCCCCATGGCATCAGCGCTGCGCCAGATATCGTCGGGCAGCTCGAACAGCGCAGGCAGCGGTCGCGCGAGGGCCAGCAGGTAGAAGCCGCCGTCGAACACCGGCCCGACCGACAACCCGCAACCTGAGCGAAGATCGTCCACCGCTGCCGCCCGTGGTCCGGACGCCAGCGGGGGAGCTCTGGCCACGCGATCAGAGCGGACCGCCGCCGCCGGCCGGACGCTTCGCGCGGGCGAGCGCCGCCGCCGGCGCTCCGCGCATAGCTCCGCCGCAAACACGGCGCTCCGCAGCGAACTCCGCGGCCCAGGCGGCGACGACGGCCCCGCAACAGATCACTCCAACAGCGCCGCCCCGCTCGCCTCCGAGCATCTCGGCAGCGGTCCGTGCCCGGCGCGCGCCGCGCCCGGCATCGCCAACACACGGGCTCTCTCCGCTCGACCAACCGGCTCAGCCCTGCTCGAAGCGGTACATCGTGCCCGCCGGCGAGGGAGGGTCGCGCTCGAGCTTCGGTACGCGCCGCGGCGAGCACGTCGGCGAACACCGCCGGGCTGCGCCCATCAGCTCGATCAGCTGCGCGACCGGCGTCGTCCCCCCGGCACGACCTCGTTGGCGTAGTCGCTTACGAAACCCACCAACCCATAGGCAAGCTCGAGCTCGCCGCACAGCACGGCCTCCGGCCCTCCCGTCTGGCTGACCGCGACCACGCCGCAGCCGGCAAGCTGGGCGATCTCGGCCGGCGTGTTGAAGCGCGGCCCATCGACATGGCCGTAGGCGCCACCGTCGCGCGCCCGGTGCCCGGACGCCTCGGCAGCCGCCAGCAGCGCGCCGCGGACCCCGTCGGAGAACGGGCCGCCGCGCAGGATCCAATGCCCGCGCTCGGCATCCCCAGGCTCGACACAGAACGTGCACAGCGAGCCATCGGGCAGCCGGTTCGAGATGAAATGCAGGTCGTCGAACACGACCAGCGAGCCGAGCTCGAGCGTCGGGTCGACAGCGCCGCAAGCCGTGCATCCGATCACAGCGGTGGCGCCCAGCTCGCGCAGAGCCCAGATGTTCGCGCGGTGCGAGACGTGATTCGAGAGCCGCGCGTGTCCCGGGCCGTGGCGTGAGAGGTGCAGCAGCTCGGCGCCGGCGAACTCGCCCCGCGAAACCTGCGTCGACCCGAACGGGGTCCGCACCTCCTCGCGCTCGGCGTGCTCGAAGCCCGGCAGCGCATCGGCGCCGGATCCGGTGATCACCGCGATCGCCATGCGCGCGATGCTATTGAAAGCAGATGGACGCCCCGGGCACAACGTCGACGGTGATCTACGACCCCGACTGCGGGTTCTGCAGGTGGTCGCTCGGCCTGCTGCTGCGCGCCGACCGCCACCGGCGGCTGCGGCCGCTCGCGCTCGGGACCCCAGAGGCGGACGCGCTCCTGTCCGAGCTCACCCCCGATCAGCGCAGCGCGTCCTGGCACCTGATCAGCCCAGACGGACGACGGGCATCGGCCGGCGCCGGGCTGCCGGCGGTGTTGGCGCTGCTGCCCGGCGGCCGGCTGCCGGCGGCCGCGCTGGCGCGGATTCCGCAACTGACCGAGCGCGGCTACCGCTGGGTCGCAGAGCACCGCTCATCGCTTAGCAGGGCGATCCCGGCCGGCGCCAAGCGCCGCGCGAGCGCGCAGATCGAGGCCCGAGAGCGCGAGCTCGGCGCCTAGCGCTCAGGCGACCGCCAGCTCCGGCCGGTGCTCGAGCAGGTATGCGTCGAGCTCGTTGGCCTTGTGCGTGTCCTCGTAGACCTCGTATTCCTTGAGCCGGCCCCATGCCATCCGGCCCCAGATCACGTAGCGGTTCTCGTACACGAGCTCGCCGCCGGGACCGGTCAGGTAGTCGCGGCCGCGCACGCAGATCGTCGTGTTCCATGGCATCCCCTTGGCGATCACCTCGTCGGGATAGATCTGGATGCCGGCGGCCGCGAAGCGGCGCAGCCACCGCTCGACCTCGGCTTTGCCGCGGAACACCCCGGACCAGGAGTTCTGGCCTGGAAACGTGAGCTGCACGTCAGGCGCGTCGAGCATCAATGTGGGTCGGACATCGCCCTTGCGTGTGTGCGACATCAGGTACGAGATCAGCTTGCTGTGCGAGCCACGATTGCATGGCGGCCTCCTACTAGATAGATCGCTCTATCGGTAAGGTACCGGGAAGGAGACGACAAGTGAGCGCGACCCGAGAGCGGATCATCGACACCGAGCGCCGAACTGCTGCGCCGTCAGGGATACGTGGCGACAGGCGTCAAGCAGATCGTGACCGAGGCGCAGGCCACGTTCGGTTCGATCTACCACCACTTCCCCGGCGGCAAGGAGGAGCTCGGCGCGGCGGCGATCCGCGCGTCAGGTGCGCTCTACGAGCAGCTGATCCCGGCGGTCTTCGACCCCGCGCCGGACCTGCCTCACGGCGGTGCGCGCGTTCTTCGCCGGTGCCGGCGAGCACCTGCGCGAGACCGACTTTGCCGACGCGTGCCCGATCGCGACCGTCGCGCTCGAGGTCTCATCCACCAGCGAGCCGATGCGCCGGGCCTGCGCCGAGGTGTTCGAGCGCTGGATCGACGCCGGAGTGCAACGGTTCGTGGCCGGCGGGTGCAGCGAACAGCAGGCGCGCGAGCTCGCAATCGCGATGTTCGCCGCCCTCGAGGGTGCGTTTGTGTTGGCCCGCGCGCAACGCAGCACCGAAGGGCTCGCGGTCGCCGGAGAGCTGATCGCGACGGCGGTGGAGCGGGCGCCTGCGCGCCTAGCGCGGAACCCGTCCGCCCGCGGCGCCCGGCTCGCTCGCCGGCCCGTGCGGCGCCGCCAGACCCAGGACGCGCATCGCCTTTAGCCCGAGTGAGAGCTTCTCGCGGCCGTCAGTCGAGGACACGTCGAGGCCGGTCAGCTCGCGAACGCGCTCGAAGCGGTAGCGGATCGTGTGGCGGTGCGTGATCAGCCGCGACGCCGTCGCGTTGACGTTCGCGTCGCAATCGAGGAACGTCGCCAGCGTGCCGAGCAGGTCGGTCTCGTACTGCTCGTCGTAGGCGACCAGCGGCCGCACCGTGTCGTCGTAGAACCGCTGGAGCTCGGCTGGATCGCTCATGTACGGGAGCAGCAACTGATAAGTCCCGGTCTCGTCATAGGCGAGCTCGGTGCGCTCGCTGTCACCCTCGGCGACGTTCAGCGCCAGCAGCGCCTGGTTGTGGGCGCGCTGCAGATCGAGTGGATCCTCGACTCGCCGGCTGCGGCCGAGCGCGAACGAGAAGCCCGCGAGACCCGCCTCGAGCTCGCGCAGCATCGCCGCCGAGACGCGCCGGCCGGCTTCACCGTCGGCATCGGGGATCAGGACGACGATCTCGCCGGCGTCGACTTCCGTGGGGGCCGCGATCGAGCCGGGCGCGATCGAGCGCGCCCCGCGCGCGGCGACCGCCAGCAGCCGGCGGCGCCAGTCATCCTCGGTGGGGTTGCGCGCGTGCGCGCGCACGACGGCCACCGAGGCTCCGGCCGACAGCTCGGTCCCGAGCTCCTTGCCGCGCGCGAGCAGGTCGTTGCGGTCCTCGATCTTGCGAGCGAGCGCCGCACGCATGAAGCTGGTTGCGGCTTGCTCGGAGGCGCGTTCGGGGCGCGCACACGCTCGACTTCGGAGGCGATCACGGTCGTCACCAGTCGCAGCAGGGCGCCGTCAGGAGTGCGCTCGCGCGTCCGCATCCGCAGCTGACCCACTGACGCCTCCGCGACCTTGAGCTCGATCGTCGAGACGTCGTCGGCGTCGCGCATCAGCGAGCGCTCGTCGGCCGGCGAGCGCGCCGCGACCGCGAGCACGGTCGCGGAGCGGTCAATCAGGATCAGGCTCGCATCGAGCGCCCGCGCGGCGGCGCGCAGGACCTCGGGCAGGCCGGCGCCAGCCTCGACCGCGTCAGTGATTGCGGCGAAGGCGCCGAGGTCTGGGGACCGGACGCCACTGCGCTCAGCGCTGCCCGCCACACAGCTCCCGTCAGAAGACCCGAGGCCACTCGATGATGATCAGCGCGCCGAGCAGGATGCCGACGCCGACGAACGCGGCGAGAACGTAGACGGATAGAACCGCCGCCACGAGCCGCTCGTGGACGCGACGGTAGGACGTGACCCCTGGCGCGACGACGAACGTGCAGAAGATCGCCAGACCGAACACGCCCGCGCACGCACCCACCAGGTATGTGACCGAATTGTTGCTCACTGGTTCGAAGTTCTAGATTGTGCCCGAAGCTGGCGATGGCCGAGCATCGACCGTCTGGACCGCCGCAATTTGCGGGAATCGTGTCAGGGGTTCGCGCTCGAGGCGCCGTCCCCTCTGCGGATCGGGCGTACAGCGACAGCGGCCGGATACTCGCGCGACACCAGCTCCTGCGCGGCCTGCGCGCGCGCATATGCGCCGTCGCCCCACCAGACGCCGATCACGGTCGGCCCCGAGCCGCAGACGATCGCGCGCTCACAGCCGGCCTTCGTCGCGGCCGCGAGCGCGTGCTCGATCTGGGGGGCGAGTGCCAGCGCGGCCGGCTGGAGGTCGTTGACCAGCAGGTCCGCGGGCAGGGACAGTTCCGCGGGCAGGGCTCCCGTGGCGGCCTCGCGCAGCTTGGCCCGGAAGGCTGCAAGCTCGCTGGGCGGGCGAGGCAGGCGCATCGCGTCGGCCTCGCGGTAGACGTCGGCCGTCGAGAGCCCGAACGGCTGCGGTATCACCAGCAGCGCGTGCTCGGCCAGATCGGGCAGCGGGGTGACCAGGTCGCCGGCGCCGGTCCCGATCGAGGCGCCTGGATCCAGTTGGCTTGGAACGTCGGCGCCGAGCTTGGCGGCGATCTCGCGAAGCGACGACTCGGAGACCGGCGCGAGCCGCGGGGCGGCGCGAAGCACCGCGGCGGCATCGGCCGAACCGCCGCCCATGCCCGCGGCG
>CAVPFS010000005.1:0-22175 GCA_963703825.1 uncultured Solirubrobacterales bacterium | reverse complement strand
GCGCGTTGTAATCGTACGGAAGGTCCGGGACCGTGTACGCCATCGCGTGGTCTCCTTTGTTGCCGAATTTCGTGCGTTCTATCAGACGATAGCCCGCGGTCGGCCCCGGTTGCCGGCCGGGTAGGCTTCCGCGGGCATGACCCTGCTCTCGACCTACTTCCTACCCACCGAGCGCGAGCCGCCAACCGACGCCGAGGCGTTGTCGCACAAGCTGATGGTGCGGGCGGGACTGATCCGCCAGGTCGGCTCCGGACTGTGGTCGTGGCTGCCGGCCGGCTGGCGCGTGCATCAGCGGGTCGTGCAGATCGTGCGCGAGGACATGAACGCGATCGGCGGCCAGGAGATGCTGATGCCAGTCATGCATCCGGCCGAGCCGTGGCGCAAGACGGGCCGCTACGGGATTGACGAACTGTTCAAGCTCAAGGACCGCAAGGGCGCGGACATGGTGCTCGCGATGACCCATGAAGAGATCGTGACCGGGCATGTCGCCGCCGCCGTGCAGTCCTACCGGCAGCTGCCGCTGATCCTCTACCACTTTCAGGTCAAGGAGCGCGACGAGCCACGTCCGCGAGCCGGCGTCTTACGGACGCGCGAGTTCATCATGAAGGACTCCTACACGTTCGACCGTGACCGTGAGGGCCTGGATGTCGCCTACGACAAGCACGCCGTCGCCTACGACCGGATGATGGATCGCTGCGGGCTGGAGTGGTACCGGGTCGAGGCCGACGTCGGGATGATGGGCGGACACGGCTCCGACGAGTACATGGTGCCGTGCGCCGCGGGCGAGAACGAGGTCGCGCTGGCGGCCTCCTACGCCGCCAACGTCGAGGTCGCGACCGCCGACGCCCAGCCGGTCCTCGCTGCCGAAGCAGCTCGGACTCCCCGGAGCTCGTCTCGACGCCGGGGATGACGACGGTCGAGGCGGTCGCAAGCGCGCTCGGGGTGGCTGCCGGAGCCCTGTTGAAGGCGTACCCGATCGTCGCTCGACGGCGGCGAGATGAGGGTCGTGATGGTCCGCGGCGACCACCGCGTGAACGAGATCAAGCTCCAGAACGCGCTCGGCCAGACGTTCCGCGCCGCAACCCCTGACGAAGTCGCGCCAGCGCCTCGGCCCGCCGGGATTCATCGGCCCGGTGGGCACCGACCTGCCGGTGCTGCTCGACGAAGCGGTGGCTGCCGGGAACTATGTGACCGGCGCCAACGAGCCCGACGCCCATCTGCGGGCGGTCGAGCCAGGACGCGACTTCAAGTTCGAGCGTGTCGACGTCCGCAGCGTGGTCGCCCGCGACACGGTCAACGGCGCGATCGTGCGGATCGAGCCGCGCGATCGAGGTCGGCAACATCTTCAAGCTCGGGACGCGCTATTCCGACGCCGCTCGGCGCCACCTACCTCGACGAGGAAGGCCGCAGCCAGCGGATCTGGATGGGGTCCTACGGCTTCGGGCCGGCCCGCGCCGCGGCGGCAGCGATCGAGCAGTACGCCGACGAGCACGGGATCTCGTGGCCGCGCACGATCGCGCCGTTCGACGTCGAGCTGGTCGTGCTCGGCAAGCCGGGCACGCCCGAGCGTGAGTTGGCCGACCGGCTCTACGGCGAGCTGCGCGAGACAGGCCTGCAGACGCTGTACGACGACCGCGACGCCAGCCCAGGGGAGAAGTTCGCCGATGCCGAGCTGCTCGGCTGCCCGCTGCGGCTGACGGTCGGCCGGCGGACGCTCGCGTCGGACGAGATCGAGGTCCAGGTCAGACGGGGGCGCGAGGCTCGCTCGGTGCCACTCGACGGAGCCGCGGCGGCAGTCGCCGAGCTCTGGCGCGGCCTGCCCTGAGCTCCGGGGCCTAGCGAACGTGAGGCCGCGTGCATCCCCCGGCGAGCGAGCCCCGAGCATGAGCCCACGGATCACCAGGCGGCGCCTGTTCGGGATCGACCGCTCGGGCCCGCCGCCGGCGCAGACGCTGTCGAGCCAGCCGCTGAATCCGTGGACGGTCCCGAACGTGATCGGGTATGCGAGGCTGGTCGGGATCCCGGTGTTCCTGGCGCTGGCGCTCTCGAGTCCCGACGGTCAGGACACCGCGGCGACGATCCTGTTCGCGGTGATCGGCTGGGCCGACTACCTCGACGGCTTCGCGGCCCGCCTGACCGGCCAGTACAGCCGCCTCGGTGCGTTGCTCGATCCGATCATCGACCGGCTGCTGATCGTCTCGGGGATGATCGTCTGCTTTCACTTCTCGCTCCTGCCTCGGTGGGCGATCGTGCTGGTCGTCGCGCGAGAGCTGTTCACGCTGGGGCTGAGCCGCTACGGGCTGAGCCGCGGGGTCGAGCTGCGGATCAACTGGCTCGGCCGGCTCGGGGTCGCGCCGACCATGGGAGCGCCGTTCTTCGCGATGGCGGGGCTGCACGTGCTGGCCCTGGTGCTGCTCTACGTCGGGCTGGCGCTGTCGCTGTCAGCCACGGCCCTATATATCCGCCACGGGCTGCAGGAGCTCCGGGCCGGCAAGGCGGGCGGCCCTTCACAAGCCGCCAACGGACCCTAAAGCTCAGCTTGACCCTATGGTCGGCGAGGCTATAGACTCGCCTGTCAGCGCAAAGATCATCTACCTCGCAGCGCGGGAGGACACCTTGGACACGTTTCCCGACCTCGGCTCTCTGACGGACCAGGAGCTGAAGGACCTCATCAAGCAGCTCACCGACGAGGAGATGGAGATCTCCTACCGCCGGCGCATCCTGCACGGCAAGATTGACATTCTCCGCGCGGAGCTCGTCAACCGACTGCGAAAGAAGGACGCGACCGGCGAGCTGGTCATCTCCGGTGCCGACGTCCAGCAGCTGACCGACATCCTGGCCGGGCGGGTGCCCGCCTCAGAGCCCGAGTAGCCGCGCGGCGGGAATGGCTCTGCATTGCCCAGAGTGCGGCTTCGCGAACAACGATGGCGCCAGTTACTGCCAGCGCTGTGGCGCGTTCCTGGCCGGTGGTGAGCAGTCGCCAGGCCCGACGACCGCGACCTATAAGGTCGGGGAGACGGGCGAGCTCGAGGTGGTCGAACTTGAGGACGTGGTGGCCGGCGGCGCCGCACTCGTGATCCGCGCCGGCGGTGGCCGGGCGGGAGAGAGCTTCGCGCTCGAAGGCGACCGCGTCTCGGTGGGACGCCGTCCTGACAGCGAAGTGTTCCTCGACGACGTGACCGTCTCGCGCGACCACGCGCTGATCGTTCGGCGCGGGAGCGACTACTACCTTGACGACTGCGGCTCGCTGAACGGGACCTACGTCAACCGCCGGCGGATCGACTCGCAGCGGCTGGCCGACGGCGACGAGCTGCAGATCGGTAAGTACAAGCTCGCGTTCCTGAGCCGCTGATGGCCAGCACGGACACCACCAACCCCGAGCTGGAGCTGCCCGAGCCCCTGGACGCGGGCGCGCGGCCGCGTCAGAAGGCGGTCACGATCGGCTCGGTCTGCAAGGCGCTGCACCAGGAATTTCCCGACATCTCGATCTCGAAGATCCGCTATCTCGAAGATCAGAAGCTGCTCACGCCGCGCCGGACACAGGGCGGCTACCGCCTCTACACCCAGAACGACATCCAGCGCCTGCGCACGATCCTGCGACTCCAGCGTGATGAGTTCCTGCCGCTGCGGGTGATCCGCCAGGAGCTCGCCGGCGGTCGCAGTGACCGTGACGTCGCCCCTCCGGGCGGCGACCACCGCGGGGTGCGACGCGCGATGGTGACCGTCCGCGACGCCGGCGCGCTGTACTCGCTCGAGGAGGTCGTCGACGAGACCGGGGCCGAACCGAGCCTGGTGCGAGAGCTCGTCGAGTTCGGAGTCATCAAGGGAGAGGTCCGCGGCGGCGCGCGCTACTACGACGAGACCGAGCGCGAGATCGTGCGGGCGGTGTCCGAGCTCGCTCGCTATGGCGTCGGTGGGCGCAACCTGCGCGTCTTTCGCAGCTCGGCCGATCGAGAAGCGCAGCTCCTACAGAGCATCCTCGCGCCGGCGCTACGCTCGCGCAACCCGGACCGGCGCAAGGAGGCAATCGAGGCGCTCGAGAACCTCGCCTCGGTCACCACCCACCTCAAGCACCTGCTGCTGATTCGCGATCTGCGCAAGATCGCGACCTAGCGGTCGCCGGTGGGCTGGTGTCGATGGCGGTGGATCTGCGCGCGCTGATCCGGGAGATCCCGGACTTCCCGACGCGGGGCATCTCGTTCAAGGACATCACGCCGCTGCTGCTGGATCCGCGAGCGCTCGACGCGGCCGTCTCCCAGCTCGCGGCGGTAGTCAGCGATGACCGCGTCGAGTACGTGGTCGCCGCCGAAGCGCGCGGCTTCATCCTCGGAGGGGCAATCGCGCGCGAGCTCGGGGCGGGCTTCGTCCCCGCCCGCAAGCCCGGCAAGCTCCCGGCAGAGACGGTCAGCACCGAGTACGCGCTCGAGTACGGGATCGACGCCCTCGAGCTGCACGCCGACGCGCTCGCCGGTGGGGCGCGGGTGCTGATCCACGACGACCTGCTGGCGACCGGAGGCACGGCCGGAGCCTTGTGCGAGCTGGTGGGCGGGCTCGGGGCGCAGATCGTCGCCTGTGCGTTCGTGGTCGAGCTCAGCTTCCTGCACGGCCGCGAACGGCTCGCGCCTCACCCGGTACATGCTCTGATCGATTATCAATCCTGACGATGGCCAACGCCTACCGCAGCCGAGTCCTCCGCGCCTCTCAACAGGAGCTCTGGGAGCTGATCGCCGACCCTCACCACATGCCGCGCTGGTGGCCGGGCGTGTGGCGGATGGAGAACGTCGATTCAGACCACTTCACCCAAGTCTTCAAGACCAAGCGGGGCCGCCCGGTGCGGATCGACTTCGACGTCGTCGAACACCAGCCGCCGTGGGCGCGCGCCTGGTCGCAGGAGATCGCCGGCACGCCGTTCGAGCGTGTGCTCAACCAATCGGTCATCCAGGTCCGCCTCGAGCCTGTCGACGGCGGCACCGAAGTCACGATCGAGCAGCAGCAGAAGCTTCGCGGCTACTCGCGCACCGGGGGCCTGCTGCTGCGGCGCGCGACCCGCACCAAGCTCGACGAAGCGCTCGATGGGTTGGAACGGATCTGCGGCTGAGCTGGGCTGCGCACGCGTACCGAGCCAGGCCCGCCGAGCCAGGGAGCGCCGAGCCGCGACTACGAGAGCCCGCTCAGTAGGCCCTGGAGGATGATCGTGCCCGGCGTCTTGGGGTCGGCCTTGGTCTCGCGGGTCACGATCAGCTGCTTGAAATGCGCCGCGTTGGAGGGCAGGCCGCCGGCCGTCGACAGGCGTCCGCTCTTGCCGACGCCGGGGTTGACGAACCCGAGCAGCTGCGCGTCGCTCGACGAGTTGTAGAGCCAGACGGCGTACGCGTTCGGGGGCTTCGTCGTGTTCGGGGTCACGTGGTCGGCGACGATCGCGATCCCGTTGTTGGCACCCTCCTTGAGGACTTCGGCGATGCCCGCCGCCTTGCTGGCGGTGTCTGGCGCCTTGAGGTTGATCTGCGCGACGACCTTGGCCTTGGCCGCGCTCGAGCTGCTGGCGGTCGTCGACGACGAGACAGACGCGGCGGTTGAGCTGTGTGACGAGCCGGAGGCGACCGGGGACTTGTTCGAGCCACCCGAGGTCACCAGGACGACGACGACGACAATCGCCGCGATCACCGCGACGCCGATCAGAACAAGGCCGCCGATCCTCGAGCTGCGAGGCGGTCCCTGCCCGCCGGAGCTGGGCGGCTCTCCCAAGGCGGTGGCCGCGGCGGCCTCGCCTTCGGCCGTCGTCCCGGCGCCGGCTGCGGCGGCGACAGCCGCAGCTTGCTTGGGCTCCGACTGAGCCGCGGACACCCGCGCACGCTCGGAGCTGACCGGGATCTCAGGCAGTGGCTCGCTCGCGATCGTCGCCAGCTCGGAAGCGATCACCCGCGCCCAGGCGCGCTCCGCCGGGGAGCGCGCGAGCTGGTCGCGGGTGTCGGCGGCGACGGCGGGGGGGAGCTGGCCGAGGAGATAGTCGGTGATCAGCGCCCGGCGCTGGTCGTCGATCCCGGTCTGCGGCCCGAGCGCGTCGAGCCCGTTCAGCGCCCGCTGGCGGACCGCGGCACGGTCGATTGACAGCATCTGCGCGATCTCGTCGTAGCTGCGTCCGCGCTGGAGCACGAGCTGCAGGACGGCGCGCTGGTCGGGTGCGATGCTGTCTAGTGAGGCCATCTGGCGCTCAAGCGTAGATGAGCGGCTGCGCGGATGCCGCACTGAGTCGTCCGTGGCCGGTCACGTAAGGTGCCGCGGATGGCGCCGGAGCTCCCGTTTGAACTCGACCAGGGTTTTGACCATCTCTACGGCCTCGAGGTGACCGAAATCGGCGACGGCACGATGCGTGGGCGCGTCGCGGTTCGAGACGAGATCAAGCAGCCGGCCGGCCTCGTCCACGGGGGCATCTACGCCGCAATAGCCGAGAGCCTGGCGACCACCGGAACCGCCCTGACCGTGTTCGCCGGGGGCAACACGGCGATGGGCCTCTCGAACCAGACGAGCTTCCTGCGCCCGGTGCTCGAGGGTCACGTCAACGCCCAGGCGCGGGCGCGGCACCAGGGGCGCACGACGTGGGTGTGGGAAGTGGAGTTCACAGACGACGCCGGGCGGCTGTGCGCCCTGTCGCGCGTGACGGTCGCGGTCCGCCCGCAGCGACGCTAACCGCTACTAGCCGCCGTAGCGGTTCGTGATCGGCACCCGCCGGTCGCGGCCGAACGCCTTGGTCGAGATCTTGATCCCGGGCGGGGCCTGGCGACGCTTGTACTCGGCTCGATCGACGAGCGCGATCACGCGGTCGACGTCGGCCTGGTCGAAGCCCCGGAGGACCAGAGCGTCGCGTCCCAGGTCGTCCTCGATGTAGCCGTCGAGGATCGGGTCGAGCACCTCGTAGGGCGGCAGCGAGTCCGAATCGAGCTGGCCCGGACGCAGCTCGGCGCTTGGCGCCCGCTCGAGGATCGAGCGGGGGATCACCTCGCCGACCGAGTTGCGGTGGTGGGCGAGCTCGTAGACGAGCGTCTTCGGGCAGTCCTTGATGACAGCGAAACCGCCCGCACTGTCACCGTAGAGGGTCGAGTATCCGACCGCCATCTCGGACTTGTTGCCGGTCGTCAGAACAAGCCAGCCGAACTTGTTCGAGAGCGCCATCAGCAGATTGCCGCGGATCCGCGCCTGGAGGTTCTCCTCGGTGAGGTCAGGATCGTGCCCGGCGAACACGCCGGCGAGCGTCTGCTCATAGGCGGCCATCGTGTCCGCGATCGGGAGCTCGCGCGCCTGCACGCCGAGGTTGGCGGCCAGCACGCGGGCGTCGGCCTGGGTCTCGGCCGACGAGTGCGGCGACGGCATCACGACGACCGACACACGCTCGGGCCCGAGCGCATCGACGGCGATCGTCGCGACCAGGGCGGAGTCGATCCCGCCCGAGAGACCGATCACCACGTGCTCGAAGCCGTTCTTGTCGACGTAGTCACGCAGGCCGAGCACCAGCGCCTGGTAGACCTCGGCGTCGCGCGGCAGCGGCTCGGCGATCGGGCCGCCGAGCGGACGGTACGGCTGGTCTGGGGCCGCGGTCACCCGTAGACGGGCGATCACCGGCGCGTTCGGCCGCGAGCGGTGGTCGACCGCGCGCTGTCGGGGGTCTCGAAGGCGGACGCCGCGCGGTCCCGCGGGATCGATTGTCGCGACGATCACCTGTTCGGAGAACTGCCGGCCGCGCGCCAGCACGGTTCCCTCGTGGTCGATGACCAGTGAGTGGCCGTCGAACACGAGCTCGTCCTGGCCACCGACGAGGTTGCAGAACGCGACCGCCGCAACGTTGTCGCGCGCGCGCTGGATCAGCATCCGCTCGCGCTCGGAGCCCTTGCCGACGTGGTAGGGCGAGGCCGAGATGTTGACGAGCAGCGTCGCTCCGGCGAGCGCCTCGTCCGAGGCCGGAGGGCCCGGCTCCCAGATGTCCTCGCAGACCGTGAGACCGACGAGCACGTCACCGGCCTCGATCAAGGCCCCGCCGGGGCCGGCCTGGAAGTAGCGCTGCTCGTCGAAGACCCCGTAGTTGGGGAGGAACACCTTGCGGTAGATCGCCTGCACGGCCCCGTCGGCAAGCACCGCACAGGCGTTGTAGACGTCGTCGGCGCGCTCGGGGAACCCCACCAGCACGAGCGCTTCGCCGGTCCGCGCCGCGATCCGCTCGAGCGCAGCGCGGGCATCGGCGAGGAAGTGCTCCTTGAGCAATAGGTCCTCGGGCGGGTAACCGGTCAGCGCAAGCTCGGGGAACAGCACCAGCTGGGCGCCGGCGTCGAGCGCCTGCTCGAGCGCAGTGATGATCCGGCGCTCGTTGCCAGCGATGTCGCCGACGGTGGCGTCGAGCTGGCAGAGCGCGATCGTCAGTGGATTTGCCATCGCCTTCATTATGGGACGGTCCGCGGCAGCCCCGCGGCCGAGCCAGAAGAGGATGAAGCTGCGCAGCTGCTGGTCGGCGGCCGAGCGCACGTGAACGAGCCGGGTCCACGCGAGCCCCAGCAGGCCCGTGGTGCCCGGCCGGTGGGCGAGGATTACGGCCTCCCCGGCGGCCGCCAGCGCCGGCGTGAACGGAGCCGAGAGCGATGCCGCCAGGGATCGCAGCCCGGCCGGCGGCGTCCGGCTGCCGTACATCACGACCACGTCGCCGAGCGCCAATGCCTGCAACAGCTGGTTGTCGGATAGGACCGTCGCATCGCGGCGGGTGGCTGCCGGACACGTGGGGCCCGCTGGTCGGCGGCTCGGAGTCGTAGCGCGGCGGCTGGGCGCCCGGCGCCAGGGTAGCGTCGCCGAGGTCGGCGAACCCGGTGCCGATCTCGCCCGCGGACCCTGCGATCCGCGGGTTATCGCTCCCGGTCAGCGGGCCGCCCGACAGCGCGATCACGACCACGATCGCGATCGCCAGCGAGACCAGGACGATCGCGACGCGTTCGAGGACTGACATCGCGCGGGCGGCGCCGGAGTCAGCGACGGCGCGTCGCGTCCACCGGCGCAGCCTCAGTTGGCGGCGCGAACGCGCTGGCGGCTGCCCGTGCCGCTCCGCGGGGCCACGCCAGCCGCGGCCACAAGCTCCTCGATCGCTGCGCGTAGCTCGTCTGCGAGCGCCTCGAGGTCAGTGAGCGCGTCGTAGTCGGCATTGAGGCCGAAGTTGAGCTGGCCGTTGTAGCTCATGATTGCGATCCCGAGCGCCTGGTTCTCGGCCAGCGGCACCATCGGGTACATCGCCTCGAGCTGGCGGCCCAGCAGGTAAAGCGGGAACTGCGGTCCGGGCACGTTCGTGACGACCACGTTGAACAGGCGCTGGCGGGCCTGCAGACGAGCGGCCTGGGCCATGATCGTTGGCGGCGCAAAGCCCGTCAGCTCGGTCAGGACCTGTGCCCCGACGGCCTGCCCGGACTCCTTGATCCCGTCCATCGCCTCGGAGATCGTCAGCAGCCGCTGGACCGGGTCGTCGACGCCGACCGGCAGCGGTGCCCACATTGCGGCGACGCGGTTGCCGAGTGCGCCGCGCTCGACGTCGGCCCGGATGGACACCGGCACCATCGCCTTCAGGACCACACCATCGGTCGGCTCGCCGTGCAGCTGCAGGTAGCGGCCGAGCGCGCCCGCGACGGACGCCAGGACGACGTCATTGACGGTGCCGCCGAGCGCGTTCTTGACGGTCTTGAACTCCTGCAGATCGGCGCGGACCCAGGTGAAGCGGCGGTGGGGGCCGATCTTGACGTTGAACGGGCTCGAGGGCGCCATCTGGAGACCCGCCCGAGCCATCGCGCCGACCCCGCCCACAGCCTGACCGAGGCGCTCGACGACGTGTCGCGGTCCCCTGAAGGTGGCGCGGACGCCGCGCGTGATCTCGGCCGGGACCGTGGCGCGTTCCAGCAGCGCGTCGGCCAGCAGCTGCGCCCGGCTCGGCAGCGGGCGCGGGATCCACTCGTGGTCGGGCGGTGCGACCGGCATCGGCTCGGGCGAGGAGTCGAACAGCACGGTGGCGATGTCGACGCCCGAGATCCCGTCGACGAGCGCGTGGTGGGTCTTGGACAGCACCGCGAAGCGGTCGTCGGACAGCCCTTCGACCAGCCACAGCTCCCACAGCGGTCGGCTGCGGTCAAGCGCCTGCGAGAACACGCGGCCTGCGAGCCGCCGAGCTGTTGCTCGCCACCAGGCTGCGGCAGCGCCGTGTGGCGGACGTGGAACGAAGACGTTGAAGTGCGGGTCGTCGACCCACACCGGGCGACCCTGGTTGAGCGGCACGAACGCGAGCTGCTGGCGATAGCGCGGTACCAGGTGAAGCCGCGAGACGATCTGCGCAACTAGCTCTTCGTAGGCCGGCGGGCTGCCATCGAACACCATGCAGCCGGCGACGTGCATGTGGGCTGAGTCGCGTTCGAGGTGCAGGAACGAGCTGTCGAGTCCGGTCAGGCGATCGGCGTTGGCCACTGGGTGATTCTTGCAGGACTGGCGGGTTCGACGCCGCTCGCGCGCCAAGTTCGTGAATTGCGAGACTCACACAACTTCCCGCTTTGGCCCTGCCAGCCTGCGGCAGTTCCATTTTCGACCTGCTGAATCGCCCCGCTCGGTGCGGGGAGAGCGGGGGACCCACTGCCGGGGAGTCGCAATACTTGACCCGGCCGGGGCGAATCGGAAGTCTGGCCAACAGCCAGCAGCGACCGTAGCGAGCCACCGAAGGCGCCCCCGGGCGGCGCCTATCGACGCTCGCGAGCCCGACAGCTAACCACGCAGGCGCCTGGTCGAAACGTACCAGGAGGTCCTCGGCTTGAGGCCCAGATATGAAGCTGCGCACGAAGCGCTCAGTTCATGTAGCGATTGCAACGATGATGCTGACTGTGCCGGCCTCGGCTTCGCGCTGACCGGCACCAGTCACTGATACCCAAGCCGCCGCAGGCACCCGGCTTAGTGGGACTCCGCGGCGGACCACCTCAACCACGCCGTGACTCAGCGGACAGCCCTCGACGGGCACCGCGCAGGTCGAGCGCGCCGCAGCCAGGCACGGCGTCCGTGGTCGAGCACATGGTCACGGCGTTCAGACCGCTCGCGCTGCGCACTCGGGCTACTGCGCGTCGTCGACGCCGGCGGCAGCGGCGCGGCTGCTGCCGGTCCGCCGCCAGCCGAGGCGCGCAGGGCTCCCAGCTCGCGTGCGCGTCATTTCGCCTGCGGCTCGCGGACGTCTCGCCGGTCGGCGCGCACCGGCGGCCGTCGGCGCGGTGCAAGCCGTTCGGTTTCTCCAGGGCCACCGCCCGGCTGGCGGACGCTGGCCAGCGGTCGGCCGCGGGTCGGCGGCTTCGGCCGGCAGCACCGGTTCAGCGTCGACTCGGGTGCTTCGCCGGTGATCCGCCACGCCGGCGCGGCTCAGCGGTCGTGACCGTTACAGCCAGAGCGTCGCGTCCTGGTACGACGACGCCGGCAACACCGCGTGCGGCTTTCACGCCGGTCTCGGAGTCGCCAACCGCAGCCTGCCCGTGCGGGACCAAGGTCCGCTTCCGCTACGGCGGACGCAGCGTGACCGCAACCGTCGACGACCGCGGCCCGTACGTGGGTGGGCGTGACTGGGATCTGAACCAGAACACGGCCGCCGCGCTCGGCTTCGGCGGCGTCGGACGACCGGTGTGGGCAGCGCCAGTAGGCGTCTGGACGGCCCCTAGCCTCCGCAGCGTGCCGGACCGCTGCATCGCACATCTCGACATGGACGCGTTCTATGTCTCGGTCGAGTTGCGACGGCGGCCGGAGCTGCGGGGGCGACCGGTGATCGTTGCCGGCAGCGGGCCCGCGCGCCGTCGTCACGACGGCTTCCTACGAGGCCCGGCGGTTCGGCGTCGGGTCGGCGATCCCGGCCGCCCGCGCGCGGCGCCTGTGCCCCGACGGCGTCTACCTGACGCCCGACTTCGCCTACTACCGCGAGGCCTCACGCGAGGTGATGTCGCTGGTCCGTGCCTGCGCGCCGAGCGTCGAGGTGATCGGGCTCGACGAGGCCTACCTCGACCTTACCGGGATGCCCGCGCCCCGCGCGGAGATGCGGCGCCTGGCGCTCGAGATCGAGCGCGCGCACGCGGCTCGGCTGCTCGATCGGGATCGGACCCAACAAGCTTGTCGCCAAGGTCGCCTCCGACGCCGAGAAGCCGCGCGGCTTCGTGGTCCTGACCAGCGAGCAGGCCCGGGCGCGCTTCGCCGGCGCAGCGCTGCGGCCTGATCCCCGGGATCGGCCCCAAGACTGCCGAACGCCTGCGCGCTTGCGGGCTGCGAGACGCTCGGCCAGCTCGCCGCCGCGACCGCCGAGCGACTGGCCGCGCCGGTTCGGCACCAGGCTCGGTGCCGAGCTCCAGCGCCGCGCCCGGTTCGAGGACGAGTCGCGGTCACCGAGGTGCGCAAGGTGATCTCGGAGTCGCGCGAGACGACCTTTGATCACGACGTCAGCGGCCTTGAGCAGCTCGAGCCGATCCTGGCCGATTGGTCGCGCAGCTGTGCGAGACCCTGGAGCGCCAGTCGCGGCGCGGGCGCACGATCGGGATCAAGGTCCGGCTGGACGACTTCTCCACCCACACCCGTGCGCGGACGCTCGCGGAAGCCGTCAGCTCGGCCGACCGGGTCGGTCCGGTGGCGCTCGAGCTGCTGCGCCGGTTCGCGCCACCACGACCGGTCCGGCTGCTCGGGGTGCGCGTAGCGGGGCTGGAGGCGGCCGGCGGCGAGCGCCGAGCAGCTGGCGCTCGCGGTCTGAGGCAGTGCGGCGCGTAGTAGAGCGCGGCGGCCAGCCGGCGGCGCGATCGCGCGCCGAGCGGGCTGTCGACGCCGAGCCCGTCGAGGATCCCGACCACGATGCGGCGGATGTCGTCGCGGGGCCGTCGGCACTCGGGAAGCGCGCCGATCAGGAGGTCGAGCGCGCGCTCCGGTCACCGTCGTCCAGCGCCTCGAAGTGCCGCGCTGGAGCTCGCGGCGTGCGGTCGGCCTGCTCGAGCTCGATCCGCGCCGCGAGGCCGTCGGCGGCGAAGCTGCCCGGGCACCTCGCGCAGCACGGCCAGCGCCGCCTCGTTGTCGCCGCGGCGCGTGAGCAGCCGAGCCAGCGGCACGGCGGCATCGGCACGGCGAGGGCTCGAGCTCGACCGCGCGTCGCAGCGACGCCTCGTCGCCGTGGGCCACGAGCCCGTCGGCCTCGGAGGGCACGAGCTGAGTCGAGGAAGCGCTCGACGGCCACCGGCGGCTGGGCGCCGACGAACTCCGACGACGACCTGCCGTCGCTGAACGCCTTGACGGCCGGGATGCCCTGATCCCGTAGGTCGCGGGCGAGCTTCTGGTTTGCGTCGACGTCGACCTTGGCCAGCTCGACCTGGCCGGCTCGCGCCGCGACGGCCCGCTCGAGCACCGGGCCGAGCTGCCGGCACGGACCGCACCACTCGGCCCAGAAGTCGACCACCACGGGCACCGTGGCGGAGCGATCGAGGACCGCGGTTTGGAAGTTGCTTCGGTGACGTCCATCGATCACTTGATGGTAGCCACGGTTCGCGCAGCTCCGGCGCGATCGTGTAGACAGCGCGCGATGGCGGAGTTCGTGATCGAGCGCGACGGCGTCCGCTCTGGCGGGCCAGGAGGCCGGGGAGGGCCCGCCGGTCGTGCTGCTGCACGGTCTGACCGCCACCCGGCGCTACGTGGTGATGGGCTCGACGGCGCTGGCAGCGCTCGGGCCACCGCGTGATCGCCTACGACGCCCGCGGGCCACGGCCGCTCCTCGCCGGCGGCCGACCCGGTCGACTACGGCTACGAGCGAGCTCGGGCTCGACCTCGAGGCCGTGCTCGACCAGCGCCGGCGTGCGAGCGGGCGGTGCTGGCCGGCGCCTCGATGGGGGCCCACACGCTGCTGTGGCTGGCCCTGCGCCGGCCCGAGCGGGTGGGGGGGCTGGTTGTCATAACGCCGGCCTATGAGCCGCGGAGAGCCAGCGATGACCCGGCGCGCCTGGCGCACTGGGACGCGCTCTCGGACGGGCTGCGCACCGGCGGCGTCGAGGGCTTCCTGGCCGCCTACGGCGAGCCGCAGCGGTGCCCGAGCGCTGGCGCGAGACGGTGCTCAAGGTGATCCGCCAGCGGCTGGCGCTGCACGAGCATCCTGAGGCGGTGGCCGACGCGCTGCGGGCGGTCCCGCGCTCGCGGCCGTTCGAGGCGCTGGACGAGCTGCGCGCGATCTCGGTCCCGACGCTCGTCGTCGCCAGCGACGATGACGCCGACCCCGAGCACCCGCGCGCGGTCGGCGAGGCTTACGCGGCCGCGATCCCGGGCGCGCGACTGGTCACCGACGAGCCCGGACGCTCGCCGATCGCGTGGCAGGGCAGCCAGCTCTCCAAGCTGATCGCCGAGTGTCGTCGCGGAGGCCGCGGCTGTGAGCCCCGCCGAGCGCCGGCTACTCCGGCACGCCGCTGACGCGCAAGCTGGGAATCAAGCCCGGCGCGCGGCTGGCGCTCGTCCACGCTCCCGAGGCTTCGACAGCGGTGCTCGGCGAGTTGCCCGACGGCGTCGCGGTCGCCCGGCGCCTGCGGGGCCGGCGGGACGTGATCCTCGCTTTCTTCGTCCGGCGCGCAGAGCTGGAACGGCGCCTGCCGCGCTCCGCGGTGCGCTCGAGCCCGACGGCGGCCTGTGGCTCGCATGGCCGAAGCGGTCGTCGGGCGTCGAGACCGACTCTCGGAGACGGCGACATCCGTGAGCTCGGACTGGCGGCCGGCCTGGTCGACAACAAGATCTGCGCGATCGATCGAGACCTGGTCAGGGCTGAGATTCGTCTACCGGCTGGCCGACCGGCCGGCCGTCAGCACGTAGACGCGAGCGCAGCCGAACTCGTGCACCGAGGCCAGCAGCGGCCGCAGCGCCCGCGTCAGGTTCTTGCTGGTGGCCGCAGTCGGAGATCAGAACCGTGGCGCCGGTGCTGAGCACGAACGCTCTGCGCGCGACGCGCGCATGCGGCCCCGAACAGCGCGTCGGCCAGCTTCGCGCGGCCGGAGTAGTCCCGGCTCCAGTACCCGTGTCCCACCCAGACCTGGCGGCCCGGTCTGCGACGGGATCAGAACCGCGAACGGCGTCGGCGCCAGCACGCCGCCCGCCGGCGCTTTGCTCGCGATCCATTTCAGCGCCTGCTCGTCGGAGTTCGGCAGGTAGTACTGGACGGTCTTGCTGCGGGCGACCCGGACGATCTTGCGAGCGTCGTAGGCGAGGCCCGGGATCGTCACGATCGCGATCGCCACCACCCCGAGCACTGCGGGGAGGCGCAGCCGCTGCCAGCCGCGGACCGCGAGCACCGCGAACGGGAAGCTCAATCCCTGGAGGGCGTGCGGCGCAAAGGCGTCGTTGACGAAGTAGGTCACAAAGCATCCCGCGATCCACAGCAGTAGCGCCTGCTCGACCACGACCCCGTGGGCTTTCGCAGACCGAACACGGCGATCAGCGCCAGCGGGCCGAATCCGGCGAGCAGCACGAGGCCCGACAGTCGCGGGATCACTTCGTAGGTCGAGGCGAGCCTCCAGGCGGCGTCACTGTGCCCGAGCACGTAGTAATAGGCCAGCGGCAGCGCCGCGGCGACGGCACAAACGGCGAGCACGAGCACGCCCCGCAACCGCCGCCAGACGGCGAGCCCGGCGAAGATCAGGATCAGCGTGATGCCCTGCCAGGGGTGAAGCCAGGACGACAGCAGCGCCGCGTTCGCCGCCAGCGCCAGTCCCCAGCGCCTCGTTCGCCGCGCGGCCATGCCGGGGAGCCCCGGCTCGAGCGCGCGCTCGACCGCCAACAGCGACACCGGGACCAGCGCCAGCCCGAACGCGCTCGGACGTAGCCCCAAGTTTGGTCGCCGCCAGCAGCTCGTCGGCCAGCAGGTAGATCTGAAATCGAACGGCCCCTGCTCAGCGACGCCCAGCTGAACAGTGCCGCCAGGGGCGTGAACAGAAACAGCGCCAGGACGACGGCGGCCGCTCGAGCCCCGACCCGCCCGGCGAAGAAGCGCCGCGCCCAGACCACCGCGGCGACGAACAGCGCCAGCACCGCGAAGGGCTTCCACAGCAGATAGGAGAGCGGCAGCGAGAGGCCGAGTCGAAACAGCACGCCGGTGATCGTGAACAGCGGCTCTAGGTAGACGTGGCCGCTGGGTGCGAGCGTGAACAAATCCGACGCGAGGCCGTGGCTGCCGGCGTCGCGCGCCCAGGCCAGGTATTGGAGCTGGTCGGCCCCCAGAACGCCATCGGCGCCGATCAGACCGTCGGCGCCGGTGAAGGTTGTATGCGTCTGCGCGGCGTGGACGAGCAGCAGCACGAGCGGGAACAACGCCCAGCCCGCCAGCGCCACCAGCAGCACGATCTCGGCGCGCGACGATCGCGGCCCGCTGTCCGGCATGGCGCGCAAGCCTACCCGCGCGGGCGGGCTCCCGGCCCGATGACCGGGAGCCCGCGATCGCTCAGCGGACGGTCACGTGATCAGTGTGGTGCGCGCGGGCCACATAGCCGTTGCCTCGGAACGTGATCTTGATCGAGACCGGCGTGGCGCCCGAACCGGGAACCTGCCCGAACGAGGTCTTGACCGAGAACTTGCAGTCCTGCCGGAGCCCGAGGAGGATGAAGCGCAGCTGCTTGTGCCCGCGGTAGTAGCGCAGACCAATGTTGCCGGTGCAGCGCGCAAACGACGGGATCGAGCTCGCTCCGCGGAGCGAACCGCTGGTCGTGAACTTGAACGGGTGATGGTGGGCGACTGACGGCTTGGTGTGCGCCGAAACGCGCGGCTTGGGCCGCACGACCGGCTCGGTGAAGAAGACCTGGTCGGCCCCGTAGGACACGACCTTTGAGCCGTGGTATCCGACCAGCCGGTAGTGGAACAGCGTCGCGGGCGCGAAGCCGCTGAGCTTCACCGGGACCGGCACGGGAGTGGCCGAGTTAGCCACCGTCTGTCCGAAGTGCTGAGAGCCGTAGGCGGTCGTGACGCCGTACTGCACTGCCCACGTGGTCGCGGCGCCGTTGGTGTAGACGGTGCCGGTCGGGGTCGCCGAGGTCTTAGTCACGTTGACCGCCGGTCCGGTGACGACGCCCGCCGGTGGCGGCCCCGTCGTTGTGAACGTTCGATCAGCGCCGACGCTGGTCCCGTCTCGGTTGACCGCTTGCACGCGATAGTGGTAGACGGTCCCGGGCGTGAGGCCGCCGATCGCGGTCACGACCTTGAGCGGTACAGTCCCGCTCCCTGCCGAATGGTTCGCGCTCGTGGCGCCATACGCGGTCGTGATGCCGTACTGGAACACGTAGCTGGTCTCAGTGCCATTCGGGTTGATCTTCGCGTGCAGCATCGCCTTGAAGTTGCTGACGCTGCTCGCGCCCTCGGTGGTGGCCGTCGGTGATGCGAGTGCGGCCGCCGCGACTCCTGTGACCATCGCCGCCAGCACTACGACCGCGACGAGGAGTTTTGTTGTTGTACGTCTCATTGTGCCTCCGTGTTGGTTACGCCACCGGTTGAAAACCGGCGTGTTGGCGGAAGTTGCGCGCCGCCGGCGCGGTGGCGCTCCTCGGCTAGTGGGACTCCCGGAAACATTCGACCCACTAGGGTTCTCCGCCGATGGTCGTTCACAAACGTGATCGAGAATCCGGGCGACAGCCGCGCGACCGGGGAGGAGCTCTCCGGTGACCGCTCTGGTCATGTACGGCGACACCGATCGCGACGCTTCGCTGCGCCACGAGGTTCCGATCGCGATCGGCGACGCGTTCATGCTGATCGAAGATCAGGGCAAGACGTGGATCCTCTCCTCGGGACTCGAGCATCAGCGCCTGGCGGAGTGCCGCCCGGACGCGGAGCTGGTCCAGATGGAGAACCTCGGCCTCTACGAACTCCTTGGCAGCGGCCTCAGCCGCGATCAGATCGACCTCGAGCTCGCTTCGCGGTTCGCGGCTCACACCCAGGTCAGCAAGGCGATTGTGAACTTCGACTTCCCGCTGGCGGTCGGCGAGCGGTTGCGTGCCGACGGGCTTGGGATTCAGATCGACGGCGAGGCGATTGCGCTGCGGCGCCGGCGCAAGTCCGAGCTCGAGCTCGCTGGGATCCGCCGGGCCCAGGTCGCCGCCGAGGCCGCGATCCGGACGGCGGCGGCGCTGCTGCGCGAGGCCGAGGCCGACGGCGACGCGCTGTCGCTCGACGGCGGCCCGCTGACGGCCGAGATGATTCGCGCGGCGTTATGACCGCCACGCCGCATGGGAGCACGGCACGCTCCTGCCTCCGGAGGTGATCGTCTCGTCGGTCTGGCAGGGCGTGGGTCACGACCCCGGCAGCGGGCGGCTGCCGGCCGGGCTGCCGATCACCGTCGACGTCTGGCCGCCGCGATCCTCGAGTCCGACTGCTGGGCCGACATGACCCGCACGTTCCTCGTCTGCGGTGAGGCGCCCCGAGGAGACGCTGCGTCAGGAGCGACTCTGTCGCCAGGCGCTCGAGGACACCTACGAGGCGGTCCGCCCCGGGGATCACTGGCCGCGAGCTCTACGACCACTGCTGTGACCTGTTCGAGGCCGAGGGGTACCGCACGCAGCGCACCGGTCGGGGCGACGATCCCGAGGACGGCTTTCAGTTCTCGCTCGGACACGGAGTCGGGCTGCGGGTCCACGAGGCACCCGGCCTGGGGCGCACCGGGACCCAGCCGCTGGTCCCCGGAGACGTGCTCGCGATTGATCCGGGGCTGCGACGGTCCGACGTCGGCATGGTCCGCTTCGAGGACCTGGTGCTGGTCACCGACGACGGCTGCGAGCTGCTGACGGACTACCCGTACGAGCTCACCCCGTGAGCGTGGCCGCAGTTCCTGACAGCGCTGACTTCGCAGCGCTGACCCGCGAGGTCCGCGCCTACGTCGAGGGCCCGGGCGAAAGCTGGTCGGAGCGGATCGAGCGAGACGGACAGGTGCCCTTCGAGCTCTGGGACGAGCTGCGCGACCGCGGCTATCTGCGACTCACGGCTCCGGTGCCGCACGGCGGCCGCGGGCTGGCGCTACCGCCCTACCTCGAGCTGCTGGAGCTGTTTTCGATGTCGCACGGCTCGCTGCGGATGATCGTTCACGTGTGCAACGGCATCTGGCGCCCGATCGCAGCGCACGCGAGCGGCGATCAGTTCAGCGCTTCGTGGAGCCCCTGATCGCCGGCGAGATCAAGGTCGCGTTCGCGCTGACCGAGCCTGACGCCGGCACCGGTGCGGACATCCGCTCAAGCGTCAGCCGCGAGGGCGACACCTATTACCTGAGCGGGACCAAGCACCTGATCACGTTCGGGTCAATCGCGGACTACCTGCTCGTGATCGCCCGGGTCGACGGCACGCGCGGCGGCGAGGGCACCGTCGCGCTGATGGTCGCTTCTGGCTGCGAGGGCGTGCTTGCGGAGCCGATGCCCGAGTCGATGGGCGTGCGCGGCACCGACCACGCGGTCGTGCGGTTCGATCGTGCCCCGGTCGCCGTGGGTAACCGGCTCGGTGGGGAGGGGGAGGGGCTCGCGGTTGCGGTTGGCGGGTTCTTGGCGCCGAGCCGGATCTCGCTCGCGATGAGCTGCGTCGGGCTCGCCCAGCGGGCGCTCGACCTCGCGGTCGCCTACGCGCAGACGCGCGAGACGTTCGGCGCAAGCTCGCCGAGCGCCAGGCGATTGCGTTCAAGCTGGCCGAGATGGCGACCGACGTCCAGGCAGCCCGGGCGCTGGTGATGCGGGCAGCACATTCGTGGGAGGACGACCGCGCGGCGATCGCCGAGTCGGCGATGGCGAAGCTGTTCGCGGCCGAGATGCTCCAGCGGGTCACCGACGCGGCGCTCAACATCCACGGCGGGATCGGCTACTTCTCGCCGAGCGCGATCGAGCGCGTCTACCGCGACGCCCGCGCCCAGCGCTTCGAAGAGGGGACCGCCGAGGTGCAGAAGATGACGATCGCACGCGAGCTCTTGAGGCCCTGACCGTTGCGATACGTCGAGATGGACGATGGCGCGGCCCGGTTGTGCGACGGCCCCGAGCCGGAGACGCCGGTCGGGTTCGCCCGCGTGCGCGTGCTCGCCTGCGGGGTCTGCGCAACTGACCTGCACCTGCTGCGAGGCATGGTCCTACCGCGCGGGGCGTCGTATCCGGTGCGGCCGGGCCACGAGGTCGCGGGGATCGTCGAGCAGGTCAATGCCGATCAGTCGCCGGTGTCGGTAGGAGAGCTCGTCGTTCTGCATCCGCTGGCGCCGTGTGGCCACTGCCCTGGCTGCCTGCGCGGCGAGGATCAGCGCTGCGACGAGGTCAGGGCGCTGGGGTTCCACGATCCGGGCGGGTTCGCCGAGAAGGTCGTCTGGCCCGTGTCGCGGATGCTGCCCGCCAACGGCCTCGAGCCGGATGCGGCGGCGCTGCTCGCCGACGCTGCGGCGACGGCCCACAACGCGGTCCGGCTTGCGGGGCTGCCGCCCGGGGGCGCGCTGTGCGTGCTCGGCGCCGGTGGACTGGGGACGGGCGTGCTGGCCGTCGCACGGGCACTTGACCCGGATCTCCATCTCGCGGCCGTGGTTCGGAGCGAGGCGAGCGCCGAGCGGGTAGAGGCGCTCGGCGTCGAGGTGCACCAGGGACTCGACGGCGCCGCGCGAGCCCTTCGCCACAGCAGCGGGCGGATGGACGCGGTGATCGACTTCAGCGGCCAGGCCGCCGCTCCGGGGGTCGGCGTCGCGCTGCTGCGGCGTGGCGGCCGGCTCGTGCTCGGGTCCGTCGTCGACTCGATGCTGACGCTCGAGGTCTCAAGCGCGTTCATGGCGCACGAACTGCAGATCGTCGGTGCCTACGCGTCGGGAATCGAAGACCTCGCAGCGGTGATCGCGCTTTCGAGCGAGGGCCGGCTCGACGCCGGCAGCTGGGTTTCGCACCGGCTCGGGCTCGAGGAGTTCGACCAGGCGCTGGAGATCGCGGCGACGCGGCCTCCGGGGACGGTGCGCGTGGTGGTCGAAGTCGGGTAGCTGAACCCGATCGCAGCGCCGTTTTGACGGACCTGCGTACTTAAGCGCACGCATGTTTCGTTTAGATACGCAGGTTCAGTGCGGCGGGCGGGTCGCTGTCAACATAAAACGGGGCTGGCGGATCTGGAGTGGGGCGTGCTCGAGGCGCTTGTGGAGGGCCTCGAGCGTAGATCTCTGCTCGCGCGGCTCGAAGCCCGGCACCGCCCAGGGGACGAGGCGCAGGAAGTAGACCAAGGCCCCGACGTCGTCGAAGCTCAGGCGTTCGTCGCCGAGTTTGGTGTCGACCACGGTCAGCCCGGCCGCCTCGCACTGCTCGACCGCGAGGCCGAGCCATGACGGCGTTGGCGGTTGTGGTTGACCGAGCGCGGCGCGGAGGTCGTCGTAGGAGCCGCTGTCGGCCTGCTGGGTCAGGAACGTCCCGCCGGGCTCGAGCACGCGCGCGACCTCGGTGGCGACGAAGGCCTCGTGACGGTTGATCACGAGGTCGAACGCGTGGTCGCCGAATGGGAGCGCACCGCCTTGCGGGCCGGGCTGATCGACGTTGTCAGGAGCACCCTCCACCTGCACGACCGCGATCCCGAGCGGCGCCAGTCGTTCTCTGGCGACAGGGATGTTCGGGGCCCACGCCTCGGTCGCGACCGTGACCGGCGCCCGCGCGCCGAGGCTCGCGAGCACTTCGCCGCCGCCCGTGCCCATGTCGAGCATCGCCCGTGCGTGGGCAGCGTGAGCGGCCACGATCTCCTCGTAGCTCCACGGCGGCGGCTCGGTTGTCGAGCGTCCCGCGATCCACGAGAAGTCCCACCCGGCCACCGGCGCCGCCAGGGCTTCATCGATCAGGCTGTCGAGCTCACTCACGGCTGGATCGTCGCCGATCGATGCGCTCCGCGCCAGCGGTACGGGTTGCCGGCGGACAGAGTGGGCCAGAGTGGGCCAGAGGCTAGGCTCGGTCGCGATGAGGACCCCGGCCGGCGTCAAGCCCGTACGCGCACGACTCGGAAGGCTCCGCCACGACGTGCTCTGGATGTGGGGACTGCGCGGGCTGTCGCCGCCGGTTCTCGCGTTCCATTGGCGTGCGCGGCGGCTCGCGTGGCGGGCTGACGACCGCTTCAGCTTCGCCTCGGCCACCACGCCGTCGCGGATGCGCATCGTGCTCGACTGCGCGCGGGGCTGTCACCGGGTG
>CAVPFS010000004.1:0-55505 GCA_963703825.1 uncultured Solirubrobacterales bacterium | reverse complement strand
CGACCAACCACTGCACTCATGCCTTTTTCTTCTGCTTAACTTAGAGTTAGAGTTGGGCCACACCCTGAGTGCACTATCTCTCTCTCTCTCTCTCTCTCTCTCTCTCTCTCTCTCTCTCTCTCTCTCTTTCTTTCTTTCTTTCTTTCTTTCTTTCTTTCTTTCTTTCTTTCTTTCTTTCTTTCTTTTTAAAAAAAAAAAAAAAAAGCCTAGTCTTCTACGGTTTGGTCTCTAAATTCTTTAGCTTTTTTCATCTTTTTACCTTAAACTGTTCAACGCGGTCAACGAAGCGCGTTTTTAGTCCCAATTTCGCTGACGCTCTTTTTAGGGCTTCTTGTTCTTCTCTTGGTACGTTACCTACTTCGAAGAGGATTCTACCTGGTCTAACAACGGGCGTTTCGGCCAGAGCCGAGCCCTCGCGCGCCGTCCAGCGGCAGCCGGCGAGGCGGTAATCGGCCCGCCGACCTTCGCCGAAGCACAGCACCGTACCCCCCCGATCACGGATCTCCTCTGCGATCCCGGTCCCGAAAAGCTGTCGTCAACGCTCACGACCGCGACGGGCGCGCGCCCGCGCCCGCGCACGAACATGCGGCGTTTGGCGGCACCGTAACGCCGCATCGTCAGGTGTCGGTCGAGGTGCTCGTGGCTGAGGTTAGTCAGCACCGCGACCTCGGGCAAGAACGCAGGGCATTCCTCCAGCTGAAAGCTCGAGACCTCGCATACGACGATGTCTCCGTCCTCGGGAGCGAGCGCCGTGAACGGCGGCCCGGGGTGAACATTGCCCGCTAGCGCGGGACCGGCACCATTGGCACGGAGCAGTGCAACGGCCAGCGAAGCGACGGTGGACTTGCCGTTTGTGCCAGTCACCGCGACAAATGGCCGACCGTCAACTCGCCAGCCCATTTCAAACTCGTCGATGATGGTAATTCCCCGGCGTCGTGCCTGCATCAGCGGCACGGTCGGCGGATCCCCGGGGCTCTTGATGACGCAGTTCGGTGACGCCGGTCCTTCCAGGAGTCGCAGACCGTCCCCGCCGAGCACCACCGTCACTCCCTCGCGCTTCAGTGCGCGGGAAGCTGCGCGCACGGCGTCGCTGGAGCCTCCGTCCCACACGGCCACCGCGTCGGCGGCGGCGAGCGCCGCGAGCCGCCGCGACGCCGCGCCGCCGGCTCTGCCCGAGCCGGCGACGAGATAGGGCCCCGGTGGAAGATCCGGTCGCACTGAGATCAGATCCACGGGCGAACACGCTACCTTTCCGCCCTCTGGTGATCCACTCCGGGTGCAGACTCGCCAATGCAGCCCAAGGGCACGCGCGGGCGTGTGTGGAGGAGCAGCTGCGCATCGAGCCCGTGGGCGAGCTCACAGAGATAGAGGACGCCGAGTGGGATCGACTCGCGCAACGCTGCGGAAACCTGTTTGCGACCCGCGAGTGGATCTCGACCTGGTGGGCGGTCTTCGGCTTCCGGGGTTCGCTCATGTCCTTCATCTGCCGCCGACCGGATGGATCCCTGGTGGCATTGCTTCCTATGTACGTGTCTTCCGGAGGCCCAAATCGCGAGCTGCGATTCCTCGGTCATCGCGAGGCCGATCTACTGGGCCCGGTGTGCGCTCCGCGCGACCGCCTCGCCGTGGGCGAAGCGATGCGCCGGGTGCTGCACGAGAGTCGGGCCCGCTTCGACGTCTTCGTGGGCGACGATCTCCCCGAGCAGGGAGGATGGGGCAGCATGCTCGGCGCCCATCGCATCCGCCGGACGTGCAGCCCGGTTCTGCGCGCTGGTGGGAGCAACTGGGAGGCGTTCTTGGCAACGCGAAGCGCGAACTTTCGCCAGCAGGTTCGCCGCCGCGAACGCAGGCTGGCTCGCGAGCACGCTCTGCGCTACCGGCTGACCAAGGACCGCTCACGCTTGGACGCGGACCTTGACGCGCTGCTTAGCTTGCACGAGGCCCGGTGGGACGGCGCATCGAGATCGTTCGCCGGTGACCGGGCGACTCTGCACCGCGCCTTCGCGGCGAAGGCGCTGGAGCGAGGATGGCTGCGGTTGTGGATCGCAGAGCTCGACGGATGCCCGGTCGCCGCCTGGTATGGCTTTCGCTATGCCAATGCCGAGTGGTACTACCAGGCTGGCCGCGATCGACGCTACGACAAGCTGTCGATCGGCTTCGCGCTGCTCGCCCATACGGTCCGCGCCGCCCTCGACGACGGCGTCGACGAGTATCGCCTGCTTCGCGGCGGTGAGCCTTACAAGCTGAGGTTCGCCAACGACGGCGCTCAGCTGGAGACGGTGATGCTCGCGAGTACGGAACTGGCGGGGGCCGCAGCGGTCCCGTGATGGCGCGTGGCTGAGGCATCCGCCGGACGCGTCGTCGTGCTCTCCCCACACCTCGATGATGCGGTGCTCAGTGCCTGGTCGGTGATAGGCGCTCCGGGGGATGTGCAGGTCGTCAACGTCTGCAGCGGTTTGCCGGCGATCGACGTACTCTCGCCCTGGGACCGCCTGACGGGTGCCACTGACTCTCGCACCCGGATGCTCGAACGACTACGGGAAGACCGTGTCGCACTTGCCACTGCCGGACGGGAGGCGATATCGCTCGACTTCCCAGAGACGCAGTACCGTCACGGGCCGCTCGACTCCGGGGCTCTGCGCGACGCGCTCGCGCGCATCGTTGATGGTGCTGCGCAGGTGTGGGCACCCGCCGCAATCGGGGGGCACGACGATCACGTGCAAATCAGGGAGGCGGCGCTCGAGCTTGCACGCAGTGGAGGTCCGCCACTGAGGCTGTACGCCGACCTGCCATACGCGGTCAAGTACGGATGGCCAGGCTGGGTGAGCGCGCACGACGACAACCCCCACCTGGTGGTGGAGGTGTGGTGGCAGCGATTCCTCCCGTCAGGCCTCGGACTCCAGGCGGCAAAGCACGGACTCTCCGCCGCGGACGTGCAGCGCAAGCTCCAGGCGCTCGCGGCATATGCAACGCAGCTACCGGGGCTCAACGGTGGACCGCTGGAATTGCTCCAACGCCCGTGCATCATCCGCTACGAGGTGAGCTGGTCCGTGTTGCATGGTGCGAGTTGATTCGGCGCCTGGTGATAGTGCTCGAACAGGCCGCTGATCTGGGCGGCCAGGAACGGGCGGTGCAGGCGCTGATGGAGTACTACCCGGACGCGGCCGCGCTCGCCCCCCGCTTCGTCGCTACCAACCGCCCCGCGGGCCACCGTACTTCCTGGGACGACCGTACTCGACTTCTCGGACGCGGCGCCGACCGGCGCCGGGCATTTCTGGCGCCGCTCTATGGCATGCGCGTCGCTTGCGCAGGTGTCCAGGACGCGGATGTCGTGGTTTCGATCACGCAGAGCGGCTGGAGCCTGGCGGCGCGCGTAGCGCCGTCAACCCCTCATGTCTGTTACCACTCTGGCCTGCCGCCGCATCTGTACGGATTCTCAAAAAGCTACGTCAGCGACGAGCACAGGGCGCTGCAGCCCGCGCTCCTCGCCGCGCTCCCGGCTCTGCGTGCATACGACCGCAGAATGCTGCGCCGGCCCCAGCGCCTGATCGCCAACTCGCAGTTCTCGGCACGTGAGCTGCAGCGTGTCCATGGGCGCAGAGCTGACGTCGTCCACCCGCCTGTGCGAACGCACTTCTTCACCCCAGGTCCGGCGGATCGGCGAGCCTTTCTGGTGGTCGCCCGGCTCGTGTCCTTCAAGCGTGTCGACATGGTCATCGAGGCTTTCCGTGGCCTAGAGGAAGGGCTCGTCGTCGCCGGCGATGGGCCCGCGCTCACGCAGCTGCGCCGGACAGCGCCCGCGAACGTGAGATTCGTGGGTGCATGCGACGACGTCGCGCTGCTCGGGCACTACCGGTCGAGCCGGGCGCTGATCTGCCCGTCAGTCGAGACCTTCGGTATCGCCATGGCCGAAGCGCAGGCGTGCGGGACACCCGTGATCGGAGCCCGGGCCGGTGGCGCGCCGGAAGTAGTGAGAGACAGAGTGACGGGGATCCTTGTCGATCGTCCCGATCCACGGTCGATCGCCGAGACCGTGCGGGCCCTCGAAAGCTCCTCCCTGAGTTCAGACGCGTGCCGCGAATCCGCCGAGCGCTTCGCGGAAGACCGCTTCACCGGGGCGATCGATCGCATCCTGGTCGAGGAGCTGGAAGCAACCCGGTGAGACGCCCAGGCGATCGCGAGCTCCGGCGCGATGCTGGCCGTAGCGCTCAGCGGGTCATGCCCAGGCGGGCTCGCATTCGGTCCACCGGCGATGCGATCCGACAGGCCAGGCGGAATCGGCGAGTGCTTTGAAGCGCTTCGAGGCGCTCGTCGGCCGCTCTCGCTGCGCTTTCCATCTTCGTCAGATCGGCGTTGGCTTGGGCCAACAGCGAGCTCAGCCGGTCCACCTCGGCCAGATTCAGGATCGCCCGGATTTCGCTCTGCCGTTGGCATCGAATCAGGTGAGAAAACTCGTCGCCAAAGGACGGCTCGACCCGCGGAGAGGCCTCCAGCCTTCGGGTTAGATTGACGAGCTCGACGGCGTGCTCGCGCGCGCTGTGGTGAGCCGCGGCCAGATCGCGGTTGAGTTCCCCCATAGTCTCATTCCAGGACTCGAGGTCATCGGCCAGGCGAGCGCGATCGATCACGACATCGGCCGCTGAAGTACCAGCGAACCCATCGGCTTCCATCGCGGCGTAGCGCTCTGGCGTCACCCAGCCATCCCCGCCAATTACGCCGTAGACGTATACGGCACGGCCGGCCGCCATCGCCTCGAGAACGCTGCGGCCTAGGCCGACAACGAGCTTCGCGCCGGCGATGGCGAGCTCCGGAGACGAGGTCGGATGGCCCGTGGCACCGATCCATCTCACGTCCAACTCGTTGGCCCGGCACGCATCCTCGATCAGCTGGGCCCGAGCACCCTTGAGGTAATTGCTCAGCACCACAACCGTGCGGGCATTGGCGCGTCCGGGGCCGAGTCCTTCAAAACGGCCGAGATCGATCGGCTGATGCATCCTCACGACGGGCGCGTGCCAAGCCCGGGCCTCCACCGCTCGACGGACGCGATCGTTCAGAACGACGACCGCCTGGCAGCGATCAGGCAGCTGCGGCGGAGCTTGGAGCATGAAGTCCACCGAGTGAACAACGAAGACATGCACCGCTTTGCGACAGTGTCCGGCGAGGTCATGGCAGGTGGCAGCATCCGATGAGATCACCAGGTCACAAGAACTGGGAAGCTCACATCTCCCGATGACGCGGATCCCTTGCTCGCCGGCGAACTCGGCCATGGCACCGCGGTTCGGAGAGTAGATCGCGACATCGTGGCCGAGCCGGTCGAGCTCCTTCGCGACGGTCAGCGTGTAGGTCTCGGTTCCGCCGAAGCCGGCGAAGTTCTCAAAGCTCAGCAGGACGCGCACGCGTCTCCAAACCCACCGCGGGAGGGTCCGCAGGTCATAGTCTCCGCCACCGTACAGCAGCACCTCACGACGATCTTCGACACGGCCGGCGTGCAGCGACGGCGACGGGAAGATCTGAGACCGCTCGCCTCAGCTCAAGGTTCGCGCGCTTGCAAAAGCGCCCGACACGCCTCGAGATGGAAGAGCGTCGCGTAGCCGAGGTCGTCGGCATGGACGCGCTCGTCGTGACCGTGAACGGTCGTGCTCCAGACCTCATACGGCGTGCGACGCATAGGCCAGAACCCGTAGGCGACTGACCCGTACGACTTGCGGGCGAAGTGTGAGTCCGTGAAGCCCGTGCAGATCGTGGGCAACAGGATCGCTTTCGGGTCGTGCCTGGCGATGAAGCGCTCGCAGATCGTGTGCAGCGGCGAGTCGAGCGTCGAGATCGTGCCACCGACGAGCGGATCGAGGAATTCGAGCTCATAGGCCAGATCCGTTCCGAGCGCCTCCACCAGCTCCGCGCGAAGCTCCTCGAGGGTCGTGCCAGGGAGCAGGCGGCAGTCGCAGTCGACGCTGGCGCGAGCCGGCAGTACATTCAGCGCGCCCGAACCCTGCAGGCGGGTGGGTGCGATCGTGGTGCTAAAGAGCGGCGCGATCATCCCGCGCAAAGCGGGATGGAGCGCCGCGGCTTGCTCGACGGCCCGATCGAGGTCGGCCTCGGCAAGCTCATCCTGGGTGCCGAGCAGAGCCTGCAGCATCGTCCGGGTCGCAGGCATCAGGCGCCGGCGCGGGCGATAGCGAGCGAGCCGGCCGATCAGCTCCGCCAGGATCGGGACCGCGTGCGCGACGTCATACGGCATGCTCGCGTGCCCCGGCTCGCCGAGCGCGGTGACGCGCACCGAGGTCGCGGCTTTCTCGCCGACGCTGAGCGTCACGATGGTTCGCCCGTCGGCAAGCAGCAGGCGCTCGGCTGCACCCTCGTTGAGCACATAGTCGGTCGCCAGGTCCGGCCGCGCTTGCACGAGCCACGACATCCCGACGTCGTTGGTCCCATCCTCCTCGTCGGCGACCGCCACGAACACCAGGTCGCCATTGAGCCGTTCTCCGGACCGTGCAAGCGCAGCCATCGCCACCGCACGACTGGCGACCTCGTTCTTCATGTCTAGCGCCCCACGTCCCCACACGTAGCCCTCGTCGTCAAGACAACCGCCAAACGGCGGCTGACGCCAGAGACCTTGCTCGGCAGGGACGACGTCCGTGTGGCCGAGCAGCATCAGCGAGGGCCCGTCGCCGCTTCCCGCCAGCCGAGCCACCACGTTGGCTCGCTCAGGGTCTCGGGCGACGAGCTCACAGGCGATTCCGTTGCCTTCCAGATAGCGAGCGAGCAGCTCCGCCGCCGCCGTCTCGTGCCCCGGCGGATTGGAGGTGTCGATCCTGAGGAGGTCCCGCAGCAGCTGCACCGCTTCGTCACGGAGCGCGGCGGCCTCTGGCTCGAGACCAATCGGAGCCCCGGTCACTGCATCCGCCTTGCGATCGAGTACATCTCTGACCTCCCGGTTCCTAGTGGTGTGCACAGCATCGCTGACGTGGCGGCCCCGGGGAGTCTGCTCAGCCCGATACCCAACTGAGGGAGCCTCGCTGTCACATCACCGGCTCGCGTCGGGTCGAACCAGTAAAGGCAACCGACGTGACAAGGATGGGACATATGGCACGCATCGAAGGAGTCCCGAGGCAGCAGGCCGGCCCGGTCGTCAGGCTCGTCTATCGGTTCATGGGCAGCGGCACGAAGAAGATGACGGGACGCGCGGCCGCGCGCGGCCGCGGCATCGAGCCGGTGGAGATCTGGGCACACCAGCCGAAGATGATGATCGGGATGGGCAGGTTCCAGGGCGCGGTGCGCAAGGGGAACACGGTCGATGAGCGGCTCAAGTACCTGGTGGAGCTCAAGGGGGCGCAAATGATCGGCTGCGAGTTCTGCGTCGACCTCGGCTCACAGATCTGCCGTAACTCCGGCTTCTCGGACGACGAACTGCTGGCGCTGCCGCGCTACCGCGAGAGTGACCTGTTCACCGAGCGCGAGAAGCTGGCGCTCGACTACACGGTGGCGGTGATGCGCACGCCGGTCGAGGTGACCGACGAGCTGTTCGCGCGGATGCGGGACCAGTTCGACGAGCGGCAGCTGGTCGAGATCACAGCGCTGCTGACCGTCGTCAACCTTGACCGCTTCAACGCCGCATTCGGAATCGGCTCGGCTGGCTTCTCCGAGGGCATGGTGTGCTTGGTGCCCATCGCCCTGCCGCCGCAGCTTCGCTGAGCAAGATCGCCTGAGCTGGCGCGCCCCCGTGAGCGCGTGGAACCGATTGCACGTTATACGTGCAAGATGTTCCGAAGGCCGCAACAGGGAACTCTTGGAACGCTATGTACCCCTACGGTTCATAGCGTTCCGAGACCCGCACGCAAGGCCCGCGCACTGGCACACGCGCGCGTCAGGGGCGGCTGATCCGCCAGTAATCGACCTCGAGGTCGCTCCAGGCGCCATCGGGAGGCCGAGTGTGAGCGCGGATGTAGCCGGCCAGGAACGGAACACGACCCATCCCGAGACGATCGCGAGCGCGATCGCCAGCACGCCGGAGACCGAGAGCGACGCGACCGCGGCCAGCATCCACAAAGGGAACAGCCACGGGAGCATCCACGCCTTCACAGATCCAGACTACGCCGCCGGCGGCCGTAGTCAAGGCCCGCGCCTGCCCGTGAGCCGGCTCAGCGTTCGGCGGCGAGGGCTCAGTGTTCGGCGGCGAGCCCGGGCAGCACCGCTCGACGATCCGCTGCGCAAGCTCGGCATCGAGCGGTGCGCCGCTCAACAACAGCCGGTAGTAGACGGGGCCGAACAGCATGTCGTGGACGAGCTCGTAGTCGATCCCGGGCTTCAGGTCCACCGCGCGCGATCCCGATGTCGACCAGGCGGCGCACCTCGGCCAGCCGCGCGGCGACGATCTGCTCGCGAAACGCCCGTCCGAGCTCGAGATCGGTGGCAAGGTCCGAGACCAGTCCCTGCATCACACGTCCCATCAGGGTCGCGCCGAGGATCCCTGACGGCGCCGTTCACGAACACCACCAGCTCGGCACGGGTGTCGCCGAGGTCGGGCACCGTCACGACCTCCTGAACCATCCGCAACAGAACCGCGAGCGCGAGCTCGTGCTTTGACCGGTAGCGGCGGTAGATCGTCGTCTTCGCGACCCCCGACTGCGTCGCGACCCCCTTGACGGTCAGTCCCTGAACGCCGTGCTCGACGAGCAGCTCACGGGTCGCGTCGAGGATCTTGTCGTCGGTCTCGGCGGTCATGAAACGAAACGTAGCGGATCGTGTACTTTGATGGAGAGCAACGCTACGTAGCGTCTGCGCGTAGCGACTGCAAAATCAAGGATCAAAACCCATGTCGAAGAGGATCAGCGCAAACATCCGGCGTGCTCTGACCGGCTCGCCCAAGCGGGAAGCGGTGCACTTTCACCTTCATCACGACGGTGCGCCGTTCGTCTGCGATTTCGAACACTGCGACTCGCCGGCGCTGACGCTGGACGAGGTCAACGCGCGGATCAAGTAGCCGCGCTCAGTGAAGCGCCACCGAGCAGATGCCCGATCGCGGGCTCGAGCGTGCTCGTCTTGACCAGCAGGTGCTGCTCGTGCTCGACCGTGAACCCGGCCGCCCGGATCGAAGCGCCGGTGTCCCGGGCAAGGTGACAGCCGCCCGCGACGCGTGGCCACACCGTTGTGTCGAGCAGCCGTTGCATCCGGGCGCGCCCGGGGCTGCGTGAGACCACGTGCTCGTAATAGCGGAGGCTGCCGCCCGGCTTGAGCACACGGCGGAACTCCGCCAGCACGAGCGCCTGGTCAGAGACCGAGCACAGCACCAGCGAGGCGACGACCGCATCAAAGCTCGAGTCGGGAAACGGGATCGCCTCGCCGACTGCATCCGCGACAGTGACCGGCACGGACACGGCCGCCGCTGCGTCGAGCGCGCGCTCGCGCAGGTAGGGCTCGGGCTCGATCGCCACCACTTCGGTGACGGTGCTCGGGTAGTGGCCGAAGTTCAGGCCGGTCCCGGCACCGAGCTCGAGCACCCGGCCCGAGAGGCCGGCGAGCAGCCGCTCGCGATGCTCGGCGACGCCGCGAGCTTCAGCCGCGGCGCTGAAGCGGCCGTAGAGGCGCGCGAACACGGGGTGGTTGATCGTCGGCCGGGCTGTCTCCATCCGGCTGCACGGTATCCGGTGACTGGCGGCGAACGCGGTCGCTACGGGGCGCCGGGGCTAGATCCCGCAACGCATCATGCTCGGAAGCTGTCAGCGCCCAGACCTCCTTGAGTGGTCGGCGCGATGACCGGGTAGCAGTCCGTATCCGGCACGACTGAGGAGGAGGCGCTGGCCATGGCGTTGCTTGAGGCGACAGGCGAACAACTCGGAACGATCGAGACGAACATCCCGGCACGACTCGACCGGCTGCCGTGGTCCCGCTGGCACATGCGGATCCTGATCGGGCTCGGGACGGTCTGGATCCTCGACGGTCTAGAGGTGACGATCGTCGGTTCGATCGCCGGAGCGATCTCGGCCAAGGGCAGCGGCATCAACATCTCCGCCGCCGACATCGCCGGCTGGGCGGCGTCGATGTATGTCGCCGGAGCGTGCTTCGGGGCGCTGTTCTTCGGGCGGCTGACTGACATGTTCGGACGCAAGCGGCTGTTCATGATTACGCTCGGCGTCTACCTCGCGGCGACGGTCGCGACCGCGTTCGCCTGGACGCCGCTGTTCTTCATGGCCTGCCGGTTCGTGACCGGCGCTGGGATCGGCGGCGAGTACTCGGCGATCAACTCCGCGATCGACGAGCTGATCCCGTCAAAGCACCGGGGCCGGATCGACATCCTGATCAACGGCACCTACTGGGCGGGTGCCGCGGCCGGCGCGCTGCTGTCCGTCGTCGCTCTGCACGTCTTTTCGCCGCTGCTCAGCTGGCGAGTCTGCTTTGGCCTGGGCGCCATCCTCGGCACGGCGATCCTGATCGTGCGCCGGCACGTGCCCGAAAGCCCCCGCTGGCTGTTCATCCATGGCCGCGAGAAAGAGGCCGAGGAGATCACGCGGGATATCGAGCGTCAGGTGGTCGAGGACACCGGCGCGGAGCTCGACGATCCGGAGGAGACGATCACGATCCACCAGCGCAAGTCGATCCGCTCTGGGAGATCACGCGGGCGATCGTCAAGACGTATCCGAAGCGGACCGTGCTCGGGCTCGGCGCTCTTCATCGGGCAGGCGTTTCTCTACAACGCGATCCTGTTCGGCTACGCGACCCTCCTGAGCACGTTCTTCCACGTCGCCACCGCCGACGCGCCCTACTACCTGGTCGCATTCGCTGTCGGCAACCTGCTCGGCCCGATCGTGCTCGGGCCGCTGTTCGACACCGTCGGACGCAAGCCGATGATCTCCGGGCACCTACATCCTCTCGGGTGTCCTGCTGCTGATCACCGGCTACCTGTTCGACCATCACCAGCTGAACGCGACGACGCTGACGATCTCCTGGTCCGTGGTGTTCTTCTTCGCCTCGGCGGGCGTCAGCGCGGCGTACCTGACCGTGTCGCGAGATCTTCCCGATGGAGACGCGGGCGCTGGCGATCGCGGTCTTCTACGCGGTCGGGCACCGGTATCGGCGGGATCATCGGGCCGCAGCTGTTCGGCCGCCTGATCCCGACCGGCAACACCTCGGACATTTTCTTCGCGCTGGCGATCGGCGTCGATCCTGATGATCGTCGGCGGCCTGATCGAGATCGCCTTCGGGGTCAAGGCCGAGCGGCGGGGGCTCGAAGGCATCGCCAAGCCGTTGACCGCTGTCACCGGCGCCGTCAGCGGCGGCGTCAAGCGCGCCGCCGGGACGGCGGCCGGCGCCCGCAGGAAGCCAACGACCGCCTGACCGACAACACCTCGCGCGGGCGTCAAATGTGGCGCCCGCGCCGCGTCGCGAGCTCGGGCGCGGAGCTCGCGACGCGCAGCGTCGCGAGCTCGGGAGCGGGGCTCGCCGCCATGATCTAGAAGACCGTCCGCGTCGAGCGTGCGCACGCGGGCTGCCCTTCGTGCACGAGCGCCGGCGGCTGACCTGCGCAAAAACGACCACGCGGGCCCGCGCTCGCTGCCCGGGTGCAAACTCTCCCGCGATTGGCCGCCTGTCTGCGCGCGACCGTGACCATCGGGACCTCATCTGGGTCATACAGATCGACAGCGAGCCTGGCGCTCCGAATGTCGTCCAGATTTCTGTACGGGCTTCAAGCGCGAGGCCCGGGCGCGCCGATCCGGTGCATGTAGCGATCTTTCCGTCTGCGTGCAAGAGCCATGACCCATCTTTTCATCAAACTGAAGTTGTCAGCCGCCATCGCGAGCGCGGCGCTGGCGTGCGCCGCCCTGCCGCTGACGATCCCGTCCGCGGCCTCGGCCGCCTCGAGTCACGCGGCCGCCGCGCCCGGCACCGTCGAGCTCGACCAGGGGGCCTACTCCGCCAATGAGAACCAGGGCTACCTGACGATCACGATCGAGCGCACCGGCGACCTCAGTGGCGCGGAGCACGTCGGCTACGGCGTCAAGCAGCAGGACGCGGTCGACGGGATCGACTTCGACGCGATCAACAACACCTACATCACGATGCTGCCAGGGCAGAGCAGCTACAGCTTCCAGGTCAAGATCATTGACCGAGGGATGAACGGGACCCCGGTGCACGCGCTTGCCTACCTGTACGGATCGTGGCCCGACACGATCGGATCGAACAACAACTCGACGGTCACGATCCTGCGAAACGACGGGATCGAGTCGCGCGACCCGACCAATCCGCTCGGCGTCCCCGGGCCCTACTACGGCAACCCGCTCGCCGGCACGAAGTTCTACGTCGACCCCGACTCTGACTCGGCCCAGGCCCAGGCACAGTACGCCAATTCGAACCCGACCTGGTCGGCGATGCTGGGCGAGATCGCCAGCGAGCCTGACGCGCATCGCTTCTACATGTGGAACATGGGTAACCAGGTCGAAGGCCGCGTTGCCCACTATCTCGAGGGCACGCAGGTGCAACAGCCGGGCACGACCGTGATGCTGTCGACCTACAGCCTGATCCACAAGCACTGCGGCTGGACCGCGACGCCGGCGATCGAGCGCCGGTATGACGGCTTCATCAAGGCGGTCGCGCAGGGGATCGGCAACTTCCACGTCGTTTTCTTCCTCGAGCTCGACTCGTTGATCACGGCCCCGTGCCTGTCCCACCATCAGCTCGCGATTCGCGACGCCGAGCTCAAGTACGCGATCTCGGTGCTGAACGCGGACCCACACGTGCTCGTGTACCTCGATGGCGGCGCCGCGGATGCCGCGGGGCCCCGCCGCCAGGCGCGCTACCTGCTCGGCGCCGGCGTGCGCCAGACCGCCGGCTTCTTCCTCAACTCGACCCACTTCGACTGGACGAGCAAGGAGATCCACTACGGCCAGCGGATCTCGCAGCTGACCGGTGGTGCGCACTTCATCGTCAACACCGGCGAGAACGGTCGCGGTCCGCTGATTCCCCACAACCGCGTCCTGCACGGCAACGAGGTGCTCTGCAATCCACCCGGCCGCGGGCTGGGCCCGCTCACCCTCTCAGACGATGTCGCCCAGCAGACCAACTACGCCGACAACGACGCCCTGCTCTGGTTCTCCAACCCGGGCGGCAGCGGCGGCCAGTGCGTCCCAGGCGCTCCTCCGTCGGGCGTGTTCTGGCCCGCGTACGCGGTGATGCTCGCGCGCAACTGGGTCGACCAGGTCAACGGCCCGCGCTATTCGCTGCGCGAATCGCCGTTCGCGAAGGTCGCGAGCAAGCAGGGCTAACCCCGGTCGCGCTGACCCGGGGTCAGGCGCGGCCAGCGCCGCTCAGGCGGTCAGCGCGGCGGGCGCCGACGCCAGCGCAGCCTCGATCGCCGTCACCAGCTCGCGTGCGGAGGCAGCGGTCAGCTCGACCGCGACGCGCGCCCCGGGCCCCTTTGCGGGATCGGAGAAGTCGATGTTGAGCGTGTGCTCAGCCATCGCGTGGACCGGATGATCGAAGTACACGGTCCCGTCGGTGACGCGGAACCAGCGGCTCTCGGGCCCCTTGGCGCTGCCCTGCAACGAGGTCTTGACGGTCGCGTAAGTGCACATGCTCAGCCTCCCAGGTACTTGCCGTAGAACTCTTCGATCCGCTCCCAGCCGTCGTTCGCGGCCTCGACCCGATAGGCCGGCCTGTCGACGGAGAAGAAGGCGTGCCCGGCACCGTCGTAGCTATGGAACTCGTGGGGCTTGTTTTCGGCGGTCAGGATCTCGTCGAGCTCCTGCGACCTGCTCGGGGCTCGGGAACGAGTCGTCCTTGCCGAACAGGCCGAGCAGCGGCGCGCGGAGGTTCGGCAGCTGGTCGACGAGGTTCGTGACCTTGAGCGGGAAGCCCTCGGGCGGGGTCCCGGTGACGAACGCGCCGTAGCAGTCGACCGCCGCGTCGAGGTCGAGGTTGCATGCCGCGAGCACTGACTGGCGCCCGCCCGAGCAGTAGCCGATCACGCCGACCTTGCCGTTGGAGCTCGACAGCGCGCGCAGGTACGCGGCGCGCGCCACTGACGTCGCCGATCAACCGCTCGTCCGGGACGCCGCCCTGGGCGCGAGCGGTCGCAGCGGCATCGTCGGGCGCGGCACCGGGAGCTTCGCGCCAATACAGGTTGGGGCAGATCGCGTCGTAGCCGAGCTCGGCGAAACGGCGCACGATCTCCTTGGTCGCGCGGTCGTAGCCGGGCATGTGGTGGATCACGACGACGCCACCGCGGGAGCCGTCTCCATCCGGAGTCGCGAGGTAGGCCTCGATCTGGTCACCGTCGTGGCCGGCGATCTGGACGGTCTGGGCAGTCATTGATTCGCTCATGGCCTCGATTCTTTCAGGGATGAGAGGGTCGGATCAGGCGCCCGCCGCGCCAAGAAGATCCATTAGCCACTAATATAAAACAGCAATGGAGCTGACCACCGCCGGTGTCCGACACAGGCAGCTGGACGAGATCGCGGAGGCGCTGCCGCAGCGGGCGGCGGCACTTTCACGGCTGTTTCTCACGCAAACCAGCATCTGCGTCTCGCGCACCGAGGTCGGCGTGCTGAAGATCCTGACGAGCGGGCCGCGGCGGATCACCGAGCTCGCCTCCGACGAGCGCGTCTCGCAGCCGACGATCACACTGCTGGTCAACCGTCTGACCGAGCGCGGGTGGGTGCAGCGGGTCGGCGATCCGAGCGATGGGCGCGCGGTCCTGGTCAGCCTGACGCCGTCCGGCGAGCAGGCGTTCGCGCAGCTGCGAGCCGAGTACCGCGCGATGCTGCACGAGGAGATGGCAACGCTCAGTGACCGCGACGTCGCGACGCTCGCCCGCTCGGTCGAGATCCTCGACGGGCTGATCGAGCGGCTCGAGGAGCGCTCGGCATGAGCGACCACCGCCGGCCAAATCGGACGGCTACAAGTGGGTCGCGCTCTCGAACACGACGCTCGGGATCCTGATGGCGACGATCAACCAGTCGATCGTGATCATCGCGCTGCCGTCGATCTTCCGCGGGATCCACCTCAACCCGCTGGTCCCGGCCAACACCAGCTACCTGCTGTGGATGCTGCTCGGGTTCATGGTCGTGATGGCGGTCCTGGTCGTGAGCCTCGGGCGGGTCGGCGACATGTACGGCCGCGTGCGGATGTACAACCTCGGCTTCGCGATCTTCACCGCCGGCTCGATCCTGCTGTCGGTGACCTGGATGCAGGGCAGCGCCGGCGGCGATTTGGATGATCGCGATGCGGGTCGTTCAGGGGATCGGCGCCGCGTTCCTGATGGCCAACTCGGCGGCGATCCTGACCGACGCGTTCCCGGCCGAGCAGCGCGGCCTCGCGCTCGGGATCAACATGGTCGCCGCGATCGCCGGCTCGTTCATCGGGCTCGTGCTCGGCGGCGTGCTCGCACCGATCTCGTGGCGGCTGATGTTCCTGGTCTCGGTGCCCGTTGGGGCTGTTCGGGACCGTCTGGGCCTATCTGAGGCTCGAGGAGCGAGGCGTCCGCGTGCCGGCCAAGATCGACTGGCTCGGCAACGTCACCTTCGGCGTTGGCCTGATCGCGCTGCTGGTCGGAATCACTTACGGGATCCTGCCCTACGGCGGACACGCGATGGGCTGGACGGCCCCGGGGTGATCGCCGCGATCGTCGGCGGGATCCTGCTGCTCGGGCTGTTCGTCGTGATCGAGCGGCGGGTCAGCCACGCCGATGTTCCGGCTGCCCCTGTTCCGGATCCGCGCGTTCACGGCCGGCAGCATCGCGGCGTTGCTGGCCGCGCTCGCCCGTGGCGGGCTGATGTTCATGCTGATTCTCTGGCTGCAGGGCATCTGGCTGCCGCTGCACGGCTACAGCTTCTCCGACACGCCGCTGTAGGCGGGCATCTACATGCTGCCGCTGTCGGCCGGCTTCCTGGTCGCCGGCCCGCTCTCCGGGCGGCTCGCCGACCGCTTTGGCGCGCGGCCGTTCGCGACCGGCGGCATGATCCTGTCCGCGGTCGGGTCTGCTGCTGGTCGCGCTCCCGGTCAACTTCGCCTACTGGGGTTCGGCGCTCGTGATCTTCCTGATCGGGTTCGCGATGGGCCTTTTCGCGGCGCCCAACCAGACCGGGATCATGAACAGCCTGCCGCCCGATCAGCGCGGCGCCGGCGCGGGGATGGCCGCGACGTTCATGAACTCGGCGACCGTGCTCTCGATCGGGATCTTCTTCAGCCTGATCATCATCGGGCTGTCGTCGCACCTGCCGGCGGTGCTGCTGCACGGGCTCGCCAACAACGGCGTCCCGCGCGCCTACGCGCTCAAGGTCTCGCACCTGCCGGCGGTCGGGAGCCTGTTCGCCGCATTCCTCGGCTACAACCCGATGGGGACGACGCTCGCGCCGGTGCTGCACCAGCTGCCACACCACACGGCGGTCTACCTGACCGGCCACAAGTTCTTCCCGACGCTCGTCTCACACCCGTTTGCGACCGGGATCCACGACGCGTTCTACTTCGCCGCGCTGTGCTGCGCGCTGGCGGCTGTCGCCTCCTGGCTGCGCGGCGGCAAGTACTACTACGCGCCTACCGACGTCGAACCGATCGACGCCGAGGTCGCGCTCGCCGAGTCCGGAACGCTGGCAGGCGTCGCCGCCCCGGTCGACGCTGGTGGCCTGGTGGCGCGCGATCGCGAATAGCGCTTGGCGCGGGCGTTAGCCTTCGAGACGCGATGGCAAGCGTCGAGACCGCAGCCGAGCTCGAGAACCTGACCGTCGATCAGGACGGCGTTCTCGCCCGGATCACGCTCAACCGGCCGGAGAAGCGAAACGCGCTCTCGCTGGCGCTGATGCAGGAGCTGACCGGCGTGCTGGACGCGCTGCGCGCGCGCGAAGACGTCCGCGTGGTCGTGATCGAAGGTGCCGGCGCCGCCTTCTCGGCCGGTCACGACCTGAGCGAGATGGTGGGTCGCGAGCTGCCGTTCTACCAGCATCTGTTCGAGACCTGCACGGTCCTGATGGAGACGCTCCACAAGCTCCCGCAGCCGGTGATCGCCAAGGTCCGCGGGATCGCGACCGCCGCCGGCTGCCAGCTCGTCGCCGCTTGTGACCTCGCGGTCGCCGCCGAAAGCGCCCGGTTCGCGACCCCCGGCGTCAAGATCGGGCTGTTCTGCTCCACTCCGATGGTGCCGCTGTCGCGCGCGATCGGGCGCAAGCGCGCGCTCGAGATGCTGCTGACCGGTGAGCCGATCTCGGCCGCGACCGCCGCCGAGTGGGGGCTCGTCAACCGCATCGTTGCAGAATCCGAGCTCGACCAGGCGGTCGAGCAGCTGGCCGCGGCGGTCGCCCAGTCGAGCTCGCTGACGGTCGCGATCGGCAAGCAGGCCTTCTACGAGCAGATCGAGCTCGACGAGCATCGCGCCTACGACCTGACCAAGTCAGTGATGACGATGAACTCGATGGCCGCCGACGCACAGGAGGGGATCTGCGCGTTCCTCGACAAGCGGCTGCCGAACTGGACCGGCAGCTAGCCCGCCGCTCAACGGCCCGCCGACGACGATGCTCACGGTCGCCGGTGAGGCGCTGATCGACCTCGTCGTCGACGAATCCGGTTCGGTCACCGCGTACCCGGGCGGCGGGCCGTTCAACGTAGCGCGGATCAGCGGCCGGCTCGGCGCCCGCTGCCAGTTCCTCGGTCGCCTCAGCGATGATGCCTTCGGACGGCGGTTGCGCGACGAGCTCCAACGCGCGCAAGTAGGGCTGGTCGTGCGGCGGCCGACGAGCGCACCCACCACGCTCGCGGTCGCCGAGCTCGACGCCGACGGCGTCGCCGGCTACCGCTTCCACCTGCTGGGGACCTCGGCCGCGGACCTGCGACCGCGCGATATTCCCGCCGGCACGCTGGACGGGACCGGGGCGCTGGCCTTCGGCGGGCTCGGGATCGTCGCCGAGCCGGTCAGCTCGACGCTCGTCGAGATCGTTCGCGGCGCGCCCGTGTCCACGACCGTGCTGCTCGACCTCAACAGCCGGCCGCAGGCGATCTGCGACCCCGACAGCTACCGCGAGCTCGTGCGCAGGCTGCTGGCACGGACTGACATCGTCAAGGCGAGCGTCGAAGATCTCGAGGTGCTCGGCGTGACCGCGAGCGGCCTGCTCGAGCTCGGGGCGCCGGCGGTCGTCGTCACCGCCGGCGCGGAGCCGGTCGCGGTCCACACGGCCGCCGGAGGGCGAGAGGTCGCAGTCGAGCCGGTGAAAGTCGTCGACACGGTCGGCGCCGGCGATGCGTTCGTCGCCGGACTGCTGACCTGGTGGACGGGGGGCGGGCTGACGCGCGAACGAGCCGCCGACGCCGACGTCCTGGCTCGGGCGGCGGGCGCCGGGGTCGCGGTCGCGCGCGCCGCGTGCACGGTCGCGGGCGCCAACCTGCCCGACGGCTGGCGCTGGCCCGAGCAGGTCGCCGACTAACTGAGGTGGTCCGGCGCGAGGACGACGTCGTTCTGGACTGAGAACCAGTCTCCCTGCATGCCCGCCGGGCGCTCGGGATCGTCGGCTGAGCGGGCCCGGAACTCCCGAACCAGCGACGGCTTGACCGCGAACACCGCGTCGGAGTCGAGATAGTCGCTGGCGCCGTCGAATATGTGCGTGGTCAGCTCCCGGTAGCCGGCGGCGCGGACGATCATGTGGATGTGAGCCGGGCGCCAAGGGTGGCGGCCGGCGGCGGCGAGCATCGCACCCACGGGCCCGTCGTCGGGGATCGGATACGGCACCGGCCTGACCGCGAGGAACGCGTAGGACCCGTCGTCGCGCGTGATGAAGCGACCGCGCAGATGCTCTTCGGGCGCCTCGGGCCGCTGGACGGCGTACAGGCGGTCGTCGCCGTTCTGCCAGACGTCGAGCTCGGCTCCCGGCACGGGAGCACCACGGATATCGCGGACGTGGCCATGGACCAGCGTCGGCGTGCCGGCCGCGTGCTCGGCGATGCTGGCGCCGTAATCGCGCAGGGGCGGGCCGGGAACGTAGAACGGGCCGATCACGGTCGACTCGGTCGTCCCGGCGGGCAGTGTGTGCTCGAGCGCGTCGACGAGCATCGAGACGCCGAGCGCGTCTGACCAGAGGATCCATTCCTGGCGGCGTTCGTCAGTTATCTCGCCGGTGCGCGTCAGGATCTCGATCGCCCGCCCCCACTCGCCCGGCGTCAGCTGCGATTCGCGCACGAACGCGTGCGCGTGGCGCACGAGTGACTGCATCAGCTCGCGCAGGCGCTCGTCAGTGGCGCCGTCGAAGCTGCGCACGACAGCTTCTGTGATCTGGTCTGGAGTTGTGTGATCGGGTTGATTCATGTGCCGGTGATTGTTGCGACTCATGGCCGAGCGTGGCCGAGTGGTCAGCCGAGCCTCGCCAGCTGGTCAGCCGAGCCTCGCCAGGTGGCCGGCCGAGCTTCGCCAGGTGCGATCATGACCGTGTGGCCCGATCACGCCTCGCCGGAGCGGCTCTGATCGCAGCGGCGGCATTGCTGGCCGGCGGCTGTGGCTCGAGTTCGAGCTCGGACCGGACCGCCGCGCACACGCACAGCGCTTCGCACGCGTCAGGCGGTCGCTCCGTGGTCCCGTCGGACCCGGTCCCCCCCGGAGGCCCGCCGGATCCGGGCGCGGTGAGGGTGATAGCGGGCTGGTCGACGGCGCTGCGTAACGGCGACATCAGCGCCGCCGCCGCCTACTTCAAGTTGCCGAGCGAGATGATCAACGGCAGTGGCACCCCCGGGGAGGCGAGCGTCGCGCAGATCGGCAGTGAGGCGCAGGCGCGGGAGGCGAACGCGAGCCTGCCGTGCGGGGCGAAGCTGATCTCCGCAACCCAGCGCGGCGCGTACGTCAATGCGCTGTTCCGCCTCACCGGTCGGCCTGGTCCCGGCGGCACCAACTGCGGCACCGGCGCCGGGCTGACGGCGAGAACTGACTTCCTGATCGTCAAGGGGCGGATCGCGCAGTGGATCAGGGCGCCAGACGAGCCCGGCGACAACCCGGGTCCCCAGGCCAGTCCCGGGGCGGGCGGCGGTCCCTCGGTCTGATGGCACCCGCAGATCCGTACGTGACCCTCGGCGTCGACCCGTCGGCATCAGACGCCGAGCTGCGCGCGGCGTACCGGCGCCTCGTACAGCGCCACCACCCTGACCACAACGGCGGCTCGCCCGAGTCCGCGCGCCGCTTCGAGCAGATCCAGGACGCGTACGCGCGCGTGCGGGAGCTCCGCGCTTCCAGGCCGCAGCCTTCGGGCGGCTCGCAGCCTTCGGGCGGCGGCCCCGCGACGGCCGGTTTCGACTCGCGCCTGGCGGACATCGAGCGCGAGTTGTCGGCGGCTCGGGCCGCACGAGAGCGGGCAGCGGCGCAGGGGGCGAAGGCCGCGCGTGAGCGGGAGGCGGCACGCGAACGCGCCCGGGCGGCCGCCGCCGAGGCGCTGGGACGGCCCGAGCGCGCCCGACGCCCGGGGCGCCCGAGCGACGAGGAGCTCGGCTACATCACAACCGACGACAGCTTTTCGAAGATCCTCGCCGACGCCGCCGCCGGCCTCTCGGATCGCCTCTCGAACGCCGCCTCGGGATTCTCTGAGCAGCTCGCCCACGAAGCGCACGAGCGGCGCGCCGCCAAGCGCGTCTCCGAGCTGATCGACGAGCTCGGATCGAAGCTCACCGGCGAGTGAGCCGCTGAGCGCTGACGCGGCTCACGAATCCCCGAGCCGTTCGCGCAAGCCGGCGATCATGATCGAGATCGTGAACCGATCGAACAGCTCGGCCCCGCGCTCGACCAGCAGCGGCGCCCGGGTCCCGAGCCGCCGGCTGGTACGGAGCCGGACATGGAGCTCGCTGCCGCCGGGGCCGGAGGGCTTGAGCACCAGCGCCCAGGTCATGCTCTCCTCCTCCCCGCGCTCAGACCACCAGACCAGCGCGTGCGGCGGCTCGACGATCGCCGCCTCGAACCATCCGTCGCGGCCGAACTCGTGGACGCGGTCGCCGACCTCGAGTTGCTGGTATGCCGGATCGATCGTCCGCAGCGCCCGGTTGCCACGAGGAGTGAGACGCTCGAGCCGCCGGCTGAGGTACCAGCCCGCTCGTCCCTTTCCGAGCTGGACGAGCCAGGGCCAAACGTCCTCGGGCGGCGCGTCGAGCGAGGCGTGGCGATCCATCACGGCTTGCGCGTCGGGGATCAGATCGTCTCCGGGAAGCTCCCGCTGGCGCGGCCGTGGCTCGATCAATTGAAATCTGGATGGTTGGGTGTCGGGCGGGCGTCAGGGTTCACCCGGCCGCCGGGGTGAGTGAACAGCCGCCTGACCGGGTAGGCACATGGTGTCAGTCGTCCGCTCCAGACCGGCGGCCGGGTGGCACAAGACACGTACAAAGGGAGAAGCTGAGTAACGCCCTGGCGCGTACAGCGCCTACCCGTCGTTTTGGGTGGGCAGACATTACGCGCGGCCGTAACGGCCGCGACGCGTGTCAAGGCACCCCACGGAATTCTTAGGAGGTAGAGATGTCAACTGGCCTCATTGTCCTGATAGTTGTGGTGATCTTGGCGCTGATCGTGCTTGCGTTCGCGCTGCCGCGGATGCGCGAACGTGCTCGCCTGCGTGCCCGTGAGCGAGAGCTCGGCGAGCGGCGTGAGGCTGCCGCCAACGAGCACCAGGAGGCCGCAGCGCAACTGTCGCAGCAGGCCAGCGCCGCCGAACAGCGCGTTCGGATCGCTGAGCAGGAAGCCGCCCGTCAGCGCGCCGAGGCGCAGGCCGAGCAGGAGCGCGCCAACCTGCACCAGCAGGGTCTCGCCGACCACGAGCTGGTCGCAGATGACGAGCGCGAGCGTTTCGCCGGCACCTCGGCGGTGCCCGAGACCAACGGCCAGACCGATCCCGCGAACGGCTCGACCGCGACCGGCGCCCGCCGCGTCGCCACCGACGACCCGGCGGCCGAGGGCACTGCGGGGACGTCCGGCGGCGTCACTGCCGACCGCGACGCCTGAACAGACTGGTCAGAGCCACCGAGCGCGTGCGGCTGCCGGTGGCTCTGGCCGAACTTGACCGGCTACACGACGAATGACAGGAGACGAGATGGGCGATCGCAGCCAACGAGTAAAGGGCAAAGCGGAGGAGCTCAAGGGACGCGCCAAGAAGAACACCGGCCGCAACACCGGACGAACCGGCACCGAGAGCCGTGGCGCCGCCGAGGAGCTCAAGGGCAAGGCCCGCAACGCCGTCGGCCGCGCGCGCAGCGCCGCCAAGAAGGCGACTCGCTGACGCGGGTGCGTCAGCGGAGGCGAAGATGAGCACCCGATCGAGCACCGAACAAGGTCGCGGCGCCGGCCGGCTCGCGCCCCAGACCGCGCGTGTTCGCGGCCGGCGGCTCGCTGACGAGCCCGCGTTCGAATGGCTGGCCCGCTCGGGCCTCGTCGCGCGCGGCGTCGTCTACGGGGTGATCGGCGTGCTCGCGCTCGAGGTCGCGCTCGGTGTCGGCGGCAAAACCGCCAGCCAGCGCGGTGCGATGGTCGCGATCGCCGGACAGCCACTGGGCAAGGTGCTGCTGATCGTGGTCGCGGTCGGGCTCGCCGGCTACGCGATCTGGCGGCTGGTCAGCGCCGCGCTCGGGCGCCGCGAGAGCGGCGAGCACAAACTCGGAAACCGGATCGCCGCGCTTGGAAGCGGCGTTGCGTATGCCGCGCTGTGCGTTACCGCGATCCGGATCCTGAGCGGTGCGCGCACGACCGGTGGCACCAACAGCCCCAAGCACGAGGCCGCGGGCGTGCTCGGCTGGCCGGGCGGACCCGCGATCGTCGCCGCGGTCGGCGTGGTGCTGATCGTGGTCGGCGCCGTCCAGGCCTACCGCGGGCTGGCGCGCAAGTTCCTCGAATCGTCACACACCGACCGCATGGGCCCGGGCATGCACCGTACGTTCACGACCCTCGGCGTCGCCGGCCATCTCGCGCGAGCGGTGGTGTTCGCGCTGGTCGGCTACGGCGTGATAAAGGCCGCGCTCGACTACTCGCCGCGCAGCGCGATCGGACTCGACGGCGCACTTGCGAAGCTCGCACACGCTTCGTATGGCCCGCTGCTGCTCGGAATCGTGTCCGCCGGGTTGATCTGCTTCGCACTGTTCTCGCTGGTCGAGGCGCGCTACCGCCGGATCTGATCGGCGGTCGCAGCTGTAGTGCGAGGTCAGCGCGCGACGACGGTGAAGAAGTCGCGGCTGTAGGGCGCGAGGAAGTCGCCCGGCACCCCATGCTGGCTCGACAGTACGGACACCGGCGCGAGCGGACCGGCGCCCCCACGATGGCCATACAGGTATCCCGCGACCCACTCGGGATTGATGTCGAGCTCGACCGCCCGCACGACATGCGCGGCCAGTAGCAGCTCGACCAACCCCTGAACGGTCAGGTTCTCGCCGGCCACCCAGATCAGGTGCCCATCTGTGGTGATTCCCAGTGCCGAGCGCGCTGGGTCAGTGACGCCGCCAAGCGTCGCCCCCCAGCAAAGAAGGCACCCGCTGCTGGCAGCCGGCTGTCCCCCATCGATCAACAAGTGCAGGTTCTGGCGGACTGACACGACCCGTTTGCCGGCGGCCGGAACGCCGCTGCGCCACGACCCGATGTCAGTGGTGCCATCTGAGTAGGTGACGATCGATCCGAGTCCGGACGACAGCGCAAAGCCCACCCGACCATAGGAATCAAACCCACCGGCGTTGGTGACGAACTTGAAGCCGCCGTTGAACGCAGCGACCAGCCGACGCGCTTCGACGCCGGCGATCGCGGGGCCGTAGCGCCAGCCTGTCGGCCCGGCGTCAACCGTCCCCGAGTGAAGGTGCAGCTCGAGCAGCTTCTGGTCCAGCGACAGCAGCGCCACCCCGGGCCGTCGCGCGACCCACGCCGCGGTCAAGCCGCGCCAGCTCACCGCGGGCACGAAGTTAGTCGGGGCGGTGCTGGTCGCCGCGGGAAGCAGGTGTGGATACGCGGGGTGGGGCGGGCGTCGCTGCTGAGCTGTTCGCGCGCGGCGGGAGCGGGAACCGTCTTCGACATGAGTTGTGGTGCTCGATCTGCTAGCCGTCGCCCGAGTCGACGTGCTGCTCGCGCTCGCAGCGCAGCCGGAGGCGGCAACACAGCTCACCACGCAGACGGCCGTCGAGATCAGCGCCAGCCTCATCGCATCGCGCTGCTAACAGCTCGCCGCGATCGGAACCGGCAACGATGGCGGGGCCGCGCAGCGCTCGCAGGGGCCGTGGCGCATATGGTCCTCGAACTGAGCCGCGAAGACCCGCAACGCGCTCGCGACAAAACGGGTCGCGCCGTCCGGGAACTGACACGCGCCGCGCCCGGCCAGCGATGAGGTCCAGCGAGCGAGATCGCGCGGCGCCCGCGCCGTCGCGGTTCCGCTGGCGACCTGCTGGACGGTGTCCGCGATCGCTCCGAGGCCGTTGACGCACGGCCCGCACTGGCCGGCCGACTCGAGCGCGAAGTAGTCGGCGACGCGCGCCGTCTCGGCGACCGGACACGCGGCGGCGCCGAGCGCGACGATCACCCCGGCGCCGAGGCCCGCCCCGTGCTGCGAGAGCTCGCCGGGCGAGAGCAGCAGCCGCTCGATCGCCGGGGGCCCAAACCAGGAGCCGAAGTAGCCGCCGATCAATACGGCGGCAAGCTGATCGGTCAACCCGGCGCTACCAAGCAGCTCCGAGAGCGGCGTTCCATGCTCGATCTCGTAGACGCCGGGCGCTGACAGCGCGCCAGAGAGGGTCACGAGCGCCGAGCCGGGATCCTGCGCGGTGCCGGCCTCTCGGAACCAGGCGGCTCCGTGTCGAACGATCAGCGCCACGTGCGCGAGCGTCTCGACGTTCTGAACGAGCGTCGGTTGGCGGCGCACACCGTGCTCGAACGGGCGTGCGCCGAACGACGGCTTGGCGTCGCCCCCTGACAGCCAGTTGACGAGCGCCGACTCTTGGCCGCTGACAAAGCCATCGGGGATTGGGACAAGCTCGAAGCCGGGGGTATCGGCACGATCGTCGCGCTCGTCGATCGCGGTCGCGACGGCAGTGCAGACCTGATCGTCGCCCTCGGGGACCGCGACGATCGCGACCGACGCGCCGACGGCCCGCGCCGCCGCCGCCGCTCCGTCGAGCACCAGGTGCGGAGCCATGGACAAGAGCAGCTTGTCCTTCCCGCTTGCCGGTTCGCCCTCGGTTCCGTTTACGAGCAGAAGTCGCGGGCCGCGCCGCTTTGACACCGCGCGCATCTTGATCGCGACCGGAAACGCGGCGCCGCCACGCCCGCGCAGGCCCGACCGCTCGACCTCGGCGATCAGCCGCTCCGGCGCCCAACGCTGAAGATCCGGCATCGGCCCGATGAGCCCGATGTGAGTGCGCAGGTCGCAGGCACAGTCGTCAGCCATGCTGCTGAGAACACGGGGCAGGAGCGTCATCGTGAGCCGCCCGGCGACACGGTCACATTGCCGGCCGCAGCGCCCTGACCGGGCGCAAGCTGGAGCTGAGCGACAACCGATAGCGCGGAACCGGCCCCGTCAATGACGCTGGCAGCGATGCTCGTTCCCTCGAGCGCGGTCACGTGCCCGGAGTACTGGTCCGGATTGCCGGTCGGACCCAGCGTCACCCGGCTGCTGGTCATCTGCACGCCGCCGCCGCCGACCGAATGACCACGGAGGCGGATCCGCAGGTCCTCAGCTGCTGCCCGTGCAACCCGAGCGAAATGTCGACGCGCGTTATCCCGCTGCCAATCTGGGCCTGACTGACCCGTCCGGTGGTCGATGCCGTGAATGAGGTCGGGGTGGCGGCACCCGCGGCAGGGCTCGAGCTGGCGCTGGTGGCGCCCGACGTTGTGGCTGTGGATCCCGCGTGGGCGCGCGCCACCAGCGACGTGGGGGTTCCGGCCCCTTCGCCCAGCCTGCCGCGAGCGGCCCGCTCGGGAGCCATACCACGAGTCCGAGTGGCAGCAGCGCGGCGGCCCGACGGCCGACAGGCGCGTCCCGAGGTGCGCCGGCCAGCCCTCGCTGACACGCAACCGCGACCGCCGCCAGCATCACCGCCACGCATCCGGCCGGCAGCAGCAGCATCCAGTGCGTCTTGGCGTCGCTTCCGGTCCCGAGTCCATGCATCAGCGCTACCGGCCAACTGGCGTACGCGAGCCAATGCGTGGCGCGCCACGCGCCGTAGCCCAGGCGACGACGGACCAGACTGGTCATGACGATCGCGATCAGCAGGTCAAACGCGAGCGCCCCGAACCCAGCCACAGCGGCCGATAGGCGACCCGAACGGGACACGACGTCGAGCAGCGTGATCGGCGCGAAGCCATCGAGCAACGTCGTCACGATGTGGACGCGACGAAGCTGACGGCCAGCAGGGCCAGGTTGCGATGCACCGAGCTCGAGCACGAAGCGCGGCATCTCGCCGACACGCGTCCGCCGGACATTCGCGATCCGAGCGCGACCACGAGCGTCAGCAGCACGAGCGAAACCGCTCCAGTTCCGCGGGTCAAAAACCAGTACGGACTGGGGCTGACTGCGGCTGCGATGCTCATTGCGACAACCGTCTCGTCACGATCGGCCCGGGTCGTCAGGATCCGCCCGAGACCACGGGCGCCGGCGAGGAGGGCGCAGCCGCCGGCGATTGCGACGGCGCCTGCAGCGGGGCGCTAGAGCCGTCGTCTCCGGATTGATTGCTCGAACTGGGTTGCAGCGAGCGAGCATTCGACGCGCTCGAGTGGCCGGCGACATGCGCGTGGAAGGCATGGGCGGTGACGGCTGAGACTGCCGCCGCCAGGATCACCGCGCCGGAGATCGCCCACCGGTTCGCGCGGCTGACGAACGCGAGGCCCTCATCGCGCAAGCGGCTCATCGGCGGTTGCGCGTGTTGCATCGTGGGCCGATTGTGCGGCGGGCAAGAAAGACGCCGCTAAGACGAGCGTGAGACTGCGCTTACGCCCGGCCAACCGCTCGGAAATCAAGCGGTCAGCGAGCGCTATGACAGCTCAGAAGGCGGGCAGCTCGCGGTAGTCGCCCCAGACCTGCTGCAGTGCCTGCACGATCTCGCCCTCTGACACGTGCGCGCGAGCGGCGTCGACGAGCAGCGGCATCAGGTTGGTGTGCTCGTTCTGGGCCGCTTCACCGATCTTGCGCAGCACTGCGGCGACGGCCTGCGGGTCGCGGTCGTCGCGGACAGCGCGGACCCGGTCGATCTGCTGTTGCTCGAGCTCGGGGTCGATCCGCAGGATCGAAACTGGCCCTCGTCGCCCTCGGTGAAGCGGTTGACGCCGACGACGGTGCGCCGTCCGGAGTCGATCTCGTGCTGGAGCTCGAACGCCGCGTCGGCGATCTCGCGCTGCGGGAAGCCGCGCTTGACGGCCTCGACCATCCCACCGAGCTGGTCAATCTTTGCGAAGTAGTCGTAGGCGAGCTCCTCCAGGCGGTCCGTCAGCGCCTCGACGAAGTAAGCGCCGCCGAGCGGATCGATCGTGTTCGCGACGCCGGTCTCCTCGGCGATGATCTGCTGCGTGCGCAGCGCGATCCGGACCGCCTCCTCGGTCGGCAGCGCGAGCGCCTCGTCGTAAGAGTTCGTGTGCAACGACTGGGTCCCGCCGAGCACCCCGGCGAGCGCCTCGATCGCCGTGCGGACGATGTTGTTCAGCGGCTGCTGCGCGGTCAGCGACACCCCAGCGGTCTGGGTGTGAAATCGCATCCGCCACGACTCCGGGCTTGCGGGCGCCGAACGTCTCTCGCAGCTCGCGCGCCCAGATCCGGCGGGCAGCGCGATACTTGGCGATCTCCTCAAAGAAGTCCATCTGGGCGTTAAAGAAGAAGCTCAGCCGAGGCGCGAAATCGTCAACGTCAAGACCGCGCGCGACCGCATGCTCGACATACGCGAGGCCGTCCTTGAGCGTGAACGCGAGCTCCTGCGCGGCGGTCGAGCCAGCCTCGCGGATGTGATAGCCGCTGATGCTGATCGGATGCCACCGCGGCATGTTGCCCGCGCACCACTGCACCATGTCCGTGACCAGACGCATCGCCGGGTCAACCGGAAAGCACCACTCCTTCTGCGCGATGTACTCCTTGAGAATGTCAGTCTGGATCGTCCCCCCGAGCTTGTCCGGCGTGAGCCCCTGCCGCTCAGCGGCGACGACATAAAACGCGAGCATGATCGCCGCCGGCGCGTTGATCGTCATCGAAACGGTCACGCGGTCAAGCGGAATCCCCTCAAACAACCGCTCCATATCAGCGACCGTGTCGACCGCCACCCCCTCACGCCCCACCTCGCCCAACGAGCGCGGATGATCAGAATCATGACCCATCAACGACGGCATATCGAACGCGGTGCTGAGCCCGGTCTGACCATGAGCAGTCAGATAGCGAAACCGCGCGTTCGTCTCCGCAGCCGTGCCGAACCCGGCGAACTGACGCATCGTCCACAACCGCCCGCGATACATCGACGCATACACCCCACGCGTAAACGGATACTGGCCCGGCAAACCGATCGCAGCCCGATCGCCAGGCAGATCACGCTCGGTGTACAACGGCCTGATCTCCTCCCCCGAAAGCGTCGTGAACGTCGCGTCGCGCTCAGGCGTCAGCCCATACGCCGTGCGCCACTCCTCATAGCTCACCGGGAGCTTGTCGAGCACGCTCATCGGCTCCTATGTTACGTGCGCGCGCGAGTACGATCCGGGGCAGATGGCTGTCAGGGCGATCGGTGTCAACCACATCGCGTTCGAGGTCCACGACCTCGACGGGACACTCGAGTGGTACGGGCGCTACTTCGACTTCAAGCTGCGCGGCCGGCGCGGCAAGATGGCGTGGATCGACCTCGGCGACCAGTTCATCGCCCTCACCGAGGGTGGCCCGGAGGTGCCAGACCGCAGTCGTCACGTCGGGCTGGTGGTCGACGACAAGGAGGCGCTGCGCGCGGCGCTGATCGAGGCGGGCCACGAGGTCTCGCCGCAGGGGCGACTGAGGGTCCGCGATCCGTCGGGCAACCTGCTCGAGATCATCGACTACCGCGACGTGCAGTTCTCAAAGACGCCGGCGGTCCTGCGGTCGATGGGGCTCGACGGGTTGGTCAAGAACGACCGCGCGCTCGATGAGCTCCGCGCCAAGGGCATCGACCCCTGAGCTGACTGTCAGGCAGCCTCGGGGATCAGGATTCCGCGGCCCTGAAGCCGGCCGCCATCGAGGTCGGCCATCGCGTCGTTGATCGCATCCAGCGGATATGTGGAGGTGTGGAGGCTGACCTTCCCCTGCGCGGTCAACGTCATCAGGTCGACCAGGTCCGTGTAGCTGCCGACGAGGTTGCCGATGAACGAGATCTCGCGCGAGATCACGTCGATCGTCGGGATGTTGATGTTCTCGCCGTAGCCGATCACGTAGTAGAAGCCGCCGTCCTGAAGCATGGCGATCCCGTCCTCGATCGCGCCCTTCTCGCCGACGAAGTCGATGATCGCCTCGGCGCCGAGGCCGTCAGTCAGCTCGCGGACAGCGTCGACGTGCTTGCCGTCGACCTTGATCATGTGATCGGCGCCCATCTCGCCCGCCAGCGCCAGCGCGGCCTCGGAGGGGTCGATGACGATGATCTCGGTTGGCGTGTACGCCTTCAGGCACTGGATCCCGATGTGACCGAGGCCGCCGGCTCCGATCACGACCGCCCTGGTCCCGGCGCCGAGCACGCCGATCGCCTTCTTGACCGCGTGGATCGCCGTCAGCCCGGCGTCGGCCAGCGCCGCGATGTCCTTCGGCTCGAGGTCGTCGCCGAGCTTGACGACCGAGCGGGCCGAGGTCTTGAGCAGATCGGCGAAGCCACCGTCGCGGTTGATGCCCGGGAACGAACCGTTGATGCAGTGCATGTCATCGCCCCGCCGGCAGGGCCCGCACAGCCCGCACGAGATGAACGGGTGCACGATCACCGTGTCACCAATCTGCACGTTGGTGACCCCGGACCCGATCTCGTGAACCCAGCCGGCGTTCTCGTGTCCGGGCGTGTAAGGCAGCACGACCTGGGACTTCTCGGCCCACTGCCCCTCCTGGATGTGCAGGTCCGTCCGGCACAGGCCCGCCGCGCCGATCCGGACGATCACGTCGAACGGGCCATCGATCGTCGGCTCGTCGATGCTGTCGAGCTTGAGCGCGTCGTGATAAGCGTGCAGTCGCGCGGCCTTCATCTCAGAATCTCCTCCGGTTCGTTGTCAGCTGGTGACGGACCGCCAGCAGCGAGCGGCAGATGCCGCCGTTGGCCTCGAGGCTGGTGCGCACGAGCCGGCCCATTCGCAACCATCGCTGCAGCTGATCGGCGGCCAGCGGCTCGCCGCTCGGGAGCACGAATGCCGGCGCCGCGGGACCACTGTCGATCCCCAGCTGCGCGCGGAGCTCGTGGCAGCGGCGCGCGGTGGCGCTCGGCGGCAGATCGGCGACCGTCAGCTCGACGACCCGCTCCGCCGTCGCGCCCTCACGCAGCAGCTCCTCACAGATCTTCGCCTGGCGGGCGATCAGGGCCTTTCGGGTGAACAGCTCGCGCAGCGCCTGCAGATCGTCGTCGGATGTCTCACCGGGGAACGCGCCCGTGAACCCTAGCCCGCCGTTCAGCGCCGAGTTGATCTCGCCGGCCGTGTAGTGGTCGTCGAGCGTCACAGTGACGTTGCGCACCTCCGGCAGCCGGCGCACGGCGTTGCGCGCGTCGGCCGCCATCAGGAAGGCGAAGTTCGGGGCGCACTGTGGCGTTGGCAGCCGCAGCACGACCTCCACATCGCCGGCATCGGTGACCGAGACCGAACTGACGAACCGCAGCGAGGTGATCGGTTCGTCGAGCTCGGGATCGATCACGCCGTCGAGCGCGCGGAACACGCGCTCCCGGGTGCCGGCCTCCTCGAGTTCGGAGGCCGGGTTCGTCATGCCGACTCGACCAGCTGCGCGTCCTCCTTGTCCCCGGCGCCGGGCTCGCGGAACTCCGCCGGGACCTCGATGTCGTACAGCTTGGCGATGTTGAGCCCGAGGATCTTGCGCTTGCCGGCGTCAGTCAGCCGCGGGAAGTCCGAGAACTCGTCGTGGTCGGGATCCGGATAGTCCCAGTCCAGCAGCCCCTCGACTTGCCACTTCGGCTCCCAGATCGCATAGTCGGAGCCGAAGATCATCTTGTCCTCACCCACCCAGAACAGCAGCTCCCCCATCACCTTGGCGAAGAACCGCGGCCGCGCGTACATCAGGCCGCCGAGGACGACCGCGAGGCCGGCGTAGACGTTCGGCTCCTGGGTTGCCATGAAGCAGAAGTCCTCGATCCGCGGCAGGCCAACGTGCTCGACGACGAAGTTGAGCTCGGGGTTGCTGGTCGCGGCGATGTCGACGTCCTTGACGTCGAACGCGTCCTTGTCCAGCGGCCAGATCGTCGGCCCCTTGTGGACGTGGATGTTCTTGATTCCAAGCTCCTTGCACTTCTCGAAGAACGGCTTGCAGGCTTCATCGGACAGCGCCCATCCGCGCGAGCCCTTGTACCACTCGGCCGTGTAGAGCTTGCAGCCCTTGAGGTTGTAGGTCTTTGCGTCCGCTTCGAGCTGCTTGAGCCCGGCCTCGCCCTCGCGCGGATCCCAGCGCCCGTTGACGATGATCTTGCCCGGGTACTTCTCGGCCAGCTTGGCGTTCTCTTCGGCGGTGTTGAAGCCGGTGCCGTACCACTCCTTCAGGTACGTCGACTGAAGGATCGCCGACCTCGGCGCCGCCGCCCTCGAACACGTCTGAAACGAAGTCGTCTTCGCTGTACTTCTGGAACTTCTCAAGCGGCCAGTGCGTCTCGGGTGGACCGAGTCCCATATAGGCGTGGAAGCACTCGATCCAACCCTTCGCATACTGCTCCTGGCCCTTGACCCAGTTCGCCGGGCTGGCGTCCCAGAAGTGGCAGTGGCCGTCGACGACGAAGTACTTATCGCCGTTTCTCTCGAACATCTCTACCTCCCAAAATGGCCGAGCCGTACAGGTCGACCTAGCCTACTCCCACAGCTCGCTCGCGACCAGACCGATCGTTCTATCCGCTCAGGCCTGGGATGGGTGCGGCGGGTCCTGCGGGGTCGGGAAAGCCGAGTCGATCAGCTCGATCCGGTAGCCATCGGGGTCGGCGACAAAGCAGATCCGGTACTCGTCGCGGCCCCCCGGCGCATACGGCGGCTTCTCGGGTTCGACGCCCTCGATCGCGAGTCGCGCGAGCAGCGCGTCGAGATCGTCGACCACGAGCGCCATGTGGTTGTAGCCCTCGCCGAGGTCGTAGGGCTGCTCGCGACCCACGTTGACCGTCAGCTCGAGCACGTCGCCGTCCCCCGGCAGCCCCATGTAGACGTTGTAGGCCGACTCGAAGTTCAGCTGGCCGCGGCGCTCAAAGCCGAGCAGCCCATAGAACGCCAATGACCTGTCGACGTCACGGACGCGAATGCAGGTGTGCACGTACTTACCGCTCACGACGCTCTGAGAGTATCCCCCAGGTGAGCGACACGGCTTCAGACACCGCCCTGGGCGAGCTACGGATCCTCGACTTCTCGCGCGTGCTCGCGGGCCCGTTCGCGACGATGATGCTCGGCGACCTGGGTGCGACGGTGACCAAGGTCGAGCGGCCCGGAGTCGGGGACGAGACGCGCAGCTGGGGACCGCCGTACGACAAGCGCGGCAACGCGACCTACTTCCAGGCGGTCAACCGCAACAAGGAAAGCCTCGTGCTCGACCTGCGCGACGCCGCAGACCTCGAACGCGCGCTGTCACTGGCGCGCGAGGCCGACGTGGTGGTCGAGAACTTCCGCCCCGGGGTGATGGAGCGGCTCGGTCTCGGCTACGAGCAGCTGCGCGCCGGCCGGCCGGAGCTCGTCTACTGCTCGATCACCGGTTTCGGCGCCGGGGCGGGCGCCGGGCTACCGGGCTACGACCTGCTCGTCCAGGCGCTCGGCGGGCTGATGAGCATCACCGGCGAGGCCGACGGCGAGCCCCAGAAGGTCGGTGTCGCGCTCGTCGACGTGCTCGCGGGGCTCTTCGCGACGGTCGGGATCCTGGCGGCGCTGCGCCACCGTGACGCCACCGGCGAGGGACAGCTGGTCGAGGTCGATCTGCTGTCGGCGCTGCTCGCCGGGCTCGTCAACCAGGCGTCGGCATACACGGTCGCGGGCGTGGTCCCCGCCCGGATGGGCAACGCCCACCCGAGCATTTCGCCCTATGAGCTTTACCCGACCGGCGACGGAGACCTGGTGGTCGCGGTCGGCAACGAGCGTCAGTTCGCGGCGCTGTGCGAGGTGCTCGGCGCGCCCGCGCTCGCCGAAGATCGCCGCTTCGCGAGCAACGGCGAGCGGGTCGCCAACCGCGCGGCGCTGCGCGCGGAGCTGTATGCGCTGCTGGCGGCGCGCCCGGCGAGCGACTGGGCCCGTGACCTGACCGCGGTCCGCGTCCCGGCCGGCGTCGTCAACGATGTCGGCGGCGCGTTCGAGCTCGCGCGCTCGCTCGGGCTGGACCCGATCGTCGACGTGCCGGCGGCCGATGGCAGCACCGTCGGTCTGACCCGCAACCCGATCCGCCTGTCGCGCACGCCTCCCAGCTATCGCCGCGCGCCGCCGGAGCTGCCCGGGCCGCCGCAGCTGCCCGGGCCGCCGGAGCTGCCCGGATCAGGCGGGTAGCGCCGCCTCGATCGCCTCGACGATCTGCGGGTCGTCGGGCGTCACCTTGGTCGCCCAGCGGGCGATCAGCTTGCCGTCGGACCCGACCAGGTACTTGGTGAAGTTCCAGGCCGGCGGTCCCGACTCCGGCTGGCGTGCAAGTTCGCGCCACAGCGGCGACGGATCGGCGCGGACCGAGGTCAGCTCGGTCAGCGGGAAGGTGACGCCGTAGTTCTTCTGGCAGAAGGCGCCGATCTCCTCGGCGTCGTCGAACTCCTGGTCGTTGAAGTCCTTCGAGGGCGAGCCGAGCATCTGCAGACCGCGGTCGCCGTAGCGCTGGTAGAGCGTCTGGAGCCCCTCGTACTGCGGCGTGTAGCCGCACTTGCTCGCGGTGTTGACGATCAGCGTCGGCTTGCCGCGCAGGGTCGTGAGGTCGAGCTCGCCGCCATCGAGCAGCTTGACCGTGTGGTCGTAGATGTCAGTCCGTTCATCCAACTTCGGGGTGCGCTGCGTATACATGCGTAGTGTCGATATCAAGCCCATGGCTATCTGAGAGTAGGGGTCGACATCGATTTTCGGTCGTATGGAGGCTGTCGACGGTGCTGGTCTCCCCTGACAAGGACTTCGAGAACTCGGCCGCTGCTCCCGCGGCCCGGACCCCGGACCGAGCTGGAGAATTCGTGCTTCCCCGCGGCTATGTCGGAGTTCGCGCAAGGTGGCGCTGGCCGCGCTCTGGCCCGTTTCTGCTTGGGAAAGGGACAGGGAAGGCCGGTATCGGACTGGATGGCTGCCCAGATCGGTTGCTTGGTGCTGTTTTGCACGGATCGAGCATGCTGTTTGCGCCAGATCCGCATGGCCGCCTTGGATTTGCCGCCCAGCGCACGCCTGACCCCAAGTTCGCGACAAATCCAAACCCGGACTGCGGACTTGTCACGAACTGCATGCCGCTGCCGCCCCGTTCCCCAGCCAAGACCCACGGCATAGCGGCTGAAATCGATGTCCAGTCCGCAGCCGATGGTCGTGGGGGTCGACGTCCGGGGTGTCCGCGCGCGCGCGCCGGGGTTCCCGGCGCCTCCAGGGTCGCGCGCCTCTTAGCGCTCGCCGCCTATGACCGCACCGGCCGGGGCCCGGCGACCGTCCTGCTGCACTAGGCCGAGGCGGGACCGGTCTCGGCCAGCGCGCGCCCGCCGAGCAGCCCGCACGCGGGGATCCCGACCAGCAGGCACAGGCCCGCCCCGAACAGCAGCGCATGGTGGACCGTCGAAGCGCTCAAAGTCCCCGACAGCGCGATGCCCGCCAGCCCGGCGCCAACCGCGGCGCCAAGCAGCCGCCCGACCGAGAGCACGGCCGAGGTACGCCCGAGCGCCGCCGGCGGCGTCGCGTTCAGCGCCGCGCGCGAGGTCGGGCACGAACAGCATCCCGAGCCCGATCCCCACCGGGATCAGCGGCAGCACCGTGACCGCCGAGTCGAGCGACACTCCGGGGATCCCGAGGATCACGAGCCCGAGCCCGGCGCTGGCGAAACCGATCACGGCCGGCAGCTTCTCGCCGTAGCTGTCGACCAGCTTGCCGGCCAGCGGCGCCGCCGCGCCGACCAGCAGCGCGACCAGCACGAGCGCTCCCGAGGCGCCGAGCGCCGAGAAGCCGGCGACCCGCTGCAGGTACTGCTCGGCGATGTAAAAGGCGCCGATCATGACGGCGAACGTGAGCCCGGCGATCAGCGTCGCGCCGAGCACGATCCGGTTGAGGCCAGGGCGAACGTTGCCGCCCTCGGCCGGGATCAGCCGTGGCACCAGACGGGCGATCCCGATCGCTGCCAGCGCCGCCAGCGGCACCAGCGCCCACCAGCAGGCGCGCCACCCGAGCGCGACCGTCAGCAGCCCGCCCAGCAGCGGGCCGAGCAGGTTCGACATCCCGGCGCTCGCACCCCAGATCCCGAGCGCGCTGCCCCGCCGCTCGGGCGGAAAGCCGCTGACCGCGCCGGCCAGCGCCGCCGGGCTGACAGTCCGGCACCTGCGCCCTGGATCACCCGGGCGACGATCAGCATCGAGAAGCTCGAGACGACCGCGCCGGCCGCGGCACCGACGGCGAACACCGCCAGCCCGCACAGCGCCAGCCTGCGAACTCCGAAGCGGTCGACCAGCTCGCCGCCCGGTAGCAGCACGATCGCGTAGGCGGCGAAGTAGGCGCTCAGCACCACCGATGTCGAGCTGCTCTTGACATGCAGGCCGTGGGCGACGGTCGGCAGCGCGACCGTGATCAGCGTCCCGTCGAGCTGCAGCAGAGCGGCCGCAGCCGTGCACGCCGCGAGCCGCGTCCAGGCCGAGCGAGGAAGCGGCGGCCGGGAGGGATCGCGGCTCGCCGGCTCCGCCTGGCGGTCACGTGCGACACCCATTGAGTATCGCGGTTGGCGTTTTTCATTGCGCTCACCGGACGCTAGATTTATGCGCATGTCACTTGATCGGGAGTACACACTTGGCGGACAGCGCGGGGTTCTGACGCGCGATCAGGCCCGTGGCGTTTTCGGGCAGACCATGGGTCTCGTCGCGCTGACCGTTGGTTGCGCGGCGCTTGGCGCGTACGTCGGTCGCAACCTCAGCGAAGGGCGTTCTTCCCACTCTTCATTGGCGCGCTCGCCTGCGTATTCGGGCTGCAATGGGCCTCGCGGCGCGGGCGTGAGCAGCTCGCGATCCTGCTGCTGTTCGGGCTCGGGCTGCTGCTTGGACTGTCCATCGCGCCCGTGATCGCGTACTACGCCAAGGCCGAGCCGGCCGTTCTGTGGCAGGCGGCCGGCGCCACCGGCGGATTCGTCGCCGGGCTAGGCGCGTACGGTTACGCGACCCGCCGCGACCTGTCGTCGTGGATTCGGGTTCTGTTCTGGGCGTTGTTGGGGTTGATCGTGTTCGGCGTGGTAGCGATCTTCGTTTCGATCCCGAACGCGAACCTGATTTACGCGGTGCTTGGAATCGTCATCTTCGGCGGCTTCACGATCTTTGACTTCAACCGTCTGCGCCGCGCGGATGCGTCGCAATCGGTAGTGATCGCGGCCTCGATCTTCCTCGACATCTTCAACGTCTTCCTGTTGTTCCTGCGGCTGTTCGGCGGCGGCGGGCGCGGCTAACGGCCGCCGGCGTCTTCTAGCGAGGCGCGGCGAACCACGTGGCCGTCACTGCTCGTCGTCGGGCACGTAGTGGCGCGCGCCCGATGCGTCCTCCCAGACCCGCATCACCCGGTTGCTGCGCGGATCGCGAAACCGCTCGGCGGTCGGGCGCCAGTCAGCTCGCGGGCGGTCCGCGTGGCCGTGGCCGCGGCGCCAGCGCGCCCGCGCCGGCCGGGGATCGTCGGGTAGCGGCGGCAGGTCGGCGACCGCGGCGACCGCTTCCTCTCGGCTCTGCGCGCCGGCCACGACCTCGACACGGCGCTCGAGCTCCTCGAAGCTCAGCGTTCCGGCCGCCGCGGCGCGGTTGAGGCGCTCGAACAGCTGCTCTCTGTCTGAATCGCTCAGCAGCACGTCGGACGGCGGTCGCTCAGCCGGCGGACTCGACCTTGACCGCGGTCCCGTAGGCGATGATCTCGGTGAACTGGCCGCCGATCTCCGACGAGTCGAACCTGACCGCGATCACCGCGTCGGCGCCGAGCAGCCGGGCGTTGTCGACCATCCGGTCCAGCGCGTGGCGCCGCGAGTCTTCGAGCAGCTGCGTGTACTCGGTGATCTCACCGCGACGGAGCGCCTTGAACGATGCCGTGACGCCACCCGTGAAACCCATGCTCCGGACGACCAGTCCGTAGCAGACGCCGAGGTTCTCGCGGACGCGCAGGCCAGGCAGGTCGAGCGCAGTCGACATCGGCATGCCGCCGTACGGTGCCTCCACTGCCATCACCGGACCAGTATCGACGCTGCTCGCCGCGCGATCAAGCTACGGTTGGCCGCCGATGCGACCCGGGCTCACGACAGCGTTGGCAGGCCTGTTGGCCGCCGTGGCAGTCGCCGCCTGCGGAGGCAGCTCGGCTTCGAGCTCGACGCATTCGTCGGCGGCCACCCACGCCGGCACCACCGCCGCCACCAGCTCTACCGCGACCACGTATCCGGCGAACGGGATCGGCTACGAGGGAGTCCCGCTCGAGGAGGGAGCGCCGATCGCGCCGGCGAACACGACTCTTCCGGGGACGACCGTCCACGGCATCCATTGCGAGCCCGTCGAGCAGCTCGTCTACCACATCCACGCTCATCTGGCCGTGTTCGTCGACGGCCGGCTTTACTCGCTGCCGGCCGGGATCGGTATCCCTGGTTCAGTCACCGAGCAGACGCCCTATGGCCCGGTCGCGGCGGGGGGCAAGTGCTTCTACTGGCTCCATACGCACACCGCCGACGGCATCATCCACATCGAGTCGCCGTCCGATCGGATCTACACGCTCGGTGACTTCTTCGACGAGTGGCAGCAGCCGCTGTCGGCCGACCAGGTCGGCGAGCTGCACGGCAAGATCACCGCGTTCTTCAACGGCAGGCTGTGGAAGCGGAGCTTGCGCGCGATCCCGCTGCTTCCCCACGCCGTGATCCAGTTCGACATCGGCGCGCCCACGCCGCCCCTGATGACGATCGACTGGAACCAGACAGCGCTCTAGGAGCCCGCGCCTTCCCGACGGTCGCGCCGGCGACGCCGCCAACGGATCTCGAGTACCACAAGCCCGACGATCAGGGCAACCGTGATCGCCCCAGTAACGAGCCCGAGGTCGTTGAAGAAGTCGAGCACCGGCGGACCGATCAGGTAGGCGCCGAAACCGAGACCAGCGGCCCACGCCAACGCCGAGATCGCGTTGGTCGGCTGGTAGACGGTCCCGCGCACGTGATTGATCCCGGCCACCCACGAGGGGGTCAGCAGGACCGAGATCACCGCGTAGCGTTCGAAGACCTTCTCCCCGCGGCGCACGGCGCCGATCCGCAGGGTCCGGAACGGTCCCGGAGCGATCAGCACCGCGCGCCCGGTCTTCCATCCGATCAGCCAGCCGACGATCCCGCCGGCGGTCGCCGCAACCCACGCCACGAGCACGACCCCCACGATGTCGAGCTGGTGTCGCGCCGCGAGCACGCCCGCGTAGATCAGCACCGGCTCGCCCGGCCCCGGCACGCCGATCCAGCTCGCGGCGCAGGCAACCGCCAGACCGACGTAATCAAACGGCGGTCCGTGGAACTGGTGGTGCAGACGGAGGTGCAGGAGCGCGAGCACCGGCAGCAGGACGGCCGGCCTGATCGCTCTCAAGTAGCTCCCCCCACGGCCGCGATCGTCGCACACACCGCAGTCCAATCCCCCGGTGCCGCCGCCTGGACAGTGCGATCGTCGCGATCGTTATCCAGATGGCCAATGCCCGCTGATCGCGCTTCGCCGAGGATGCCTGCGTGCCGGTGAGCGTGATCGTCTCCTACGACGGGACGGACAACGACGACGACGGACTGGCGCTGGGCCAGATGCTCGGCGCCGGCGCGGCGACGCTCGCGCTCGCCTACGTGCGCCACTCGCGCGAGTTCGACCCGCGCCGTGAGGAGATCGCCCAGCACGATGCCGAGCGCCGCCTGCAGCAGGGCGCGGACTGGCTCGAGGACGCCGCGATCACGCAGCACGTGGTGCTTGACCCCTCCACCGGCGCCGGCCTAGCACGGCTGGCTTCCGAGCAGGGGTCGGCGCTGATCGTCTTCGGCTCGGACTACCGCACGCCGCCGGGAGGAGTCGAGCCGGGCGGCGCGGCGCAAGGGCTGCTCGAAGGCGGTTCGGTCGCGATCGCGGTCGCCGCCGCAGGCTTGCGAGCCCGTGGGCGCGGCAAGATCGAGACGATCTCGGTCTCGCCCTCCGAGGACGACGACGCTCCGGCGCAGACCGCCGCGGCGCTCGCGCAGGCCCTCGGCGCGACGGTCAGCTCCGGAGAGGACCTGGGAGCCGATCTGATCGTCGTCGGTTCGGCGGCGACTGCCACCCCGGGACGTGTCGCGCTGAGCGGGGCGACTCGCTCGAAGCTCAACTCGGCGCGCGGCTCGGTGCTCGTCCTGGCGCGCCAGACACCGGTCCTTCCGTAGCCGTTTTCTCCCCGCGGAACGCGGTTTCCCGGTGTATGCGGGATCCGTTTATCCGTATGTCTAGGAGGCGCCCTCGGTTTGCTGGACTGAAGGCCATGGGTGGCGCGCGCCCCGCGGTTGAGACTTCACGGCGTTGCTTGGCCCATCAGGGCTGGCCGCTGCGATGGCAGCGGCATTCGTAGGTTGCCGCCCTCAACTCAAGAAGGAGACGCGAACACCCAATGTGGCTGCCATATCCAGCCTGGCTTAGCGCCGGGGACAACGCTTGGCAGATGACGGCGGCGACGCTCGTCGGTCTGATGAGCGTGCCAGGACTCGTCGTGCTCTACGGCGGCGTGATGCAGAAGCGTTGGTCGATCAACAGCATGATGCTGACCTTCATCGCATTCGCGGTCGTGTTAGTGGTGTGGGTGCTGTGGGCGTTCAAGATGGGGTTCGGAACGCCGTTCCACGGCATCTCACACTCGGGTTTCTTCGGGAACTTCATCGGTCAGCCGGCCCCGATCCTCAGCCATTCAGCTGAGCAAGGCCAAGCCACGATCCCACTGGCTACAACCGGGCCTAGCTTCCGCTTCCCGGAAGCGACGCTCGCGTACTTCCAGTTCGTGTTTGCAGCGATCACACCGATCCTGATGCTCGGCTCTGTGCTCGGGCGGGTCAACATCAAGGCCTGGATCCCGTTCGTGGCCTTGTGGTCGTCGATCGTCTACACGGTCGACGCGTTCGTCCTCTGGGGTGGCGGTTTCTTCGCACAGCACGGCGCGGTCGACTTCTCCGGTGGTTACGTGATCCACCTGTCGGCCGGAGTGTCCGGCTTCGTCGCCGCGGCGGTGATCGGGCCGAGACTCCAGCGCGACCGCGAGATCGACGCCCCCAACAACGTGGCGATGGTCGCGGTGGGTGCGGGATTGCTGTGGCTCGGCTGGAACGGCTTCAACGGTGGCGACCCCTACTTCGCCGGCGCGTCGGCGTCGGCAGCGGTTCTGAACACGAACCTCTGTACGGCGGTCGCGTTCCTCGTCTGGGTGGCTTGGGACTACATGACCGGTCGCAAGCCGGGGCTGATCTCGGGCGTCAACGGCATGATCGTCGGCCTGGTGGCGATCACACCGGCGGCCGGTTTCGTCAACGGCTGGGGGGCGATCGCGATGGGGATCATCGCTTCGACGATCGTCTACTTCGCGCTCAACTACATGAGCCGACTGTGGCCCTTCCGCGCTGTCGATGACACCCTGGGCGTGGTCTACACCCATGGCGTCGCCGGTCTTGCCGGCGGTCTGTTGGTCGGTGTCTTTGCCGACCCGGGGATGGCGGTTTACCCGGGCGTTGGCAAGACACCGAGCATCGCGGCCACCGGGGTGATCTACGGCAACTGGAACCTGATCAAATGGCAGCTGTACGCCGGATTGTTCGTGATCGCGTGGTCGGCGGTAGCCACCTTCATATTGCTGAAGATAGTGGGGGTGTTCATACCGTTGCGGATGTCGGACGAGAACCTCGAGATCGGCGACACCGCAGAGCACGGTCACGAGGTATATCCATCCGACGTGCCATCGCTGGGGTATCCGAGCGGGGTACCCGGGATCGCGACGGCGGGCGCAGGTCACTCGACGCCGACACCCGTGTAGCGCGGCTGTCGAGCGTTTACGGCCGCACGGGCCGGGGAGCGGGCATCCGCTTCCCGGCCTTGGCCGTTCGTTGGGGGTTTGCGCCTCGCGGCGCGCTAGCCGAGCACCAGCTCGGCCGCCGTTCGCAGCGTCGCCGGATCTCCGCCCACGAGCATCGTCGTCACGATCGACTCCCGCCACGGCTCGAGGTCGTGGCGGATCTTGTCCTTGGGTCCGATCAGCGTCAACTGCTCGATCAGCTTGGTCGGCACCGCGGCGGCGGCCTGGTCCTTGTGGCCACCGAGGTACAGCTCCTGGATCTTCTCGACCTCCGCCTCGTACCCCATCCGGATCGCGACGTTGGCGTGGAAGTTGGTCCCGCGGGCACCCATGCCGCCGAAGTAGAGCGCGTACATCGGGCGCAGCGCATCGGCGGCGCTCTCGATGTCATCGGTGAGGATCAGCGGCACGGTCGCGGCGACCTCGAACTCCCCGCTGCCGCGACGTGCCCCAGGCCGAGCGAAGCCCTCGTCGAGCGCCTCGCGGTAGAAGCCGTCGTGATGGGGCGAGTAGAAAAGCGCCAGCCAGCCGTCGCACAGCTCGGCCGCCATCGCGATGTTCTTCGGGCCTTCGGCTGCCAGGTAGATCGGAATCTCGCTGCGCAGGGGGCGGATGCTCGACTTCAGCGGCTTGCCGAGGCCGGTACCGCCCGGTAGCGGCAGCGGGTAGTGCGGACCGTCGTTGCTGACCGGGCCACCGCGGGCCCAGATGTCGCGCAGGACGCCGATGTACTCGCGCATTCTCGCCAGCGGCTTCGCGAACGACTGGCCGTACCAGCCCTCGACGACCTGCGGGCCAGAGACCCCGAGCCCGAGGATCAGTCGGCCACCGCTGAGGTGATCGAGCGTCATCGCGGCCATCGCCGTCGCCGCCGGCGTGCGCGCCGAGATCTGGACGATCGCCGTACCGAGCTTGATCCGCTCGGTCCCGGCCCCCCACCAGGCGAGCGGCATCAGCGCATCTGACCCGTAGGCCTCGGCCGTCCAGACCGAATCAAAGCCCAGCCGCTCGGCCTCGCGAACGGATTCGGCGGCCCCCGGGGGCGGTCCGCCTGCCCAGTAGCCGGTGTTGAGACCGAGTGCCAGCTGGCGTGCCATCGGGGTTCGACCCTACTCGCTGCGCCCGGTGAGCCGCCGCCTGGCGCGCGCCAACAGCCCCGGAGGGCGCGGCTGGGTGCGCTGCCACTCGTCCTTGGTCGGCAGCCTGCCTCGCTTGCGCGCGGCCAGCACGCACTCGGAATGGGCATGGCGGCGCCCTTCGGGGCGGCCCTCGGGGTACAGCAGCATGTGCTCGCTGAGCGCCGGCAGGTGGCCGTTGCACAAAGGGCAACGGTAGGTCGCGGGCTTTGAGTTCTGGGCCCGCCGGATCGACCACCATTGCGGCGCCGGGGCTTTCGGCATCGGCCAAAGCATTGCAGCCGTGGGGTTCTGAAATGGCGACCCCGCCGAGCTAACATCTTGTCGATGGCTACCAGCCCGAAAGAGCTCGAAGGTCTCAGCCGCAGTGACGCGCTGCGCGCCTCGCCGCGCATGTTCGACTCGAACCTGCTCGACCGGCTGTCACGCGTTCACCCGGCGGTCCCGCCGATCATCTTCGGCCCCGTGATCACGATTCTGCTGATCGAGGGGCTGGTCAAAGGCGCTGGCGCGATGACGCTCGTCTGGCTGCTCGGCGGTTACCTGTTCTGGACACTCACCGAGTACTGGTTGCACCGGCTCGTGTTCCACTTCGAGCCCGAGAAGGGGATCGGTGCGCGGCTGCACTGGATCATCCACGGCGTTCACCACGACCACCCCAACGACCCGATGCGGCTCGTGATGCCGCCGTCGCTGAGCATCCCGCTCGCGGCGGTGTTCGTCTACGGCTTCTATCTGGTCCTCGGCAGCCCGGCGTTCATGCCTTTCGGAGCGGGCTTTCTCGGCGGTTATCTCGCATACGACATGCTCCACTATCACGTGCACCATCACCGGCCGAAGACGAGGCTCGGTCGGCGGCTGCGAGAGCTGCACATGCGACATCACTTCCAGAACCATGAGCGCGGCTACGGCGTCAGCGCGCCGTTCTGGGATCACGTTTTCGGCACCGCGCCGAAGGACCGTTAGCGCTCAAGGGCTCGCGCCGCCGGGCTCGATCGAATGGCTGGCGACGCGGTCTCGAGCAACTGGCAGCCTGGCATCGGGCAGGTGGTCCTGCCGCCGGCGTCAGTCGAGCACGCGCCCTCCGAGCAGGTTCGCGGCCTCTTCCAGCTCAGTGACCCAGCACTCTCAGAGCTCGGGCTCGACGAGCTGCTCGACGAGCTTCTGGTCCGGACTCGCGACGCCTTGCTGGTCGACACGGTCGCGATCCTGCTGCTCGAAGAGGGAACCGACCAGCTGGTCGCGCGCGCCGCGAAGGGCATCGAGGAGGAGGTCGAGCAGGGTGTGCGGATCCCGATTGGACGCGGCTTCGCCGGCCGGATCGCCGCCGAGCGCGCGGCGATCTACATCGCCGACGTCGACCATGCGGACATCCTGAACCCGATCCTTCGCGAGAAGGGGATCCGCTCGCTGCTCGGCGTCCCGCTGATCGTCGAGGGCAATCTGGTCGGCGTCCTGCACGTCGGCTCGCTGACCCCGCGGGAGTTCGTCGAGCGTGACCTCGCGGTGCTCCAGGTCGCTGCCGCCCGCGCGGCCCCTGGCATCGAGCGCGCGCGGCTGTACTCGGCGCTCGAGCACGAGCACCGGGTCGCCAGAGTGCTGCAGCGAAGCCTGCTGCCCAAGCGCCCGGTAGAGACGGTGGGCATCTCGATCGCGACCCGCTACCTGCCGGCGCGCGACGAGGTCGGCGGCGACTGGTATGACGTGTTCGAGCTGCCGCACGGCCGGATCGGCGTCGCGATCGGCGACGTTGTCGGCCACGGGATCAGGGCCGCGGCACTGATGGGCAGCTTCGCACGGCACTTCATGCCTACGCGATCCAGGGCCACGGGCCGGCACGGACGCTCGACCTCGTCGACCGCTTCGTGCAGTCGATGGCCGACGACGCGATGGCGACCGCGGCATACGCGATTCTCGACCCCGAGACCGGCGCGGTTCAGTACGCGAGCGCCGCCCACCTGCCGCCGATCCTGATCAGTGGGGGCACCGCCCGCTCGATCGAGACCGAGCCGGCGCCGCCACTCGGGTCGTTCCCCTACGGCAGCTGCACGGAACAGCAGCTTCAGCTCGCCAGCGGCGAGACGATGGTGTTCTACACGGACGGGCTGGTCGAGCGTCCCGGCATCGGTCTGGACCAGAGCATCCAGGCCCTGGCAGAGATACTGGCCACGACCACGTCGGCTGCCTCGGCTTGCAGGACCGCGGTGGAGCAGTTCGTGCCGCCCGAGGGCCTGCGCGACGACGTCGCGATCATCGCGGTCGAGAACGGCGAGATCCCCGACCAGCTGCGGCTACGCCTCGACGCCAACGCGAACGTGCTATCGCGGATGCGCCGCGATCTGCGCCGCTGGCTCCGCAAGCATGGCGCCGACGACACCGAGGTCGCGGAGATCACGATCGCTGTCAGCGAAGCGTGCGCGAACGCGATCGAACACGCCTACTCGCCATCGCCGGCGCGGTTCAACCTCGAGGCATCGGTGGTCGACTCGGTCGTCACGATCGCGGTCATTGACCAGGGCCATTGGCGAGCGCCGCGCGGGGAGTCCCGAGGCCGTGGTCTGACGATCGTCGACGCCGCGATGGACAACGTCGAAATCATCACTGACGACCGCGGAACGGTCGTCTGGATGTGGCGTAAGATCGGCACGGAGTGAGACTCGCAGACGTCGATTTCAGCACCCGCGACCAGGTGCTGATCGCCCACCTGACAGGCGAGGTGGACCTCTCGAATGCCGACCAGCTCAGCACGGTGCTGACTGACGCGACCGCCAACGAGCTGATGGCACTGGTCCTGGACCTGAGCGATGTCGACTACTTCGACTCAGCAGGCATCCAGCTGATCTACCGCCTGCGAGAGAGCCTGCGCAGCCGGGGCCAGACGCTGCGGCTCGTGGTCCCGAGCACCTCGCCGGTGCACCATGCGCTGCGTCTAGCCGGCATCGGCAATACGGTCGAGATGCTCGACAACATAGACGACGCGCTCGGCGGGACCGAGCCGATGCCGACCGGTGGCGCGGAGCAGCCCGGCGTCGAGCCTCTACCGACCTGAGTCCGAGCGCTGAGCGGAGGGGGCGGGATTCGAACCCGCGGTCCGCTTGCACGGACTCTGGTTTTCAAGACCAGCGCATTCGACCACTCTGCCACCCCTCCGGGGAGGCGCGGACGTCGATCCTAGTCGACGTCCGGGGGCGCGGCCGCCGGGGTTCTGAGGCCAGGCCGGTCACCTGGTCTCGAATACACTGAGCCAAAGCTCCAGGGAGAGGTGGCCGAGTGGCTGAAGGCACTCGCCTGCTAAGCGAGTAAGGGGTTCACACTCCTTCGCGGGTTCGAATCCCGCCCTCTCCGCTTCGCGAAGATCCTGCAACCAGCGCTTCCGCGGTGCAGGTCAGGCCGTAGCGGTGCCGGCGCATTCAGTTGTTTCCCGTCCGCTGGAAGCATTTTGGAAGCACTGGTGCCGCGGAACCTCGTCCGAGGCGCAGGTGAGTGGCAGCTCGGGCAGTCGCCATGGTTTGAGTACAACCGCTGCATCTCCTCGATCGACTTTGCCAAACGCGATGAGGTGCTGCCCGACCCGGTGGGCATCGACAAGCGTGAAACGCTCATCAAACTTGTAGTAGAGCTCAGATCGTGACGATCTGATGCGGCAGCCCACACACGCCGGACAACGAGACCGCAAAGTTCGGGTCATGGGCGTACGCGAGCTCGATTCGCCGCGACTCGACCAGGTCAGACAGCTGGCCACCGTCAACAAGTAGGTATCCCTCGGCGGCGGCGGCGGCGGCGGCGCCAGCAGCGAGCTCCTCTAGCGCGAGGACCGTTTCGTGGAGGTTGCCGTCCGGCGAGCGGATCCGGAGCGAGACCGCGTCGACGAGGTCCTCGACGCCATCGAGCATCACCGTGCCGACAAAGTGACCAGCGACCGTGGTCCGCCGACCGGTCAAGGCCTCGAGGCCAGGTACCTGCCGCCTGGCGACGGCGGTGCTCGTGGCGTGCGGGACAGCCGTCTCGCTCCGCGCAACCAGACCTAGGTTTCGTTGCGCGGGGCTACTGGAGGGTCGCCGAACCAATCGTGGGGATCGGGCAAGCCTGACGACTGCCATCGCGCGGGCGCTTCGACCGCGAATAGCGGGCATCGAGCAGCAATGCGCATTTCGGACCGGCACGACCTGATAGGTGCTGGAATGCGTCCCATGACCGACGACGCCGACACAACCCCTGCCATGCCTGATCCCGACGACCACGTCGCCCGCCTGCAGGCGCAGATCGACGCCGCCAAGGCCCGCCGCGCGGGCTACCGCGCGGAAACCGCCGAGACAGTCGCCCGAGGGGGCCCCGTGCGCCCGACAGACGATGAGCTGGGGATCATCAAGACCGACGACACGGTCGGCAGGATCGCCGCTGACGCGAGCCGGGAGATCCGGAGCAGGCTGAGCCGCCTGATGTCGCGGTTCGGGCGGGGCGGGAAGAAGTAGGGTGGACGGCCCCGGCCTTCGCACCCTTAACACCTGCAGCGGGGTGAAAGTCCGGGACTCTCGCATCTGCTACCAGTGGAGAGTGCTGGTTCAGCACCGATCCAGAAGGCTGCTCGGGAACGCCGACAGGGTCGTTGTCCCGGCTGGCGCTCCAACGTCGCCGTCACGGTTTCGGTAGCGTCGCGGCGATGGCGACGTGGAATCGTCCTCCTCTAGTCGGCAAGGCGATCGAGCCTCAGCAGCTTGACAGGCGAGCTTCCGAGAAGGAGCTTGAGCGCCTACAGGTGGAGCTGGTGCGACTGCAGGACTGGATCGTCCACAAAGGTCTAAAAGTGGTCGTGGTCTTCGAGGGCCGCGACACCGCCGGCAAGGGCGGGACGATCAAGCGGATCACCGAGAAGACCAACCCACGCGTGGTGCGCACGGTGGCGCTCGGCACGCCGACCGAGCGCGAGCGCACGCAATGGTACTTTCAGCGCTACGTCGCCCACCTGCCCGCGGCCGGCGAGATGGTTCTGTTTGACCGGAGTTGGTACAACCGCGCCGGCGTTGAACGCGTCATGGGCTTCTGCTCGCCGGAGGAATACGAGGAGTTCATGCGCACTTGCCCACAGTTCGAACGTGAGCTGCTGCGCTCGGGAATCATCCTTGTCAAGTACTGGCTGTCGGTTAGCGATGAGGAGCAGGAGCGCCGCTTCAGAGCCCGCCTGAAAGACCCGGCCAAGCAGTGGAAGCTCAGCGGGATGGACCTCGAGGCGCGCAGGCGCTGGGTTGATTACGCCGAGGCCAAGGACGACATGTTCGCCTACACCGACACGCGAGAATCGCCGTGGTATGTCGTCGAAGCCGACGACAAGCGCACGTTACGGCTGAACCTCATAAGCCATCTGCTGAGCCTGATCCCCTACGAGATCGTCCACCAGAAGAAGATCGAGCTCCCACCGCGGCAGAGCAGGGCATACGCCCGCCCGCCGCAGGCTGATCAAAACTACGTCCCGGTGCGTTACCAGGTCAACTAGCGACGCAGCGGACCGAGCGCTACGGTGACCGCAGGTGCGCTAGTCAGCCCACCAGTCGCGCTGGCCATCGACGTCTTCGCGCGGAGCCTCGCCGAGATTTGGCGCGCCGATGACGAGGATCTCAAGGCCCTCCGGCCCGGCCTCGTAGCCTCGCCACCTACCTGGCGGGACGCGCACGGCGTCCCATTCCTTGAGCTCGACGATCTCGTCGTCGACCTTCATCCGCCCGCTCCCGCGCACGACCACGTACACCTCCTCTTGCTTCTTGTGCGTGTGGCCATACGGAAAGCGGTAACCGGGCGGGACGCGCTGGTAGCTCAGGCCGGATTTCTCGAGCTCGAGCGCCTCGGTCGCCGAGCGGAACTCCAGGTCCGGCGCGCCGTCGAACCTGGACCCGAGGTCCTCAAGGTCCTCCTTGAGGTTCCTGAGCGTGAATGGCACGGCGCAATCCTATGGCACCTCCGGCTGGGGTCGCCCGATCTGATGCCTCAAGCGCCGCGACATTGGAGAAGCGGGGCGCGCGGCGCGCCAGGCCGCTCGTTTCGGTCCGATGCGGAAGTCTCGCTGGCGGGTCTGAGACAACGCGAGAATGCCGCGCGCAGCGCCGGCAGCTGCCGTCCCGATCAGATCGTCTCGGCCTTGCCGTAGACGATTGGGTGCACGAGCGGCGGCATGCCTCGCCAACGAGCGGTGCCCAATTCTGTTGTTCGAAGACCTGCCTCACTGATCAGTTTGAGCGTGCTTTGGTTGCACCGGCAGCCGTATGCGAACGCGCGCCAGGGGCGATAGAAGCGATCCTGCCAGCGCTCGAGTCGCGAACCGGGGTCGCCACGAACGTGCTCGATGAACAGCAGGCGCCCGCCGGGAGCGAGCACCCGTCGCGTCTCGTGGAGCGCCGCGTGCGGATCGGACACGGTGCAGAACACCATCGTTGCGACCACGGTGTCAAACGAACCATCGTCGAAGGGCAGTCGCTCGGCCGGTGCAGACACCACCTCGCCGGACACCGCAGTGTGCTTTAGGCGCTGCTCTAGCCGCTTCGCCATCCCGGGCTCGGGCTCGCTGAGCACGAGCCGCTCGACACCTGAGTAGTACTTCGTATTCAGGCCAGTGCCGGCACCGAGTTCCAGTACCCGGCCTTGAGCCTGGCCGACCACCTCCCCGCGTAGGCGACGCAGGCCCCTCAGTTCTCCCAACAGCAGAAACGGGTCGTATAGCAACGGCATGCAACGCCCGCCCCAAACACGGGTCACACGACCAAACTCCCCCTCGCTCACGCCAAGCACACTACCCGACCGCTCAGCTTCCGCCAGCCACGCCCCGAGACTCGCTTCGCCAATACTCGCGACGATCGCAAGACCTGCCTCCGCGATGACTGGACTCGCCCGGTCCCGTCCCGACGCGCCCGCGCTTCGTCGACGAGCTCACGCCCCCGGGGGCGTGACCGCGGCCCTCACCGAACTACAGGATTTCGATTAGCTCTAGGTTCCACCGGTCGGTGGTCGGTGCCGTGTCGTTGATCGTCACCACGGTTCCTGCCGACGCGGTCGGAGCCGTCGTTGACTGCACCCAATACGTGTCACCCGTTGGATCGGGCACCTGGGACACCAGTGTCTGGTTCGGTCCCGGCGTCCGGTTCACCGCCCGGGCCCACAGCGCCGGCACCGACGCCCACACCAGCCACCCGCAAGAGGCTCACGCTGAATCCCCTACAACCCGTTGCGGCTGGCGAGGCGCCCGAGCCATCCCGGCTCGCGCAGACAACTCCGCGAAACGTCCCCCGAGCACCCGCCCCCGGCGGGCGCGCTCGACCTTAGACCCCTGCCCCGTGACGACCCGCTCCTCCATATCGGCGACGCAGGGATCGCGTGCTCGGCGCCGCCCGACGGCGCGGCGCAATCGGATTCGCCCCGACAGCGCTACGAGGGCTCGGAGTCGAGGGCCAGCCCGAACGGGCTCCCCTCGGAGTCTCGACAGATCGACACGTCCGCAACCCGGAATGGATAACGCTCCCACCCAGTGCCTTGACCTGTCCGAGCGCCGCGTCCATGTCAGCGATCGTGAAGTACGGCAGCGAGACGGTGTCCCCGGGACCGGTGCCGCGCTCGTGGATGCCGACGGCGGGATCCCCGGTGTGTGTCTGCCAGCCGCGGCCCTCGGCCTGGCTGCGCTTGCCCAGCTCGACGCCGAGCAGCTCTGACCAGAAACGTCGCGCTCGTTCTGGATCATCGGCGGGGAACTCGATCAGGGCCAGCGGCCTGTCCACCCACAGCACCATAACGCTGACCGACCGCGGCTACGGGGGGTCACCGGTTCACTGTCGACTTAGCGCCCACGACACCTCGAGCAAGAAAGGGTGGGAGATCCCTCCGTCACAATGAAGATCTCTCGACGTTCATCACGAAGCCAGTGGCGTCGGGACATCGCTCATTGTGTCGGCTGCTTCGACGCCGCGTGTGCGGGCGCGAGCTTCTGCCAGCGGCCGTCGGGGGCGATGAGCTTGTCGGCTTGCTTGGGCCCCCAGGTGCCCGGCTTGTAGGAGTATGACCGGTGGTGGGTGGCGAGGACGGGATCGACGACCGCCCAGGCGGCCTCGACCGTGTCCTCTCGTGTGAACAGTGCGCCGTTGCCGGCCATTGCGTCGCCGAGGAGTCGTTCGTAGGGCGCTTCTTTGTCCGGTTGCGTATCGAGCAGCAGAAGTTCACGCTGGTCGCCGAGGAATTCTTCGCCGGCGCGCTTGACCCGGGCGGCGAGAGCGATCGCGGCGTCGGGGGCGAGCTGGAAGCGCAGATAGTTCGCCGGGGTGCCTGCCGGCCATGAGTCCTCAAACAGTTGCTGCGGGGGCGGCTTTAGCTCGACCAAGATCTCGGTGACCGTCTCGGGCAGGCACTTGCCGGAGCGCAGGTACCACGGCACCCCCGCCCACCGCCACGAGTCGATCTGCAGGCGCAGGGCGCAGAAGGTCTCCACGTCGGAGTCCTTCGCGACACCGGGCTCGTCCCGGTAGCCGACGAACTGGCCGCGCACCACGTCGTCCGCGGCAAGCGGCTTCATCGCCTTGAAAACGTCGGTCTTCTCGCTGTGCAAGGCACCGAAGTCTCTATAGGTCGGCGGTTCCATGGCGAGCAGTGCAACCACCTGGAACAGGTGGTTCTCGATCACGTCACGGAGGCAGCCAGCGGTCTCGTAGAACGCGCCGCGGCCCTCGACGCCGAAATCCTCCGCCAGTGTGATCTGGAAGCTGGCCACGTAGTTGCGGTTCCAGATCGGCTCCAAAAACGAGTTCGCAAAGCGAAAGTAGAGGAGGTTCATGATCTCCTCCTTCGCGAGGTAGTGATCGATACGGAAGACCGAATCCTCTGAAAACACCGACCGCGCGAAACGGTTGAGCTTCTTCGCCGACAGGAGGTCGCGCCCGAACGGCTTCTCGACGATCAGGCGCGCGCCGCCTGCAAGGCCCGCGGCACCTAGCCCCGCGATCACGGTCTCGAAAACCGAAGGCGGGATGGCGAGGTAAAACGCCGGGCGCGTCGCATCTCCGAGCGCTCCCCTGAGCATGGTGAGGGCGGCAGGGTCGCTGTAATCGATGCTGACGTAACCCAGCAACGAGATCAGATGGCCGAGCGCATGCTCGTCGTCGATTCCGCCGACGTCCTGCGCAATGCTGTCGCGTACCCGCGCTTGGAAGCGCTCAAGGTCCCACTCCGAACGGGCGACTCCGATCACCGGAACCGCCAGGTCGCCTCGTTTCGCCATTGCATAAAGAGCGGGAAAGATCTTCTTATGGGCAAGGTCGCCGGTCGCGCCGAACAGCACAAGCGCATCAGACCGGCCTGCGTCACCATCAAGCGTGCTCATCACAGCTTCCTCCGCTCGCTCACCAGCACGATCACATCCGCCACGCGGCCCAGCGCGGCCGTGCCGGTCCAGGGTGTAAGGCTCCAGAGTTTTGCAACATCGCCGGGCGGTCGATGGCCCCAACGGAGCGACCCGCTCGGTCGTCACCAGGTCGACTGATCGACAGCGACCCGCCGCCGCATACGACCGATGTAAGCGAGCTGCCGACCGTTGGGTGACCAGGCCGGCGCGCGGCCCCTGACCTGCCGTCGTCGGACCCGACGACCGCGCACGCGCACGATCCACACCTGACCACCGCGAGCGAACGCGAGCTGCGCACCGCCAGGCGAGAACGAAGGCGATCCCCTCACGCCAGACGTCGAAGCTTTCCATCGCCGGGCCGGCCAACCCACACCCAGCCGCGGCGGACGACCGCCGCAAGGCCACGCGAAGACCAGACCGCGTCCGCAACCACGCCCCTGACCAAACGGCGTGTACCGCCCCCGGTCAGGCTGACGTTCCACAGGCGGTTCCCGGCGACCGTCACCGCCCGGCCACCAGCTACGAACGCCGATTCCCTGCCCGTCACCGTCGTCAACGACGTCCCGACCAGACACCACAGGCAAGACCCGTCCTATGCGACCACCACCGGTCGATGACTGGCCTGATCCATGAACACGATCGCCTGTCCATCCGGCGAAAAGCTCGGACGCGCCGGATCACCACACAGAGCCACCGTCGTGCAGATCGCGGTGGCGGAGCCCGTAGCCGGCGAAACCAGCGTCAGCCGGCCGGCACCCGCGACCACGAGATCTCCGTCGCGCCCCGATTCCCTGCCCGTCACCGTCGTCAACGACGTCCCGACCAGGGAACGCCGCCCAAGCCGGCGTCGCCCAAACGCCCAGCGCCATCGCCACCGCACCCAAGACAACCGCCCGCAATCCCATGGGACGTGAAACGGATGATCCAAGCGGAAAGTTACGACCGAGAGCTGTTGCTCTCGGTGCCGCAATGCTCGCAGGTGACCATCGTCACGCTGACACTTTTACTGCAAGTCTCCTGCCAAAGGATCGGGGTGACTCGATCATTCAAATTCCGGCGCCGTCCACGCCGGGAACAGATCCGGCAGCCCCTCGCTGACCCGGTCCGGGAAGTCGGCAGCGCGCTTTTCCAGAAACGCACTGATCCCCTCGCGAGCGTCGGCCGATCTGCCACGCACGTACATCCCGCGAGAGTCGGCACGGTGAGCGAGCATCGGGTGCCCGGCGCCGAGCATCCGCCACATCATCTGCCTCGCCAGCGCGACTGACACCGGGGCCGCGTTGTCGGCGATCTCGCGCGCGAGCGCGCGCGCTGCGTCAAGCAGCTCTGCCTGCGGGTGCAGGCTCCTGACCAGGCCGCCGTCAAACGCCTCGGAGGCTGTGAACACCCGCCCGGTCGCGACCCACTCCATCGCCCGGCTGATCCCGACGATCCGCGGCAGAAACCAGCTCGAGCAGGCCTCGGGCACTATCCCGCGCCGCGCGAACACGAACCCGATCCGCGCGTCGTCGGCCGCCAGCCGGACGTCCATCGGCAGCGTCATCGTCGCACCGACGCCGACCGCGGGACCGTTGATCGCCGCGATCACGGGTTTGGTGCAGTCGAAAACCCGCAAGGTGAACTGACCGCCGCCGTCTCGCGGGACATCGTCGCGGTCTGCCTTGGCGAACGTCTCGCCGCCGCCGGCCAGGTCGGCGCCGGCGCAGAACCCGCGTCCCGCGCCGGTCACGATCACCGCGCGGACCTGATCGTCGCCGTCGGCTTGGTCGAACGCCGCGATCAGCTCTCGGCCCATCGTCGGCGTCCACGCATTTAGACGGTCTGGGCGGTTGAGCGTGATCGTCAGGATGTGGTCAGCAAGCTCTGTATCGATCTGTTCGAAGGTCATCGCGCTCCTTAGTTGGCGGGCTGGATTGGTCGAAGGTGATAGGAAACACACATGGCGGCCGAGCCGGGGGTTAGGATTCAAACGAGATGGTCGAGACGACCGCAGCGTTAGGGGCAGTAGAGGCACCGCCTGTCGAAGCTCCGCCGGCTCACGAGCCGCTTCAGTTCGACATCGTGCCGCGCAGCGGTCTGGTGCTGGCCGGGCTCGCGGTGGTCTGCGTGATCGTCGCGATCGCCGCCAACAAGCTGTGGCCGCTGATGTTCCTGCACGTCGCCGGGGGTGCGTCGTGGACGATCATCGACCTGTTCCTGGGCCTCGTACTCGGGCCGATCATCGGCCGCATGTCGATCCCGGCGCGGATCGAGTTCACGACCAGGCTGATGCCGAAGATGGTCCTGCTGATGCCGACCGTCGTCACGATGACGCTCGCGGCCGGCTGGCAGCTCGGCGTCAAGACCGGGAACGTCCTCAGCTCGAGCCCCAACCACAGCTGGGTAGTGGCCAGCTACATCGTCGTCGGTGTGATGGCAGTCCTTGCGCTCGGCCTGCTGGAGCCGGCCAACATCGCGGTCCTGTTCGAGCTCAAGAAGCCGCGGCCGAATCCGCAGGTGATCGAGCGGCTGATGAAGCGCTTCCTCTACTGCGCCGGGATCCTCGGCGTGATGCAGGTCGCGACGCTGGTGATCATGACCAAACTCGCCTCCTCCTGATGGACCGCGACGGTTACCCGCCCTTCACTGAGCTCGGGATGCTCTCGCTGGCACTGATCGTGATCGGCGGCATTTACCTCGCGTCCCACCTCCCCCGGCATGTGCCGCTCGCCCCGGCGATCGCGCTCCTCGTCGCTTCGACCGCCGTCCTGTCGTACAACCTCTTTTCGCTGACGCGGGTCAAGGACTTCGCTTGGCCGCGCTTCTTCTACGTCGCCAAGTGGGCACTGCTCGCATACGCGATCACGGCGGGCATGATCCTCTACGCGTTCCTGCGTGATCACGTCAGCGGCGGCGCGCTCGTGATCCTGACGCTGTCGCTGGTGATCTACGCGCTCCAGGTCCCGACGCTGATCGCCTTCACGGTCGCGCGCTATGACCGGCCACCCGGCCGCGACGCGGAGCCCTCCCCGCTCTAAAGCTAGAATCCCGCGCCCACGCGCCCGTAGCTCAGCTGGATAGAGCGTCGGTCTACGGAACCGAAGGTCGGGAGTTCGAATCTCTCCGGGCGCGCTTCAGAAGCCCCGCTGAGCGGGGCTTTTGAGGCCTCCAAGCGGCCATGTCTTCCGGATCGCGCGAGCGCGAGGGCCTGTCTGGTATGCGAAGTACCGGCTGCCCGACGGGCGACAGGTCCAGAAGAAGCTCGGCCCGGCGTGGTGCCGATTCCTGATCCTGAGCGTCTCGACAGACGATGCCAGTGAGGTTTGGCTGGGAGTACTGTCGGCAACAATGAACTGGGATCTGCGACACCGGAAGTCATCGGTGGTGATCCGGCTGCTGCTGGCCGTTTGGATCGCCGTCGTCGTCGTTGTGCTCTGCGCCACGGGACGTTGGTGGGGCCTGGTGTTCGTCGTCCCCCTGGTCCTTGATTTGTACCTGCTCCGCCGGATCTTGGCGGCCGGCTCAGGCCGGTAGCGCGGCGACAGCGGAGTTCGGGGTCCTCAAAGGCTGTCGGGGCGGCGCATCGGTGCGCTGGCTTCGGAAAACGCGATCTCGCCGGCGACTGCTTTGCCTAATCTGGAGCCGTTAGGGCGAGGTGTCGCCGGCGCGGCGTCGTCGCCAGGCTGCCGGTTCCGAGGTGGGTAGTGCCTGAGAGGGA
>CAVPFS010000003.1:0-70930 GCA_963703825.1 uncultured Solirubrobacterales bacterium | reverse complement strand
GTCAAGACCGGCGCCGTCGGCCAGGCGCTCGGCTCCAGCCGGCTCTTTCGGCGCGTTCGCGATGGCGACGCCGGGGATGCGCGAGCTGTTGAGCGTCGGCAAGGCGTGGGAGCTGGCGCAGCTCAAGCGCCGGACCAGCGGCGCCGACGCCTATGACCTCGTGATCGTCGATTCGCCGGCGGCCGGTCACGGCGTCGGGATCCTGCGCACGCCGCGCACGTTCGCCGAGATCGCGCGCGTGGGTCCGATCGCCCACCAGGGCCACACGATCGCCGAGACGATCGCCGACCGCGAGTTCACCGCGGTGGTCGCGGTCACCACCGCCGAGGAGATGCCGGTCAACGAGACCCTGTGGCTGCGCGACGCAGCTGCGCGACGATGATCTGGCGCTCGAGGCGGTGATCGTCAACGCCCGCTACCCGGAGCGCTTCAGCGCCGCCGAGCCGAGGAGCTGCAGGCCGCCCGCGGGCGCGCCGGCTCGCCGCTGACCGGGGCTGCGCTCGGCGCGGCGCTGTCAGAGCACGCCCGTGCCGACGCCCAGGGCGAGCAGCTTGAGCGCCTGCGCGACGGCCTCGGGATCGAGCCTGTTCAGCTTCCGTACCTGTTCGCCGAGCAGCTCGGGCCGCCCGAGCTCGAGCAGCTCGCCGACGCGCTCGCGGCGCGGGCTTCGCGAGCCCGCCCGCGCGCAGCTCAACCCGTAGCCCGCTGCGAGCCGCTACGACGCGCTGAGCGCCGCCGCGGCCCGCCCCGCCGCAGCCCGACTCTCGATCGCGCCGTCGATGAACCCCGCCCACCCGTTGGCGAGATCTGAGCCGGCCAGCAGCACGCTGCCCTCGGGACGCCGCATCGCGGCGTGGTGGTGCTCGTACCAGCCGGGCCGGTGGATCGCCCAGGTCCCGCGGGAGAACTCGTCGGCGAGCCAGTCGTGCGCGGTCGCATCGAGCGCCTCGTAGCCGGGCAGGATCGCGTCCAGCTCGGCCTGCACGCCGGCCAGGCTCGCGGCATCGCAGCGCGTCGGCGTCGGGGCCGAAGCCGATCAGGAGCTGCGTCCCGTCGCCGAACAGCTCCTCGGTGGCCAGATAGCCGAACGGGTGGCCGGGCCGGATCGAGTTCTGCATGCACCGGCTCGCCGCGGGCGTGGATCATCAGCTTGATCCCGCGCGAAGCCTGGCCGAGCTCGATCGCCCGCCGCTTGTCCTCGGGCAGCGCGGGTGTGAACTCGATCGCCGCCGAGCGCGTTCAGCGGCACCGCGACGACGGCCGCGCGCGGCCGCGTACCCGGCGCCGTCCCGGGTCGTGACCTCGACCCGGCCGTCGCCTGACGCGACCGCGGCCACCGGCGACGCCAGCCGGTACTCGAACGGCGCCGCGCGCGGCGATCGCGTCCAGCAGCGCGCCGGTGCCGCCGACGATCGTCACCCGGCCGCCGGTCTGCTGGGTCAGCTCGAGGCTGTAGCCCGACAGCGCGTGCCAGCGCAGCACCGAGACCGCCCCGGCGTCGTCCAGCGGCGCGTGGGCGAGTGACTCGAGCTCGGCGCTGAGCACCTCGCGCTCCTCGTCGGCGAGCTCGAGCTCGTCGAGCCGCTCGGCGATCGTCAGGCGGTCGAAGCGCGCCAGCGATCGGCGGTGCAGGAGCGGGTCGTGCGGTAGCGGCAGCGCTGGTCGACGCCGTCGACGAACGCGTCCCAGCCGCGGCGGGCGATCGCGTCGCGCTCGGCGATCGTGCCGGCCCGCCGCTGCGTCGCCGACGTACCAGCCCGCTCGCTCGGCGTCGGGCGAGCGCTCACCTCGCAGCCCCGCCCGGGTCAGCTCGGAGAACGTGTGCGGCTGGTGCCAGTGAACCCAGGCGCCGCCGAGCTCGATCTGCGTGCCCGCCCCACGTCCGCGCTCCAGGTCCGGCCGCCGAGCCGATCGCGCGCCTCGAGCAGCAGCACCGAGCGGCCGCGCAGCGCGCACTCGCGCGCCGCCGTGACGCCCGCGAACCCGCCGCCGACGACGATCACGTCATACATCGCCGCCGCCCCGCTTGATCGCCGCGTCGACCGCGACCGCCCCGTGCGCTGCCGGCCGAGCACCGGGTTGCACTCGACCACCGCCAGCGAGTGCTCCACGAGCACCTCGCCGACCGCCTGCGCGAGCCGGGCCGACGGCGCGCGAGGTCGACCGGCTGGCCGCCGCGTCCGCCGAGCAGCAGCGGCGCGCCGCGCAGCGCGCGCAACGCGAGCTCGATCCGTACCGCGTCGGCGGGCAGCGGCACGATCGCGACGTCGTCGAGCAGCTCCGTCCAGATCCCGCCGAGCCCGAGCACGAGCGCCGGCACGATCCCGTCAGTCCGAGCGGCGACGATCAGCTCGACCCCGGCGGGCGCCATCCGCTCGGCCAGCACGGCGCCGCCGTGCACATGCGCCAGCACCGCCAGCCGGCGATAGGCGCGCGCGCACCTCGTCGGCCGTGCGCAGATCGAGCGCCACGCCGCCGAGCTCGGTCTTGTGCTGCACCGCCGCGGCGCTGAGCTTCAGCACCACGTGGTCGCCGAGCTCGGTCAGCGCCGGCACGGCGTCGTCCTCGCCGGACACGATGCCGCCCGTCGCGGCACCGCGACGCCGCGGGCGCGCAGCAGCGCCTTGGCCTCGTGCTCGGCCAGCCAGTCGCCCTGCTCGGGCTCCGGCGTCCATTGCCCGGGCGGTGGTCGGCGATCTCGCGCAGGCGCGCCGGATCGGCCGGCGCGCGCCAGCGTCGCGGCGGCGCAGCGAAGCCCGGTCCGCAGCCCTGCGGCGGCCGGGACGCCGGCCTGGGCGAACTCCCAGGCGGCCCCGTCGTCGAGCAGCTCGGGCAGGGTCGAGGAGACGATCGTCGCGACCGGGCTGTCGGCGGCGCCCGCGATCACGGCCTCGCGGACCGCCCGCCAGGACTCGCTCGGCGGCCCCCGACAGTCCGTGCGGCTGGTCGTAGAAGACCAGCACCTGGCCGATCCCCGGGTCCTCGCCGAGCGTCCGCACGAGCTCGCGCCAGGGCGCCGCGGTCGCCCCAGAGCATCGCCGTGTAGTCGAGCGGGTTGGCGACCGTAGCGGCGCCGGCAGCAGCTCGCGCAGCCGCGCGCACGGTCTCGGGCGCGAGCTCGGGGAGCGCCAGCCCGAGCCGCTGCGGCCTCGTCGGCGCCCTGGGCTGAGTCGCCGCCCGAGCAGGTCATGATCGCCAGCCCGCGGGCGGCGCCGGCGGCCTTCGCGCGCGGCACGGCGATCGTCTTGGCGAGCTCGAGCAGCTCGTGGACGTCGTCGGCCCACACTGCGCCGGCCTCGCGACCAGGCTGCGGAATACGCGCTGGTCGCCGGCCAGCGCGGCGCTGTGAGCGGCCGCCGCGCGGGCGCCCGGCGGCGAGCTGCCGACCTTCAGCACCACCACCGGGACGCCGGCCTGCGCGCACGCCGCGAGGCCTTCGCACAGCCGCGGGCCGCCGTCGTCCTCGAGGTACAGCGCGATCGCGCCGACCCCGGCGCTCGGAGGCCAGGAACTCGAGATAGTCGGCGGCCGAGAGGACGGCCTGGTTGCCGCTCGCGATCACCGTGTGAAAGCGCAGCCCGCGCCGCGTCGCGAGCGCGTTGACGGCGACGTTGCCGCTCTGGGAGACGAGCGCGACCGGCCCCGGCTCCTCGGGGGACAGCGCGTCGCCCCAGAGCGAGATCCGGCTGCGCGGCGAGACGATCCCGTTGCAGTTCGGGCCGCACACCGGCGAGGCCGTGACGCGCGGCGGCGGCCCGCAGCTCGCGGCCGAGCTCGGCGCCCGCGGCCACCTCGTCGAAGCCGGCGCTGAACACGACCGCGCCGCCGCAGCCGCGGGCGCCGGCCTGCTCGATTACCTCGGGCACGCCGGCGGCCGGGATCGCGACCACCAGCGCGTCGACCGCGACCGGCAGCTCGGCGACGCTCGGCACGCACGGTCGGCCGAGCACCTCGTCGCGGCGCGGGTTGACACCCCAGACCTCGCCCGGGAAGCCGATCGCCGCGAGGTTGTGCAGCGCCTGCGCCGCGTAGCTCCCGAGCCGGTCAGTTGCGCCGACGACCGCGATCGTGCTCGGCGTCAGCAGCCGCCGCAGGTCCAGCGCCGGCGTCGGTCCCGATCGCCGTCAATGGATTGTCGCCTCGACCCCGCGGCGCTCGAGCGCGCGGGAGATGATCAGGCGCTGGATCTCGCTGGTGCCCTCCCAGATGCGGTCGACGCGCAGCTCGCGCAGGAATCGCTCGGCGACGTAGGAGCGCATGTAGCCGCGGCCGCCGAAGGCCTGCACGGCGCGGTCGGCGCAGCGCCCGGCGGCCTCGCAGACGAACAGCTTGGCCATCGCCGCCTTGGCGTGGATCAGCTTCGGGTCGGCGCCGGCGTCGACCATCGAGCAGACCTGGAGCGCCAGCAGCCGCCCGAGCGCCGCATCGGTCGCCGAGTCGGCGAGCGGGAACGAGATCCCCTGGTAGTCCATGATCCGCTGCCCGCCCTGCATGCGGCTCAGCGCCCAGCGGTGGTCTCGTCGAGCAGGCGCCACATCGCGCCGAGGCCATGGGTCGCGATCCCGAGCCGCTCCTCGGTGAACCAGCGCGCGCTGCAGCTCATCGCCGTTGCCCACGCCGCCGATCACCGCGTCGGCGTCCGACCTCGACATCGGTGAAGCGGATCGTCGGGTGGCCGTGGGGGTAGTTGTGGGTGAACCGCGGGTCGTCGACGAACTCGACCCCGGGCGCTTCGGGCTCGACCAGGAACAGCGTCGGCAGCCGGTCGGCGCCGTCGACCACGTTGGCCATCACGATCAGCACGCGGGCGACGTCCCCGGAGGTCACGAACCACTTCTCGCCGTTGATCCGCCAGCCGCCGTCGGTGGCGACCGCGGTCGAGGCGATCCCGCCGGGGTCCGATCCGGCCTCGGCCTCGGTCACCGCGTAGGCGTCGCCGCCCTCGCCGCGCAGCGCCGGCGCCACGTAGCGCTCGATCTGCTCGGGGGTCCCCTCGAGCAGCACGTTGTAGACGTTGGGCACGTGCCAGTGCAGGCCGTTGGTGACCCGGCCGAACTGCTCGTTGACGAGGAACCACTCGACCATCGACCAGCCCTGGCCACCATGCTCGACCGGGACACGGCCGCCGTGCAGCCGCGACGCGATCGCCTCCCGCTTGATCTCGGCGACCGTCTCCTCGGGCAACGCGCCGCCGCGCTCCTCGGCCTCGATCTCGAGCGGCATCAGGACCCGCTCCACGAAGTCCCGGGCGCGCTCCTGGAGCTCGAGCTGCTCGGTCGGTCAGCTCCTGGTGCGGCGGTGGTCGTGGTGGTGCTCATCCGGGCTCCTCTGTCGTGGTTGTCGGTGGTCGCCGCGGGCTGGCGCCGCCGAGCGCGATCGCGGTCGGCGGCGGTCAGCGCCGCGCCGCGTCCGGGCAGCGCCAGCAGCAGATTGTGGTGGTTGGCGATCACGGCGCGGGCGCGCGCGCGAGCGCGCTCCACGTCGGGGTCGGTACAGCCGAGCGCGTGGCGTCGATCAGAGTCCACGACCTCGTGCAGGTAGGCGAGCCACCGGCGCTGGCTGCCGCGGAGCACCAGCTGCTCGATCCGCTCGCGCTCTCGAGCCACGTCGCGCTCGGCCGGCGCGCCGCCCGGCGGCGAGCGTCGCGACCGCCTCCGGAAGCTCGCGCTCGGGCTCAGGCGTGACCGACAGCCAGGACGCGCGCTTGACCATGGGGATAATAACATAACTGATCACAAAGTCAGGATGAGGTAAATGAGACTCGCGCCCGCCGTCAACTGCAGCTCCCTCCGCCGCCGCCGGCACGGCGCTCGAGCCCCGGCTCTACACCGACCCGAGCCTGCTCGAGGCAGAGCAGGAGCTGATCTTCGAGCGCACCTGGCAGCTCGCCGGCCACGTCTCGTCGCTGCCCGCGCCCGGGCAGCTACCTGACCGCCCGCGCGGGGACCCAGCCGGTGCTCGTCGTCCGCGACGAGCAGCACCAGCTGCGCGCGTTCAAGAACGTCTGCCGCCACCGCGGCTCGCGGCTGCTGAGCGGCTCGGGCCAGTGCAAGGCGGCGATCCGCTGCCGCTACCACGGCTGGACCTACCGGCTCGACGGCTCGCTGATCGGCGTCCCCGAGGGCCTGTCGTTCGACGAGACGGTCGACAAGGCGGCGTTCGGGCTGATGCCGGCCCGGGTCGAGGAGCTGTGCGGGCTGGTGTTCGTCAACCTCGACCCGCGATGCCACGCCGCTGGCGGAGCTGGTGGGCGACCTGCCCGCAGCGCCTGGCGCCGCTACCGGATCGAGACGCTGGAGCCGTTCTCGCCCGGCAGCCGGCACGCAAGCCGGCCAACTGGAAGGCGGTCGCCGACAACTACCTCGAGGGCTACCACATCCCGATCGCCCATCCGGGGCTGATGCGGATGCTGGACTACAAGCACTACGACGTCGAGGTCCACGACCACTACGTGTGGTTCGACGCGCCGCTGCGCGACAAGCCGAGCAGCAACCGGCTCGAGCGGCTGTACGCCAAGCTCGTCACCCCGATGCCCGGGCTCGGCGAGTCCGACCGCTTCATCTGGCGCTACGCCTTCATCTACCCGAACACGACGATCGATCTGTACCCCGACCAGGTCAACACCTGGCAGATGCTCGCCCGACGGCGTGCCCGCACGCGTCGACGTGTTCGCCGGCTACCGGCCGGCCGGCGCCAATCCGCGCACGCGGCTTCGTGCAGTGGGCCAACAACCGGCTCAACACGCTGGTGCTCGACGAGGACATCGACCTGGTCGACAACGTGCAGCAGGGCCTGGCGACGCGGGGCTACCGGTGCGGTCCGCTGTCGCGCGCGCGAGCGCGGCGTGGCCTGGTTCGCCGACCGGATCCGCGCCGACCTGGCCCCGGCGCTCGCCGAGACGGCGTGAGCCCCGTCGCCGCGTCGCGACCGGGGCGCGCGAGCGGATCCTCGCCGCCGCCGTGAGGCGGATCGCCAGCGAGGGCATCGACGGCGTCCGGATCGCGCGGATCGCGATGGACGCAGGCGTTTCGACGTCACTCGTGCACTACCACTTCGCCAGCCGCGAGGCGCTGCTGGCCGAGGCGCTGGACTGGTCCTACACGCACGCCGGCGACGCCCGGATCGCGGCCGGCGAGCCCGACCGGCGCGCTCCCACGCCGAGCGGCTGCGCTGCGATGATCGACCACTGCCTGCCGACCACCGCCGGCGCTGCGCGACGACTGGGTGCTGTGGGTCGAGCTGTGGCTGCGGGCGGTCCGCCACCCGGAGCTGCGACCGGTCGCCGAGGAGCTGTACGCACGGCTGCACGCGTGGTTCGCCGACGAGATCGCCGCCGGGATCGCGGACGGCGAATTCGAGCGCTGCGACCCCGACGAGGTCGCCGACCGGCGCGCTGGCGCTGCTCGACGGCTTCGGGATCCGCAACCTGATCGGCGACTCAGACGATCCCGCTGGAGCGCGCCCGGCGGGCGGTCGAGTCGGCGCTGGCCGCGCGACCTCGGGCTCGGCGAGCGCCTGGTGGCCGGATCCGCGGCTCAGGCCGGCGAGCGGGCGCCGAGCGCAGCGCGCCGCCGCGGCGCGGCCGGTCCGGACCGCGCCCTCCATGTAGCCGGCCACCCAGTGGTCGGAGCCGGCGACGTAGAACGGCGGCTCGTGGGTGCCGTGCAGCGGACCGACGCGATCAGGTCGCCCGGCGCCCAGGAGGTGATGTAGCCGAGCGTGAACGGGTCGCTCCCCCAGGCGCGCTCGAGCATCGCCTGCGGCTCGCGCGCGCGGTCTCCGTACAGCGCGCGCAGCCCGTCGAGCACGGCCTGCGCGGCGAGCCTGCGGCGGCGCCGCCGGAACGCCGAGAAGCGCTCGGGCGCAACCAGCAGCGACAGCACGCCGCGAGCCCTGTGGCCAGGTGGAGCCGAACAGCCACTCGGTCTCGGCGAGCCCGTTCTGCCCGTGCGCTGCCAGAAGGGCTCCTCGTAGGCGACCACGACCTTCGCCGCCAGCGCGTGGCGCTGGGCGCGCAGCGAGGCGAGCCGCTCGTCGCTGAGGCCGCTGATCGAGACCGCCCGCAGCGGGCCGGCGGGAAGCGCGCAGACGACCGCCTCGGCCTCAACCTGCTCGCCGTCGGCGAGCGTCACCGCCACGCCGTGCGAGCCGCGGACTTCGACCGTGGCCACCGGCGCCCGAGCCTGATCGCGGCGCCCAGCTCGGCGGCCATCGCCAGCGCGACCGCAGCCGAGCCCTCGACCACGCGCAGCCCCTCCCACTCGGCGAGGTCATAGAAGCCCTCGCCGGCGAGCGTCGCGTGCTTGCGCAGCTCGGCCAGCAGCGAGGTCCGCTCGGGCCCGTCACACGACAGCGAGAGCGCCGTGAGCTCGTAGCGGCGGCGGACGGCCGGCAGGGCACCCTGCTCGCGCAGCCAGGCGCCGAGGCTTAGCCGGTCAAGCTCGCTCGCGCGTCGGGTGGCTCCAGGGATCGGCGGGGTCGACGGTCGCTGCGAGGCGGGCGAACTCGCCGTCGATGCGGTCAAGCGTCCTCACGCTCGCGGTCGGTCATCCACGGGATCCGTCGCCGACTACACGCCCTCGACCAGGCCCCAGCTCATCTCGCCCGGGATCGGCGACGTAGCTGGGCTCGACGCTCATCCCGAGCTCGGCGACCAGCTCGCGGTAGGCGTGGTGCTCGCGTCCGAACACCTCGCCGCCGGCCTGGACGACGCGGCCATCTGCAAGCGTCACCGCCTCGACTCGGCCGCCGGCGCGCTCGCGCGCCTCGAGCACCACGACCTCGGCGCCCCCGCGGCTCAGATCGCGCGCCGCCGACAGTCCTGCGAGCCCTGCCCCGAGCACGGCCACGTCGACCACGCGATCTCCTCCTAACGCCGCGTGCTTGACAGCTGCCAGCTCGCTGCGTAGTTTCCTGAATGGCGAGTCAGGATACACGCCTGAGCAATCGAGGAGAATGAGCCCCCGTCCAAAAGTCGACCATCTGCGCAAGCCGCAGATCGTCGCCGCCGCAGCCGAGGTCCTCTACGAGCGGGGGCTGTTCGACACCAGGATCGGCGACATCGCCGAGCGGGCCGGGACCAGCTCGCCGACGATCCTCTACTACTTCGAGTCCAAGGACCGGCTGCTCGAGGAGGCGGTCGAGTACGCCGACCGCGCTTTCTACAGCCGTCTGTCCGAGGGCCAGGGCCAGATCAAGCGCGCCAGCGACAAGCTCGTGCACCTGATCGAGGAGACGAGCCTCGGCCCCGGCGGGCTCAACGACTACACGCTGTGGATGGAGATCTGGGTCCGCGCCCGCCGCGACCCGAGCGTCCGCAACTCCTACTTTCGCCTTGACCGCCGCCAGCGCAAGCTGATCGCCGACATCGTCCGCGACGGCCAGGCGAGCGGGCGAGTTCAGCCCCGACGCGGACCCGGACGACTTCGCGCTCGATGCTCAGCGGCCTGCTTGACGGGCTCGGCGTGCAGGTCACGCTCGGCCAGCCCGATGTCGACGCCCGCGCGGATGGTGCAGCGCTGCCTTAGCGCTCGCGTCCATCGAGCTCGGCTGCGATCTTCGTCGAGCCGCGAGCAGCAACGAGCGTGTCGGCAAGCAGCGACCGATGAGGAGGACCGATGAGCACCGTTCTCGAGGAGGTGAGGTGGCATGCATCCACGTGAGGGATGGTCCGAAGGAGGAATCAGGCGCAGACCCGATCCGCTGCAAAGCGCGATCTCGCGCCGTCAGCTGCTCGCCGCGGGCGCCGGTCTCGCGCTCGGGGGGATGCTGGCCGGCTGCGGTGGGTCGAACTCGACCGGTGGCGGCGGTCCGACCGGCAGCGGCGGCGTTCCGCTCCCGCGTCAGGACAACCCGGTCAAGTGGCCGATCTTCGCCGACAACAAGCCGATCGCCGCAGGCATGGCGCCCGAGAAGGGCGCCACCCTGGAGATCTACAACTGGGTCGCGTACATCAACGAGGCCGTGATCAAGAGCTTCTGCAAGAAGCACAACTGCAACTACTCGCTGACGACGTTCAACACGATGGAGGAGGCGATCTCGAAGCTGGCCAGCGGACAGCTCAAGTTCGACGTCTTCTTCCCGACCGTCGATGTGCTCGGTCAGCTGATCGAGGCCAAGTTCATCCGGCCGCTGAACCAGAGCTACATCCCGAACATCGCCAACACCTGGGCCGACTATCGCAATCCGTTCTACGACCAGGGCTGGCAGTACACGACGCCGTACTCGATCTACACCAGCGGGATGGCCTGGCGCAAGGACAAGGTCAACCTCGCCCCGTCGTGGAACATGCCGTGGGAGGGCGCGGCCTACAAGGGCAAGGTCGCCGTCCTCGACGACGACCGCGAGACGATCGGCCTGGCGCTGCTGAAGGCCGGCAACCTCAACCTCAACACCACCGACACGGCCCAGATCCAGGCCGCCGGCAAGTCGCTGCAGCAGCTCGCCAGCCTGACCAACGTCCGGATCGACAACAACGACTACACCGACGTCCCGACCGGCAAGACCTGGATTCACCACGCCTGGTCGGGCGACATGGCCGCCGTCGTACGAGTACCTGCCCAAGGGCACCTCGGTCGACACGCTCGGCTACTGGTTCCCGGCCGACCGCAAGGGCCCGGTCGCCAACGATCTGATGGTCAACCTGACCAGCGGCTCAAACCCCGTCCTTGCGCACATGTTCATCAACTACCTGCTCGACGTGAGCAACGCGCTGGAGAACTACAGCTACGTCGGTTACATGCAGCCGCTGACCGCGGTCACCCCGGCAAAGCTGATCTCCGAGAAGCTGCTGCCGCCGCAGCTGACCTCGACCGTCGTGCTACCGGATTACTTCCGTCACGGCATCTTCGAACTCGAGTTGCCGCCGGCCGCCACGACCGTCTGGGAGGACACCTGGAACACCTTCTCGAAGGGGCTGTAGGGTAGGGCTCGATGGGTCGGCGGCAGGACACGCACGACCGGCGCAACCGCTGGCTGTGGATCGGGCTCGCCGCGCCGGGGGCCGTCTGGCTGCTGGTCCTGTTCGTGGCGCCGTTCTACGTGATGCTGTCGGTCGCCGGCGGCGGCGTGAACGCGTTCTTCCAGACGGCCGTGCCGACCTGGAACCCGCTGCACTGGTCGAGCGCGAACCTGACCGCGGTCTGGCACAACATCGTCGGCACCGGGTCGTTTCTCGGGCCGCCGGCGCTCCGGACGTTGCTCTACACGGCGATCGCGACCGTGATCTCGCTGGCGATCGCCTACCCGGTTGCGTTCTTCGTCGCCCGCTATGCCGGTAGACGCAAGGCGCTATTCCTCGTACTGCTGATCGCGCCGTTCTGGGTCAGCTACATGATGCGGATGCTGGCCTGGATCGACCTGCTGCAACAGGGCGGTCTCTTCAACAGCGCGCTGTCGTTCGCTCGGACTTCCGGGCAACACAGATTGGCTGGGCGGCAAGTCAGTGACCGTGATCCTGGGGCTCGTGTATGGGTACATCCCGTACCTGATCCTGGTCCTGTACGCGTTCTTGGATCGGATCGACCCGAGCCTGATCGAGGCCGCGCGCGACCTCGGTCTGAGCAAATGGCGCACGTTCTGGCATGTGACCGTTCCGCTCAGCAAGCCGGCGATCGTCGCGGGTGTGTTCATCACCGCGCTGCCGATGCTGGGCGACTATTTCACCAACCAGCTGCTGTCGGGAGCGCCGGGGACGACGATGATCGGCAACGCGATCGAGGGCCAGCTCAACTCGCCGGGCCAGACCGGCCAGGGCGCGGTGCTGGCGCTGATGCTGCTCGCCGTACTGCTGATCCCGATGATCTACTACGTGATCAGCACTGCCCGGGCATCGAGGGACTTCGCCTGATGGCCAGTACCGTCGGCGAGCCGGTAACCGCGCCTGCGGGCGCCGGGACGGTCGCGCGTCGCGGCCGGCCGCGCGGGCAACCCATGGCGGCGGCCGTGGGCGATGGAGGGCTTCACATGGCTGTACATCGTCTGGTCGATCGTGCCGATCGGGATCGCGGTCCTGTTCTCGTTCAACAAGGGCGCGTCGCAGGCCACCTGGCAGGGCTTTTCGACCAAGTGGTACGTCGGCAACCAGGTCACCTCGGTGCTTCACAACCCGGGCCTGCATCAAGCGGTGATCCAGACGATCGTGCTCGCGGTCCTGACGACGCTTATCTGCGTCCCGATCGGAGTCGGGTTTGCGATCGGCATCGATCGCTGGCGCACCCGGACCTCGAACGGCCTCAACCTGGTGATGATCTTCTCGTTCGTTATCCCGGAGCTGTTGCTGGCGGTGGCGCTGTTCCTGCTGGTCACACAGGCGCTGACCTTCATCCGCCTGGGAACGCCCGCCGAGGTAGCCGGCCTGGTGGTCTGGAACCTCAGCTGGCCCGCGATCATCGTCCGGGCCCGCCTGGTGTCGATCGGGCGAACCTACGAGGAGGCGGCGGCCGATCTCGGGGCATCGCGAATGGGCGCGCTCCGCCGGGTGCTGCTGCCGCTGCTGATGCCCGCCATCTTCGCCAGCGCTGTGCTCGTGTTCGCCAGCACGGTCGATGACTTTGTGATCGTCGAGCAGCTGTCGTCGACCGCCAATACGCAACCGATGTCGGTGCTGATCTACTCCAACGTCCACGGTGGCCTGAGCGGCCCCGCACTCAACGCCCTGGCGACGATCATGCTTGTTCTGTCGCTGCTCGCGGCGCTGATCGGCTTCCTCGCCTACAGGTGGATGACCCGGGGCGAACGGAACAGCGGCGGCACCGAGGCGCTAACCGGTATCGCAGGTATCTGAGAGGGCTGAAATGAGCGGAGGCAACATCAAGCTCGAGTCATTGACCAAGCGGTTCGATGACGTCACCGCGGTCGATGAGATCTCGGTCGAGATCCAAGCCGGTGAGTTCTTCTCGCTGCTCGGACCGAGCGGCTGCGGCAAGACGACCACGCTGCGGATGGTCGCGGGCTTCGAGCCGCCGACCGCCGGCCAGATCTTGCTCGACGGCGTCGACGTCGGCAACTGGGCGCCCAACAAGCGCAACGTCAACACGGTCTTTCAGAGCTATGCGCTGTTCCCGTTTTTGACTGTCGCCGAGAACGTCGCGTTCGGCATGAGGTACAAGTCGGTGGCCAAGTCCGAGCGCGAGAGCCGGGTGGCAGAAGCACTGGCGCTCGTACAGCTATCCGGCTACGAAAAGCGCCGGCCCAACCAGCTGTCCGGCGGCCAGCAGCAACGCGTCGCGCTGGCACGTGCGCTGGTGCTGCGCCCGTCGGTCCTGCTGCTCGACGAGCCGCTCGGCGCGCTGGACGCCAAGCTGCGCCGCACGCTCCAGGTCGAGCTGGGTGTCCTGCAGAAGCAGGTCGGGATCACGTTCCTGTACGTCACCCACGACCAGGAGGAGGCGCTCACGATGTCCGACCGCCTGGCCGTCATGAACCACGGGAAGATCGTCCAGATCGGCACCCCCGAACACGTCTACAACGAGCCGGTCGATGCCTACGTGGCCGATTTCCTCGGCGTCTCGAACCTGATGGACGCCCAGGTGGAGCCGGGTGCCGCCAGGTCGGGGTGCTGCCGGCTGCGCCTCGGCGACTTCGTGCTCGATGCCGAGGCGGGACAGCTCGACGCGACCGGCGCCGTCAAGCTCGCGATCCGCCCGGAGCGCATCCACCTGCACTCTTTTGACACGTCCGGCGATAACCGCGTGCCCGGAATGGTCGAGCGGCTCGTGTTCCTCGGCTCGACCACGCACGTCTATGTCCGCCTCGCGACCGGTTCGGCGCTGCAGGCGCTCGTCCGCAACGACGGCGCCGCGCTGACCTACAGCCAGGGAACGCCCGTCAGCGTCGGTCTGCCTGCCGACGCGCTGCGGGTGCTCCCCGATCCGGGCGTCAGCGTCGCCGAGATTCACGACGAGACGACCAGCGATCAAAGTGCTCGATCTGACCAGCCCGACCGCGAGCTGACTCCAGCCCCGGGCCGCCCACCAATCTAGACTCGCGGCGGTGAGCGTCGCTGAACTGCTGGAAGGCAAGCGGGTCTGCGTCTGCGGCGGCTCCGGCGGCGTCGGCAAGACGACGACATCGGCGGCGATCGCGCTCGGAATGGCGGCCGAGGGGGCGAAGGTCGCCGTCGTGACGATCGATCCGGCCAAGCGGCTCGCCAACGCGCTCGGCCTGCACGAGCTCGAGAACGAGCCCCGCCGGGTCGAGCCCGAGCGGCTGGCCGGCTCGCTTGAGGTGAAGGGCGAGCTGTGGGCGATGATGCTCGACCCGAAGCGGACCTTCGACGAGCTGATCGACCGCGTAGCCGCCGATCCGCAGCGAGCGGAGGAGATCAAGTCAAACCGCGTCTACCGCGAGCTCTCGACCGCGGTCTCGGGCTCGCAGGAGTTCACCGCTGTCGCCAAGCTGTACGAGCTCGATCGCGACGGCGATTTCGATCTGCTGGTGCTCGACACGCCGCCGTCGCGCAACGCGCTCGACTTCCTTGACGCGCCCGGACGGCTGACCTCATTTCTCGAGGGCCGAGCACTGAAGACCTTCATCCGCCCGACCGGGCTCGGGATGCGGGTGCTCGGTCGCGGCGCGGCTCCGTTTCTGGGCGCGCTGCGCAAGGTGACCGGCGTCGACCTGGTCTCAGACCTGTCGACCTTCTTCGGGCTGCTCGGTGACATGACCGAGGACTTCTCAAAGCGCGCCGCCCAGGTGGAGGCGATGCTCAGGGCACAAACGACCGCCTTCCTGCTCGTCACCTCCGCCCAGCGTGCGGCGATCGACGAGGCAGTCTGGTTCCGCCGCACGCTCTCCGACAGCGGCCTCCCGTTCGCCGGCGTGATCGTCAACCGTGTCCACCACGACGTGCTCGGCGGCGCCGACGCCGAGGACCTGCGAGCGGCGCTCGGCGACGAGCTCGCGGCCGAGCTCGCCGATCGGGTGGCGCGGACGTTCGAGGACTACCACGTGCTCGCGCGGCGAGACTGGGCCGGGGTGCAGCGGCTTCGCTCGGAGCTCGGCGACCGGCCGCTGCTGCTCGTGCCCCACCTCGACGACGACGTGCACGACGTCGAGGGGCTGCTGCGCGTGCATCGCTTCCTGTTCGCGAGCGACGCAGAGCGCGAGCAGCTGATCGCCGACGTCGTCGCCTAACCCGCCGGCTTGAGGGTGAACATCCCGCCGGTCCAGGTCGACCAGTCGATCACGGTCGCCTGCCACTGCTCGCGATCGACCTCACCTTCGGGACCGTGGAGCGTCAGTCCGCCCTGGTGAAGCAGCTCCCAGACCGCCTGCTCGGATAGTGACAGGCGCTCGCTGAGGCGCCACAGCGGGTACTGGGCGCCGGCCAGCTCGACTACCTCTCCGAAGCTCAGCGGGGCCGCGGCGCGGATCTCGGCCTTGAAGCCGTCGACCGTCGAGCGCCCCTGGGCGCCGCGCTGCGCTTCGGCGAGCACGATCGCGGTCACGTCAGCGCCGGTCTTGCCGACGGTCGCCCACCCTCTCCCCATGCCGATCTCGTCAAGCGGCAGCTCGGGCGCCTCGAAGATCGTCAGCCGCGCCCGCTCGGGGCTCCAGCGGCGCTCCTCCTCGTCAACCATCGCCCCGCTGGCCCACGGAAGGGCGAAGCGCCGATCGAGCTCCTCGCGCCCGAGGTTGAAGACGCGCGCGACGTGGGGAAACTGGCGCAGCTCGACGTGAAACATCGCCCGGAAGGTTGACACCCCCGGCTCGGCGCCGCCGCTATCGTCGCTGCGCTCGTGATGCCGTCGGCCGCAGCTGACCGCCGTGCCCTGGTCGCGATCTTCGCCGGCGGCGCGCTCGGCGCCGCGATCCGGACTGGGCTGGAGGAGCTTGCCCCGGTCCATACCGGACACTGGCCGTGGGTCACGTTCGCGGTCAACGTGATCGGCTGCTTGCTGCTCGGCTACTTCGTCACCCGCCTGCAGGAGCGACTGCCGGTCACGGCCTACCGGCGGCCGTTCCTCGGCACCGGCTTCTGCGGCGGCCTGACGACGTTTTCCACCTTCCAGGTCGAGGTGTTGAAGATGACAGACGCTGGAGACCTCTGGCTCGCGGCCCTCTACTGCGGCGCCAGCGTGATCGCCGGCTTCGCGGGGGTTGCGATCGGGACCGCGATCGTCCGCCGCGCCCGTCTGACATGGTGACCGCGTTGCTGGTGGCGCTGTGCGGCGGCGCCGGCGGGATCGCGCGGTTCGTTTTCGATGGGCTCGTGCAAGAGCGCGTGCGCTCAGAGTTCCCGCTCGGGACGCTGGCCGTCAACCTCGGGGGCTGTCTCGCGCTGGGGCTGCTCGTAGGGCTGCGAGCCTCGCATGAGGTGACGCTGCTGCTCGGCACCGCGACCGTCGGCTCCTACACCACCTTCTCGACCTGGATGCTCGAATGCCACCGCCCCGCCGAGGACGGCGAGGCCGGCCTTGCGTGGCGCAATCTCGCGATCTCGCTCGTCGCCGGGTTCGCTTTCGCGCTCGCCGGGCGCCTGATCGGAGGCGCGCTGTGAAAGAGCCTGGCACCAAGCTGAGCGTCTACTTCAGCGAGCGCCAGCGCGCCGGTCACGGGTTTCTCGCCGACGAGCTACTGACCCTTTATGAGCGCCACGAGATCCATACCAGCGTCCTGCTTCGCGGCGCCGATGGTTTCGGTTCACACCACCACCTGCACACCGATCGCCTGCTGAGCTCATCCGAGAGCCTGCCGGCGCTCTCGATCGCGATCGACTCGAGTGACCGCATCGAGCGGGCGCTGCCGGGCCTGGTCGAGCTGACCGCATCGGGTGGGCTGGTGACGATCGAACGTGCGACGCTCGTGACCGCCGGGGACCTCGCGCGCTCGAGCCTCCCCGCCGATCCCGACACGCCGGTCAAGCTGACGCTCTACGGGGGCAGGTCCGTGCGCTCGGGGGGCGAGGCGGGTTACGTGACTGCCGTGCGGCGGCTGGCGACTCGGGGTGTGCAGGGCGCTTCAGTGCTGCTGGCGGTCGACGGGACGCTTCACGGTCAGCGGCGGCGGGCACGGTTCTTCGCGCGCAACGCTGAGGTGCCGCTGATGATGATCGTGATCGGTAGCGCCGGCGCGCTCGGGACGGCGCTGCCGGAACTGGCGCAGCTGCTCGACGACCCGGTCGCGACGATCGAGCGCGTGGAGGTCGTCAAGGCAGCCGGCGAGCCGGCCGGGGCGCCACACGGCGTGCCCGTGCTCGATCCGAGCGGGCTGCCGAACTGGCAGAAGCTGACGGTCCACGTCGAGGAGCAGGCGACCCACGACGGCCATCCGGTCCACTCGGCCCTGCTGCTGGGACTGCGCGAGGCCGGCGCCGCCGGCGCGATCGCGCTGCGGGGCGTCCGCGGCTTCTATGCCGACCGGGAGCCGTTCCATGACCGGCCGCTGTCGCTGCGGCGCAACGTGCCGGTGCTGGTCGTCGCGATTGACACTCCCGAGCGCGTTCGCGGCTGGTGGCCGGTGGTCGACGAGCTGACGAAGGAGCACGGGCTCGTGACAAGCGAGCTCGTGCCGACCTCGTTCACAACCCGGTAACAGCTCCATCACGCGCGGGCAACTCGCGCCGCGCGGGACGGCGAGAGCCTGTCGGCTGCCGGCGCGACGCGACCGGGGCGCCGGATCCAGCCACTAGCAAGGAGCTCCAAATTGCCGCCGAGACGAATCTACGTCCTGCTGCTGGCGCTCGCCGCCCTGGCGGGCACGATCCTGATCACGGGCGCCGCCAGCGCGAGCGGGCGACGCCATCAGGACGCCCAGAACGGGCAGGGCCAGCTCACCGCGACCCCGATCAAGCACGTGGTCGTGATCTTCCAGGAGAACGTCTCCTTCGATCACTACTTCGGCACGTATCCGAACGCCGCCAACACTGACGGTCAGACCTTCAACGCGGCGCCGAACACGCCGGCGGTCGACGGCCTGCTGCCGGCGACCTCGAGCTCGCTGCCGCCGCGGCTGCGCCACAGCAGCAACCTGATCACGGACAACCCCAACGAGGACGCGCCTCAGCGCCTGGACTCGAGCGCCAACGGCGTCGTTGCGGGTCAGGGTCAGTTGACCTGCGATCAGGACCACGACTACTCCGACGAACAGCAGGCGTTCGACGGCGGCAACATGGACCACTTCGTCCAGAGCGTCGGCACCGGCGGCGGCACAGGCCCGACCGGCGCCCCCTGCCAGGCCAAGACCGTGATGGACTACTACGATGGCAACACGGTCACGGCGCTGTGGAACTACGCCCAGCAGTACGCGATGAGCGACGACTCGTTCGGGACCACATTCGGTCCCTCGGCACCCGGGGCGATCAACCTCGCCGCCGGCGACACCGGCAACGTCGACACCTCGCACTCGGCCAACAGCCCGTCGCTGTCGACCTCCACCTCGCCCGACGGGGACCTGACCGGCAACGGCAAGGGCGGCTACTCGCTGACCAGTGACGCGCAGCCCTACTGGGACGACTGCTCGACCCGCGACGCAGTCGCGATGTCGGGCACCAACATCGGCGACGAGCTCAACGCGGCCGGCGTCTCCTGGGGCTGGTTCGAAGGCGGCTTGCGCCCGACAACGACCTACCAGCAGGGCCTTTCGGCGATCGGCCAGAGCGGCCAGTCAGACGCGACCTTCATCCCCGACGAGTTCGCCAAGGCCGGCTTCAACTCGAGTGTTCCCAACTCGAGCAACGAGGGCCTGTGCGACGCGGTCCATCCCGTCGGCGTCGCGCTCGGAGGCACCGGCCAGTGGGGCTATAAGAACGACTACATCCCCCACCACGAGCCGTTCCAGTACTACGCCTCGACGGCGAACCCGCACCATCTCACGATCCCGACTGACTCGAGCGGCAACGACACGCACGCCGGCCTGTCGACGATCGGGCGCGACACGCAGTCCTATGTCGACGGCGTGCCGCAGTTCAACACCCCCAACCACCAGTACGACACGAGCGACTTCAACCAGCTAGTGGCGGCGATCACCAACGGTCAGTTGCCCGCGTCGGCGCTGCCGGCGGTCAACTTCCTGAAGGCGCCGGGCTATGAGGACGGCCACGCCGGCTACTCAGATCCGGCCGACGAGCAGCAGTTCATCACCGGGATCGTCAACGCGCTGATGAAGTCTCCGGACTGGAGCAGCACCGCGGTGATCATCAACTACGACGACTCTGACGGCTGGTACGACCACGTCTTCAGCGGCGTCCTTAACCCCTCGACATCACCGGCCGACAACCTCACGAACACGACGTTCAGCGGCCCGACCTCGGGGCTCTGCAAAAGCACGAACGCAAACCGGCGGCCGCTTGACAACGAGCAGGGACGCTGCGGCTTCGGTCCGCGGCTGCCGATGATCGTGATCTCGCCGTTCGCGAAGTCCAACTACGTGGATCACAACCTCTCAGACCAGGCGTCGATCATCAACTTCGTCGAGTACAACTGGGGGCTGCCAGGGATCCCGGGGTCGGCCGACCAGATACTCGCCGGACGCAATCGGCGCCAGGGGCTGGCGTTTGACCTCGCCGGGATGTTCGATTTCGGCGGCTCGCCGAACGCGAAGCTGATCCTCCACCCGAGCACCGGCCGGCCGTAGCGCGGGACTCGGGGTCCGTTACGAGAACGGAGCCCCTTGAACGGCAGAGAGAGCGGGCCGTGAGGTCCGCTCTCTCTGCTGGTCGCGCTCCCCCTGACTGCATACGAGCCCCAGGACTTACGTGTTGTGCCTGGCGGGCAAAACACTCCCGACCCCGGAAACGGGGCCGAGTAGGGAGCGGCCGCTGTTCAGAGTATCGGCCGAAGGCGAGGCTGGCTTGAACCGCGGGAAGGGCCGACGCCGCCTCGGCCAGCAGCTCGTCGGCGACGGCGCGGATGTCGGCGTCGAGGTGACCGCAGAGCGCGTCGCGGAGGATCGCCCGCAGGTGCTCTGAGAGCTCGTCGACGAGCGCGTCGGCGCCTGCGCCCGAGGCCGCGAGCCCGGTGATGACCGCCCGCTCGAGCGAGATCGCCCGCGCCGTTCGCTCGGCGAGCGCGGCGCGGCGGTCGGGCGGAGCGCAGATCACCGCCAGCCGTTGCGCCAGGCGCCCGCTCGCCGGCCCCTCGGGCTCGAGCAGCGCCCGCAACGCCAGCAGATAGTCAGTCAGCGCCTCGAACGGCGCCAGCCGCTCGCAGCCCATCTCGAACCGCGACAGCGCCCAGGCCAGCTCGCCGCCGCCCGGCATCCTGCGCGCCACCAGCTCGCAGAACGCCCGAAGCTCCTCTTCCTGATCGGCGGGCACGATCGTCACCAGCCTCGGCCTGCCGCTGGCGCCGATCGCCACCGGCCGCCAGCTGCCGGAGTCATTGCGCGCCCAGGCGACCGGCCCGAGCGCGAAGCCGCCGCGCTCGAACAGCCGCAGCGCGGTCAGGATCCGCCTGAAGCGGACGCGCGCGATCGAGGTCGGCGCACGCTCCGAGCGCTCCTGGTCGACGGTCAACAGCGCCAGCACATTGGGCTCGTTCCCGTCGCCCCAGACCGCCTCCGGAGGCGCGTCGGGCAGCGCGTCGCCCCTGATCAGCGACAGGCCGTCACCGAGCATCAGCTGCGTGGTCTCCGGGTCAAGCGCGACCCCCAGCACCTGCGTGATCACGGTCGCGGTGCAGTGGCCGTCGTAGAGCGCGCGCTCGAGCTCGCCGTAGGCGGACTCGAAGTGGACCGGTTCGAAGCCGAACTCGGATCGGTCGCGGTAGACCGACGTGAGAAAGACGCCGATCGCTGCCTCAGCGCGGCTGCGGCGCTCGACGGGGACGCGCGCGATCCCGTGCTCGTGCAGGTAGACGTCGATCGCCTCGCAGCCGGCGAGCGCGTCGGCCGCCGGCAGATAGCTGTCAAGAGTCGAGAGCTTGCGGAGCTGCTGGGTGATGAAGGCGCCGGTCAGTGGCTTGTAGCAGTAGAGCGAGGCGCTGCCGCCGCGCTCCTCGACGAGATCGAACGGAATCTCCTCGCCCGCCGACAGCTCGGCCGCGAGCCGGCCACCGGCCTCGACCGTGAACGCCTCCAGCATGTGGTGCAGCGCTGCATTTCGCACGTCGTGGCGGATTCTTCGTCGCCGCCGGGGATCCTGCCGGCGGCAGCGCCGCTTGCAGCCGCGTCTCAGCGCTCGCGTTCGATTTGAGCCAGGTGGGCGACGTTCTCCGCGTCGGCCGCGTCCTCGCTCGGCGCCGCGGCCAGCCAGGCGTCAAGGATCTCGGCCAGCTCGGCCTCCGAGGTCGAGCGCAGGCTCAGCGCCAGCACGTTGGCGTCATTCCAGCGCCGGGCCCCCTCGGCGGTCTGCGCGTCCGCGCACAGCGCGGCCCGGATGCCGGCGACCTTGTTGGCGGCGATCGAGGCTCCGGTGCCGGTCCAGCAGGCGACGACCGCCTGGTCGGCGTTGCCGTCGGCCACGTCGCGGGCGGCGCGCTCGCTGGCCCACGCCCAGTCGGCGCGCTCGGCGTCCGCGTAGGCGCCGTGAAGCACGAGCTCGTGACCGCGGGCTCGCAGCTCGTGCGTCAATGCGGTCGCGACGCCGGTCAGCTCGTCGGCGGCGACGGCGATTCGCAACTCAGCTCAGGCGATGGCGGGCTCGAGGACTGCTTCCTGCGCGGGCGCTTCCTGCGCGGGCGCGATCTCGGCGCAATCGACGCCGAGCCACTCGCGCCCGTAGGTCCGCATGTCCTCGATCAGCGGCACCAGTGCGCGGCCCTTGTCAGTCAGGACGTATTCAACCCGCGGCGGCACCTCGGGGAACGTCTGGCGCTCGACGATGCCCTCCTCCTCGAGGGCACGGAGCCTCAGTGACAGGGTCCGCGGGCTGATCCCCGCCAGCGAGCGCTCGAGTTCGCAGAACCGCGAGCGCCCTTCCGCCAGATCCCTGATCACCAGCAACGTCCACTTTCCGCACACGATCTCAGCTGTCCGGCAGACCGGGCACGTGTCTCTATCAACCATCGCAGTCCCAGTCTAGCGCAATGCTTCACGAACTGAAGCGTGGGTATGGAGGGCGCCTCGTGGATCGGCGACCGGCGGGTGTGCGCGGGGCGGCGCCGTGCGTAGGCGCCGCCCCGGTGCGATCGCCCGGCAACATGCAGTTTGTAGAAAATCCGCATGCCCCTTCCGGATTTGCCACGCTCTGCACGCCAGACAAGCGTTCTGTGGCAAATCCAACCGAGCGCTGCGGATTTGGCACAAAACGCATGCCGCAACCGCCGGGCCGGTGAGCCAACGCAGCGACGACTAACGACTAATGACTAAGCGACGTCGCGGAGCTTCTGCGCTTCGGCCAGCGACTGGAGCTTCTTCAGCGACTGGTTCTCGATCTGACGGATCCGCTCGCGCGTCACGTTGAACGTCCGCCCGACCTCGTCGAGGGTCCGCGGGTGCTCACCGCCGAGCCCGTAACGGAGCTCCAGCACCCGGCGCTCGCGGTAACTGAGGTTCTCGAGGGCCTCGCGGAGCGCTTCCTTGGTCAGGATCTCGGCGGCCCGCTCGTACGGGGACTCCGCCCGCTCGTCGGCGATGAACTGGCCGAACTCGGACTCCTCCTCGTCACCGACGGGCTTCTCGAGCGACACCGGGGCCTGGGCCGAGCGCTTGATCGACTCCACCTCTTCGGGCTCGATGCCGGTCACCTCGGCGATCTCCTCGGCGGTCGGCTCGCGGCCCAGTTCGGTTACGAGCTTGCGCTCCGCGCGACCGATCTTGTTGAGCTTCTCGACCACGTGGACCGGGATCCGGATCGTGCGCGCCTTGTCAGCCAGCGCACGGGCAATCGCCTGGCGGATCCACCAGGTCGCATAGGTGGAGAACTTGAAGCCCTTGCGGTAGTCGAACTTCTCCGCCGCACGGACCAGGCCGAGCGTCCCCTCCTGGATCAGGTCCAGGAACGGCAGACCCTGGTTCCGGTAGTTCTTGGCGATCGAGACCACGAGCCGGAGGTTGGACTCGACCATCTTCTGCTTGGCGTCCAGGTCGCCGCGCTCGATGCGCTTGGCAAGGTCAACCTCTTCCTGGGCGGTGAGCAGCCGGACCTTGCCGATGTCCTTGAGGAACAGCTGCAGCGAGTCCGTGGTCATGTCCGGCTTCAGGTCCAGCGCCGTCTTGGCCTTGCGGCGCCCACGCTTGTCCGGGGCGCGCTCGACCTCGGCGGCCGAGAGCGCCGGATCCACCTCTTCAACGAGTTCGATCTCTGCACGCTCCAGGAAGCCGTGCAGCTCTTCGACGTCGGCCTCGTCGAGATCGAGCTCGGATACCGCACCTGCGATCTCGGAGTACGTCAGCACGCCGAGCTGCTGGCCCCGGTTGACGAGTCCCTTGATCTCTTCGAGTTCCTGCAGTTCCGCTACTGACATTTGAATCCGTTTCCGTCCATGCGTCGATCTTGACGCTGAGTACCGCGACTCGGTCGTCGGCCGTCGAGGGCGTACGACCGCTACTCAAACAGGCCTGTTTAGTCTAGTCACTACACTTTTTGAAGTCAACGCGTAAGGCGCGCCAGCCCGCCCCGGCCGCGGGGTGCTTCCGGGGGCCAGCGTCGCGCTCACAAGCGCTATCTATGTGTATACGTAGAACAGCGCCGTACGTTTCAAGTTCCGCTCATTTTCTCTCAATCGCCCCAAAACGCCGGGGCCCGCTTGGCGCTGTGTCTACGGTATATCGGGCGCCGCGGCTGGGTCTTGAGTCCTTGGGCAGATGATTCCGCGATCATGTGATGCGATGAGTGACGAAAACCAGAATCAAGGAGTCCTCGGCGGGCTGCCGAGCACGCGGCCACACAGGCGTAGCGCCAAGCGCCCGGCCCGGGAGTCTGCGCCGGTCGTCGCGGATCAAACGGCACAAACGCCGGCCGCGCCCGCAGAGCCGGCCGCACACGCAGAGCCGGCCGCGACCGCAGAGCCGGCCGCACACGCAGAGCCGGCTACGACCGCTGAGTCGCCCGCGACCTCCAAACCGGCGACAGCCCCAAGGCCGAAGCGCGCAAAGCCGAAGCCCGCGAAGCCGACCAGCGCCCCGCGCGCCCAGACCCGCGCCCACGCGAAGCCCCGCGCGAAGCCGAAAAGCGCCCCGCGCGCGCAGACTCGCGCCCAGACCGCCTCCAAGCCCAAGCTCCAGGCACAGCCAGCGCCCACCCCGCCCCCGCCCCGCGAGCGCCCGGCGGCGTTCGGAACCGCGGTGCAGGCGGCCGCCGAGCTGACCGAGATCGGCCTGATGGCCGGCGCTCGGGCGCTGCGCGGCGCCCTTTCACGCCTACCGCGACCGTAACCGGGAGCCGACGATCGAGATCAGGGCACCAGACGAGGCTGAGGTCGTACGCGGCCCGGAGGACTGGTTCACGGGTGCGGTTTCGATCCGCTCGATCGGCGAGCAGCCGCTGCCCGGCCGGGTGCGGGCGTCATTGGTTTCGTTCGAGGCCGGGGCGCGAACGGCCTGGCACACCCACCCGCTCGGCCAGATCCTCTACATCGTGCAGGGACGCGCGCGAGTCCAGACGGCGGGCGGCGAGGTGGCCGAGCTCGAGCCCGGTTCGGCGGTCCGCGTCGACGCCGGCGAGGATCACTGGCACGGGGCTGCGCCCGGCGGCCCGATGGTGCACCTCGCGGTCCAAGAGGCCGACGAGGAAGACGTCGCGGTCACCTGGGGCCGCCACGTGACTGACGAGGAGTACGGCAGCGCCTGACCCGCCCGGCCGGTGGCAGCGCCTGACCCACCCGGCCGGTGGCAGCGCCTGACCCGCCCGGCCGGCGGACAAGCCCCGACGCACACGTCCGGCGCAGTTACGTATACTGCCGCGCCACCAGCCGAGCGACCGTCCCTCTGAGGGCGGTCGGCGGGGGACCCACTTGCGGGCTACGGCCCGCGTGGGGCGAATCGGTCCCTTTGAGGGCCGTAGCGCCATAACAGGCGCGAGCCCGTCAGCTCACCCCGTAGGCGACACCAGACTGGACGGACCTTCAATTGATCGTGCCGCGTCGCGCTAACGCCTATGCCGTGCTGTGTCTGCTCTGCGGACTGCTCGTGATCCCGTCGCTCGCCTGGGCGAGTTCGGGAGGTGGTTCGGTGAGCCCGAGCGGCGGCAGCGCGGCGGGCGCCAACGGCACGACGCCGACCACGCAGCCAGGCGATGTGCTCGTTAGCGCCTCCGCCGGTGGGATCACGCTGACCACCAACGCCTCGGCGGTCCTGCGCAACGGTCTGAGCTTCACCGGCACCGCGCCCGCAAGCGAGGCCGGCGACACGATCGAGATCGAGCGCCTCGGTCACGAGACCAATTGGCAGTGGACGCCCACCGTCACCGCCACGGTCGCGAATGACGGCTCGTTCAGCGCGATCTGGAGTACCAACCACATCGGCCGCTTCTCGATCCGCGCCGTGCTCTCACAGCCGAATAGCGCCAGCGCCGCATCGGTCGCGCCGATGCTGACGACCACGGTCTATCGCCCTTCGGTCGCGACCCAGTACGGCCCGGGCCTCTATGGGCGGCGGACCGCGTGTGGCGAGCGTCTGGGGCGCAACACGATCGGAGTCGCCAACCGGACCCTGAAGTGCGGCACCAAGGTGGCGATCTACTACGACGGCCAGACGATGGTGGTGCCGGTTATCGACCGCGGTCCGTACGCCAACGGGGCCGATTGGGACCTGACAGAGGCCACCGGGCGCGCGCTCGGGATCGCGGGCACGGCGACGATCGATGCCGTGTCGCTGCCGGTCGCGCCGGCGCTCCCGTAACCGGCCGCCTCAACAGCCAGGCCGCCAGAGCCAACCTGCCGCCGCGCCGGTGCTAGTCGTCGCCCGGCGAGTCGTCGCCGAGCAACTCGACCCCGCTCGCGGCGGCGGCAAAGCGGTCCTCCTCGGCGGCCTCGATCAGCTCCGACGGGTTGCGTCCGTCCTCGCCCAGCACCGCGACGCCAACACTCGCGATCATCGGCGCCCCACGCCATTGCTGGCTCTCGCGTACCGCGACCGAGATCCGCGAGCCGAGCGCGTGCGCCCCATTGCGTCCAGTGTCACGAGCGATGATCCAGGCGCGCGCGTCTGTCTCGCAGACGAGGATGTCGTGGCGGCGGACGACGCCGCGGACCGCTTTGGCAAACTCGCCGAAGGTCATAGCCGACGCCTGCGGGCTTTCGACCGCGACGACCCTGTCGGCATCCTCGAGCTCGGCGAGCACGAGCGACAGCGGCGAACCGCCGGTCCGTCCGATCTCGTCATTCAAGGCGCTCACCCACAGCGGATCGTCACCGCCCGGCTGCTCACCGAACCACTCGCGCGCGACCGGCTCGGGGGCGCGGGGCCCGCGGCCGGCGACCGGCTCGGGAGCGCGGGGCCCGGGGCCGGCGGCCGGCGCGGTGGCGGGGGGCTCGCGGCCACCCACGGGCGGCGGCGGCTCGAGCTCACGTTCGCTCGCGCCACCCGCATCACCGGCACCACCGGCACCAGATGCATCGTCAGCCCGCCGCGCGACCCGCAGGTCAGTGATCGCCGGCCCCCGATCGGCGGCCGGCTGGTCGCGAGACCCTGGCTGCACAGCCGAAAGCGGCGGCCCTGGGGCCACCCCGTCGATGCCGCGCAGGGCAGCCGCGCGCATCAGCTCGGTCACTTGGGCGAGGCGCTCGACGATCGCCGTGATCAGGTCCGGATCCGGGCTCTGGAGCTCGTAGCGCAGCGCCGCCCAGACGACCGCCTGCAGCGCGTCGACCGCGTGCGACGTCGCCTCCGCCCCGCTCGCCCCAGCGAGTTCGCCGATCCTTGCCGCGAGCGGCGCCAGGGCGCCGCCAGGCTCGAGCCGGCGCTCGTCTGCGTCGTCGGCGACCGCGCGCAGCATCGCGTCGCATACCCGTGGCCCGTCGCGGGTCAGATCGGCGGCCAGGATCCGCGGCGCGTCGTCGAGCGGAGCGCGCTCGAGCAGTGCCAACAGCCACCCCTTGGCGAGATCTTCGGATTGAGAAAGCAGCGAGCCGATCGGCGCGTCGGCGACCGGGCGTGCGCGCCGGCGGCGGGGTGGTCCTGTCAGCATCGCGGTCTTGTATCACGCGCCCCCGTCGGCTTCCCTGGGCATAAGCTGAAAGGCGACAGATGTCCCCCGCCCTGATCAGCGTGGCGCACGCCCGCGAGCTGGTGCTCGAGCAGGCTTCGGCTCTCAACGCCGAGGAGGTCGAGATCACCGCAGCGCTGCACCGCGTGCTCGCCGCCGAGGTCCGCGCCGCCGGCGACGTGCCGCCGTTCCCGTCCTCGGCGATGGACGGCTACGCGATCCACGCGGGCGACGCGGGCCGCATGCTGAGGATCGTCGGTGAATCCCGCGCCGGCGCCCCCTCTGACCACGGGCTGCGCGACGGCGAGGCGATCCGGATCTCGACCGGTGGCGCGGTGCCGGCAGGCGCGACTGCGGTCATCCCGCAGGAGCAGGTCAAAGCCAACGGAGACACGATTGAGACCGCGAGCGCCACCAAGACGGGCGCCAACGTCCGCATGCCGGGCGAGGACATCCGAGCCGAGACGGTCGTGCTCGACGCCGGGGTGCGGCTCCAAGCCGCCGAGCTCGGGGCGGCGACCGCGGCCGGCGCCGGCACCGTGGCGGTCGTGCGGATGCCGCGGGTGACCGTGCTGTGCACCGGTGACGAGCTGCGCGCGCCCGGCGAGCCGCTGGGCCCCGGCGAGATCCACAACTCCAACGCGCCGATGCTGTCAGGCCTAGCCGCGAACGCGGGCGCCCCTCCTGATCGGGGCACGGCGCCTGCCCGACGACCACGAGGCGACCTACGAGGGCATCTCCGAGGCGCTCGCGACCTCCGATGTGCTGCTGATCTCGGGCGGCGTCTCAGTAGGTCCCCACGACCACGTCAAGCCGGTGCTGTCGGAAATGGGCGTGCGCGAGGTCTTCTGGAGCGTCTCGCTGCAGCCTGGCAAGCCAACGTGGTTCGGTACCCACCAGGACGGCAAGCTCGTGTTCGGGCTGCCGGGCAACCCGGTCTCGGCGGCGGTCACGTTCTCGCTGTTCGCCGCCCCTGCGCTCTACAAGCTCCAGGGCCAGAAGCGGATTCGGACGCTCGAGCCCGAGGCGGCGCTCGGTGCCGACGTGCCCCGCAACCCCGGTCGCGAGCAGGCGATCCGCGTCCGGCTGAGCCGCGGCGAGGGGCCGCCGGTCGCGACCCCGAACGGGCCTCAGGGCTCACACATCCTCACCTCGCTGATCGGAGCCGACGCGCTGGCGATGATCGCGGCGGGCGAGGGGACCGTGCCGGCCGGAACGGCGGTCGCGCTCGAGGAGCTGGCCCGCTAACGAAAGCCGCCCGCCAGGCCGAAACTATCCGCGATGCTTGCCCCGATCACGATCCTCGCCCTGGTCCTGTTCGCGCTGCTGCGCAGGCAGCTGCGGCGACTGCCCGCGCAGGCGGTGATCGTCTCGCGCCCGAAGTCGACCGTGATCGCCCACGACGGCGGCGTGCGATCGGTCCAGTCGGCGCAGCTGACGCTCGATCCTGACGATCTCGAAAGGCTCTGGAGGCGCCCAAACCTCGAGAACCTCGCCCGGACCTACTGGCTGTTCTTGACACGGGTCACGCTCGGGCTGATCCGTGTCACGTACGGCGCTGACAGCCGCTCGGTCGTGTTCGTTTGCAGGCCGTTCACGCTGCTGCGCTTCGAGCCGCCGGAGTACGCCGTCGAGCCCAATCGCGGTGCCGTCCGGTGGCGGATTCGCGACGGCCTGCTGGTCGCCCGGACCGGCCGTGGCAGCGGCTATCTATCGCTCGACGTCCGGCGCGAGCCCGACGATCCTGATGGACGCGCCCGGGTGCTGATCGACGTCGAGGTCTCGAACTTCTACCCGTCGATCGCTGTCGGCTTCAGCACCCCCGTCTACCAGATGACCCAATCAGCCGTTCACGTGCTCGTGACCCACGCCTTCCTGCGCTCGCTCGCGAAGCTCGACCTCGCGACGTCGAAGGTGGGCCAGCTCGCCGATCAGCCGTAGTCGCCGAAGCTGCGCATCTTCGTCCGGTCGTGGAGGGCGAAGATCCGCCTAACCGTCCCCGAGCGAGAGCGCATGACGAGTGACTCGGTGCTGGCGCCCCGGTCGCTCTGGTAGCGGACCCCCTGGAGGACGTCGCCGTCGGTGACGCCGGTCGCGGAGAAGAAGCAGTTGTCACCGGCGACCAGGTCGTCGCAGGTCAGGATCTTGTCGAGGTCGTAGCCGGCTTGCACGGCCGCCGTGCGCTCCCCGTCGTCGCGCGGCCACAGCCGCCCCAGCAGCTGGCCGCCGATGCACTTGATCGCCGCCGCGGAGATCACGCCCTCGGGCGTGCCGCCGATCCCCCACAGGAGATCGACGGGCGAGTTCTCGCTGACCGCGAGCAGCGATGCCGACACGTCACCGTCGGTTATCAGTCGCACGCGGGCGCCCGCCTCCCGGACCTCTCGCATCGCGACTTGGTGTCGCTCGCGGTCGAGCATCACGACCATCACGTCGCGGATGTCGCGCTTGCGCCGGTCGGCGATCAGTGCCAGCGTGTCGGCGAGCGGGCGGTCGAGGTCCAGCAGGTCGGCGATCTCGGGGCCGCCCGCGATCTTCTCCATGTAGACGCACGGGCCCGGGTCGAACATCGTCCCGCGCTCGGAGAGCGCAATCACCGCCAGCGCGCTCGGCATCCCGAGCGCGGTCAGCCTCGTCCCCTCGAGCGGATCGACGGCGATGTCAACCTCTGGCGGGCTGCCGTCGCCGATGTGCTCGCCGTTGAACAGCATCGGCGCTTCGTCCTTCTCGCCCTCGCCGATCACCACGACGCCGTCCATCGAGACCGAGTCGAGCATCGCCCGCATCGCGTCGACGGCCGCCTGGTCGGCGCCCTCCTTGTCGCCGCGGCCGACCATTCGCGCGGCGGCGAGCGCCGCCGCCTCGGTGACGCGTACCAGCTCGAGCGCGAGGTTGCGATCGGGGTGTGTCGGGCTGCTCACAGGACCCCCGGGGGTTTGCGCCGGCTGCCGCTCTCCTGGGCGCGGAACACGGCCCCGGCGAGGATCAGCAGGCACGCCGCCAGCGCGATCCACCAGCCGACGGCGATCGTGATCTCGTCCGGGGGCGATCCGGGCTTGTCGACCAGGCCACGGAACAGCGTGACCGTCAGCGCCACGAGCGCGGTCACCGCGGTCAGTTCGCCGCGCGGCCACGACAGCGCGTGCCCGCGAACGATGATGTAGGCGAGGATCGCGGGAGCGACGGCGGCGATCAACAGCAGAAAGCGCGCAGCCGACAGCGATGCCCAGCCGCTGCAGGTCGAGTTCGGTCCGTGACAGGTGCCGAGGACCGCGTTGGCATTGCCGAGCGAGTACCAGCTCAAAAACAGTGAGATGCCGAGCAGGATCCCTCCCGCGCTGGCGATCAGCTCGCCGCGATTAAGCGCTTTGAAGTCCACCGCTGGCGCAGACTAGCCGGTTTGGCAGGCGTGTGAGCGAGCTGGCGCAGCCGGAACGCGGACCCTGGCAGACTGGTTGAGATGCGCTTCTCAGAGCTCTGGCCGGCGCAGCGCGAAGTCGAGATACACGACTACCTGGCGGAGCTGGAGTTCCCGCGTCGGGCGCTGCCGGAGCGCCCGTTCACGGTCGTCAACTTCATCGCCAGCGCCGACGGGCGGGCGACCGTCGATGGCCGCTCCGCCGGGCTGGGCGACGACGGCGACAAGGCCCTGTTCCGCTCCCTGCGCCGCCAGACTGACGCGCTCCTGGCGGGCACCGGGACCCTGCGCGCCGAACGCTACGGCCGCGTGCTCAGCAACCCGGCGTCTCGCGACTGGCGCACCCAGCGCGGGATGCGCCCCGAGCCGATCGCCTGCACGTTGACGCGCAGCGGCTCGCTGCCGCTCGACATACCCCTGTTCGCCGAGCCCGAGGCGCACGTGATCGTCTTCACCAGCGCCGACATCGACACGTCCGGCGTGCAGGCGCAGCTCGAGATCGTCAAGCTCGACCTCGCCGAGCTGACGTTCGCGGCGGCGCTGCAGTACCTACGCCGCGAGCACGACGTGCGGATGCTGCTGTGCGAAGGCGGCCCGCGTGTGTTCGCCCGGCTCGCCCACGAGCGGGTCGCCGACCAGCTCTTCTTGACGCTATCGCCGAAGCTCGTGGGTGGCGGCACGGCACCCACGATCACGCTCGGCGATCCGCTCCCCGAGCCGGGCGAGCTGACCCTCGACGGCGTGCTCGAACGCGAGTCGGCGCTATTTCTGCGATACGGGCTCAACCCTGCCACCGGCGATGACTGACCCCGAGCAGCAAAGCGCGCAGACGATCGAGGCGCTGGGCGAGGCACGAGCGCGGACGCTGGCACTCGTCGCTTCGGTCAGCGACGATGACCTCGAGCGCATCCACTCCGAGCTGATGAGCCCGCTGGTCTGGGATCTCGGGCACATCGCTGCGTTCGAGGACCTTTGGATCTGCCATCGCTACGGCGGCCGGCCGCTGCTGCGCGAGGACCTGGCCGACGTCTATGACGCCTTCGAGACGCCCCGCGCCAAGCGCGGCGAGCTGCCGTTCCTGCGCCCGCAGGAGGCTCACGAATACCTGGCCGAGGTGCGCGAGCGCACCCTCGAAGTGCTCGCCGAGCGCGGCGCCGGTGACGGCGTGGTCACCGAGCTGATCGTCCGCCACGAACAGCAGCACAACGAGACGATGCTGCAGACCGTGGAACTCGCCCGATTGAGCGGCTACGAGCTCGGCCAGCGGGCGCCGGGTGGCGGCGGGGATACGTTCACCGGCCTCGAGCTGGTCGCGGTCGGGGCCGGCGAGTGCACGATCGGAGCCGCGGACGGGACGTTCGCATACGACAACGAGCGCCCGCGCCACGCGACCGCCGTGCCCGGTTTCCTGATCGGGCGCACGCCGGTCACCAACTCGGACTACCTGGAGTTCGTCGAGCGCGGCGGCTACGAGCGGCGCGAGTTCTGGTCAGAGGACGGCTGGGCGTTCAGGCTCCAGTCCGGCATCACGCAGCCCGCCGGCTGGACCGCCGATCGCAGCGGCGAGTGGCGCCTGGGCAAGCTCGAGCCGCTGGCCGGCGATCGGCCCGTCGTCCACATCTCGTGGTTCGAGGCCGACGCGTTCGCGCGCTCACACGGCCTGCGGCTCCCCACCGAGTCCGAATGGGAGAAGGCCGCAACCTGGGACGACGGGGCGGCGGTCGCGCGCAGCCAGCCGTGGGGCGATCAGCCGCCGACCCCGGGCCTGCACGCGAACGTCGACCAGCTCACCGGCGGCACCGCGGCCGCCGGGTCATGCCCCGCCGGGGCCTCGCCGTACGGCTGTCTGGGGATGATCGGCGACGTCTGGGAGTGGACCGCGAGCGACTTCGTGCCCTATCCGGGCTTTGAGCCCTTCCCCTACCCCGAGTATTCCGCGGTCTTCTTTGGCTCGGAATACAAGGTGCTGCGGGGCTGCTCCTGGGCTACCAGAGCGCGCGTCAGCTCGCCCACGTTCCGCAACTGGGACTTCCCGCAGCGGCGCCAGATCTTCGCGGGCGTGCGGGTCGCGGCCGACCTCTGAGCGGCGAGCGTCGCGGCCGACCTCTGGGCCGCAAGCGTCCCCGCCGATCTCCCAGACGTCCGGTGAGGGCTAGCTCAGCCGCTCGATCAGCATCGCCTGCCCCATCCCGCCGGCGACGCACATCGACTCGATCCCGTAGGCGCCGTCGAGCTTGCGCAGGCCGTTGATCAGCGTCGTCATGATCCGCGCCCCGGTCATCCCGAACGGGTGGCCGAGCGCGATCGCGCCGCCGAACGGGTTGAGCTTCTCCTCGGGGATCCCGAGCTCGTCGCGGCAGGGGACGATCTGGGCAGCGAACGCCTCGTTGATCTCGACGATGTCGATGTCGTCAATCGTCATCTGAGTCTCGGCGAGCAGCGCCTGGATCGCAGGGATCGGGCCGAGCCCCATGATCTCGGGCCGGATGGCCGCGACCGTCGAGGCGACGATCCGCGCCATCGGCGTCAGCCCCAGCGCCCGTGCCTTCTCGTCTGACATCACCAGCACCGCGGCCGCCCCGTCGTTGAGCGGGCAGGAATTGCCGGCCGTCACCGTGCCGTCGGGCTTGAACGCGGGGCGCAGCTGGGCCAGCACCTCCATCGTCGTCCCCGGGCGCGGCCCGTCGTCGGCGTCGACGACGGTCTCGGGCACGTCAATCTCGTTGCCCTCCTTGTCGGTGTCGCGGTGGGCGGCGACCGTGACCGGGACGATCTCGTTGGCGAAGTGGCCCGACGCTCGGGCCTCGACGGCCCGGTTCTGGGAGATCACGGCCCACTGGTCCTGCTGCTCGCGGGTGACGTTGCAGCGCTCGGCGACGTTCTCAGCGGTCATCCCCATCGGGATGTAGACGTCGTACAGCGAGCCGTCGGAGCCGTCGAGCTTCGGGTTCTTGGCCTCGTCCATCATCCCGGCGCCGAGCCCGGCGCGCGACACCGCCTCGACCCCGGCGGCGATGTACTGGTCGCCCTCCCCGGCCCTTATCGCGTGCGAGGCCATCCTGATCGCCATCAGCGACGAGGCGCAGAAGCGGTTGACCGTGCAGCCGGGGACGTGGTGGTCGAGGCCCGCCAGCAGCGAGGCGTTGCGACCAACGTTGTAGCCCTGCTCCCCGACGCCCGACGCCGCCCCCATCAGCACGTCGTTGGTCTGCGAGAAGTCCACATCCGGGTTTCGCTCGATCAGCGTCCGGATCGGGATCGCCGCCAGCTCGTCGGCGCGCACGGTCTTCAGCGAGCCCTTGCCGGCGCGCCCGATGGGCGTCCGGATGGCGTCGACGATCACGGCTTGCGGCATCTCATGCTCCTGTCGTGGGGGGGTTGTCAGAGGCCGAGGCCCCGCACGCCATTCTCGTCCCACCCGAGGTGATGGGCGAGCTCGTGACGCACGGTGCGCTTGACCTGTGCCTTGAGCAGCTCCGGATCATGTCCGAAGTCGCGCAGCAGCGTGTCCTTGAAGATCACGATCCGGTCGTGGAAGTAGTCGCGCGCGACCGTGTCCCCCTGGTAGACGCCGTACGCGTGCCGGCGTCGCCCATCGTCGGAGACGACCACCGCCACGTGCTCGAGCGCGCGATGGAACTCGAGCGGCAGCTCGTCCAGCGCCGAGCGCACGAGCGCCTTGAAGTCCTCGTCGCCGGTGATCGACGGCTCGTCCTCGTCTTCGAACTCGTCATCGTCGGCGTCGCCCCACAGCCCCTCCTCTGCGAGCAGTTCCGAGCGGATCACGAGGCGCTCGAAGTCGTCCTCTGACTCGGGGTCGCGCCAGTCAGCGAGGTGGATCATCACCAGCACGACGACACCGACGATCACCATCGCGCCGGCCGCGAACACCGCGACCCCCTCGAGCAGGCGCAGCGGCGGCGAGTCACTGAAGCCCGCCAGCACCGCGACGGCACCGAGCCCGATCGTCAAGGCAGCCACCGCCGAGAGGAGGATCCGGCCGATCGTCGTCTGGCGTCCGAGCATCGCGCTACCTCATCGTGCGGGCGATCACGAGGCGCTGGATCTCGTTCGTGCCCTCGTAGATCTGCGTGATCTTCGCGTCACGGAGCATCCGTTCGACCGGATACTCCTTGACGTACCCGTAGCCCCCGAGCACCTGCACCGCCTCGACGGTCACCTTCATCGCGACGTCGGAGCAGAACAGCTTCGCCATCGCCGAGTACTTGCCGAGGTCGAGGTCTCCGCGATCAACCTTCGCGCACGCCTGGTAGAGCAGCTCGCGACCGGCCGCGCACTGGGTCTCCATATCGGCGAGCTTGAACTGGATCCCCTGAAAGGAGTTGATCGGCTGTCCGAACTGCTTGCGCTCGCGCGCGTAGGCGGCGGCGTAGTCAGTCGCGCCCTGGGCGATCCCCAGCGCCTGCGCGGCGACGCCGAGCCGCGAGCGGTCGAGCGTCGACATCGCGACCTTGAAGCCCTGGTTGACCTCGCCGATCACATTCTCGGGCGGCACGCGGACGCCGTCGAAGATCGGCTGCCCGGTCGGTGAGCCGCGGATCCCGAGCTTGTGCTCGAGCTTGCCGACGCTGAACCCCGGCCGGTCGGCCTCGACGACGAACGCGGTGATCCCGCGCGAGTGGCCGGCCTCCCTGTCAGTGACGGCGAACACGACGTAGAAGTCGGCGATCCCGAGGTTGGTGATCCAGTTCTTGGTCCCGTCGATCACCCACTCGTCGCCATCGAGCACGGCGCGGGTCCGCATCCCGCCCGGGTCCGAGCCGGCGTCGGGCTCAGACAGCGCGAACGCGGGCGACCATTCGCCGGTCGCGCACCGTGGCAAGAAGCGCTCCTGCAGCTGTTCTGAGCCGAACAGTTTGATCGGCAGCGTGCCGAGCTCCTGGATCATCAGGATCAGCGCCGTCGAGGCACACGCCTTGGCGATCTCTTCGACCGCCATGTTCAGCATCAGCGTCCCGGTGCCGGTTCCGCCGTGCTCGGTGTCGAACGGCAGCCCGAGGATGTCCTGCTCGGCCAGCAGCTCGCGCAGGTCGTGCGGGTAGGCGGCCTGCTCGTCGATCTCGGCCGCCCGCGGCGCGATCCGCTGCTGGGCGATGTCGCGGATCGTCTCGCGAAAGTCGAGGTGCTCGCGCGGGATCGTGTACAGCTCTGACAGCGCGGACATGCTGTCCTGGATGCTAGCCCCGCGCGCGCACGGGCGCACGCGCGCGTGGCGAACGCCTACAGGCCGGACGGGTGACGGATGATGTAATCGCCGCCGTCGGCCAGGTTGCCGGTCGGGTTCGACCGCCAGCGCGGGCCGGTGCCGCTCGGGATGTTGGGGCCGCCGTAGTCGGCGGTGTCGAACGCGATCCCGGCGACGACGACCCAGGTGTGCGCGGCGTCGGCGTAGATCGTGATCCACTTGCCGGGTCCAGGGCTCCCGAATGACTCCAGGCCGGTGGAGTCCTCGGGCGAGGACAGCAGGCCGCCGCCGTGCAGCGCATAGCTGACCGATCCCGAGCAGTCATAGCCGGCTGCGTTCCAGCTCGCGTGTCCGCCGGCGTAGATGTAGGGCTTGTCGACGATCTGGTTGGCGGCCGCGATCACTTCCTGGACGACCTGCGGCGCGCCGGCCGGGGCGGTCGCGGTGCCATCGGGGTTGATCCGCGCCTTGCCGACCGGGGCCGCGGCGAGGGTAGCGGCGACGACCTGACGCAGGACCAGGCTCTCGGCGTAGGTGAAGGTGCCGCTGCTGTTCAGCCCGTGCGCGAGCTCGAAGGCGATCACGTTGGCCTCGGTCGCGGGGCCGAAGTCGCCGTCGACGTTGGTGGCGAACCCCGCGAGCGTCAGATAGCCCTGGAGCACGCGGACGTCGTGGCCGGTCATGCCCTCCTTCAGGGTCCGGTCGCCGAGGTGCTGTGAGCTGCCGTTGGGCTTGACCGAGACCGGGTTGTCGGTCGGGTCAGTCTTGGTCGTCTGCGGGCGGATCGTGAGCGCCGCGGCACCATCGCCCTGGGCGGTGACGACCGTCGTGCTGCTTGCGGCCAGCGCCGTTCCCAGCGCGCGTACGAACTGCTGACCGACGACGCCGTTGACGATCAGCCGGTGGGCGCGCTCGAACTTGCGGACGTTGCCCGCGGTCATCGAGCCGAAATAGCCCGTCTCGTCGGTCTTCAGGCCGACCTTGGTCAGCTCTGCCTGGAGCGTCTTGACATCGGCGCCGGTCATTCCCTGGCGGAGCACCCGCGCGCCGAACCGGGGTGAGCTTGCTTGCGCGGTGGCGGGCACGAACGCGGCGGCAGCGATCAGTACGGCTAACGCTAGGCGCCGTTGCAATCGTAGACGGAAGTGGAGCACGGACTACCCTTCTCTTTCGCGTGCCTACGGGGTTAGCTGACGGGCTCGCGCTGAAAGAGTCGCGCTACGCCGGTGTCCCGGCGATTCGCCCCAGGAACCTTTCGGTCCCATCGGGTTCCCCGATCGCCCCGGCTATGGTGCCGGCGCGATTCGGCTTGGGCTTGATATCGGCAGGCACAGTACCGCACGCGCAAGATCCCTGTCATGTGGGAACCCTTTGCAGGGAAACCGTCCCGTCTCCAATACCCGGCCGCAGCCGGGCGCCACGCCGCAAACGCTACGCTCAGACGGTGCTTTTGACTGCAGGATCGGTTGCGCGGTGAGCGGGGCCGACTACACCCCACAGGAGGTCTCCGAGCTGCTTGCACGTGGCGAGATCCAGCTCGTTGACGTCCGCGAGCGCCACGAGCACCACGCCGGCCGGATCGCGGGCGACCGCCTGATCGAGCTCCAGCGTCTCGCCGCGGAGGCGGACACGCTCGACCGCTCGCGCCCGATCGTCTTCTACTGCCGCAGCGGCTCGCGCTCGGCGATGGCCAGCGACGCGTTCGTCCAGGCCGGTTTCGACGCCCACAACATGCTCGGTGGCCTGCTCGACTGGGCCGCGGCCGGGCTGCCGCTCGAGCCTGCAGACGGCCACGTCGCCTGAGCCGGGCCTGCCGGCGGACCCAGCCGGGCGTGCCGGCGGAGCCAGGCGGAGCCGGCCGGCTACGCGATCGTCCAGCTCTCGCCGGCCGTCAGCAGGTCGGCGAGCTGCTGCTCTGAGGCCGGCTCGGACGCTGAGCTGCGCCCGTAGACGGGACGCTCGACGTCGCGGAAGATGCCGATCGGTGTCGGCGCGGCGGGGGTTTCGGCGAGCTTGGCGAGCGAGAACGCGGGCCCCGGGTCAGAGCGTGCCGGGTCGTGGACCAGCAGCGTGCTCTCGTCCACGTGGTCGACGTCGACCATCGTCAGGCAGCCGTCCGGCCCCTGCACCACGCCGCGCTCGAACTTCGGGCCGAAGGTGATCGGCTTGCCGGCCTCGAGCCGGATCTGGTTTGAGTCGCGCAGCGCCTTGTCAGTCAGCGAGTCGAAGGCCCCGTCATTGAACACGGGGCAGTTCTGGTAGATCTCGACCAGCGCCGCGCCCTCGTGCGCGGCCGCGGCCCGCAGCACCGCGGTCAGGTGGTGGCGGTCGCGGTCGATCGTCCGGGCGACGAACGTCGCCTCCGCGCCCAGCGCCAGCGCGACCGGGTTGAATGGATGGTCGGCGACGCCGAACGGGGTCGATTTGGTGATCTTGCCGATCTCCGAAGTCGGTGACGCCTGGCCCTTGGTGAGGCCGTAGATCTGGTTGTTGAACAGCAGGATCTTGACTGGAACGTTGCGGCGCAGTGCGTGGATCAGGTGGTTGCCGCCGATCGACAGCGAGTCGCCGTCGCCGGTCACGACCCAGATGGAGAGGTCCTCGCGGGCGCTAGCCAGCCCCGTCGCAAGCGCCGGCGCGCGGCCATGGATGCCGTGCATGCCGTAGGTGTCCATGTAGTACGAGAAGCGCCCGGCGCAACCGATGCCGGTGATGAACACGATCCTTTCGGGCGGGATCCCGAGCTCGGGCATGAACTGCTGGACCGCCGACAGGACCGCGTAGTCGCCGCACCCCGGGCACCAGCGGGTCTCCTGATCTGACTGGAAGTCCGCCTTGGAGAGGGTGGTGCTCATCTCACGCTCGCTCCGCGATCTCGCGAGCGACCTCGGCCGTGAACAGCGGCTGGCCCTGGACCTTGGAGAACGACTCGACGTCGACCAGGAAGCGCGCCCGAAGGATCTGAGCGAGCTGGCCGCTGTTGAGCTCTGGCACCAGCACGCGATCGAACGACCGCAGCACATCGCCCACGTTGGCCGGCAGCGGATTCAGATGCCGCAGCTGCGCGCACGCGACCTTGGTGCCCGCCTCTCGCGCGCGCCTGACGCCGGCGCGGATCGCGCCCTCGGTCGACCCCCAGCCGAGCACCAGCAGGTTCGCGCCGGGATCGGAGTCGACGGTCAGCGGCGGGATTTCATTCGCGATCCCGGCGACCTTCTTGGCACGCAGGTGGGTCATGCGCTCGTGGTTGGCGCCGTCATAGGAGATGTTGCCCGAGCCGTCGGCCTTCTCGAGCCCGCCGATCCGGTGCTGAGAGGCCGGGTGTCCCGGGGATCGCCCACGGCCGCGCGAGCCGCTCGTCGCGCGTGTAGGGTGCGAACTCGCTGCCGTCGTCGACCGCGAACGCCGGTTCGATCGCCGGCAGCGTTGACACGTCCGGTATCAGCCACGGCTCGGACGATGAGGCCAGGAACGTGTCCGAGAGCACGATCACGGGCGTCCGGTAGGTGATCGCGATCCGTGCCGCCTCGAACGCGGCCTCGAAGCAGCCGCCGGTGGTGCTCGGGGCGATCACCGGCAGCGGCGACTCGCCATGACGTCCGTACAGCGCCATCAGCAGATCGGACTGCTCAGTCTTGGTCGGCATCCCGGTCGAAGGGCCGGCGCGCTGCACGTCGATCACGATCATCGGCAGCTCGAGCGCCACCGCGAGCCCGATCGTCTCGGCCTTGAGGTCCATCCCCGGACCGCTGGTGGCGGTCACTCCGAGGCGGCCGCCGAAGGCCGCTCCGAGCGCCATTCCGGCGGCGGCGATCTCGTCCTCGGCCTGGATCGTCGTGACGCCGATCTTGGCGTGGCGCGAGAGCTCGTGCAGAAGCTCCGACGCGGGGGTGATCGGGTAGCTGGCGAGCACCAGCGGCAGCCCGCTGCGCACGCTCGCGGCGATCAGACCCAGCGACAGGGCGGTCGTCCCATTGACGTTGCGGTAGGTCCCGGGGGCGACGTCCTTGGCCGGCGCGACCCGGTACTGGACGTCGAGCAGCTCGGTCGTCTCGCCGAACGACCAGCCGGCGTTGAAGGCCGCCAGGTTGGCCTCGGCGACCGCCGGGTTGCGGGCGAACTTGCGCTCGATCCAGCGCTTGGTGACGTCAGTCGGGCGGCCGTAGAGCCACGACAAGACGCCGAGCGCGAACAGGTTCTTGGCGCGCGCCGCGTCACGCGTGGTGACGCCCTCGATCGCTTCGACCGCGCGCGTGGTCAGCGTCGTCATCGGGATCCGGTGGACGCGGTAGGCCTCCAGCGAGCCGTCCTCGAGCGGGCTGTCGGCGTAGCCGGCCTTGTCGAGGTTGCGCTTCGTGAACGCGTCCTCGTTGACGATGATCGTCGCGCTTCGGTCGAGCTCTGCGATGTTGGCCTTCAGCGCCGCTGGGTTCATCGCGACCAGCACGTTCGGGGCGTCGCCCGGGGTGAGGATGTCGCGCGAGGCGAAGTGGATCTGGAACGCCGACACGCCCGCGAGCGTGCCGGCCGGGGCGCGGATCTCGGCCGGGAAGTTCGGCAGCGTCGCGAGATCGTTGCCGACGACCGCGGTCGCGTCCGTGAAGCGCCCGCCAGTTAGCTGCATCCCATCGCCGGAGTCGCCGGCGAAGCGGATGATCACGCGTTCGCGATCCTCAACCGCCTTGCTCATCTGGTCCTTCCCTGTGCGCCGTCACCTACAGAACACCCCACTGCGATCGATATTACTCGTCGGGGCGGTCATGCGTTTACGAGCGATCGTCGGCGGTGAGACTAGAGCCAGATGGCATCTGGCGATGATCACGAGCGCCTGGCTGACGAGTTTGAGCAGCAGGCCGACAAGCTCGAACACGAGAGCGAGCGCCTGGAGCAGCAGATCGGCGAGGCGCGCACTGACTGGGAGGCCAAGCGCCACGATCCGGGCGTTCCGGGTGCGCCCGCTCCGGCGGCGGGCGAGGAGCAGGACGGCGACGGCGACGGCGACGACAGCGAGGGCGAGGGCGCGTAGGGCCGCGGGCGCGGACGCCCGGCGGGAGCGAACGCCCGCGGGCGCCAACGGCCTGGCCAACGCCGGGCGGACATTTCAGAGCGAGCCCCCGCCCACACCAGGCCGCTCGCTCTCCTGGTTCCACCTGCTGGACGTAACAGAGCGACCCCCGCCCAGGACGCGACCGCTCGCTGGGAAATGTCCGCTGTCGGCCCTCGGCGCAAGCCGAGCAGTGGCCGGCGCGCAACCGGGCACGGCCGGACGCGCTAGTCGCGTCCCCGCGGGTCGTGACCGTCGACGTTCCAGTAGCGCAGGACGTTGGCTCGCTTGCCCTCGAGTCCCTCGTCGGGCCATTGCTGCAGAACGAACCGCGCGATCGTGCGCTGCCCACCCTCGTGGTCGCCGTACAGCAGGTCGATCTGCACGAGCTCGTGACTCTGGATCGTCTGGCGCAGCTGCTCGAACCGCGGTTCGCTCGGGTCCCGCAGCGCTCCGAGCCAGTGGCCGGTGTCGCCGGCCGGGATGAAGAGGTCAATCTGCTGGCTGCGGAACTCGTCGAGGTCGGGACGCTCGCTCGCGCTGTCGGCGCGCGGCGCGGCGCGCCAGCCATGGATCACCGCGAGCCCGCTGCCGCCGTTGCGCAGCGCCATCGCGAAGTAGATCGCCTCGTCTCCAACGAAGAACGATCCACCGTGTCCGGGCACGGTGAGCACCTGCTGGTCGCCGAACCGGAGCCGCTCGGTCGGGTCGTCCTCGCGCGAGGGAACCAGCACCGGGCGCATACCAACCAGCAGCGACTGCTCGGCCACCCGCGCGGCCCGGTTGGCCGACCTGACCGAGCTGAAGGTCGCGATCGCGAGCACGAGCGTGCCGCCGGCCGTCGCAAGCGAGGAGATCGTGACCCAGTCGGCCATCGCGCCCCGACCCTACTGCCAAGCGGCGGACCCGTGGCGGCGCCGGAGCCCCGGCGCCCCGAGCCCGGCGCCCCGAGCCCCGGGCGCCCCGAGCCCGACTGTTGCGCGCGCCTAGATCTTCTGGACGTTGATCGCCTTCGGACCCTTGGGCCCGGCTTCCTCCTCGTAGGACACTTTGGCGCCCTCCGCGAGTGAGCGATAGCCGTCGGCCTGGATGCTCGTGTGGTGGACGAACAGGTCACGGCTGCCCTCATCGGGCGTGATGAAGCCGAAGCCCTTCTCGTCGCTGAACCACTTGACTGTTCCGGTAGCCATGGGAGTCTCTCCTCCGTAGCTCGAAAGTGCTGCTCGCGGAGGTTGTGACTACCCCGAGGCCTGCACCTGCCTTTCGCCGCCCTGACGAGCAGCCTTGCGCGCGGCACGGTAGCACGGACAACGGCCCGCAGAATCAGAGGCCCAAACGGTTCACGCCCTGGACACAGGCATCATCTGGCCATCAAGATGGAAGATCCGATCCCCCTCACATCCACCACCGCGATCCCGCACGGGGAGATCGAGCTGCGCGCGACGCGCTCTTCGGGGCCTGGAGGTCAGCACGCGAACAAAACCGCCACCCGGATCGAGGCGAGCTTCGACGTCGCCGCCTCCGCCGCGCTCACCGAAGCCCAGAAGCGGCGGATCATCGAGCGGCTCGGCCCGACGGTGACGGCCGTCGCTCAGGACGAGCGCAGCCAGGCCCGCAACCGCGAGCTCGCGCTCGAGCGCCTCCAGAGCCGGCTCCAGAGCGCCCTGAAACCGGTCCGCCCGCGCCGCCCCACGCGGCCAACGGCCGCCTCCCTCCGCCGCCGCGAGGCCGACAAGCGCCGCCGGGCAGAACGCAAGCGCGATCGCCGCACGCCGCCCAACGAGGACTGATCCGATCGACTAGTGCCCCCGACACTTGGTGCGCGGACGTTAGTGCGCGGGCGCTAATAGAAGCTGCGCAGGAACACCCGGTCCTCTTTGCGAGTGCGGGTGAACTGCTTGTCGCCGATTCCGATCTCCTCGACGATCCCATGTCGTACTTTGAGCACCGCCGTGGAGCTTCCGTCTGGTGCCAGGTACCAGGTGTTGCGGCCGACGTAGAACGGCCTCTCGAGCTTGAGCTGGTTGCGGGCGGCTTTGACCGTTGTCCTGGGCCGGACGCCCTTGACCGTGTAGTAGATGTCTGAGGTCGAAGCCCACACGACTCGGTTTCGGAACGCTTTGCGGCGGCCGGCCGCGAGCGTGGCGAGCAGCTTCGGCGAGGCGTAGCCGACCCGGACCCCGATCGGGGTCAGGCAGAAGAAGTCCTCATAGCGCTTGCCGCGGTTTGAGCTGTCGGAGTACACCTTTCGTGCCTTCCGACGGGTCATCCCGAGGTTGACCAGGCCGAGCTTCTTGCCGCTCAGCTTGCCGCTCACCACCGGGCAGTGCGCCGCCGCGCCGCCTGAGTTGCTCGACGCGGAGCCCACGGGCAGCAGCGCCAGCGAGTTGCCCGGACCGATCGCTGCACAGCCGTTGACCGCGGGCAGGCCGGCGAACCGCGCCGACAGGAACGCGAGCGCGGTCGTTTCGAACGGCGCGAGCGCCTCCTCGTGGTCGAGACCCGTGTATTCGCTGAACGTGACCGGGACTCCACGCTCGCAGTACTCGTGCGCCAGCGCCTCCACATCCGCGGCGACCATCACCCCGTCCCCGGTGCCGTCCGAGTTGCCGACCGCCATGAACAACGGCTCGGTCGGATGACCGGGAGAGTTGCCCATCGTCAGCGTGTTGATGATGCTGGCGAACGTCGGGACGCCGAGGAAGTTCTGGTACTGGGGCTGCAGCAGCTGCTGGATCGTGAGGCCGGGATAGTTGCCGGCGAAGCTATTGATGCATTGGTCGGCGACCTGATTGGTCACCTGCTCGCCGTAGGCCGACAGGTACGTCCCGAGGTTGACCTGGAAGGCCCGCGAGGTGCCGACGAGCACGGCGGGGATGACGCCCGCCCAACCGTCGGTGTCACCGTTGATGTAGGTCAGGTTGTGCGCGTAATCAACCGGGACCCCGCCCTCCGCGGCACCGACGATGTTCAGTTGCGGCGCGTAGGTCGGCGACAGCTCGCTGGCCCACTCGGTGGCGATCGAGCCGCCCGAATAGCCCACCATCCCGACCGGCGTGGAACTCGGCAGCTTCAGCTGGTTCTCGGCCGCGCGGATCCCGTCGAGCGTGTTGTAGGCCGATTCCTGACCCGCGGCCCAGTCGAGGTTCTCTCCCTCGTAGTCGGCCGTGACGACGGTGTCGCCCGCCGCAAGGTAGTTCTGCATCAGCCCGGCGTCGATCTGGGCGTCCTGATAGCTGGAGTTGCCGCCTTGGAGCGTGTAGGACGGATCGCACTCGGAGCCGAGCGCGTCGTAGAACGGCTGGTAGGAGACGAGCTTGGTGCTGAGCGAGGGCACCAGCGGCTTGACGATCGTCGCCACGGTGGCCGTCGGCTGGCCCAGCTCTCCGGTGGTCCGGTAGAGGACCTGCTGAGCGCTATAGGGGGTCGTGACACCGGCGATCACGATCTGGACCGAACGCTGCTTGAGGACGGTGCCAGGTGCGATCTCCGACAGCGGGGTCGAGCCCGAGTAGGTGTAGAACGGGTCACTCGACGGCAGTGAAGAAGGCGCCCCCTGGGCCGGTGAGACCCGTGCGCCAAGCGCCGCGAGGGCGATCAGGCCGCACAACACCAACAGGTGCAACCGCCGACGGGTTGGACGACGCTCCACGGTCGCGATGCTGCCGTCCTTGATCACGCCTATACGCTCCTCACTCATCGGTCCGGCGATCGAAAATTGCCCAAACTCGGTCCCGTAGCTACCCTGCTCGCCCCCTTCCCACACTCCCGGCTGCTCAGGGCGACTGGATCAGGATGCGCTGGTTCATCGACGGCATGAACGTGATCGGAGCCCGGCCGGACGGCTGGTGGCGCGACCGCGACGCCGCGATGCACCGGCTTGTTGACCTGCTCGAGCGCTGGGTTGCGGCCGAGGGCGATGACGTGGTCGTCGTTTTCGAACGCAGGCCGTCGCCGCCGATCCGCTCGACCGTGGTGGAGATCGCCCACGCGCCGCGCCCGAAACGGGACGCCGCCGACGACGAGATCATGCGCCGGCTGAAGCTCGAGCCCCGCCCCGAGCTTGTGCGCGTCGTAACCTCCGACCGCTGGCTGGCCGACCGGGCGGGCGCGCTGGGTGCCGGCGTGCAGGGCGCGGAGACGTTCCGCACGATGCTCGATGCGGTCTGAGCGCTTTCGGCCGCGCTCGCTCCTTGCCACAATCTGTGCGATGGCAGATCAGTCGCAGCGTCGAGCCCCGACAAACAACCGGGAGCAGCCGTCCCCGCCCGCCAACCGGCCCCCGGGATGGCGGGTGACGCCCGCTCCCGACGGCCGTGGCGGCCATAACGGCAAACGCCCCTCACCGGCACGATCGCGCTGGTGGATCGCGGGCGTGGTGGTGTTGCTGCTCGGGCTCAACCTGTGGATCTCGTCAGAGGCGCTGAAGCCCAACGCGCCGGTCAGGATCCCCTACAGCCCGACCTTTCTGACCGAGGTCAAGAGCGGCAACGTGGAGCAGATCTCGTCGACCAGCGACTCGATCCAGGGCACTTTCAAGAAGGCGCTGCGCTATCCCGCCGATGACACCAGCGCGCCGGCGACGACGAGCTTCTCGACCCAGGTCCCGTCGTTCGCCAACAACTCACAACTCTCGAGCCTGCTTCAGGACGAGGGCGTGACGATCGACGCCCAGGCGCCCAGCAGCGGGCCGTCGACGTTGGAGAGCTTGATCTTCGGCTTCGGCCCGACGCTGCTGCTGGTCGTGCTGTTCGTTGTGCTCATGCGGCGGGCGAGCGGCGGCGGCGGCGCCGGCGGCCTGATGTCGTTCGGGCGCTCGCGAGCGCGGCGCGTCGAGGCGTCGGACCAGCAGATCACGTTCCAGGACGTGGCCGGGATCGACGAGGCCAAGGAGGAGCTCTCGGAGATCGTCGACTTCCTGCGCGAACCCGACAAGTACCTCAAGCTCGGCGCCCGGATCCCGCGCGGCGTGCTGCTGAGCGGCGCGCCCGGGACCGGCAAGACGCTGCTCGCGCGCGCGGTCGCGGGTGAGGCGGCCGTGCCGTTCTTCCAGATGTCGGCGTCCGAGTTCGTCGAGATGATCGTCGGTGTCGGCGCGTCGCGGGTCCGCGACTTGTTCGCGCAGGCCAAGCAGGCTGCGCCGGCGATCATCTTCATTGACGAGCTCGACGCGGTCGGCCGCTCCCGCGCGTCCGGCGGCCCCAACATCTCCGGTGGCCACGACGAGCGCGAGCAGACGCTCAACCAGATCCTGACCGAGATGGACGGCTTCAGCCCGCGCGAGAGCGTGATCGTGCTCGGCGCCACCAACCGGCCCGAGATCCTCGACCCGGCGCTGCTGCGGCCGGGGCGGTTCGATCGGCGCGTCGCGGTCTCGTCGCCTGACCGCGCCGGACGGGAAGCGATCCTGCGCGTGCATACCCGTGCGGTGCCGCTCGCCGCCGACGTCGACCTCAGTGCGATCGCGGCCTCGACGCCGGGGATGGTGGGTGCCGACCTCGCAAACGTCGCCAACGAGGCGGCGCTGCTGGCAGCCAAGCGCAGCCACATCAAGGTCGCTCGCCAGGATCTGAGTGACGCGCTCGAGCGGATCGTGCTCGGGGCGGCGCGCAAGGTGATGATCTCCGACGAGGATCGGCGACGGACCGCCTACCACGAGGCCGGCCACGCGATCATGGGGATGCTGACTCCGGGGGCCGACCCGGTCCGCAAGGTCTCGATCATCCCTCGCGGCCAGGCGCTCGGCGTCACCTTCTCGGCGCCCGACGCGGACCGCTTCAACTTCGACGAGCGCCACCTGCTGGCGCAGATCAAGGTCGCGCTCGGCGGCCGCGCCGCCGAGGAGGTCGTGTTCGGGGACCTCACGACCGGCGCCGAATCGGACATCCAGCAGCTGACGCGGATCGCGCGCCACATGGTCGGGCGCTGGGGTATGAGCCCCGCGATCGGGCCGATCGCGGTGCTGCCGGCCGACGGCATGGGGCCGCTCTTGCCGGGGGTCAGCGAGACCTCGCAGCAGACCCAGCGGCTGGTCGACGAGGAGGTCCGGCGGATCGTCGAGTCCGCGCACGAGGAGGCGATCGAGGTGCTGACGACGCACCGCGCGAACCTAGACGCGCTGGTGGCGGCGCTGCTCGAGCACGAGACGCTCGACCAAGCCGACGCCTACGAAGCCGCTGGGATGAACCGCAACGCGGAGGCGCAGCCGGAGGAGTCAGTGCCGGTCATCCAGCAGACCGGCTGAGAGCTCCGCCGAGGTCAGAGAGGGCGCTCGGGCGTCACAGCGGGCGCCGGCCCGCGAACCCCGCGTCCGGCTCGTGCCAGAAGCCGATCTCGTCCTCTTCGTCGACCAGCCAGCAGAGGTAGATCTCCTCTTCGCCGCGCAGGGCGGGGAAGTCGACGAGCCCCCGGCTCGGATCCCGGAGGACTATGTCGACGGCCTCGAGCTCACCGGCGGCCCGGCTGAGCGCCACCAGAGGCCGGGCGACCTCGCGGCCGGGGTACGAGCCTCCCGAGCGCTCGTCGAGCGCAGCGATCCCCTCGCGCGCGCGTGACCCGATCCCGACCAGCTCCAGGTAGGCGTCGCGTACTCGGGCGACGCGCTCAGCGACCCAGCCCATTACGGCCCGTGCCTGCTCGAGCGTGTAGTGACGTTCGTGGCGCATCCGCGCTCCGCGAGTGGCCGCTCAGTCGCCCAGCCGCGTGATCCGCGCGAGCGCCTCGTGACACTCGACCACGCGCTGCTTGACCGGGTCGTTGTCTCCGCGATCGTGGACGAGGTCCCAGGTGCGGTCGGCGATCTCGCGCGCGTTCTCCGGGGTCGCGCTCTCCCATAGACGGTCGACGAGCTGCAGCTCGAAGTCCTGGATCTGATCGGCCGGATCGCCGGGCGCGAGCCGCGGTAACGGCTCCCCGGTCGCCTCCTTCCACATCCCGGTGGCGACAAGCAGTCTGTTGCGGAGCGTGATCGGATCCATCGTTGGTCTGTCAATCCTAAGCATGTTCGACACCTGGGCTCGTGCGGCCCGGCCTCACGTTTCACGATTCCTTCACGTGCTCGGGTGTGTCAGCCCCCGCGCCCGCGATCGGGCCGCCGCAACGGCGCTACTCGGGGGCTTTGATCAGCTCATCGCCGGCAGCCGCTGCTCGAGGCTCAACAGCGGCGCGAACAGGTCGCCGTCGCGCTCGTGCCGGGCGAGCACCTGCTCGGTGTCGAACGTCAGCAGCTCAGGGTCTCGGGAGTCGCGGCAGGCGGAGACCTCGTCCCAGGTGACGGGCGTCGAGACCGTCGCGCGCTCGCGCGCGCGAACCGAGTAGACGGTCACGGTCGTCTTGTGCGCGTCGTTCTGGCTCCAATCGACCAGCACCCGCCCCGCCCGCAGCCGCTTGGTCATCCGCGACACGACCAGCTCGGGCAGCCGCTGCTCGAGCAGCTCCGCGATCCGCCGGGCGAACGGCTTGGTCTGGTCGTAGCTGGTCGGGCCGTTGAGCGGCACATAGACCTGCATCCCCTTCGAGCCCGAGGTCTTGACGAAGCTCTCGAGCCCGAGCTGGCCGAACAGCCCGCGCAGCACGAGCGCCACTTCGCAGCATTCGACGAGCGCCGCCGGGGGCCCGGGGTCGAGGTCGAACACGAGCATCGTCGGTCGCTGCGGCTCGTCCGCGAGCGCGAGCGAGGTGTGGAGCTCGACGTCGGCCAGGTTGGCGAGCCAGATCAGCGTTGGGCGGTCCTGGGCAAGTGTGTAGTTGACGCCGCCGATCTTCACCGTCTGTACCCAGTCGGGGCGGTGCGCCGGGGACTGCTTCTCGTAGAAATAGGGCTCCTGCACGCCGTTCGGGTAGCGCTTGAGTGTCAGCGGCCGGTCGCGCAAATGCGGGACCACGGCCGGCGCGATCCGCGCGTAGTAGGTGATCAGGTCGCCCTTCGTGAAGCCGGTCTGCGGGAACAGGACCTTGTCCCAGTTGGTGATCTTCAGCCGCCGGCCGTCGGCGAGCACGGCCAGCGCCCCGTCCGGGAGGCGCTCGAGCTGCTCGAACAGATCGCCGCTCTCGCGGGCGACGGCGGCCGACGGCTTGTCGTCACGGAGCCCCTTGTATGAGGGCGCCCGCATCACCCCGTCCGAGGTCCACTCGCGAAACTCGATCTCGGCGACCAGCTCCGGCGCCACGAAGACCGCGTTGCGCGGCAGCTTGGGGAGCGGGTCAAAGGCGGCCTCGTCGCGGCGCAGCGGCGCCAGCTTGGCGCCCAGCTGTTCGAGCGTGCGGTCCGTGAACCCGGTCCCCACCCGCCCCGCGTAACGAAACCGGCCGTCCTCGAAGTAGCCCATCAGGAGCGCGCCGATCCGATCAGTGCGGCGGCCCTCGCCGGGCAGCCAGCCGCCGATCACGAGCTCCTGGCGGCGGGTGTGCTTGATCTTGATCCAGGCGCCCGTCCGGCGCCCCGGCTCATACCGCGACCCCAGGCGCTTGGCGACGACGCCCTCGAGCCCCTGCGCGGCGGTCGCCTGCAGCAGCCGCTCGCCGTTGCCCGCGTGAGTCGCCGGGACGCGCCAAGCCGGGCCGCCCAGCTCGAGCTGCTCGAGGCGCTCGCGGCGCTGCTCGTAGGGCAGCGTCATCAGGTTGTGGCCGTCGAGATAGAGCAGGTCGAAGATCGCGTAGACGACCGGCGTGCTCGCCGCCAGCCGCCTGACCGAGCTCGCCGAGGTCACGTTCATCCGGCGCTGGAGGCGCTCAAAGCTCGGGCGGCCGTCGTCGTCGAACGCCACCAGCTCGCCGTCGAGCACTGCCTCGTGCATCCCCAGGTCGCGCAGGAGCGCGCGCACCTCGGGATAGCTGTCAGTGATCTCACGCAGGTTGCGGCTCTCGAGCCGCAGGCGACCGGGCTTGCAGTAGGCGATCGCGCGCACGCCGTCCCACTTGACCTCGAAGGACCACCCCGCCTCCGGCTTGGGCAGCGAGCCGGCGCCCGCGAGCATCGGCAGGATCCGCTCGGGCATCGGCTCGCGCGCCGGGTCATCCGGCGGATCCATGCGGTGGATCATCCAGTCCTTGGCCGCGTCCGGGCCGCGGCCGATTGGGAACAGCCCGTAGCGACCTCGCAGCCGCTCGCCGTGGAAGGTGACCTTGACCTTGTGGTCATTGAACTCGTGCGTCTCGTAGGTCCCGTGATCCCAGACCGTCATCGTGCCGGCCCCGTACTCGCCGGCCGGGATCTCGCCCTCGAAGGCGAGGTACTGGAGCGGGTGATCCTCGGTGTGGACCGCGAGCCGGTTCTCCTTCGGCGACGGTGGGATCCCATTCGGGATCGCCCACGAGACCGCGACCCCGTCGTGCTCGAGCCGCAGGTCCCAGTGCAGGCGGGTCGCGTGGTGCTCCTGGACGACGAACCGCGGGGCCTGCGAGCCCTCGCCGCGCGCCGTCGTCCCGGAGGGCTCCGACGTCGCCGCGAAGTCGCGCTTGCGGCGGTAGGTGCGCAGTTTGTCCTCGGGCAGTTTGTCCTCGGGCACGGGCTCTGACACTGACGCTGATCGTACGTGTCTGACTAAGCTCGGTCTGAGTGCGGATCGTGACCTGGAACGTCAACTCGCTGCGGGCGCGGATGCCCCGCGTGCTCGAGCTGCTCGCCGAGCACCAGCCCGACGTCGCCTGCCTGCAGGAGACCAAATGTGCGCCTGACAACTTCCCGGCGCTCGAGCTGCTCGGCGCAGGCTACGAGTCAGTGCACCACTCCGCCGGCCAGTGGGCGGGCGTCGCGCTGCTCGCCCACACGGGGCTCGAGCTCTCCGAGCCGCAGCTGCATCTCGCTGGCGACCCGGTCGACGGCGAGGCGCGCTGGTGCGAAGCAACCGTCGCCGGGATCCGCTTCGCGAGCGTCTATGTCCCCAACGGGCGGACGCTCGACAGCCCCGAGTTCCCGCGCAAGCTGGCGTTCCTGGACGCGGTCGTCGAGCGCGCCAGAGCCCTCGACGGCGCGCCCGCGATCGTCGCCGGCGACATGAACATCGCCCCCGCCGACATCGACGTCTATGACCCGGCGGCGTTCGCCGGTGGGACGCACGTGACGGCGGAGGAGCGAGGCCGCCTGGAGCGGATCCTCGACGCGGGGTTCGTCGACGCCTACCGCCTCCTGCACCCCGAGACGGTCCAGTACACGTGGTGGGACTACCGCGCCGGCAACTTCCACAAGGGTCTCGGCCTACGGATCGACCTCGCGCTGGTCAGCTCTGGGCTGGCGCCGAAGCTGGTCAGCTGCGGGATCGACCGCGACTACCGCAAGGGCTCCAAGCCCTCCGACCATGCGCCGCTGCTGTTGGAGCTTGGCTGAGGTCGCGTTGCAAGCGCTTCTTCACGAACTTTTACCCGCACGCGCGATCATCTGCTCATGGCGCACGTACTTGTAGTCGACGACGAGCCCGCGGTCCGCAGGGCACTCGAGCGCGCGTTGCGGCTCGAGAACCACGAGGTCACGCTCGCGGCTGACGGGGAGCAGGCGCTGGACGCGCTCGCCGACTCGCCCGCCGACGCGGTGATCCTCGACATCCTGATGCCCAAGCTCGACGGTCTCGAGGTCTGCCGCCGGCTTCGCAAGGCCGGCGATCACACCCCGGTCCTGATGCTGACCGCCCGCGACGCGATCGACGACCGCGTCGAGGGGCTCGACGTCGGCGCCGACGACTACCTGGTCAAGCCGTTCGCGCTGCGCGAGCTCCAGGCTCGCCTGCGCGCGCTGCTGCGCCGCGCCGGTGACGGCTCCGAGGGCACCGAGGTGCTGCGCTACGCCGACCTCGAGCTCGACCCGGTCGCGCACGAGGTCCACCGCGGCGATCGCCTGGTGGAGCTGTCCCGGACCGAGTTCCTGCTGCTCGAGCTGTTCTTGCGCCACCCCCGCCAGGTGCTGACCCGAACGACGATCTTCGAGAACGTCTGGGGGTACGACTTTGGCCCGACGTCGAACGCCCTCGGCGTCTATATGGGCTACCTGCGCCGTAAGACCGAAGCCGGCGGCGAGCCGCGGCTGCTGCACACGGTCCGGGGAGTCGGCTACGTGCTGCGGGATTAGGAGCGCCACGTGTCGCTCCGGCGACGACTGGCGCTGATCTGCGCGGCTTCGGTCGCGGCGGCCGTCCTTGTCGCATGCATGATCTGCTACCTGGTCGTCCGTGACCAGCTCCGCGGCCAGATCGACAGCGCGCTGCGCGCCCAGGAGACGGTCGCGCTGCACTCGCACGTGATCAGCCGCTCGTTGCCTGGCATCCCCGCCAGCGCCGGCGGCCCCGCGCCTTACGTGGACTTCGTGCTCGCCAACGGCCCGTCCGGTCCTTATGACGGCGACGTCGCGCTTCCGGTGACGCCTCACACGCGCGCCGTCGCAAAGGGTCAGGGCGGCTCGTTCCTCAGCGACGAGTACGTCGGCCACGACCACCTCCGGGTCCTGACCTTCCACGCAAACCTGATGATCGGCGGTCAGCCCGAGTCGGCCGCCGTGCAGCTAGCGCGCCCGCTGAACGGCGTCGACGGCGTGCTCTCGAACCTGCGCCTGGTGCTGCTATTCGTGTTCGTCGGCGGGATCGCGCTCGCGGCGGCGCTCGGGCGGCTCGCCGGCCGTCGCGTGCTGGCACCGCTGGCTGAGGTCGCCCAAGCGGCCGAGCACATCAGCCAGACTGACGATCTCAGCCGCCGGATCAAGGTCCACGCCGACGACGAAGTAGGCGCGCTCACGCGACGCTTCAACTCGATGCTGGACCGCCTCGAGGGCTCGCGGGCGGAGCTCGACGAGTCGATGCGGGCCCAGCGCCAGCTGGTCGCCGACGCCTCCCACGAGCTGCGCACTCCGGTCACCAGCCTGCGGACCAACATCGAGGTGCTGCTCGAGGGCGGCGAGCTCGAGCCCGAGGACCGCCGGCGGCTACTGGCCGACGTGGTCGAGCAGTCAGAGGAGCTGACCGCGCTCGTCAGTGACCTGATCGAGCTGGCCCGCGGCGACGAGCGCGGGCTGGTGACCGAGGACGTCCGGCTCGACCACGTCGCGGCCGAGTCACTGGAGCGGGCGCGCCGCAACGCCCCCGAGGCCACGGTCAACGCACGCCTGGAGCCGGTGACGATCGACGGCGTCGCCGCCCGGCTCGAACGCGCGATCAACAACCTGCTCGACAACGCGGCGCGCCACTCGCCGCCGGGAGGTTCAATCGAGCTGACCGTCGATTCCGACGGCGTTACCGTCCGTGACCACGGCCCCGGCGTCCCCGAGGCCGACCTTCCCTATGTGTTCGACCGCTTCTTTCGCGGCGCCACCGCGCGCGGCACTCAGGGGAGCGGCCTCGGGCTGGCGATCGTGCGCCAGGTGACCGAGCAGCATGGCGGCAGCGCGACCGTCGCCAACGCGCCCGACGGCGGCGCGGTGTTCGCGCTGCACCTGCCGGTTGTCGGCGCGCATCAAGACAGCGCCGCCGAGACGACCGCCCCGGCAGGCTGACGGCCTGCTCAGGGCATGGGCGGGCGGGCGACCCGCGCCTGGCGCGCGGACACGAACTTGCGCCGCAAAAACCAGAACAGGACCGCGAACACGGGCACCACGAACACCAACAGCAGCGCACGCTGGTGCGGCACCCCGAAGATCAGCCCGATCGCCGTCTCGACCGCGATCGCCGGGATCGCGGCCAGCAGGGTCGTGTGCGATCGGTAACCGGAGAAGTGCTCGCGCCCGGTGATCTCGAGCACCCCGAGCCCGCACACGATCACGGATACGATCACCACCGGCCCGCCGCCCTGGATGAAGCCGATCACGAGGCCCACGCCCCCGATCGCGATCGCCGCCTCCGAGATCGGCAGGCCGCCGAACGGGCTCTCGGGCCGCTCTCCCTCGCGGCCGAGCTGGCGGTTGCCGCGGCGCAGCTCCTTTGCGGCTTCGACGCGCCGCTCGGTGCGCTCGTCGCGGCGCGTCGAGGCCACCGCTCGGGGAGCCGAGGCTTGACCGCGTCGCTTGCGCGAGCGCCGCTTGGACCGCTGCTGGGGCACGTCAGCGCTGAGGATAATGTGCCGATGGTGAGGCGGCGCACCCCTGAGCGCGCCAGCCGCACCCCTGAGCGCGTCAGTCCCAGCGGTGACGACCGGCGCGAAGCGCGCGAAGCTCTGAGATTCCCTCTTCGGGCGGACACGCCGAAGCGGCCGGCAGCAGCCTGACCGGCAGCGGCTGGATGCTCGTCTCGCCGCCGTCACCGCCGAGCACGCGCACCACCCGCGCCCCGGGCGACGAGCTCACGCACTCCTGCAGCCTCGTGCCGGCGAACAGCAGCGCTGCGCCATCGTCGGCGGCGTACCCGGTGGCCAGCGCTCCGCTGGCGACCGCGGCGCGGAATACCGGCAGGCGCTCGGGCTCGCTGTCGAGGTGAACTGAGAGGCTCCCTTCCAGCAGCCCGAGCCCGTCGACCGGCGCGGGCCGGCCGCCGCTCCTCGTGATCCCGCCCGCAAACCAGCACATCGCCCCGGCGCTCAGGCCGGCGAGCACGATTCCCCGCTCCCAGGCGCGGCGCATCGCCTGATCGACGCCGTGCTCACGCCAGACCGCGAGCATGTTGCGCATCGAGCCGCCGCCAACGTAGACCGCATCCTGGGCGAGCAGATGATCGCGCGGATCGACACGATCACGAGCGAGGTGAAACAGCGACAGGATGCTCGGCTCGCACGGCCACGCAGAGAAGCGCTCGTAGAAGCGGCTGCTCTGCTCGCGCGGATCGCCACTCGCGGTCGGCAAAAAGCAGACCTTCGGGACCGGCTTTCCGGTCAGCGTCAGGATCAGCCGGTCGAGCGCGTCACTGCGGTCGGCCATCGTGAAGCCCCCGCCGCCCATCGCGAGGATCCTGCGCTGATCGCCGTCGGATGCGGTCATCCTTGGCCAGGATGACGGACGGCCCCGCTCAGCGCACGCGCCGCGCCCTCGCGCCGGGGGCGGCGTCACGCCGCCAGCGCCTCGCCGCCCGCTCCGCAGGCGACCGGCTCGCCGAGGATAGCGGACCGCGAGCTCACGCTCGAACGCGGCGCCATCGGCGGCCGTGGAGACGTACCTGGCCCGTGCCCCTGGCACCGACGAGACCACCTCGGCCAGGTCAGTTCCGACGAAATGCAGCGCCGCGCCGTCGCCGACCCCGTAGCCGGGTGCCATCCCTGAGCCGATCGCGTCGAGGAACGCCGACTGGCGCCCGGGCTCGTCCGTGTAGTGGACGGCGTTGCTCCAGGGGAGGAACCCGAGCCCCTGCAGCCGCCGCGGCGCGCCCTCGTGAAAGCTCGAGAGCGCGTCCGAGAACCAGCACAACGAGCCGGCCGAGCCGCCGCACAGCACGACGCCCGCGCGCCAGGCCCGGTGCAGCACAACGTCGATCCCGTGCGCGCGCCAGGTGCCGAGCAGCGACACCAGGCTGCCGCCGCCGACGTAGATCAGGTCCTGCGCCAGCAGGTGCGAGAGCGGGTCGCCGACCCCGGTCTCGCGCCTGAACAGCGAGATGTGCGACGGATCGCAGCGAGGCGTACCGAAGGCCCGGTAGAAGCGGACCACGTAGTGGTCGGCGTCGCCGCTGGCGGTCGGCAAGAAGCAGACCTTGGGGCGCTCGACGCCGGTCAGCGAGAGCACGAAGTCGTCGAGCAGCGGGTTGCCCCACTCCATCGAGAACCCGCCCCCGCCGAAGGCCACGATCTGGGGCGGCCGCACGTGCATAGCAGCGAAATTATGTGCGCGAGCGCGCGGCCGTCATTGGCCGCGTGGCCAAAGCCCGTGCCGGCCGGTCGGCCACGACGAGGACGCGGCGCTCGGCGCGCGCAGCCGGGCGCCTACGTGGAGCGCGCGCTCTCGCTCGGCGTCGAAGCGTCGTCGAACTCGCGGAACAGCCCCGTGACGACGAACACCACCTGCTCGGCGATGTCGACGGTGTTGTCGCCGATCCGCTCCAGGCAGCGGGCGACGAGGATCATGAACATCCCCCACTCGCGCACGTCCGGATCGTCGCCGACGTCGACCGCGCGCCTGAAGATCGCGCGGTTCAGCCGGTTGATCTCGGCGTCCTGGCGGGCAAGGTCCTGGGCGAGCTCGACGTTGCGGGTCGAGAGCGCGTCCTTGGCTTCCGAGACCTGGGAGCGGGCGAGCTGGCCCATCCGCTCGAGCGAGTCGAGGATGTCCTTGTCCTTCGGCGACTCGTAGCCCGACAGCGGCACCAGCTTGGCGATGTTGACGCACTGGTCACCCATCCGCTCGATGCAGCGGATCACGTGCAGCAGCGCCGCGACGATCCGCAGGTCGCCGGCGACCGGCGCCTGGCGCGCGAGCAGCGACAGGATCCCCTGGTGGACCTCGAGGTAGCGGCCGTCGATCCGATCGTCGTCGGCGACCACCATCGAGGCGAGCTCGACGTCCTGGTAGCTGACCGCCTCGAGCGCCCGATCGAGCTGCGAGATCACGAGGTCAAGGCCGCCGAGGACCTGGCGCTCGAGCTCCTTGAGGTCCTCGCGGAACTGGTGGCGCGTCTCTTGCATCAGTTCTTCACTACCCGAACTTGCCGGTCACGTAGCGCTCGGTCCGCTCGTCCTGTGGCCGCGTGAAGATGTCGTTGGTCGGCGCGTGCTCCACCACCCCGCCATCGAGCATGAACACGGTCGAATTCGCGACGCGCGCCGCCTGCTGCATGTTGTGGGTAACGATCACGATCGTGTAACGGTCCTTGAGCTCGTCGATCAGCTCCTCGACCTTCAGCGTCGCGATCGGGTCCAGTGCCGAGCACGGCTCGTCCATCAGGATCACCTCGGGCTCGACCGCGATCGTGCGGGCGATGCAGAGCCGCTGCTGCTGGCCGCCCGATAGACCGGTGCCAGGCTCGTTGAGGCGGTTCTTGACCTCGCCCCAGAGCCCGACCGCGCGCAGCGCGCGGTGGACGGTCTCGCGCATGTTGTCGCTCTTGGTCCCGGTCAGCCGCAGCCCGGCGGCGACGTTGTCGAAGATTGACATCGTCGGGAACGGGTTGGGCTTCTGGAACACCATCCCGATCACGCGGCGGACCGAGGTGACGTTGACGCTCGGGCCGTAGACGTCGAACTCGTCGAGCGTCACGCTGCCGGTGGCCCGGGCGCCGGGGATCTCCTCGTGCATCCGGTTGATGCAGCGCACCATCGTCGACTTGCCGCACCCGGACGGGCCGATGATCGCCGTCACCTGGTTGGCGGGGAAGTCGATGTCGACTCCCTTGATCGCCTCGCTGTCGCCGTAATAGGCGTGCAGCCCCTTGACCTTGACGGCATGTCCGGCGCCTTCCTTGACACCGAGGGCCGACACGTCCGGCGCTTCCTGAGGCTTGATCCTTCGGGCCCTCGGGTAGTTGTCATCGCGGTCTGTTTCCTTGGTCTCGGTTTCTGGCGGGATCATGCCACGCGGCTCCTTCGCGCGATCAGCCGCGCGACGATGTTGAGGATCAGGACCAACGCCACCAGCGTCAGCGCCGCGCCCCACGCTCGGGCGACGATCGCATTTCTCGGGCTCGTGATGTCGGTGAAGATCTGCAGCGGCAGCGTGTTCATCTGCGAGTTCAGGTTGCCGGTCAGCACGAACGCGGCCGAGACCGTGAACAGCAGCGGCGCCGTCTCGCCCATCGCGCGCGCCACCGCCAGCAGCGAGCCTGTGACCAGCCCCGGCATCGCCGTCGGCAACACCACCCCATATCACCCGCCAGCGCGGCGCGCCGAGCGCCAGCGCCGCCTCGCGAAGGCTGTCCGGGACGAGCAGCAGGACGACCTCCGCTGACGCGGACGACGATCGGCAGCATCAGCAACGACAGCGCCAGCGAGCCCTTCCAGCCGGCGAAGCCGCTGCCGCCGGCGTGCGAGATCACGAGCACGATGTAGATGAACAGGCCGAAGACGATCGACGGGACGCCGGTCATCACGTCGACGAAGTAGCGGACGACGTTGGCGAAGCGCGATTCGCTGCCATACTCAGTCAGGTACAGGGCCACGCCGATCCCGATCGGGATCGCGATCAGGCCGCGCCACGCGACGATCTCGAGCGTGCCGACGATCGCTGAGCGGATCCCGCCGGGGTTGCCGAAGAAATTGCCGTTCGGATCGGTCGTGAAGAAGCCGCTGCGTCCAGGACTCTCAGCCCCTTGTAGAACAGGTAGTAGATGATCAGCACCAGCGGCACCAGCGCGATCACCGTCCCCGCCAGCAGCAGGCCGCGCATGAACCTGTCCTTGCGCCGTCGGCCGGCGCTGACCTCGGGCAAGTCGTCAGCGCGCTCATTCGGGAGCCCCGGTGCAAACGAAGCACCGCCGCTTCCGATCGCGCCGGCGTCGCCGGCCGCCGCGCGCCGCGCGCGGCTCCGCGCCTGACGAACCAGCGGGCGATGATGTTGATGATCAGCGTCAGCACGAACAGGACCAGCCCGGCGGCGAACAGCGCCGAGCTGTGGATCGGCTGATTGGCCGCCTCGCTGAACTCGTTGGCGATCACCGCGGCGAGCGTGTAGCCCTGGCTGAACAGGTGCGAGCCGATCGTCGGCGCGTTGCCGATCACGAGCACGACTGCGATCGTCTCGCCGATCGCTCGGCCGAGACCCAGCATCGCCCCACCCGTGATCCCGGGCCGCGCGTACGGCAGCACCGCCATCCGGATCATCTCCCAGCGGGTCGCGCCGAGCGCCAGCGCGGCCTCCTTGTGCTCAGCCGGGACGGTCAGCAGCACCTCGCGCGAGATCGCCGAGACGATCGGCAGGATCATGATCGCGAGGATCAGCCCGGCGATGAAGTAGTTGCCCCGACGATCGTGTTGGCGCTGCCGCCGATGAACGGGATGAACGAGAACGTGTTCGCGATCCAGCGCTCGACCGGCACGAGCTTAGGGCCGAGCACGAACACGCCCCACAGGCCGTAGACGACTGACGGCACCGCCGCCAGTAGGTCGAGCAGCATCGACAGCGGCCCGCGCGCGCCGGCTCGGGCACAGCTCGGTCACGAACAGCGCCGCCGAGACCGCCACCGGGACGCCGATGATCAGCGCGATCGCCGAGGTGATCAGCGTCCCGACCACGAGCGGCGCGCCGTGGTAGATGTTGCGCGACGACGTCCCAGTCGTTGCCGAACATGAAGCTCAGCCCGAAACTTGCTGAACGCGTTCTCGACTCGCCGATCAGGCTGATGAAGAAGTAGGCCAGCAGCACCAGGATCAGCGCTGCGAGGACGGTCAGCCCCTACCGCAGCAGCTGATCGGGCATCCGGCTCGCCGGCGACCGCTCGAAAGCCGAGCGGCCGCCGCCTGCGGTGGTGGCGCTTGCCTCCACGCCGCTCCCTACGAGATCGGCGAACCGTTGCAGGTCATCTTCGCCAGCTGCGCGGTGTCCTTTGCGGCCAGCGACGACGGCAGCGGCGCGTAGGGCAGCTTGTTGCCGCCCGAACCGAGCGTCTTCTGGCCGTCGCCGAACGCGTAGCGTGAGGAACTTCTTCAGCCCGCTGGCGATCGACGAGCTCGCGCCGCCGGTCTTGCACGGATCCTGGTAGGCGTCCAGGAACGTCTGCGAGACGATCGGATACGCCCGAGGGCCGGCGAGTTGATCGTCGAGATCCCGAGGTCCGCCGGGACCTTGACCCCGTCCGCGGCCGCCGACGTGTTCGCGATCGTCGGCAGGATGTAGCTGCCGGCGAGTTCTTGACCGCCGCGTAGGTGAAGCCGTTCTCGAGCGCGTAGGCCTGCTCCACGTAGCCGACCGCGCCCGGGGTCTGCTTGACGGCCGCCGCGACGCCTAGTTCTTCGCCGCGCCGGTGCCGACCGGCCACTTGACGTCCTTGCCGGCGCCGATCGACGACTTCCAGGTCGGGCTCACATCCGCCAGGTAGGTCGTGAAGCCGGCGTCGTGCCCGACGAGTCCGAGCGGTGGACGACCGTGATCGCCGTGCTCGGCAGGCTCAGGCCCGGGTTCAGCGACTTGATCGCGGAGTTGTTCCAGGTCTTGATCTTGCCGCGGAAGATGTCGGCGATCGTCGGACCGTCGAGCTTCAGCCCGCTCTTGACCCCGGAAAGGTTGTAGGACACCGTGATCGCGCCGAACGCGACCGGGAACTGGAACGCCGGACCCTTCATCCCCTTGATGTCCGCCGGCTTCAGCGCCGGGTCGTAGCCCGCGAAGTCGACAGTCGCCGTCTGCAGGTCGGCGACCCCGGCGCCCGACCCGACCGGGTTGTAGTTGACCGTCAGCCCCTGGGACTTCAGGTTCGAACCCCACTGCTGGTAGATCGGCGCCGCGAGCGTCGAGCCCGCGCCGTTGAGGGTCGCCGAGCCACCGCTGCTGCTGGAGCTGCTGCTACGGCCGCCCCGCCGCGAGCTCGAGCTGCTGCTGCTCGAGCTCGAACCGCATGCCGCGATCGCCAGCGCCGCGGTCAGCGACCGCCGCCATCGCGCTGATGTCGACGTGTACGCACTTTTGTCTCCTTGTTCATTGAAGTCGTCCAGTGTCTGTGTCCGAGCGCGCTGACGTGTTATCCGAGCTGTGAACCGATCGTTGTGCGTGGGGTTTCGCCTCGGCCGCCAGCCGGTATCCGAAGCCGAAATGCGTGTGGATGAAGCGCCAGCCCGGGAGTGCCGCCTCGAGCTTCACCCGCAGCTTGCGTACGTATACGTCGACCGAGCGGTCGCCGGGGCGCATCTCGTGGCCCCAGACGAGCACGAACAGCTCCTCGCGAGACATGATCCTGTCCGCGCGGCGGGCAAGTTCGGTCAGCAGCCGCAGCTCTCTGATCGACAGCATCAGCGCCCTCCCGCCGGCCCGTGCGAGGTGCTCGTCGGGCATGATCTCGAGCGGCCCAACCCGGAGCACCTCCCGGCGTGAATCGGTCGAGCGCCATCGCGCCTGATGCTGCTGGGAGCCGCCGCGACTGGCGTTATCGACTCGTAACGACGATGTGAACGACCTGTGAACGCCCGCTCGCAGGCGGACCTGCGGGGCGCGCTTCGCTCAGCGGTCAGCGCGGGATCGAGCCCGGCGTCGTCGGCGTCGTCGCCGGCCAGCATCGCCAGCTCTCGCGCGACGGCGTCCTTGCCGGCCGCCTCCCGCGAGTCCCGCTCCGGGGCGAAGCGGTAGCCGACCCCGAAGTGGGTGTGGATGTAGCTCCACTGCGGCGACGCCGCCCCGAGCTTCTGGCGCAGCTTGCGGACGAACACGTCGACCGAGCGGTCGCCGTGCGCCATCGCATACCCCCACACCCGCTCGTAGATCTCCTCGCGCCGAAGGACCCGGTCAGAGCCGGTCAGCAGGTGCAGGATCTCGAACTCGCGCGCGGTCAACTCAAGGCTGACGTCGGCCGCGTAGGCCTGGTAAAGGTCAGGACGGATCGTGATCTCGCCGAAGCGCGCGGCGGCGTCGAGCACCGGCATCTCGGCCCGGCGGTGCCGGCGAGCGGCGGCCTCGATCACGCAGATCAGCTCCTCGGCGTGGCAGGGCTTGGTGATCCATGCGTCGGCTCCGAGTCGCAGGCCGCGGACGCGTTGCGCTACCGACGACGGCCCGGTGCAGACGATCACGGCCAGGCCCGGCAGCCGCACGCAGATGCGCTCGAGGTAGTCCCAGCTCCCCGGTCCGATGATCGCGAGGTCGAGCACGAGCGCGTTGAGGCGCATCGTCACCAACGTGTCGATCGTCGCCGGTGCGGTCAGCGAGCGGTACTCGCAGCCGAGCGCGTCGAGGCGATTGGAGAGCACCTGCATGAACCCCGGGTCGCGATCAAGCACCGCGAGCCGCAGGCGGTTGTTGGCGCGCTGCGGGGATACGGACGGTGCCGACAGCGCTTCGCTTCGCTCAGGCGACATGGCCATCACTGTATTGCACACTCAAAACCAGAGCTGGGGCCAAAGCACCGGATAACAACATGTTTACACGCAACTAGCGGGGATCTTGGCGACCGGCTCGCCCGTGACGAGGCCGCTGTAGCGTCCTGCGAAGATCGCAGAACCCGCGCGTCGAACAGGCATTGTGCGGGACCGGTGCGCAACCCGATGACCCAACTCCGCCACGCATGGATCGCCGTGCCGCTCGTGCCCGTGCTCGCGGTGGCGATCTCGGTCGGGGGGTGCGGGTCGTCGTCTTCGTCGGCGTCGGTCGCTGCGCGGACCAAGACCAGTGCCAGCTCGAGCTCTGTCACGACCGCGTCGACGGTCGCGCCGCCGCCGGCCGTCGCCGAGCTCGCCGCCGCCGAGCACCCCCGTGGCGGCCAGTTCCCGGCGGTCGCCGGGCGGACGCTGCGCCAGCTCGCGCAGACGCTGCCTTCCACCGCCCAGTTCGGCGCCGCCACCGGGACCTATACCCCCGGGACGCGGCGGCTGGCATTCGGGCTGACCAAGAACTCGGGCGCCTTCGTCTACGCGCCGACCGCGGTCTACTTCGCGCAGAGCCCCGACGCGCCGGCCAAGGGACCGTTCCTCGCTCCGGCCGACCCGATGACGGTTGCGCCGCAGTACCGCAGCAAGCAGAACTCGGGGCCGGGCGGCCTGAAGGCGATCTACGCCGCGCAGCTGCCGATCCCGAGCGCGGGCACGTACGACGTGCTGTCGATCACCCACACCGCCAGAGGGCTGATCGGCGCCACCGGCGAGATCGCGGTTTCGACGCCTCGCCGATCCCGAACGTCGGACAGCGCCCGCCGGATATCGCGACCGACACGCTCGCCAGCACCGGCGGCAACATCACGCTCTTGACCACGCGCCAGCCGCCGGAGCAGATGCACTCGGTGTCGCTGAACGCGGTGCTCGGCAAGCGCCCGATCGCGCTGCTGTTCTCGACACCGGCGCTCTGCATCTCGCGCGTCTGCGGCCCGGTCACCGATGTCACCGTCGAGCTGCAGCACCAGTTCGGCAACCGGATCACCTTCATCCACGAGGAGGTCTATGCCGACAACCAGCCGAGCAAGGGCCTTCGCTCGCAACTGAAGGCCTTCCACCTCGGACCGAGCCGTGGCTGTTCACGATCAACCGCCATGGGATCATCGTCGCCCGGCTCGAGGGCGCGTTCGGCACGACCGAGCTTCGCCAGGCCCTGGACGCGGCACTCAATAAGTAAGAATCGGCGATGAATCGACGCCGCCAGCGGCTTTCATCAGGCTGCCGCTCGCTATCCTGACCGCGGGGAGCCCCGTCGTACCCGCGGCTCTCTTCGTTGATCTCACATGGCCTCTCGCACAAGCAAAAGGAACAAGCCCGCGCGCGCCGCCTCGCCGAGGAGCGGGCCCGCGCCGAGAGCGCCCGCCGCGATCGCCGCCTGCGGATGATCGGCGGCGTGGTCCTCTGCGCGTGGCGATCGTCGCGGTCGCTGATCGCCGTCTCCAGCGGCGGCGGCAGCACACAAGCTCACCGGGCCTGCAGAACGGCAAGCCGCGCAACAGCACCGCCACCGCGGTCAACAACCTGTTGACCGGCATCCCGCAGTCGGGCGCCCGCCTCGGCAACCCCGAACGCGCCGGTCACGATGACCTACTACGGCGACCTCGAATGCCCGATCTGCCAGCGACTTCACGCTCCACGGCGGCTTCCCGCAGCTGATCAAAAACGAGGTACGCCGGGCAAGGTCCAGGTCGTCTACAAGGCGTTCGAGACCGCGACCCGCGACCCGAACGTGTTCAAGGACCAGCAGGTCGCCGCGCTCGCCGCCGGCCAGCAGCAGAAGTTCTGGAACTTCGCCGAGCTCTTCTACCACGAGCAGGGCCAGGAGGACACGGGCTACGTGACCGAGACCTACCTTGACGACCTCGCCAAGCAGATCACCGGCCTGAACCTGGCAAGTGGGAGTCCGCCCGCAACGCCCCGGCGCTGACCACGTCCGTGATCAACTGACGTCGAGCAGGGCAACTCGATCGGCGTCACCGGCACGCCGACGCTGGTTTTCATCGGACCGAAGGGCAAGGCCGAGGCGCCAGAGAGCGTCCCGAGCTACTCGCAGCTGCAGCAGGTGATCAAGCAGGTCTCATGAGCACGGTCACGGCCACGCAGCCGGCGGCGACCGTCGACCGCACTGACCGCCGCCTGAAGATCGCGATCCTGGTCCTGTCGCTGATCGGGATCGGGATCGCCGGCTATCTGGTCTACGTGCACTACGACAAGCTCAAGATCCTGTGCCTCGCCAGCGGCGGCTGCGAGACCGTCCAATCCTCGCGCTACGCCAAGCTCGACGGGATCCCGGTCGCGGTGCTGGGCCTCGCCGGCTACATCGGCATCTTCCTGTCGCTCGCGATCCGCGGCGAGCTCGGCCGGATCATCGGCTTCGCGATCGCGCTGATCGGCTTTCTGTTCAGCATGTACCTCACCTACCGGGAGCTGTTCACGATCAAGGCGATCTGCCAGTGGTGCGTGTCCAGCGCGGTGCTGATGACGGTGCTGGTGATCCTGACGGCGATCCGCGCGATCCGCGAAGAGCCGGCGCGCGCCCGTCACATCCTGATCTAAGGCGGTGATCGGTGAGCCGTCCGCGGCTGACCGCATGATGCATGCGTGAGCTGGCGAACGACGCGCGCGGCGGGGCATACAGCGCAGAGCAGTCGCCAGGTTGCGGTCATCGACCTCGGCTCGAACTCCTGGCGGCTGGTGATCTTCACCTACTGCCCCGGGCGCCTGGTGGAAGCTGACCGACGAGCTCTACGAGACGGTCCGGATCGGCGCCGGGCTGGCCGCCTCCGGCCGCCTCAGCGACGAGGCGATCGAGCGCGGGCTCGAGACGCTGGGGGTGTTCGAGCGCTTCTGCCGCGCCAACGACCTCGAGACCCGAGGACATCCACGTGGTCGCCACCAGCGCGATCCGCGATGCCGACAACGGCGAGCAGTTCCTCGCCGACGCGCGAGAGGTCACGGGGCTCGAGATCGAGATCCTGTCGGCCGCCGAGGAGGCCCACTTCGGCTACGTCGCGGCGCTCAACACGACGCACGATGACCGACGGGGTGGTGCTCGACATCGGCGGCGGCAGCATGCAGCTGACCGAGGTCGCGCGACCGCCAGGCGGGCGAGAGCGCGTCGTTCCCGCTCGGCGCGGTGCGGATGACCGAGCAGTTCCTCGCCGGCGACGGGCCGGCCAAGAAGAAGGAGCTCGCGCGGCTGCGCGCCCACGTCGCGCAAGTCGCTGGCGCCGCTCGATTGGCTGGCAGGCAGCGGCAGTCGCCTGGTCGGGATCGGCGGCGCGGTCCGCAACCTCGCGGCCGCGGCGCAGGCCCAGATCGACGAGCCGGTCGACCTCGGCGTCCAGGGGTTCGTGATCGTGCCCGACGTGCTCGCGCAGCTCGTGCCGCGAGCTGGCCGCCCTGCCGCCGCAGGAGCGCGGCATGGTCCCGGGGATCAAGCCCGGCCGCGGCGACATCATCCTCGCGCGCGGCGCTCGTGCTCGAGACCGTGGTCGAGCTCGGCGGCTTCGACGGAATCGAGGCGACCGAGGCGGGCCTGCGCGAGGGCGTGTTCCTCGCGCGCACGATGCTCGGCCGGCGCCGAGCCGCTGTTCGAGGACGTCCGCGAGGCCGGCGGTGCGCAACCTGGCGATCCAGTACGAGTCCGACATGACCCACGTCGAGCACGTCGCCCAGCTGTCGCTGCAGATGTTCGACTCGCTCGTGGCCGGCGGGCTGTTCGAGCCCGTCGAGGGCGAGCGCGAGCTGCTGTGGGCGGCGTCGATGCTTCACGACGTGGGGATGACGATCTCCTACGACGACCACCACAAGCACTCCCGCTACCTGATCGAGAGCGCCGAGCTGCCGGGCTTCGATCCGCGCGAGCGGGCGCTGATCGCGCAGATGAGCCGCTATCACCGCAAGGGCGTGCCCGAAGCTCGGCGAGATGGAGCCGCTCGACCCGCGCCGGCGACGAGCAGCTGCTCGATCGCTGCGCGGTGATCCTGCGCCTGTCCGAGCACCTCGAGCGCGGCCGCGACCAGTCGGTCTCCGAGGCGCGGCTGCGGGCCAACGGCCACGGCGTCGACCTGCACCTGGAGGCGGACGGCGACCTCACCCTGCAGCGCTGGAGTGTCGAGCGCTACGGCGACGGCGAGGCGTTCGAGCGGGTCTTTCAGCCGCCGGCTGCTGATCGGCTGACGCCCCGCTCGCGCGGGCGAGCGCCTGACGGATCTTGCAGTGCGTCGTACAGTTGCAGCATGCTCTGGCTGCTCCGACACGCCGAGGCCGCCGACGGCCTTCCCGACGACGAGCGCCCGCTGACCGAGCGCGGGATCCGCAGGCGCAGGCCGCCGGCCGCGCGCTCGAGCGGCTCGGCGTCCACATCGACGCCTGCCTCTCGAGCCCCAAGCTGCGGGCGCGTGCAGACCGCCGAGCTACGCCTGCGCGCCGCTCGGGGTCGAGGTCACGGTCGAGCCGCGCCTCTCGGGCGAGCCGTTCGACGTCGCCGATCTGATCGCCGGGCTCGGCGACGTGCTGCTCGTCGGCCACGACCCGTCGTTCTCGCTCACCCTGCACGACCTGACCGGCGCCCAGGCGCGGATGCGCAAGGGTGGCCTCGCCGGCGATCCACAAGGGCGAGCTGATCGCGCTGCTGCGGCCCAACGAGCTGGCGGCGATCGCCGGCCGGCGAGAGGGTCGCGTGAGCGACACCGACCTCGACCGAGACCGCCACCGACGAGCCCGGCGCCGAGGCCGCGCCGCGATCTGCGCGACCGCTCGCTGTACGTCAACCGCGAGCTGTCCTGGCTGGACTTCAACGATCGCGTGCTGCAGCTCGCCGAGGACGACTCGCTGCCGCTGATCGAGCGCCTGAAGTTCCTCGCGATCTTCGTCACCAACCTCGACGAGTTCTTCATGATCCGCGTCGCCGGCGTCCACGACCAGGTCGACGCACGGATCGACGCCCGCGGACCCGACGGTCTGGCGCCGACCGAGGTGCTGGAGGGCATCGCCGAGCACGTCGGCGAGCTGGACCGCCGCCACGCCCGTGCAGTTCTCGGAGGTGATCCGGCCCGGCCTGGCGCGAGCAGGGCATCCGGATCGTCGTCCTGCGAGGACTCCGGGCGCCGGCCGCAGGAGCATCGAGCGCCACTTCCGCGAGCAGATCTTCCCGGTGCTGACGCCGCTCGCGGTCGGTCCCGGCCGGCCGTTCCCCTACATCTCCAACCTCTCGCTGAGCCTGATCGTGCGCCTCCACGACCCCGACCTCGACCACGAGGCGTTCGCCCGCGTCAAGGTGCCCAAGGAGGTGCTGCCGCGGTTCGTCGAGATCGCGCAAGGACACGTTCATCCCGCTCGAGGACATCATCGCCAAGCACCTCGACGCGCTGTTCCCGGGGATGGACATCCTCAGCTACGACCTGTTCCGCGTCACGCGCGACGCCGACTTCGAGGTCTCCGACGAGGCCGACGACCTGCTGCAGGCCGTCGAGGACGAGCTGCGCCGCCGGCGCTTCGGCGAGGTCGTTCGGCTCGAGGTCGGCGCCAGCATGGATCCGGCGCTGCGGACGCGGCTGATCGAGTGGCTCGAGCGTCGACGAGGTCCAGGTCTACGACGTCGAGGGCCTGCTCGACATGAGCGACCTGTGGCAGATCGCCGGCGATCGAGGGCCACTCCGAGCTGCGCTGCCCGCCTGGACGCCGGTCACCCAGACCGGGCTGGCGACCGCCGCCGGCGGACGCCGACGCCCAGCCCGACATCTTCCGCGCGATGCGCGCCGGCGACGTGCTCGTCCACTACCCCTACCAGTCGTTCTCCTCGAGCGTCGAGCGGTTCGTCAAGCAGGCGGTCGACGACCCCAACGTGCTCGCGATCAAGATGACCGTGTATCGCACCTCCGACGACTCGGCACTGGTGCCGTCACTGATCGAGGCGGCCGAGAAGGGCAAGCAGGCGGTATGCCTGGTGGAGCTCAAGGCGCGCTTTGACGAGCGCCAGAACATCCACTGGTCGCGAGCGCTGGAAGAGGTCGGCGCGCACGTCGTGCACGGGATCCCGGGCCTCAAGACGCACGCGAAGACGATCCTGATCGTCCGCCGCGAGCGCACGGGCGTGCGCCACTACGTGATGATCGGGACCGGCAACTTCCACGCCAAGAACGCGCGCCTGTACGAGGACTTCGGGCTGTTCACGACCGATCGCGAGATCGGCCAGGAGGTCGCGAACCTGTTCAACACGCTGACCGGCTACGGCCACCCCGAGCCGCAGCGCAAGGTGCTCGTCGCGCCCGACTGGCTGCGCAAGCCGCTGATCGAGGAGATCGAGCGCACCGTCGAGGCCCACCGCGCCGGCGAGCCGAGCCGGATCGTGATGAAGATGAACTCGCTCGTCGACCAGCAGATCATCGAGGCGCTCTACCGGGCCTCGCAGGCCGGGGTCCCGATCGAGCTCAACGTCCGCGGCATCTGCTGCCTGATCCCGGGCGTGCCGGGGTCAGCGAGACGATCAACGTGTTCTCGGTCGTCGGGCGGTTCCTCGAGCACTCGCGGATCTACTCCTTCCACCGCGGCGACGAGCACGTCTACTACATCGGCTCCGCCGACCTGATGCCGCGCAACCTCGACACCCGCGTCGAACTGCTGGTCCCGATCGACGCAGCCCGAGCTCCAGGCCGAGCTCGAGGACACGCTCGAGCGCTGCCTGGCCGACGACACCAACGCCTGGACGCTCGACGCCGACGGCTCCTGGACGCGCCGCGAGGGCCGCACCCGCAGCGTCCACCGCGAGCTGATGGAGCGGACGCTGAACTGGGCCGCGAGTTTCTCCACCTAGTCTGCGGGGACCCGCCCGCAGCTCAGCCACGGCGCGCCTAGGCTCCGAGGCGTGCACAGCGATCTGCTGCTCGTGATCGTCGTTGTCGTCGCGCTGGCGTTCGACTTCACCAACGGCTTCCACGACACCGCCAACGTCGTCGCGTCGGCGATCTCGACCCGGGCACTGGCGCCGCGGACCGCGATCGCGCTCGCGTCGCTGATGAACTTCGCCGGCGCCTTCATCTCGCTCAAGGTCGCCGCAACGATCGCGACCGGGATCATCAACGCCGGCCAGGTGACCGAGACGATCGCGTTCGCGGGGCTTGCGGGCGCGATCGCCTGGAACCTGCTCACTGGGCCTACGGGCTGCCGTCGAGCTCATCCCATGCATTGATCGGCGGCGTGATCGGCGCGATGCTCGCTGCCGTCGGCGGCACCGGCGTCAACTGGCGCGGGGTCTTGACGAAAGTCGTCCTGCCGGCCCTGATCGCGCCGGTCACCGCCTTCGCCGCCGCGCGGCGTGTTGATCATCGCGATCTACTGGCTGTTCGGCCGCCGCCGTCCCGGGCCGGTGCCGCGCGGCTTCCGGGTCGGCCAGCTCGCCACCTGCTCGCTGCTGTCACTCGCGCACGGCACCAATGACGCGCAGAAGACGATGGGCGTGATCACGCCTGGCGTTGGTGGCGCACGGCTCGCTGAGCGCCCAGCACCCGAGCGTTCCGAGCTGGGTCGTGGTCAGCGCCGCGACGGCGATCGCTCTCGGGACCTACGCCGGCGGCTGGCGGATCATCCGCACGGTCGGCACGCGGATCATCCGGATGGACGCGGCGCAGGGGTTCGCCGCCCAGGGCGCCGGCGCGGTCGTGATCCTGCTGTCGTCGCACTTCGGCTACCCGCTGTCATCGACGCATGTCATCTCCGGCGGCGTGATGGGCGCCGGCGCGGCCAAGCGCGTGTCCGCGGTCCGCTGGGGCGTCGCCGGCACGATCGCCACCGCCTGGGTCGTGACGCTCCCGACCGCGGCCCTGTTCGGCGCTGTCGCCTACGCGCTCGCCAGCTTGTTCGGAGGCGGCGCGCTCGGGCCGGCGCTGATGACCGCGGTCGCGCTCGGCCTGGGTCGACGATGCTCACGGCCCGCCGCCGTGGATGGCGGAGGCCGCGAGCGTCTGACCTCTGATTCGCGGTGCGTCTGGGCTAGCCGCCGTTGGGCGACTTGGCGGGCCGGATGCCGAGCGTGACCTTGATCTGCTGTTCCGGCTGCCGCGCTGGACGGTCAGCGTGACGGTCTGACCCGGTGAGAAGTTGTTGATCATGGCGATGAACTGTTCGGTCGAGGTGACCGCCTTGCCGTCGATCGCCGTCACCAGGTCCTTGTCCTTGAGCCCGGCCGTTGCGGCGGGGGTTCCGGCTGAACCTGCGAGATCTCCGCGCCGCCGGACGACACCGGCCCGAGGAAGACGCCGACGTAGGCGTGCTGGACCTTGTGGCCGGCGATGATCTCGTTGGCGATCTGCGCGACCGTGTTGGATGGGATCGCGAACCCGACGCCGGAGCTCGACCCTTCGCCCTGGCGGTCGTGTTGTTGGTCTCGATCTGGTCGTTGAGGCCGAGCACGTGAGCCGCGGCGTCGAGCAGCGGCCCGCCCGAGTTGCCGGGGTTGATCGCCGCGTCGGTCTGGATCGCGTTCGGGATCGTGTAGTCGTTGGGCGCGGAGATGCTCCGGCCGGTCTGCTGACGATCCCGGCGGTGGTCGTCTCGGGCAGGCTGAACGGGCTGCCGATCGCGACCACCGGGTCGCCGACCTGCGCGGCCGAGGAGTCGGCGAACGGGATCGGATGCAGCTCGGACGCCGGCACGTTGACCTTGATCACCGCGACGTCGGTGGAGGGATCGGTCCCGAGCACCCTGGCCGGGTACGCTGTGCCGTTCTGGAAGTTGACCTTGACCGAGATCGCGCCCGAGACGACGTGCTCGTCGGTCAGGATGTCGCCCTTGTTGTCGTAGACCACGCCCGCGCCTTCGCCCTGGGAGTTCTGAGCCGCCGCTGCCGCCGAAGAACCCGAGCCTGGAGCCGGAGTCTGGGAGGTGACGATGATGTCGACCACTCCCGGGCTGGCGGTGCGGTAGATCTGGTTGACGGTCATCCCGCTGCCGCTGTTGAAGGACGTGGGCAAGGCGGCCTGCTGGACTCGACCGGATCACGGTCGTGGTCACTGCCTGGTCGAGGTCGACCCGCTGTCCCCGCGATCACCAAGGCGATGACCCCTCCCGCAATGGCACCGCCGACGACAGGAAACCATCGGCTCAAATTGCTCATATCTGACTTCTCATCTCCTGGATGGCGTCTCTTCTTCTTCTGCGAGTCAGTAGACCACCGGTCGGTGAGGAGCTTTTCAGAGTCAGGGAAGAAGTCCGTAAGAGGCCCTATGCGCCGCGGGGACGGCGTCTTCGGAGGATGTGGAGGTGCTCCCGGTCCCTTGAGGCCGTTCGGTACCTCTTTTTGCTGGGGAAGGGGGCAGGACCGGTCGGTCTCACTGGATG
>CAVPFS010000002.1:0-26360 GCA_963703825.1 uncultured Solirubrobacterales bacterium | reverse complement strand
ACGACGATCGCCCGTACGATCCTCGACCTCGGCGAGGTCACCGGCGTCGCGCCGTCGAGCGCGCGATCGAGCAGGCCGACGTGCTCGATCGGCTCGATTACCGAGAGCTCGAGGCGGTCGACGCGCCGTAACCGCAACACTCGCGCTGCCAGCGCCTGGCGCCGATCCTCGCCGAGCACACGGCCGCCGAGCCGACCGAGTCGGACCTCGAGGAGCTGCTGCTCGCCCCACTCCGCGAGGCCGGCCTGCCGGCGCCGCAGCGCCAGCTCTACATCGACCCAGGCGACGGTGAGCCGGATCCGCGCCGACTTTGCCTGGAGCCACCACAGGCTGTGGTCGAAGCTGACGGCCACCGGTCACCACCGCACCCGCCGCGCCTTCGAAGCAGATCGCCGGCGGGACCAGCGGCTGATGTCGCCGGCTGGCGCGTGATCCGGATCACCTGGCGCCAGCTCGACGAGGAGCCCGCAGCGGATCGTCGCGCTGATCGCGGCCGCGCTCAGACTGCCGTGACCAAGGCAGCCGTGAGCTCGCCGACCGCCGCCTCGAGCCGCGCCAGCGACACGAGCCGCTGACGGCAGCCCAGCGCCTGGGCGACCTCGTAGGCGGCGCGCTTGCGAAAGCACTCATCTGCCCGGCGCCGACCGGTCTCCTTGATCAGCGAGGTCATCCGGACACCCGTCGAGCCCGCATGGCACGATCCAGGAGAACGGCTGCAGGTCGTTCTCGACGTTGACCGCCCAACCGTGGGTCGTCACCCCGCGCGCGACGTGCACACCGATCGACGCGATCTTGCGCTCCCGACCCAGACCCCCGTGTAGTCCGGGCCGTCGGCGGGCCGGCCCGCGCGTCGATGCCCTCCTCGGCCGAGCGCGGCGACGATTCGCCCGCTCGAGCAGCCGAACGTACGCGACCACGTCATCGACCTCGATGATCGGATAGCCGACGAGCTGACCGGGGCCGTGATAGGTGACCTTGCCGCCCCGGTCGACGTCGACGATCTCGATGCCTTGGGCTTCGTACCAGTCCTCGCCCATCGGCAGCTCGCCGGCGCCGAGCGCCGGCCGCGCGTGTAGACCGGCCAGTGCTCGAGCACGAGCATCACGTCGGGCACCGCGCCCGCCTGCCGTGCTGTCCGGATCCGTTCCTGCAGCTCCAGTGCCTCCGGTAGTCGACGACGCCGAGCTGGCAGACCCAGAGCTCGGGCTCATCGCACGCCTTCCAGCTCTCGTTTGAGCGTCGCCAGGAACTGCGCCGACAGCGCGCCGTCGAGCGCCCGGTGATCCCAGCTGAGGCCGAAGATCGTCATCGGCCGGATCGCGATCGAGTCATTGCCGGCGGCATCGGTCACGACCACCGGCCGCTTGACGACGGCCTCGAAGTCGAGGATCCCGACCTGCGGCAGGTTGATGATCGGCGTCGCCATAATCGAGCCGTACTGGCCGGGGTTGGTGATCGTGAACGTCGCGCCCTGGACCTCGTCGGGCTGTGAGCTGCGCCCCCGCGCGCGCCGTGCGAGATCCCGGATCCGCGCCGCGAGGCCCTCCTCAGAGAGCTCGTGGGCGTTGTGGATCACCGGCACGATCAGCCCGTCGTCGCCCAGCGAGACGGCGATCCCGAGGTTGACCTCCTTCACGGCGCGTGTAACGCTCGCCCTCGAGCCACGCGTTCAACGCCGGGTGCTCGCGGAGCGCCGCGACCGTCGCCCGATACGAATGCCAGCCCGGTGACACCGAGCCGCCGCCGCGCCGTCTCGACGCGGCTCATGTCGACCTCGATCCAGGTCGTGCAGGTCGCGGCGGTGTCGAGCGAACGCTTCATGTGCGCGCCGATCTGCCGGCGCATCCGCGACAGGCCCTGGCCCGACGACCGAAGGCGAGCCAGCCGAGGCCGCGCAGCCGCGGCCGGCTCGGGATCCGGCCGGTACGGGCTCTCGATGTGCAGCGGCGCGCTCAGCGACGGCGCCGTTGCCGTCGACCAGCGCCATCACGTCCTGCTTGCGCACGCGCCCGCCGCGCCCCGTCCCCGGGACAGAATCGAGGTCGATCCCGTGCTCGGCGGCGATCCGCTGCACGACCGGGGAATAGTGCCGTCCGCTCGCGGACCGACCGGCCGCCGGCGCGCGGGCGCCGGCGCGGGCGCGGCCGGCGGTGCGGGCTCGGCCGGCGGCGCCGGCGCCGTCGGCGCAGCGGCGCGGGCCGGCTCGGCCGGCGCCGCGGGGCCATCCGTGGGAGGCGCAACGGCGCCGCCCCGTCACCGGCCGCGATTCGCGCCAGCACCACCCCCACCTCGACCGTCTCGTCGACCCCGACCAGGATCTCGGCGACCACGCCCGTCACTGGCGCCGGCACCTCGGTGTCGATCTTGTCAGTCGAGATCTCGCAGATCGTCTGCTCGGCCTCGATCCTGTCGCCGACGCTCGACACGCCAGGCAACGACGGTGCCCTCGGCGACCGAGACGCCCATCTGCGGCATCGTCACATCGACGAGGCCGGCGCTAGTAAGCGAGGAGCTCACGGCACGCCTCCTTGACGCGGTCGACACCGGGCAGGACTGCCTGCTCCAGCGGCGGCGAGAACGGGATCGGCACGTCCGGCGTCGCGACTCGAACGACCGGGCCGTCGAGGTCCTCGAAGGCCCGCTCGGCGATCAGCGCCGCGACCTGGGCGCCGGCCGCGCAGGTCATGTTCGCCTCGTCGACGATCACCACCTTCGAGCAGCGCGCGACGGAATCGAGGATCGCGTCTTCGTCGAGTGGCACCAGCGAGCGCAGGTCGAGCACCTCCACCGATGCGCCGTCGAGGTCGGCGGTCGCCTCGAGCGCGACATCGACCATCGCGCCGTACGCGATCACCACCAGGTCGGAGCCAGAGCGCGCGACGCGAGCCGTGAACGGAGTCTCGAACACGCCCTCGGGTACCTCGCCCTTGACCCGCCGGTACAGGTGCTTGTGCTCCATGTAGCAGACCGGGTTGGGGTCGTGGATCGCATGGTGCAGCAACCCCTTCGCATCCTCGGCGGTCGAGGGCGCGACGACCTTCAGTCCCGGCGAGTGCATGAACAGCGCCTCCGGGTTCTGGGAGTGGAACGGGCCACCGCTGAAGCCGCCGCCCGACGGCAGCCGCACGACCAGCGGTACCGCGAGCCCCTGGCGATAGTGCATCTTGCCCGCGACGTTGACCAGCTGGTCAAAGCCGCAGGAGATGAAGTCGGAGAACTGCATCTCGCACACCGGGCGCATGCCGACGACCGCGGCGCCGACCGCGCAGCCGATGATCGCCGACTCGGCCAGCGGCGTGTCCATCACGCGGTCAGTGCCGAACTCGTCGACGAACCCGTCAGTGACCTTGAAGGCGCCGCCGAAGACGCCGATGTCCTCGCCCATCAACAGCACGCGCTCATCGGCGCGCAGCTCGTCGCGGAGTGCCGAGGAGATCGCCTGGAGGTAGGTCAGAGTGGCCATCAGGCATTGCTCCCCGGCGGGCGAACCCGCTCCACGGCGCGTGGCCGTCGCCGAGCGGCTCCGCCTCGCCGGCGCAGAAGACGCCGTCGGCGGCGGTCTCGCCGGAGGGCATCGGCCCCGCCAAGGCTTCGGTCGCGGCAGCGTCGATCTCCGCCGAGACCTCCTGGCGGACGGCATCCACATCGACCCCGACCGCCCGCAGGCGCTTCTCCTGGCGCTCGATCGGGTCGCGCGCGCGCCACTCCTCGACGAGTTCCTTGGGGACGTACTTCATGTCGTCGTGCGCCGCGTGGCCGTGCATACGCATCGTGACGGCCTCGATCAGCGTAGGTCCATGACCGTCCAGAGCTCGCGAGCGCGCCTCGCGGGTGGCGTCGAACATCGCCTCGCAGTCGTTGCCGTCGACGGTCACGCCCGTGAATCCATAAGCGGTTGCGCGCTGGACGGGGTCGACCGCGAACTGCTTGTCGACCGGCGTCGAGTACGCGTACTGGTTGTTCTCGAGCACGAACACGACCGGGAGCTTCTGCACGCCGGCCCAGTTCATCGCCTCGTGGAAGTCGCCGCGCGAGGTGGAGCCGTCGCCGAACCAGGTTACGCGCACCGCCGCTCGCCGCGCAGCTTGAAAGCCATCGCCATCCCGGTCGCGACCAGCATCATGTCAGGGAGCATCGAGACCATCCCGACGCACCCGAGCCGCCGTCGCCAAAGTGGACGTTGCCGTCGCGCCCGGCGGTTATGCCCGCTGCCCGGCCCATGTACTGCGAGAGGATCCGAGTCGGGGTGACGCCACGGATCACGTGCGCCGCGAGGTCGCGGTGCAGGATGCAGAGCCGGTCCTCGGGGGCCATCGCGAACGCGGCGCCAGCCGATACCGCTTCCTGGCCGAAACCGTCGTAGAAGGAGCCCGGGACCTTGCCCTGCCGGTAGAGGCTCATCGCGCGCTCCTCGATGCCCCGCATCATCAGCATCGCGCGGTACAGCCAGATCCGGTCCTCCAGCTGTAGATGCTCGTGCTCGGGCACCTCTACGGAGGCGGCCCGAGCCGTGTCAGTCGCCATCTCTGTTTGTTCCCTTTCCTCTCGGCCGGTTCGGGATCTCCGCCACGGCCAGCTCACAAGGGCCGCTGCGGGATCTCCGTCGCGGCCCCTCGTCCGGGATGCCGAGCTTACTCCAAGCCACGAACAGCTCCCGGCTTTAACCTTGCTTGCAATGGAGGCTGCCTGGCTCGCCCGCATGCGCTGGCGCCGGCGTGGCGCCTGGCTGTGGCCGACGTTCGTCGTCGCGACGATCCTCGACGGGTTGATCCTGCATTCGCTGCCGCTGACGGGCGCCACGCAGACGCTGGTCGGCGGGATCGTCGCCGGGATGGTTTTCAACGTGCTCGCGGTGCTGCTGCTGTCGCGCCCGATCGGGATCCTCGTGCGCCGCGTCCGCCGCGACATGCCTGTCGTCGTCGCCCGCAACTACGCCGGCGCTTTCGCGGTCCTGCTGGTGAGCGCCGTGATGCTGGCGATCGGTCTCGCACACCACTCGACGGTCGTCGCCCAGCAGAGAGCGCTCGACGACGCGGTGATGCGCGCCGAGGCCTTCATCGGTGACCGCGCCCCCGAGCAGTTCCGCGTCAACATGAGCCACAGCGACACCTACACGATCCAGCCCGGCGCGATCTACCGCACCTGCGTCCCCAACCGCGCCGGCACGCGGACCTATTGCGTGATCGTCAGGACCGCGCTGCCGCTCGCCCGCAGCGTCGTCCCGGCCGGCTACGAACCGAACTCGATCTTCTCGCAGGGGACCAACGAGTAGGGGCCTAGACAGGATCGAGCGCGACCGGGAGCCGGAACAGCGCCGCGAACCGCAGCGCCAGAAATGGATCGCCGGAGAGCTCGAAGCGCCTGCTCGACAAGAGCTGCGGCCAGCTCGCCGCGCCGCTCGCGAGCAGGATCAGGTCACCGGCACACGCGGCCGCTTTCGCACCCGCATCTCCGGCCGCGCCGGCGCGGACCGAGCATCGCTCGCCGGCGATCGCGAGCGCGTAGCGCGCGGGTTCGCCGCCGCGCGGATCGCTGATCGCGAGCTCGAAGGTCGCGTCCAGCCCGTGCGCGGCGCCGCGGTCAAAGCGCATCGCGATCGCCCGCGGCAGCGTCCGCAGCACGAGCCAGTGGCCGAGCCGCCGCCGGTCCAGCCATGCCAGCCAGATGCCCAGGCGGCGCCTCATGACATCAAGTGCGCCATCGCGTCGGCGGGGTCGGAGAAGAGTGTCAGTTCGTCGTCGCCGACGACCATCCGCCCGTAGTGCGTCGACATCTCGCGCTGGATCGAGTAGGCGCTGATCTCGTAGCCGAGCTCGGCCGACAGCTCGGCGAACGAGATCACCAGCCGCCTGCGCGCGCGGATCTCCCAGAACGACGGCTGCTCGATCACCTCGACCCGGTGATGCCCGGCAAGCACGCGAGCGACCGCGTCGCCCTCGGCGCTCTTGGCCATCACGATCCCGACGTAGTCGAACTCCGATGCGTCTGTCGAAGTCCGCACCGCGGACGCCAACCGCCCTGGCTTGCCGGCGCGCGCTTGCGGCGGGCGCCCCGGGGACTTCTGCTCCAGTGCCTCCGTCACCACGTCGTCGGCGCGCGCTCCCGGTGCCAGCGCCGCGAGCGCTTCGCCGGCCCGCGGCGTCCAGTCGGCCAGCCAGTCCTCGATCAGCTCGCGGTTGTCCGAGATCAGAAACCGGACCAGCTCGACCGTCCAAGCTCGGCTCCACTCCCACTCCTGGGTCGCGGCCGCCGCCAGCACTGGCGTGACCGTGTCGCCGCACGCCGCCGCAGAACGGGTCCCGAGCTCGCGGCGCAGCAGAGTCCCGACCGCCGGTTCGAAGCACAGGTTGGCGGCGACGATCACCTCGCCCCAGTCGCGCGTCGCGGCCAGCTGCTCGAGATAGGCGCGGGTCGGCTGCCAGCGCTCGTTGCGGATGAACGTCTTCCGGGCGGACTCGATCGAGAACTCGCCGCCGAGCGCACGCTCGAGGTCCATCGCGTAGAGCACGATCGCCTGCGCCGAGCGCTGCTTGCACGCGGCCTGCAGGCAGACACAGGTCGCGACGGTGTCCGACAGGCAGTCCCGCGCCGCCGTCGCGAGCGCGAACCAGAGGCCGTGCTCCACGAACGCCGCCACCTGCAGGTGCTCGCGCAACAGCTGCACCCACGGTGCAGCGAAGTCGTCGAACAAGCCCTGCGAGACGGCGGTCTCGAGCTGGCGCTCGGCCGCGGCGCCGCGCTGGTAGAAGGTCCGCTCCCACTGCTCGCCGGGGTCGCGAAAGGCGAACCAATCGTCACACTCAAGCGCGGTCGAGCCGTCGTCCCAGGTGCCGCGCCCGTCCTCGAAGTGAAGCGGCCAGCCGCGGGTGAGGTGGCGGTGGATCGACGGCTGGGTGTCGACTGTCACGTCCTCGTACAGCGTCGCGCGCCGCCCGGCGGGCTTGAACCACGCGAACTCACGCTCTGACACCGCGCGCTGCGCCGGCGCGTCGGCGGAGGTGGTGAAGCGGTCCTGGAAGATGCGCGCCGGATCGACGCCGCGCTCGGTCAGCGTTGCCTGCGCGGCGTCGAGCATCGGCGGCGGCCCGCACATGTAGACGTCGGGGTCAGTCAGCTCGTCGTCGATCGCCTCGTGCACGAACCGGCCCGTGACCGGCACGAACCGAAAATCGTCCAGCCGCTCGCCGAGCGCCGCGATCTCGTCGAGCGCGAACAGGTCGCGCTCGGCGCGCGCGCCATAGAAGAAGCGCACCGGCCGCTCGCAGCCCTCGCGGGCGAGCTGGCGTAGCAGCGCCAGGACCGGCGCCATCCCCGAGCCGCCGGCGATCATCAGGATCGGCCGCGCCGAGCGCCGCAGGTGAAACGCCCCGTACGGCCCGCTGAAACGCAAATGCGAATCGCAGGCAATCTCATCTCCGAGCAGCGAAGAGAGACGCCCGCCCGGGTAGCGCTTGATGATCAGCTCGAGCGTGCCCTCGCCCGGCAGGTTGGCGATCGAGAACGAGCGCCGGGCGCCGTTGCCGCCGGGGACGTGCAGGTCGATGTACTGCCCTGCGACGAACTCCAGATCGGCCGCCAAAGTCAGACGCACGATGTTGTGAGTCAGCTCGCGCACCTCCACAACTGTCCCCTCGCGCTCGCCGATCGCGTGCTCGAGCCGGTAGTTGTCCGGGTCGTAGTGCAGCAGCTCGATCACGAGGTCGGACTCGGGCAGCGCCCTGCACATCAACGCGTAGCCGCCGCCGCGCTCGGCGTCCGAAAGCGCGAAGCTCGAGTAGCGCTCGAGCTCGACGTCGCCCTCGAGTAGGAAGCACTTGCAGGCCGAGCACTGGCCCTCGCGGCAGCCATGCCCGAACGAGTAGCCGTTGCGAAAGGCCGCGTCGAGCACGGTCTCTTCAGGACCGCAGTCGATCTCCTCGCCGAGCGGCTCGAACCGGACCCTCAAGCCGCTGTCGCTCCAGTCGCCGCTCGGCAGCCCGAGTTCGCGCGCGACGCGGATGTTGGGGCTGCGCAGGTGCAGATCGTGCGCGCGGATGTCAGACAGCGTCCAGCGGCGCTCGTCGCGCAGGTGCGGCTGCCCGATCAGGGTCTCGCCGTCGTCGCGAACGAAGCCGAGGTCCTGGATCACCTCGGACGCCTCCCAGCCGTCGTAGCGGTCCAGGTAGTTGCGGTCGCCGACGTAACGGCCGGGATTGGACTCGTCAAGCCACACGCACTCGGGCGAGCAGTAGAACCTGGTCCGCTGCGCCACGACCCGGTGGCGGCGGTCGCGCCTCGTCGACGCACAGCCCCTGGCAGGTCCAGCAGAACGGCGGCGCCATGTTGATGAAGTCCAGCGGCAGGAAGCCGGCGCGCGGGTCGGCGCCCGCTCTGAACGCTTCCCAGAAGGCGCCGTACTGCGAGTACCAGCCCGGATAGCGCCGCTCGAACCACTCGAAGTCGCGTTCGTCGAGCGGATCGAAGCGCCAGAACGAGAGCGGCCAGCCGGCAAACGCGAGGATCGCGTGCCGGTGGTGGATCCCGTTGACGATCCGCTCGCGGGCGCGCTCGAACATGTCGGGCGGGATGTCGAGCCCGAGCTTGCCGAGCTTCATGATGTAGGCGCGGTGCCAGTCGTCCCGCACCCAGCGGTCCCACTTGTCGAGGAACGACTCGGGGTCCGAGCGGTCGCGCGAGAAGTACTCGATCACGATCGCGGCGAAGATGTCGATGAACGCGTGGTTGATCCAGAACGCCTGCTGCAGGTCGCGCTCCACCAGAGGCGCGTTGTGGTCGTCCTGCAGGACGGTCAGCAGCGTCGCGTAGCCGTTTGAGATGTGGCGCGCCTCGTCTGACTGGACGCTCAGGTAGGTGGTCGGCAGCGCGAAGTCGCCGTTGCGGGCGGCGACGTCAGGCGCGGCGACGAACACGATGTTTGTAAACGCAGTCTCGGCGACCACCTGGAGCGTGAACGCGCACTGGATCGGATCACCGACGATGAAGTGCGAGAGCATGTTCAGCCCCGGATTGGTGAGCACCGAGCCCGAGAACGCCCTCGGCCCGAGGTTCCAGCCGGCGGGGTCCGGGACGTTCTTGGCGTACCAGCGGGCGAGCGCCATCTGCATCCCGGTGTGGCGGATCTCGTCGACGAACTGGACGTGGTAGCCGTTGCGAAGCTCGTTGTTGGGAACCGCGCTCATCAACATCGACATGCAGCGGCCGGCCGCGACCTCGGCGTAGTTGGTGATTACGATGAACGGCTTCAGGATCTCCAGCCAGCGCTCGTGGGCCTTCGCGGGCATGTCGGCGCGGACGGCCGCGTCGTGGCCGCCGTAGACCCGCTCGTCCTTCTCGAGCTCCATCGGCAGGTACTCGCGCATGATCTGGCGCATCGGGTCCTTGGCCTTGTGCGGGAACCGGTACCGGGTCGGGTAGCGGACCGCCGCTGGTGGTAGCTGGGCTCCCACTGCAGCTGGGCGATGCGCTCGTGTGTCTGGGTGATGCTGCGACGAGGCATTGTCCGGGCGCACACATTACGGGCGTCACGCGGGCCGATCTGCGAGCCTCAGGCCACGTCTGTCGAACAGATACTTGTCACAATATGCTAAATGTGGCGCTCTGAGACGCTTCCTCCCGAGACCGTGCAAGCGGTCCGCGCCGAGCTCGAGACGCTCGCGAGGCGATCGTCTCAGCGGTCGCCGCGGAAAGCCCCGTCTACGCCAGCGTGCTCGCTGCGCCTGAGGGGATGGCAATCCGGCTCGGGATCGAGCAGGCGATCCGCGCCTTCCTGGATGGCGTCGAGAGCGGGCGCCGCCCCGCGCTCGAGACTGACGAGCTCTGGCGCCGGCTCGGGGAGGCGGAATTCCAGGCCGGGCGCAGCCTCGACGACCTCCGCAGTGCCTTTCGGATCGGGACCCGGGCCGCCTGGCGTGGCGCCGCCGACCTCGCACTGCGCGCCGGCGTCTCGGCCCCGGTGGCGATCGCGATCGCCGAGGCGATCTTCGTCTACGCCGACGACCTCGCTGCGGACGTCGTCGAGGGCTACTTGCGGATCGCCTCAGACGAGGCGGGCGAGCGCGAGCGCCGGCGCCGGCGGCTGGCCCAGCTGCTGCTCGATCCCGATGGTCATGACTCCGAGGCGGTCGCGCATGCGGCAGAGCTGGCGCGCTGGCCGCTGCCGCGCTCGCTCGCTGCGGTGGCGGTCGCCGGCGACGATCCGGCGGCGATCGCGCGGCGCCTCGACGTAGACGTCCTCGCCGGCTCAGACGCGGCGGGCGCCTGGCTGCTGCTGACTGACCCGGACGGACCCGGCCGCCAGGCCGCGCTGGAGCGCGCGCTCGGGCCGACCGCGGCGGCGATCGGACCGACGGTCGCGCCCACTGACGCACGCCGCTCGTTGCGCTGGGCGCGGGCGACGCTCGAGCTGCACCGGCGGTGGCGAGCTCGGGCGCGCGAGTGACGACCTCGCAACGCTGATCCTGCTCGCCGACCGCGAGCTGGGGGCCGAGCTGGTCACCCGGCGGCTGGCGCCGCTGCTCGAGCTGCCGGCCGCCGAGCGCGAGCGGCTGCTGGCCACGCTGGGGGCGTGGCTCGATCACCAGCGCCACACGCCGCGGATCGCCGACGAGCTGCACGTCCACCCGCAGACCGTCCGCTACCGGATCGCGAAGCTGGGCGAGCTACTCGGGGAGGGACTGCAAACGCCCGACGGCCGCTTCGAGCTCGCGCTCGCCGTCCGGATCCGTCGGGCGCTGCAAGCTCACTCCGCCACCGGCGGCGGATAGACGTCGCGGACGTACTCGTCGACCTTCGGACCCGGCAGCCGGGTGTGGAGCGCCCAGAAGTAGATAACCAGCCCCCAGAAGGCGGCGGCAGCCAGAGTGCCCCCCAGCCCGATGTCATCCGTACCGCCCTTGTCGAGCACGTGTTGGAACGGAGCGATGCCGCCGATGATGCCGCCGGGGCCGAAATCGCCGAGGTAGGAGATGATCAGCATCCCGATGAAGTACGCGACGATCCATGGCGCCGCGGCCCAGTCCATCGGCGGCGCCTTGGCGTTCATCTTGAATCCGTAGGAGAGGGCGATCAGCCCGTAGCCGATCAGCATCGCCACCATCAGCGTTGTCAAGATCTGCCAGCCGGAGAAGATGATCACCCAGGTGGCCGCCACGAACGCCAGCGGCGCAAGGAACTCAGACCAGGGCAGACGGTAGGGTCGAGTGAGCTCAGGCTTCTGCCGACGGAGCGCCGCCAGGGCGAGCGGGGCACCTGCGTACATCAGTACCGAGGCGCTCGTCACGACTCCGACCAGCTGGCTCCAACTCGGGAACGGGAGCAGGAACAGCAGCCCGACCACCGTGGCGACGATCACGCCGAAGACCGGAACCTTGGTCCGCGGGTTCGTGCGTTCGAACGCGGTCGGGATGTAGCCGTTGCGTGCCAGGCCGAAGGACAGCCGCGACGACGACGTCTGGTAGATCAGCGCGGTACCGCTTGGTGAGACGACGGCGTCGATCCGCAGCAGCGTGGCCAGCCATGAGATCCCGGCGATGCTCGCCAGGGTGAAGAACGGGCCCTTGTTGAGCGCCACGACGGTCGGATTAGTGTTGGTGGCGCCGAGGTTGGTCCATCCGTGCTGGGAGACCAACAGAGTTGGCTTCATCGCTCCGATGAACGCGACTTGGACCAGGATGTAGATCGCCGCGCCGATCAGAAGCGAGAAGATCACCGCTCGGGGCAGGTCCCGGGCTGGATTCGCCGACTCACCTCCGAGCTGCACCGCCTGCTCGAAGCCCAGCAGGGAGAAGACAATCCCGGCGGGCAGCGTCAGCAGGATCGCCTTGACAGGGGAGTGAACGAAGAAGCCGCCCCCGGCCTTGCCGAAGTTGGAGGCGTGGAAGTGGCCGATCAACAGGACCAGGATCGTGATGATCGGGATCGCCACCTTCCAGGTCGTGATGTAGTTGTTGATCCTGGCCAAGAAGCGGATCCCGACCAGGTTGAGGAGCACAAAGATGACCATCAGGATGACCGCGGCGAGGATCCCGGCGTTGGACAGGGTCCCCGGGCCGATCGTGTGCGCCGTGTAGAAGTTGCGAGCCCAGTGCGACGTCGAGAGATACTGGATCGCGGCCAAGACCTCGATCGGCGCCACACTCGCCGCCTGTAGGTACGACGCCCAGCCGAACGTCGCTCCGGCGAAGCTTCCGAACGAGTAGTGAGGGAAACGGCTGGTGCCGCCGCTGACGGGGAACAGGCCGCCGAGTTCGGCGTGGACGAGGGCGAGAAGCATCATGATGATCGTCCCGAGGACCCAGCCGAAAATCGCGGCGGGCCCGGCGAGAACGACCGCTCCAAGCGCCCCGAACAGCCAGCCGGATCCGATGATCGAAGTCTCGGATGCCCACAGCAGTCCGAGGAACCCAACGCCCCGGTCCAGCCCTTCGGCATCGAGATTCGGATCCTGCGGTCTCTGCGGAGCGGTTACCTCTGCCATCCCAACCTCCTCAGGTCGACGTCCGAAACCATTCACTCAGCGAACTGAACCCATCGAACGCGGGAACCCTATGCCTCTCGCCGCTCGATCGTCAAGCACCACAACCCCAGTGGCAATTCACCCTTGGAGTGACGAGCGGGGCGGCTAACCGTGACCCGCAACCGGATGCGGCACGTAGGGCTCTTCGAGGCGCTCGATCTCCTCAGAGCTGAGTGTCAAACGTTCTGCCGCCAGCGCGTCCTCGAGGTGCTCGATCTTCGTGGCGCCCACGATCGGCGCCGTGACGCCGGGCCGTTGGAGGAGCCAGGCGAGCGCCATCTGGCCGGTCGGTACGCCGCGCGCCTCGGCGACCTCGTCGGCCCGGTCAATCACCTCGAAGTCGACCTCGGGCTTGTACAGCGCGTCCCCGAACGAGTCAGTCTGGGCACGCGTGGTGAGCTTGTCGCCGGCTCGGGTGCGGTTGCCGGCCAGCAGTCCGCGCGCGAGCGGGCTCCACGGGATCACCGCGACCCCCTGGTCGATGCACTGCGGGATCATCTCCCGCTCCTCCTCGCGATAGATCAGGTTGTAGTGGTTCTGCATCGAGACAAAGCGCGTCGACGCCACTGACTGCGCCTTAGCGAACTGCCACGCGAACATGCTGCTGGCGCCGATGTAGCGCGCCTTGCCGGCCTTGACGATGTCGTGCAGTGCCTCCATGGTCTCCTCGATCGGAGTCCGCGCGTCCCAGCGGTGGATCTGGTAGAGGTCTACGTAGTCGAGCCCGAGGCGCTCCAGCGAGGCGTCGATCGAGGCCATGATGTGCTTGCGCGACAGCCCGGCGCCGTTGACGCCCGGCATCGTGCGCCCGTGCACCTTGGTCGCGACCACGTACTCCTCGCGCATCGAGAAGAGCTTGCTCAGCAGCCTGCCCGTGATCTCTTCACTGGTGCCGCCGTTGTAGACGTCGGCGGTGTCGAAGAACGTGATCCCACCGTCGACCGCGCGGCGCAGGATCGGCTCCGCCGCCTGCTCGTCGAGCGCCCACGGGCGGCTCTCGTGCTGGCCGTAGCTCATCATCCCCAGGCACACGCGTGACACGCGCATGCCGGTCGCGCCCAGACTCATGTAGTCCATCTCGGCCTCCCTGATCGCTCGAGGTTTTGAAATCCGAGGCTAGTCAGGAATGAGGGTCTCGGAACGCTATGCACCGTATAGGGGGCATAACGTTCCAAGAGATCGCCCGGGGGGCGGCTCGCGGATCTGGTCGTCGTCGTCGGGCGATGCCGAGGCGGGGCCGCGGGCTACTGGCGAGTCAGAGCCTGGACCTCGTCGGCGTTGAGCGGCAGGCAGACATCGCAGAAGTCGCGCCCGAACGGCGTCAGGACGATCGAGCGCTGCACGGTCTTCGCGCGCGATGCGCGCTTGATCGCGTCCATCACCTCGGGCTGGGCCTCGATCACCTGGTAGGCGCCCGGGTCCTCGAGCGGCTCGCGCGAGAACCAGATCAGACCGAGGCGCTCGAGGTTGTTGAGGTACGCGGCGGTCCGCTCGCGGTCGCTGGTGCCCGCGGCCGCGCCGATCATGTTCAGGCCGGACGCGATCAGATCGGTGCTGACGCCGAGCAGGTTGGTCGCGCGGACATCGACCGACGGTTGCGGCCCTTCGGTCGCCAGCAGGCGCAGGATCCGGCCCTCGTCGGGGGCGAGCTCAGTCAGGATCCTGGCGTAGGCGGGATGGGCGTGCTCCTCGGCGTCGACGTCGGCGGCCGCGCGCAGCAGCAGCGCGCCCTTGACCCGCAGACTCACGGCCTCGGGGACCTCGCCGTTGCTCGAGCTGCGGTCCTCGGCCGGAGGCATCAGCTGGCGCACGCGCTGATCGAGCTCGGTGATCCCGAGCAGGTCGCGCGCGTACTCGCGCAGCTCTGAGCCGAGCTCGACGACGACCTGGGCGGTCAGTACCGGATCGGCCACTGCGCTCGCGAGGCGCGTCCCGGTCCGCACCCCGCTCCCGACGCCCCAGCGCGTGAACCGCCACGAGAGCCCGACCGCGAGCCGCGCGAGATCAGGTGCGTTGTCGAGCCGTCCCGTGCTCATCCGAAGATCGCCAGGTGGATCAGGCCGCCGGCGAGCCCGAGCACCGCGCCGTGGGCGAGCAGCAGCCACTCGTCCTCCCTGGTCGCGGTGCGCAGCAGCTCGGCGAAGTCTCTGTGCGGCATGGCTCGGATCCGGTCCGTGATCAGCTTACGCATCGCGGCGCTCTGCGTGCGGCTGAACTCCGGGTCTGTGAGCGGCTCCATCAGGTGCGCGACAGGCTCGGTCGCGAGCGATTCGCGGATCGACTCGTACTCGCGGGTCCCGATCGCGACCTTCACCGCCTGGCGCGCGGGCCCGGTCGCCCGGTCGATCGCAGGCCGCATCGATCGCTCGATCAAGACCCGGGTGCGGTCCGATTGCGGACCGGTGAGCAGCTCTGACCCGAACTCCGCCACGGTCAGGATCTCGTCGGCGACGATCCGCGCGTAAACCTCGGCAACGTCGTGCTGCCGGCGTACGAACAGCCCTTGGACGCGGAGGGGGCCCCACTTCTGGGCGTCGGCCGGCTCGTAGATCATCCACAGCGCGACCCAGTTCGTGACCCAACCGACGAGCACCCCAAGGATCGGCAGCAGCCACCAGAAGGTGACGAAGTGGGTCAGCACCGCGACCGGGATCCCGAGCGCAAACCCGAAGAAGAACCCGAAGTTCCGGATGAACTTCAGCTCGCGGCGGCCGATGTCCAAAAACACGCGGTTGGCGAGCTCGGGATCGAAGCGCTTGATCACCATCAGCTTCACGTCGACGAGCTGGTCGATGTGGTCGCCGATCTCGATCGTCAGCTCGTGGACGATCTCGGGCAGTTGCGCCTCGACCAGCCGGTGGACGAGCTCCTTGATGCGTTCGGGCAGCTCGTTCCACAGCCTCGGCTGCTCGCGCTCCATGATCCGATCGACGATCTCGCGGATGTCGTCGCGGGTGCTGGCGACGATCTGCTGGGCGATCTGCTCGGGATCGAGCTCCTCGAAGAACTCCTTCGGGGTGCCGATCTTCGAGATCCCGCTGTCGACCGCGAGGCTGCCCATCTTCGCCGCCCGGGAGGGGACGATCCCCTGCCATCCGATCCCCCCCACCATCACCCCAGGGATCTGGCGCAGCTTGTAGGGCAGCAGCCGCGAGGCGGCCTGCAGCCAGTGGGCCCTCAGGCCCTTGAAGTGGACCGGGTAGAACAGCATCAGGACGCCGGTCCAGTTGGTGACGTAGCCGATGATGCCCGTCAGCAGCGGCACTGTGACCAGGGCGAGCGTGCTGTTGCTCAAGGTGGCCGAACGCTACCCGGGCCCGCGCGCACGGAATCGCGGCGAAAGTAGGGTTACGAACGGCGATGGCTTTCGTGGCTCTGATAACGGGCGCATCGAGCGGGATCGGCGAGGCGACCGCGCGGCGGCTCGCGCGCGCGCCTGACACCCGCCTGGTACTGGTCGCGCGCCGCGAGGAGCTGCTGCATAAGCTCGCCGGCGAGCTTGGCGGCGCGACGGTCCTGGCGGTCGATCTCACAGAGCCAGACGCGCCCGCGCGCGTGCGCGAGGCCGTGCAGCGCGAGCACGGCGAACTGCACCTGCTGGTCAACAACGCCGGCGCCGCCTGGCGCGGGCGGTTCGCCGACACGGGCTGGGCCAACATCGAGCGCCACATGGAGCTCGACTTCGAGGCGCCCGTGAAACTGACCGAGGCGCTGCTGCCGCTGCTGCGCGCGACCGCCGCCAAGGCGGGCTCTCGCGGGCGGGTCTCGATCGTCAACGTCGCCAGCACCGCGAGCCGCGTCGCCCGTCCCAAGTCGGGCGGCTACTCGGCGGCCAAGTTCGCGCTGGCCGGGTGGAGCGACGCCCTGTACGCCGAGGAGCGAGAGCACGGGATCCACGTGGGTCTGGTGTTGCCGGGGTTCGTCAAGACCGAGGGCTTCCCGGCCGGCGAGCTGCTCGCGAGCCCGCTGACGCGGTGGCTCGTGTCCGATCCCGAAGCTGTCGCCGAGGCGATCATCGAGGCCGGCCCGGGCGGCCACGCCGAGCGCTACGTGCCGCGCTGGTACTGGATCCCGGCGGCCCTTCGGATCCTGGCGCCGGGGTTGATTCGCCGGGCGCTCGCAGGCGACGCGTTCGCGACCGCGACCAAAGCGGACAATTAGGGGGTCGCGGTCACTACCGGCGCGAGGATCGAGCCGGCCTCACCGCCGGCGTGGCGGGGAATGCTCGCGATCGCAGGTGTGGCGATGCTGGCGCTTGCGATCACCAGCGGCCGCTACGGCTACCACCGCGACGAGCTGTATTTCATCCAGGCCGGCGCGCATCCGGCCTGGGGTTATCCCGACCAGCCGCTGCTGACGCCGCTGCTCGCTCGGGCGACCGATCTGCTGGCTCCCGGCTCGCTGCTGGTGCTGCGGGCACCGTCGATCCTCGCCTGCGGAGTGACGACGATCGTCACCGGACTGCTCGCGAGAGAGGCTGGCGCAGGCCCACGGGCCCAGTTGCTGGCGGCGGCCTGCTGGGCTTCGGGGGCCGTCTGCCTGGTCACCGGCCACCTGCTCAGCACGACGACCTACGACGTCTGCGCGACGGCGGTCGCCTCGCTGCTAATCGCGCGCCTGCTGCGGACCGGTGATCAGCGGCTCTGGGTGCCGGCGGGAATCACGGTCGGGATTGGGCTGCTGAACAAGTCCCTGATCGGAGTCGTGGTCGCCGTCGTACTGATCTCGCTCGTGGCCGTGGGTCCGCGCGACGTGCTGCGCTCGCGGTGGCTGCTCGCCGGAGCCGCGCTCGCGGTGCTCGGTGGGCTGCCGTACGGGCTCTGGCAGCTCGCGCATGGGCTGCCCCAGGAGCAGCTCGCCAAGTCGATCGCAAGCAGCGGGGCCGAGGGCGGCAGGATCGGCTTCATCCCGTTCCAGCTGATCCTGATCGGACCGCTGGTGACGCCGATCTGGGTCACAGGGCTGGTCGTGCTGTTGCGCGACCGCCGGCTGCGCCGGCTCCGTGCGTTCGCAGTCGCTTACTTCGCGCTGGTCGTGGTGTTCATCGCGACCGGCGGCAAGGCGTACTACATGGCGGGGCTATACCCGATCCTGCTCGGCGCCGGAGCGGTCGCCACCGAGCGCTGGCTGGCGCGCCGCCCGCGCCTACGCAGCCCGCTGCTGATCGCCGCCCTGGCCCTCACCGCCGCGATCAGCGCCGTGATCGGGCTCAACATCCTGCCGGTGCGCGACCTACAGGGCAGCATCGTCGAGAAGCTCAACCCCGACGCGGGTGAGACGGTCGGCTGGCCGCGCTTTACCGCGACGGTTGCCGGCGTCTTCCGCGAAGCGCCGGCCGCGATGCGCTCGCACACGGCGATCTTCACCTCCAACTACGGCGAGGCCGGTGCGGTCGCTCACTTCGGCCCGCCGCTCGGACTGCCATACCCGTTCAGCGGCCACAACGGGTGGTGGTTCTGGGGGCCGCCGCCCAACGAAGATCGCGAGGTGGTCGTGGTCGGGTTCTCGCTCGGCCAGGCGCGGGGCTACTTCACGGGCTGTCAGCTTCGGGCCCAGATCGACGACGGCGTCGGCCTCAACAACGACGAGCAGGGTGAGCCTGTCGTCTTGTGCTCGGGCGAACGACGGCCCTGGTCTGAGCTCTGGCCGTCGCTGCGCCACTACGACTGATCCGCCCGTGTAGAGCAACCTACTGGCGGGTAGGTGCTTAAGCTACGGTGCTGTAACTATCCGATCCAGGAGCCTTCTCTGATGAACGCAAACCCCCGCCGGGTGGCAGTGCTCGGCGGCTCGAGAATCCCATTCGCGCGCCAGAACGGGCCCTACGCGCAGGCGTCCAATCAGGACATGCTGACGACGACGCTCGACGCGGTGGTGTCGAAGTTCGGGCTCGAGGGCGAGGTGCTGGGTGAGGTCGCGGCCGGTGCGGTGCTCAAGCACAGCCGGGACTTCAACCTCACGCGCGAATCGGTGCTCGGATCGGCGCTGGCTCCGGAGACCCCGTCCTACGACGTCCAGCAGGCATGCGCCACCGGCCTCGAGGCGGCGATCCTCGTCGCGAACAAGATCGCCCTCGGTCAAATCGACTGCGCGATCGCGGGCGGCGTCGACACGACCTCCGACGCGCCGCTGGCGATCAACGAGGATCTGCGCCAGACGCTGCTCGAACTCAACCGTGCGAAGTCCAACACCGCCCGCCTGCGGACGCTGACCAAGCTGCGCCCGCAGCAGATCGTCCCCGAGATCCCTCGCAACGTCGAGCCGCGGACCGGGCTCTCGATGGGCGAGCACTGCGCGCTGATGGCGACCGAGTGGGGAATCACGCGCGGCGAACAGGACGAGCTCGCTGCCGCCAGCCACCAGAAGCTCGCCGCGGCCTATGACAGCGGCTGGCTCGACGACCAGGTGGTCTCATACCTTGGGCTCGAACGCGACCAGAACCTGCGCCCCGATTCGAGCCCCGAGAAGCTCGCCAAGCTAAAGCCCGTGTTCGGCGGCCCGGATGGCACGATGACCGCCGGCAACTCGACCCCGCTCAGTGACGGCGCCTCCGCGGTTCTGCTCGCCTCAGAGGAGTGGGCCGCCGCGCACTCGATCCCGGTCCAGGCTTACATCACCGGCGCCCAGACGGCGGCTGTGGACTACGTCCACAAGCGCGAGGGCCTGCTGATGGCGCCCGCCTACGCGATGCCGAAGATGCTCGAGCGGGCCGGACTGACCCTGCAGGAGTTCGACTTCTACGAGATCCACGAGGCGTTCGCCGCCCAGGTGCTCTGCACGTTGAAGGCGTGGGAGGACCCGATCTTCTGCCGCGAGCGCCTCGGCCTCGACGAGCCGTTGGGCGCGATCGACCGCGAGCGGCTCAACGTGCACGGCGGCTCGCTCGGCGCCGGCCACCCGTTCGGCGCGACCGGCGGGCGGATCGTCGCGACGCTCGCCTCCGAGCTCGCCGAGCGCGGGAGCGGCAAGGGCGTGATCTCGGTCTGCGCCGCCGGGGGCCTGGGGGTCACCGCGATCCTCGAGGCCGCCTGATGGCCGCCAGGGCTCGCCTGGGAGTCACGAAGAAAGTGAGGCCACTCGATGGCTGACCGCTACCAGCAACTCGTCAACACCCCGATCGGGAAGATCGTCTCAAAGCAGATCGGGCTGCCGAACCCGCCCCAGCTCGAGCGCTACGAGCCCGGCCAGCCGGTCGTCTCGGACCCGGTCCTGCTCGGCGTCGCCGCAGGCTCGCGGCTCGGCCCCGCGCTGACCACCGCGCTCGCGGCGTTCGGCGCCGAGGTGCTGACGCCGATGGACAAGGAGCTTCGCTCGGCGGCCGCCGACTCCAAGCTCGAGGCAGCGATCTGGAACCCGCAGGCGCCGGGCGATGAGCGCTTCAAGGCGCTCGTGTTCGACGCGACCGGGATCGAGTCCAGCGAGCAGCTGGCCGAGGCATGGGCGTTCCTGCACCCGTCGATCCGCCGGATCCTCGGCTGCGGCCGGGTGATCGTGCTCGGCACGCCGCCGCAGGACTGCGGCTCGCCGCAGCAGGCGATCGCGCAGCGGGCGCTCGAGGGTCTCGTGCGTGCCGTCGGCAAGGAGGTCAAGAAGGGTGCGACCGCGCAACTGCTGTACGTCCGTCCGGACGGCGACGACGGGCTCGAGTCGACGCTGCGCTTCTTCCTGTCGCCGAAGTCGGCGTTCGTGTCGGGCCAGGTGGTGAGAATCGGTCCGCGGGTGGCCGAGGCCGAGACCGTCGACCCCGATGCTCCGATGGCCGGCAAGACCGCGCTGGTCACCGGCGCCGCGCGCGGGATCGGCGCCGCGATCGCCGAGGTGCTCGCCCGCGACGGCGCGCACGTCGTCGGCCTCGACGTGCCGGCGATGAGCGAGGAGCTGACCGCCGGGATGTCCGAGCTCGGGGGCTCGGTGCTGACCGCGGACATCACCGGCGCCGACGCGCCGGCAGAGATCGTCAGCCACCTGCTCGAGCTACACGGAGGCGTCGACGTCGTCGTCCACAACGCCGGCGTGACCCGCGACCGGACGCTTGGGCGGATGACCGAGGATCTGTGGAGCACAGTGATTGACATCAACCTGATCGCGCCGCAGCGGATCGACGCCGAGCTGTTCAAGCGCGAGGCGGTGCACGCCAACGGCCGGATCGTCTGCGTGTCCTCGATCAGCGGTATCGCCGGCAACGGCGGCCAGACCAACTACTCGACCTCGAAGGCCGGCGTGATCGGGATCGTCGAAGCATGGGCGCCGGCGCTCGGCAAGCGCGGCGTGACGATCAACGCGGTCGCCCCAGGCTTCATCGAGACCAGGATGACCGCCGCGATGCCGATCGCACTGCGCGAGGCCGGCCGGCGGATGAACAGCCTCTCGCAGGGCGGGCTGCCGGTTGACGTCGCCGAGACCGTCGCCTGGTTCGCGCACCCGGGGTCGGCCGGCGTCACCGGCAACATCGTGCGCGTCTGCGGACAGAGCCTGATCGGGGCATGAGCGCGATGAGCGAGCGCGAGCTGTCCGGCTCCCCGTCGATGGCGCCCCTATTCGCGCGGGCCGGGGTGGCGCTGCTGCCGGGCGTCTCGCGGCTGCCGTTCATCGGCGGCGGGGGGGCGAGATCCCCGATCTGACGCTGACGCTCCCGACGTCGAGATCGACCGCGGCCGGCTCGCCGACTACGACCGGGTCTGCGGCTTCGACGTCCGCGAGACGCTGCCGGCCACCTACCCCCACATGCTCGCCTTCCCGCTCCATCTGGCGCTGATGACTGACGGGCGCTTTCCGTACCCGGCGATCGGACTCGTCCACATCGCCAACGAGATCGTCCAGCACCGCCCGATCCGAGCGGGCGAGCGGCTCTCGCTGCGCGTCTGGGCCGGCCCGCCCGAGCCCCACCCCCGCGGCACCCGGTTCGCGATCCACTCCCAGGCGCGATCCGGCGACGAGCTCGTCTGGGAGGAGGTCTCCACCAACCTGCGCCGCGGCCACAGCGACCCCGACGCGCCGGCACCGAGCGCGCCGCCGCCCAGCGAGGCGCTGCCGGCCACCGCCACCTGGCGTTGCCCGGCGACCTCGGGCGCCGCTACGGCGCCGTGTCCGGCGACCTCAACCCGATCCACGTGCACGCGTTGAGCGCGCGGCTGTTCGGCTTTCCGTCGGCGATCGCGCACGGGATGTGGACCAAGGCGCGGTGCCTGGCGGCACTCGGGCCTCAGCTGCCGGCCACGTTCACGGTGCGAGTCGCGTTCAAGCGCCCGATCCTGCTGCCGGCGACCGTCGAGTTCGCCGAGCAGCGAGACGGCGACGGGATCGGCTTCGGCGTCCGCGACGCCAAGCGAGGCACGCCGCACCTGGACGGTCTGGTTAGCTTCTGAACCACCGATGCTGCGACGCGCCGCCACTTCGGTCGGGCTGCGTTTCGCCGATGCGCGCGACCGGCTCTCGGGCCGCGGCGACCCGCTGGTTCCGCCGCGGCGGCTGAACTTCGTGGGCGACTCGGACTTCCGCGCGACCGGGGACGAGTTCCCTCGGTCACTTCCGAACGCTGGCCGGTTTGAAGCCTGGTGACCGCGTGCTCGACGCGGGTTGCGGGATCGGCCGCATGGCGCGCGTGCTGGTGGGGGTGCTCGAGCCGCCATCGGGCTCCTATGACGGCTTCGACGTCTCGCGAGCGGGAATCGACTGGTGTCGCGCCCACTACCGAGGCACGCCGGTGCCGTTCAGATTCGAGCACGTCGACGTGCGCCATCCCGAGTACAACCCGGGCGGCAGCGCCGATGCGGCTGACCTGCGGTTCCCTTACGACGACGCGAGCTTCGACCTCGCGATTGCGACCTCGGTGTTCACGCACCTGCTCGACGATGCGGTCGTCAACTACCTGAGCGAGGTCGCGCGCGTGCTGGCTCCCGGCGGGCGCCTGTTCAGCACCTGGCTGCTCGTCGATCCCGAGCGCGAGCCGGGGCCCGCCCGGCCCAGCTTCGAGCTCCGCGGCGCGACAGCGGGCGCGGCGCTGGTCGCCAACCCGAGGGCGCCCGAAGCGGCCGTCGGCTATCCGCTGCAGTGGCTGCGCGAGCAGTTGCAAGAATGCGGCCTGGCACCGCGAGAGCCGTACGTTCGCGGCACCTGGACCGCTGGCGACGGGGTGAGCCTGCAGGACCTGCTGATCGCCGATCGCGTCTAGTGCGCGACCGCGACGATCACCACGACCGCGACTACCACGACCACGAACAGCAGCAGGACGTTGCGGCGGTGTGCGGGGCTGGCGTCGGACAGGTTGGGCAGCGGCACTTAGCTCTGCTACCCGCTATCGCCCCCGCCTAGTAGCGTTCCTCGAACTCGTCGAACAGCTTGGCCAGCCGGTCGAGCACGTCGGCGGCGGTGGACAGCTGCTGGTCGTCGAAGTCGGCGAGCGCTGCCTGCCAGCGGCCCTCGAGGTTCGCCCGCCGCTGCTCGACGAGCGTGCGGCCGCGCTCGGTCAGCGAGCTCGAGCACGACGCGCTTGTCGCGGTCTGAGCGAACCCTCAGCACGAGCCCGTCGGCCTCGAGATGCTCGAGCATCTGGGTGACGGTCGCGGGCGCTAGATCGCTGACGCATGCGAGCTGGCTGCCCGACAGCGGCTCGGCGGCGAGTCCGAACAGCAGGCTGTACTGGGCGTAGCTGAGCCCGAGTCGTTGCGTGTCGCGGCCACGCAGGCGGCGCACGGCGGTCATCGCGGACTTGAACGAGTGGCCCACCCGCGTCCGCGGGTCTTCGTCCACCGATTCCGTGGCCGGCTGGGGCTCGGTGGGGCGCGCGACGCTCACGCCGCGATCGCCTCCGCGATCACCTGATCAGAGGCCTCGGCCGCCGCATGCGCGCGGCGCGCGGCGCGCTCGGCCCGTACGAGCACGATGCAGGGGATGATCGCCAGCGCGACCATCCCGGTCGAGGCCCAGAACGCGATGCCGTAGGCCGCGGCGGCGCCCGACAGCGTGTGCACGCCGACCAGCGCGCGCTGCAGCACGACCGCGAGGATCGCTGTCCCGATCGAGCCACCCACCCGCTGCAGGACGTTCATCTGCGGGGTCGCGTCGGCGAGCTCGGAGCGATCGAGGGCCGCGAAGGCGGCCGCCATCGCGGGCATGAAGGCGAAGCCGATCCCCATCCCGCGGATGAACATCGCCACCTCGAGGGCGAAGATCGAGGTATGCGCACCGATCAGGGCGAACGGGATCGTCGCCAGCGTCGTCACGATCACGCCGATCAGCGCCAGCGGTCCGCCGCCGAAGACGATGCTCGATCTTCGACAGGCTCGTCATGACCGGCTTGCCGCCCTTCGGGTTATCGCCAGGAACACCACGCCGTCGCCGAACACCTGGCCGCCGTAACGTCCCTCATGGGCGTGGTACGCGGCGAGCCGGAGGAACTCGCTCCGCCGGCGGCCCAGCTCGACCCCGATTGCGAGCAAGACGACCGCGAGGGCGACCATGAGAAGCAGTGTCCGAAGATGAAATCGAGGAAGTCGCACGGCTCGATCCTGATCGCTCGGATTCCTGATCCCGGTGGGCAGGCGGTCATCGCTCACCAGCCTTGGCGGTCGCCCCGTGGACCGGCCTCGCACGCCGGACCAGACCCGCAACGTCCCGAGCTCGAATCGAGCGCTCCTCAATAGGTGTAAGTGAAGGTCGTGGTTCGCTTCTTGCTCAACCCGGTCGAACGCGACGGGCAAGGTCATGCTGCCTTCTTTCGATTCGGAAATCGTCCTCGTCCCTTTCGGCAAGATCACATCATCCGAGAACGGTTGCGTAGGGCTTGTCCTTGACGTCATGGAGCGGCATCCCGCCCCGGCCGACGTGGGCAATCATCATGATCGGCAAATCCTTCCGCCGCTCCAAGAAAAGGACGAGTTTTGCCCTCCTTGGCGTCCGCGATGTCGCAAGGCTGCGTCGGCGACGCCACGAAGCGCACCTCCTTGCCGGCCTTGCCCTTTCAGGTCTCGACCACCAGGGCGGTCGCCACCTTCACGGGCGGGAATGATTCATCCCACGGCTTGATGTCATCGGGACCGGGCTCGACCTTGGTGACGGTTACCACCACGATCAGGTCGCTCCGGGCGATGAGGTCCTTCAGGGCGATCTCTCTCGCCCGCCCGCACGTCGGCCGAAGAGAGCATGGCGAACGAAACCGCCAGCGCGGCCACGATCCTTCGAAACCATGAACCCGAAGCGACGAACGCTCATGGCTGGACTCCTCGACAGTCACCGACATCCACCAATCCCCACCCTCGAAGATACCGCACAATTATCGGCCGCACGAGGGCTGCCCGCGCCGTCGCTTTGCAACGGGCACCGTATTCGGTTAACCTCCTGTCTCCGGACGCGTGTCGAATCGATCTTCTCGCCGCCGTGAGACCGTCATGGCGAATGATTCGCATCTTCGCAGGCGCATGCCTTCATCGAGATCCTCGCCGTCATGGCGATCGTCACGGCATCCGCAATGCCGGCCTCCGCCCCCAGGAGGCCCACGCCCGCCCAGCAACGATCGCAGCAACCGCGGGGCCGCCACCACCGGTACGCCCGACGTCTCGGCGGCGAGCACCCGCTGGACCCGCTCGAGCCGGCCAAGATCGCCGCTCGGCGGTCGCGGTCGATCCGCAAGGAACGCCAGCTCAACGACAGCGTCCGGTTCGTGACCGTCACGCTTCCAAGGAGCCGTCAAAGGAGGTGGTGAGGTCCGTCCCCACCGGCGGCGAGTCCCGCGGAGGCGTTCATCATCCTGCTGGACAAGGCGAGCCAGCCGGGCTACGAGGCCGATGTCGATCTTCCGGCCGGGGCGGTGCGGCGTTACGAGGCACTCGCCAGAAGGCGTGCAGCCGCCGATCATGCTCGAGGAGTTCGCCGAGTGCGAGGAAGCGGCGCAGGGAAGTCACCGGTCCTTCCGCGCGGCGATGAAGAAGCGGGGCATCGAGGACATGAGCCTCGTCATGATCGATGCCTGGTCCGCCGGCCACTACGGCAACGAGCCGCCCGAGGATAAGGGCAAGCGGCTGGTCCGCGCGCTCTGCTGGGTCCGCTCCGAGCCCCGAGACAATTACTACGCCCGGCCCGTCGAGAACATCGTCGCGGTCGTGGACCTGAACCGCAAGGAGCTGGTCCGGGTCGAGGATTACGGCGTCACCCCCCTGCCCCCCAGGCCGGCAACTGGCCGCGAGTCCGTCAAGGAGACGCGACGGCGTCAAGCCGCTGGATGTGGTGCAGCCCGAGGGGCCGAGCTTCGCCGTGCAGGACCGCGAGGTGAGGCTGGCAGAAGTGGACGTTCCGCGTCGGGTTCAATCCCCGCGACGGCCTGGTGCTGCACACGGTCGCCTACGACGGCCGGCCGGTCTCTATCGCGCCTCGATCGTCGAGATGATGGTGCCGTACGCCGACCCCAAGGCGTCGTCGTATCACAAGAATGTTTTCGACCTGGGCGAGTACGGCGTCGGCATGCTGGCCAACTCGCTGGCGATCGGCTGCGACTGCCTGGGCACGATCCGCTACTTCGACGCACATGGCCGACAACCGCGGCCGGCCCGTCACCATCAAGAACGCGGTCTGCCTGCACGAGGAAGACTTCGGCATGCTCTGGAGCACACCGACCGGCGCAACGGCCAGTCGGAGGTCCGCCGATTGCGCCGGCTGGTCGTCTCGATGGTCGCCACCGTGGGCAACTACGACTATGGCTTCTACTGGTACTTCTACCAGGACGGCACCATCCAGATGGAGGTCAAGCTCACCGGCATCGTGAACACGACCGCGCTCGCGCCCGGCGAACCCGCCCGCCACGGCGCCCCTGATAGCGATACCAGCACAGCTCCCACGCGACCACGATCGCGGC
>CAVPFS010000001.1:0-5776 GCA_963703825.1 uncultured Solirubrobacterales bacterium | reverse complement strand
GGCGAACGCGTTGCGGGGGGCGCTCGCGCGCACCGCCACCAGGGGCCGCGATCCGGTGCACCTGGGCCGAGCCGCCCCTCCCGTCCGGCGCGTTGAGGACCGCTACGTGATAGGCGCCGCGCTCGCGCGGGTCGCCGTGCAGCGAGTACGACCGCACCAGGCCGGACAGGCAGGTGAAGATCGATGTGGGCGCCTGACCATTGCCGCACTCCGGTTGATCGGCCTGGTCCTGTTCAGCACCGTCGGTCCGCAGACCGCCTTCTTCCCGACCGTGTTCTTCGCGTGCTTCGCGATTGGCCTGGGATCGGCACCGCCTTCATGCCGCTGCTGACGATCGCGATGGCCGACGTGCCAACTGGCGATGCCGGGCTGGCGTCGGGAATCACCAACGTGTCGCAGCAGATCAGCGGCGCTGTCGGGCTCGCAGTGCTGAGCACCCTGGCCGCGACCCACACAAAGGGCCTGATCGCCGCGCACGATGGGCGTATCAGCTCGTTGATCGGCGGGTACCACTTGGCCTTCCTCGTGGTGCGGTCGCGATCGCAACCGGCCTGATGCTGGCTCTGGTCCTGTTGCGGCCCCGCAACGCCCGGCCCGACCTGCAGCTGGCGCACGGCTCGACGAGGCCGACAGCTTCATCTCTCGAGGACTCGAAAGCGAGGCAGCATGACAACCGTCCAACTTGAATCTCCCCCCCGTTCACACGAGCTGCGCGGCCGCTATCGCGGCGAGAGTCCGGCAAGGCGCGCCTCGCGCTCGCGGCGCACGGGCATGATCTCCGAGGCCGTCGTGGCCCGCTACATTCGGGACCTCTCGGCGCATGGCCGCCACGTACGTCGCGCGACCGAGCGCCCGCAGCTCGTGACGAGGTAAGCGGACCACACGGTCCGGTACGATCCCAAGGCGATGGCAGATATTCCGACGCAGCCGGCAGGCGAACCCGAAGCACTCGATCGCGAGACGATGGTTGTCGCCGCGGTCGTGTTGCTCGGCGCCGTCATGTCGATCCTGGACACGACCGTGGTCAACGTCGCGATCGACCATCTCGCGGTCGCGTTTCACGCAACGTTGACGACGATCCAATGGGTCATCACCGGCTACACGCTCGCGCTCGCGGCGGTGATTCCGCTCAGCGGCTGGGCCGCAGACCGGTTCGGGACCAAGCGGATCTACATGACCTCGCTGGTGCTGTTCACGGTCGGCTCGATCCTCTCGGGCCTTTCATGGAGCGCAGAGTCGATGATCGTCTTCCGCGTCCTGCAGGGGATCGGCGGCGGCCTGATCATGCCGACGGTGATGACGATCATGATCAGGAAGGCCGGTCCGAATCGGATGGGGCGGGTGATGGGCATCCTCGGCGTGCCGATGCTGATCGCCCCGATCATGGGCCCAATCCTCGGCGGCTGGCTGGTCGACGACGTCTCGTGGCGGTGGATCTTCTTCATCAACGTGCCGATCGGCATCGTCGCGTTCATCCTCGCGCTGATCGTGCTCGATTCCGATCAGCCCCAGCCGGCGCACCGCCTCGACTGGCTCGGTATGGCGTTGCTCTCCCCCGGGCTGGCCGTGTTCATTTACGGCCTCGCCGAGTCATCGACCTACGGCTTCGGCTCGCTGCGGTCATGGGGCCCGACTGCGGCCGGAGTGCTGCTGATCGCCGCCTGGTTTGTTCACAGCTGGCGCACCGACAACCCGTTGATCGACATCCGCACCTTCGTGCACACGCGGGCTGGCTACGCGGCCGCGTCGTTCTTCCTGTTCGCGATCTCCGTGTTCGGGACGATGCTCTTGGTCCCGCTCTACTACCAGGTGGTTCGGGGCACGTCGGCGCTCGAGGCCGGGCTGCTGCTGGCTCCCGGCGGCCTCGGCGCGATGCTGCTGATGCCGGTGTCCGGAAAGCTCACAGACCGTTACGGACCCACGTGGCTGCCGGCCGCCGGGTTGCCCCTCGTCGCGGTCGGGCTGATCCCGTTCGTGTTCGTCGGCCCCAACACTTCCTATGTGCTGCTGTGCGCCGGCAGCTTCGTCCAGGGGCTCGGGATGGGCTTCGCGATGATGCCGAACATGACTGCTGCGATGCAGGCGGTGCCGCGGTCGGCGATCGCACGCACGAGCACGGGGATGAACATCATCCGCCAAGCAGGCGCCTCGGTCGGGGTCGCGATTCTGTCGGTGATCCTTGCCACGGCGGTAGCCAGCAACCTCCCGATCGCCAGCGCTGGCGCTTCGAGCTCGGGCTCCGGCGGGCTCGCTGCGCTGCAGCACCTGCCCGCCCGAGCACACGCTGTGATCGCCGGACCGCTCGCGAACGCGTTCGGCTCGACGTTCGTGTGGGCGTTGGTGATGATCGTGATCGCGTTCATCCCGGCAGCGGGGATGGCGCTCAGCGGCTGGCGCGCCGGCGCGCGGCGCTCCACCACTGACACCGCGCTCGTCCCCGGATAGGCGCCTCGCGCGACCGCGCCTTCGGGCGACCCCCTGGCGGCCGCCCGCGGCCGCGAGCCCAACTGCTACGCTTGTAGCAGTGGCTGAGCGCATCATTCCCCAGCGCGAACTGCGCAACAACATCGGCGAGATCCTGCGTGCGGCCGAAGCGGGCACTGAGTTCACGGTCACGGTACGCGGCCGTCCCGTGGCCAGGCTCGGACCGCCGGATCGCGGGAGTCAGCGTGAGATCGATGTTGCGGCCGAAAGGGTCCGACGAATGCTCGCCGAGACCCCAGTTGATGACGAGTTCGCCGCCGACATCACGGATCTGCGCGCCGCGGAGGCGCCGGCTGATGATCCGTGGTCCCGCGCGTGATCCACGCGCTGCTCGATACCTCAGCAGTGATCGCGTCTCCGGACGCGATCAGCCTCCGGCCAGGCGACACCGCGGCCATATCGGTCATCACCCTCGGCGAACTGCACGCCGGCGTGCGGCTGGCCAGCGATCCGCCGGCCCGAGCACTCCGGCAGGCACGCCTAGCCGCGGTCCGCAGCTTCTTCGTGCCGTTGCCAGTCGACGAGCCGACAGCCGAGAGCTACGGAGACCTCCTGTCGATCGCACGAGCCGAGCGCCGCGCGACCAAGGCGACGGACCTGCTCATCATCGCTACCGCGTCGGCGACGGGGCGAACGCTGGTCACCCTCGACGACGGCCAAGCCTCGCTCGCCCGCCTCGCCGGAGTCGCGGTCCAGGCCTGACTTCTCGCGCGGATCGAGCTCAACGCAGAGCCGGCTCATTGTGGCCTTATGATCCGGCCATGGCCACCTTCGTGCTGCGCCTCAAGGCACCGCGCCCCGCATTCGCCCAAACGCTGACCGACGATGAGCGAGCGATCATGGGACGCCATGCCAGGCATTGGGCCCCGTGGCTGGAGCGCGAGGCGATGGTCGTCTTTGGCCCGGTACTCACAGACGACGACTCGTATGGGCTCGCGGTCGTCGAGGCCGAGGACGAACAGGAAGTGCGCGACTTCGCTGCTCAGGATCCGGTTGTGACAACCGGGACCGCCGAGTTCGAGATCGGCCGGCTGGCGCAGGGGTTCGTCCGCCCCGTCTGAGTTCGGTCGTGTGTGGTGCGTCAGACGCTGGGGCCTCGGGCGCCGGCGTGCCGTTTCAGCAGTTAGGTCCGAGTCACCAGGACCGTTCCGACGATCACCAGCGCCACCCCGAGCAGGCGCCCGGCGCCGAGCCCGACGTGGTCCAAGCCAAACCAACCCAGGCGGTCTGCGACGACCGCGATGATCACTTGCCCCGCGACCAGCAGGGCGATCACAGCACCGGCGCCGAGCGGCCGCACGGCTGCTAGCCCGACCACTACCACCGCCGCGCCACCCAGAGCGCCGACCAGCTCGACCGGTTTGATCGAGGTCACCCCGGCGAGCCGACCGGGATGCCCGACCACGAGCAGGAGGACCGCGATGATCGCCGTCGCGACCACGAGGCTCACAAACGCGGCGCCCAGGTCACCGACATGATCGGAAACAGCCGCGTTGGCGGCCGGCTGCAGGCCCACCAAGAGCCCGGCGGCGAGTGTGCAGACCGTTGCGACCGTGCGCGTCACGTCCGGCCTGGTTCCGCGCCGAGTGTCGAGTTCCTTTCGCGCTTGCGCTGAGAGACCTCGTCGTCGTCACGCGGTGGCGCTTACAGGTGCGTTACTCGCGGGTATGACGACTGGCGGTGAAACTCAGAGGAACAGGAGAGCTGATGTCGTCACGATGCGCGGACCGCAGATCGCATGCCGACCGGGCGACCGGGCGGCGCTCGGCCCTCTTCGCTGCCGTGCTCGCCGGCTTGGTTCTGGTCGTCTGGGCTGCCGTCGGCCGACGCCGCGTTCCAGCTCCAGATCACCGGGCCCGTCGAACGCGCCGCGAATGGTGTTCAACTCCCAGATGAACGTGGTCTCGGTCTGCCTGCCGGTGACCAACCCAGCGGGCGGCCAGAGCATGCTGTACGGGCAGCGGTTCACCGATGGCCCCGTGACCGCGCGACCCCGCGATCGTGCTCGTGCACGGGATCGCGTCCTCGACCGAGAACTGGGACTTCTCACCGACCTGGTCGGTGGCGCGGGCGCTGGCCAGCGCCGGCTACGTGGTCTTCTCCTACGACCGGCTGGGCTACGCCAAGAGCAGCTATTACTCCCAGCCGGGCGGCGGGTACACGCTGACCACGCAAGCCCACCGGGCGATGCTCCACGATGTTGTGGGCGACGTCAAGAGCGGCAGCTACGGGATCTCGAGCACAGCGACTGCTCGGGCGCGACCTCGCCCGGCACCATCAAGAGCCGCAGGTGGTCATCATCGGCCACAGCGCCGGCGGCTGGATCGTCGCCGGCTATCCCGGCGAATACCACGACGTCGCCGCGATGGTCGAGGCCGACATCTCCGGTTCGGCCGGCGGCTCGGGCTCGAGCCCCCTGGGCAGCAATTCCCAGGGCGGCGGCTTCACCCCCGACCCCAGCCACCCCGACTACTTCCAGTTCTTCCAGACACTCGACTGCCTGCGAGTTCAACACCTACACGCCGGTGTGGTGCAGTACGCGGCGAACATCGCCTGCACGCCGCCATACCTGGATTCGCCGTACGGGGAAATCGCCGACCTGCCCGCGATGTACGCGCAGAATGACGCCGAGATCGCGATGATCGGTCCCTCGATCCCGGTGCTGCTCACCTCGGGCGACGAGGACACCACTGACCCTCCCGCCTCCGCGCAGGCCGACTACGCCTACTACAAGGCCCACTGCGGCTGCGACGTCTCGCAGCTGCTGCTCCCCGACACCGCGCATCTGTTCATGGTCCACAGCTCGCTGGCGGAGTGGGTGGACTACGTCGTCAACTGGCTCTCGTCAAACGGGATCCCGGGGACGCCGTCGAGCTCGGGCTCGGGCACCGGCACGGGGTCGCAAGGCCCGCGCTGCGCGACGGCCACCGGACGGCTCAAAGGCCTGCGGCTCGGAGCGCTCAAGCTCGGCTTCACCCAGGCCCGCGCACGCCGAACCCTGACCAAGTTCACCGTGACCCGCAACGGTATGGACAACTTCTGCCTGGCCCACGGCTGGGGGATCCGGGCGGGTTACCCATCGGCCAAGCTTCTGCGGTCCCTGAGCTCGCGAACGCGGCGCCAGGTCGAGGACAAGATCGTGATCGCGCTGACCGCCAACCGCCACTACGCCCTCGACGGCATCCGCCCGAGAACGCGCCTGGCCAACATCAAGAACCGCCTGCGCGGCACTAAGCCCTACCACGTCGGGCGCAACAGCTGGTATGTGATCGGCGGCAAGCAAAGCAACGGA